>CAKSGV010000014.1 GCA_934454845.1 uncultured Eubacteriales bacterium | reverse complement strand
TTTTTTCGATGATTTTCTCTTTCTTTGCAAAAAAACAAAGCCCTCTTGCTGAGGACTTTGTCTACTGTCTGAAATGACTGCTTTAAGCAGTCATTTTTTTATTATGAAAGATTATTTACAGTTCTGATAACGAGCCGATCTTTAACGGTTTTTTCATCAAGGTCAGCAACAGTGATAATAACAGGCTCTTTTGAGTAAATATCAAAATAGTTGTCGCTAAGCACCGAGTCAGTCTCTTTGAAATCAAGCTCAGTTCTGTAAGTAAAGCAATCAGAGAAAATTTTGATTTTTGTCTGTCCGTTTTCGGAGAAAACTTCTGTTTTTATATCAGGAGTCTTGAATTTAAATCTCTTAGCCTTGCAGAAAAGCACGGTGGAGCTTGAAAGCTTTTTATTATCTTTAGAATAAAGCTCGGTTATAAATACTCTTTCTTCCTCGTGGCCTTTAATAAATTCATCGAGGTAAAGAGTGGTTTTATCTTCGCTTTCAAGTGATCTGCAGGTAGCTTTGAATTCATTGGAAGCTATCAGCTTATTTGAGCTGTTTACTATCATCCATTTGATAGTACCCTCAAAATCTTCTAAAGTTTCGTTTGAAGGATTAAGCTTTATTTTTGTTCCTGTAGCCTCGGCAGAAAGTAAAACAGGCGCAAAAAATCTTTTTGCAAAATAGTGGAGCGCTTTCCAGCGGCCGAAATAGTCTATTGACGACCAGGAGGCAACGGGCCAGCAGTCATTAAGCTGCCAATACAGTGCGCCCTTACAGCGTTCTCTGTGGCGGCGCAAATGTTCTGCTGCATATCGCATAGCATCTGCCTGGTTAAGCTGAGAAATAAAAGAAAGCTCTGCCATATTGCTTGCATATAAATAATGTTCAGAAGCATAATTTAAAATTTTGGTATTTGCCGTGTCCGTTAAAAGCTGATGTCCGAAATGAACTGTTATAAGCAAAGGAGGCTCGCCGTTAAGCCGAAGAGAATGGATATCCGTGGGATCGACGAAAATAAGCCCGTTTTTATTCACCGTTTTTTGTCTTCCGTCAATATAATGGTTAAAAGCTCCGTTTTTCACTTACTTAAATTCATAAAAATAGTGCATATGAAAATCAAAAGAACCTCTAAGCCTTTTCTTGCGGATATTAAGCGAATGAAAGCTTTCCGAATCTCCGAGCCTTTCCGGGTAATTCTTTTTCACATTCCCGCCTCCGTTAGATAATTATATTATTACAGTTTTTATGCCTCTTCAAGGGGGTAAAAAAATCCTCCCGCATTTAAAAACAGGAGGAAAATTCAAAAATTAGTTTGTAATCTTTATACTTTCGATTATCGGTTGATTTTCTTTTGTTACAGTTCCGTTGCTGTCGGTCACAGGAGTGTTTTCCGCGATATCGTCGACGATATTCATTCCGTCTGTCACTCTGCCGAAAGCTGCATATTGCCCGTCAAGAGAGGGATAGTCGGCGTGCATTATAAAAAATTGCGAAGAGGCGCTGTTATAATCATTAGCCCTTGCCATCGAGATCACTCCGCGCGTGTGAGAAAGATCGTTTTCATAGCCGTTTGCGCTGAATTCGCCCACAATTTTATTTTCACTTCCGCCCGTTCCGTTGCCTAGAGGATCGCCGCCCTGGATCATAAATCCGGAGATTATGCGGTGGAATGTAAGTCCGTCATAAAAGCCGGAGCTTGCGAGCGATTTGAAGTTTTCCACAGTTTTGGGAGCAAGTTTTCCGTAAAGCTCAAGCTTGATAACACCCTTGTCTTTAACGGTGATCTCAGCTGTATCGGTAACCGTAAGGTCGCTTTTCTCTGTGCTTTCGGTTTCGGTTTCTTTACTGCCGCAGCCTGCAAAAGAAATCACCATTAAAGTGGTTAAAATAAAAGATAAGAGCTTATTTATTTTCATAATTGTCATTTTCCTTTCTTTCATCGTATGGAATATATTTAACTCGGCGTTTTTTGTTTCTGCCGGAATTAAGACGGATAATAAGAATTATAAATACTATAATAAATGCTATTATCATAATATAGAGAATTTTCATATATTTTGAAGAGAAAAAGGATTTGATACCTGCAAAGATCGAAAGAAGTGTGCTTTTTTTGATGTTTTCCTGAGCGATAAGATTTACAGTGCCGATTTTTTCCTCTGCATAATAAACGTCTGCCTCGGCTAATTTTTCACCTTTTTTGATCGGCGCGTCAATACTTTTTTTGCCTTTGAAATCAGGCTTTATGGTTATAGTAGACTCATCGGCATCTTTAGGAAGAATGGTTACAAAGCTTTTTTCCACATAGAGTTTTACAAAATCGCTGTCAAAAGAAAGATTTACGGGAATTTCGCACACAGGCGTGGAAGTGTCGGCGGCGGTTTTAAAGGAAAAATTGTTAAAAGCCCATTTGTAGAGATTCTTGCTGTCGATGAATTCGTAACGATGCTCTTTGTTATTTGTGCAGCCGAAAAGTATGCACATATAATTATATCCGTTGTATGACGCCGTGCTTACAAGGCACCTGCCAGCCTCGTCTGTAAAACCGGTTTTAACGCCTCTTGCGTAAACATAATAATAATTCGTCGTGTTATCTTGTAAAAAATTTGTGGTAGAAAGTGTTCTGCCGGAAGAAAGATTTGTTGCGGGGACTGTATATCTTGAACTTTCGCAGACGGATTTAAAAGTTTCATTTTTAAGTGCGTAATTTGTAAGAATTGCGGTGTCGGCCGCTGTGGTGTAATGATCGTCGTCGTGAAGACCTACAGGATTTGTGTAATGAGTGTTTTTAAGGCCTAAGGTTTTTGCCTTGTCATTCATCATTTTAACGAAGTTATCTGTCGAGCCGCCGTAATATTCCGCAACAAGATAGGCGCAGTCGCCGTAAGAAGACATCAAAACATAATAGACCATATCTATCTGTCTTACCTCTTCGCCGACCTTTAACCCCGAAACGGCACTTCCGGTGCCGCTCACGGTTTTAAGAATTTTCTCCGTCATAGCTATTTTTGCATCAGGATCATATTTTTCGCTTTCGAGCATTAAAATAACAGTCATTATCTTAGTTATCGAGGCGGGATACATTTTCTGATCCTTGTTTTTTGAATAAAGCTCCTTTTCGGTATCAAGCGAAATGAGCAATGCGCTTTTAGCATTGACTTCAAACCCTGTCGGCTCATAAGCGAGAGCCGGAACGGAAAGGCTGAAAATAATTATTAAGCTTAAAGCCAAGGAAAATATTCTTTTTTTCATAGAAATCTCCGTAAATGTATGATATAATAAATAAAGTATATCACAATTTCTCAAAAAAATAAAGTATTTACTTTACAGAAAGGCTGATTTAAGCGTTGATTTATGTTACCGGAGATATGCACGGCTGTCTTGAAAGACTTTATGACCGTGAATTCCGAAAACTTAAAAAGGGCGATGTTCTTATAATTTGCGGCGATTTCGGTTATATTTTTGATGGATCGAAAACTCAGGATCAGGTTATCGATTATCTTTCAAAAAGAAAGTTTGTAACCGCATTTGTCGAGGGAACTCACGATGATCTTGAAACTATCGGCCGCAGCCGGGTGACCGTGTGGAAGGGTGGAAAGGTCCATAGAATAAAGGGTAATCTTCTGCATCTTATGAGAGGGCAAATATTTGAGATAGAGGGCAATTCTTTTTTCACTTTCGGCGGAGGCGAAAGCACCGATAGGGATTTAAGAACGGAGAACGATCTCTGGTGGAGATCCGAAGAGCCCACGGCTCAGGAGCTTGCAGACGGCGCTAAGGCGCTTGACGATTACGGCTGCAATATCGACTATATCATTACCCACGAGCCGCCGTCATTAGTAAAAAGCGCAATGCTTTTAAGGCGCGGAGATATCGACCATGTAAATAAGCTTAACGGCTATTTTGAAGAAATAGGAAGATCCTGCACTTTTAAACATTGGTATTTCGGCTCGCTCCACGAGGACAGGCAGATAACCAACCATTACACCTGCGTATTCAAAAAAATAATACCGGTAGATTATTTTGAAAAGAAATCCGGACACTTCAAATAGGACTTTTTTTACAGCACTTGACAAATATGTTAAAATAATATGTGATTAATATTCACTTCGGAGGTAACTTATGAACACCGATAGAATTTGTCCCGGCTGTATGCATGATAACGGCGGGGAAAAGATCTGCAAATTATGCGGATATAACAGTGAAACGGAAAATAACGGTTTAAAGGCGCTTTCGGCAAAAAGCGTTTTAAAACAGCGCTATATTATAGGTAAAAAGCTCTCTGAAAACAGCGAGGGAATAACATATTTAGGTTTAGACGCTCTCGACGGGGCAACTGTGAATATAAAAGAATACTTTCCCGTAAGTCTGACAGGCAGAAACGCCGATAAGTGCGTAACGGTTGTAAAGGGTAAAGAATTCGCGTTTAACGAATGCCTGATAGATTTTATAGAGCTTAATAAAAAACTTATCGGTTGTCAGCTGCCGTCAATCGTGCCGGTTAAAGATGTTTTTGAAGAAAATAACACCGCTTACAGCGTAACCAACGCTTTTGCCGGAATTTCTCTTAAATCTTTTCTTGACAGGAACGGCGGAAGCCTAAAATGGGAACAGGCAAGACCGCTCTTTTTGCCGCTTATCGATTCTGTTAAGGGACTTCACGAAATGGGAATTCTCCACTGTGCGATAAGCCCGGAAAGCATTTATGTCGGAAGAGACGGAAAATTAAGACTCACAAATATCTCTATTTTAAAATGCAGAGTTCCGGGTACAAATATTCCTCAAACGCTTTTTTCCGGTTATGCTGCGCCCGAGCAGTACGGCGTTGCCGGAATGAGAATAGGGGAATACTCCGATGTTTATTCGCTTTCAGCCACATTGTTCCGCGTACTTATCGGAACAGCCCCCGCATCTGCTGACGAAAGGCTTAAAAATGATACCGTTTCGATACCGGCAAAGGCGGCGGAAGAGCTTCCGAGACTTGTTTTGGTTTCTCTGGCAAACGGATTAAAGCTAAATCCGGAAAAAAGAACAGTGTCTATAGATAAATTCAAAGATGAGTTGGTTTACGGTGAAACAACCTCCGAAGATCCCGCGGCAAAGCCTGAGGAGGAGCACCGTGAAAAATCTTCAGTCAAAGCGGAAGAAGAAACTGCCGACAAGAAAAATTCCGCTGTGAAGTACGGTCTTATTGCCGCAGGCACTACGCTTTTGGCAGCGCTGATAGTTATAGGAGTGGTTTTAGGAATAAAGAAATTTTCTAAAAATAAAGATAATCTTAATGAAAGTCAGCCGAGCCTCGTAACAGACTTTACACCGTCGGTAAGCTCAAGCACCGTTTCCGATACTCTGACCTATGCCGCTCCGAACTTTATCGGAGAAACCTATATTGAGGCTTCTCAAAAGGAAAATACCCATGTTAAGCTTGAAATAAAGAATAAGGTCTATTCCGATGAATATGCAAAAGGCAAGATCTGCGAGCAGTCTGTAAAGCCCGGCACAAAGGTAACCGAGGATACGGTTGTGTATCTCACTATCAGCTTGGGCTCTAAAGAAATATCCGTTGCAAATGTAATAGGCAGTACTAAAGAAAACGCAGTCATTGACCTTTTAAGGCAGGGATTTTTATATGAAAATATTGAAATTCTCGAAAAGTATGACGAAGAAGATAAGCCCGGAGTTGTGATTGATCAGTCGGTTAAATCAGGCACAAAGGTAAGCCCCGAAACCGAGATAAGCATAACTGTAAACACCTATGAGGGCAATACTAAAAAGTCCGATAGACTTGATAATATTACAAATGTTGAATGGTGAGAAAAAAACACTTGATTTTTAATTGTTAAAGTGTTATAATAACTGAAAGAAACTAAGAAAGGTGAGTGGGGCAACCCGCTCACTTTTAATTTTGAAATCTTTCGGAGGTCTGCTGATGGCTCAAATTGCCGAAAAAGTAGCTTATCTTGTAAAGGAAGCGGTGGAAAACGAGGGCGTGTCCCTTTGGGATGTCCGCTTTTTAAAAGAAGGTGCAGAGTATTATCTTAGAATTTTTATCGATAAGCCGGGCGGCGTTTCGATTGACGATTGCACAAAGGTTTCAAGAGCAATCGATCCTATAATCGATAAAGCCGATCCTATTGATAAATCTTATTATCTTGAGGTCTGCTCCGCAGGGCTCACCCGTGAGCTTACCCGTGACGAGCATTTCGATTTCTGCCTCGGAAAAGAGATCGAAATAAAGCTTTACAAAGCGCTAAACGGATCAAAAACCCGAAAGGGCGTTTTATCAGAAACCGATAAAAATTCCGTAACTTTAATAATTGACGGAAAATCGGAAAAATTCGATAAGAAAGACATTTCAAAAGCGATATACGAATTTGATTAAAATAAACGGAGGTATTTTGGAAAATGGCTAAAAAGAATTCTAAAAAAGAAGAGATGAATATATTTCAGGCTCTCGATTTTTTTGAGGAGCAGCGCGGAATTCCGAAGGAATTTATAGCTGAAAAAATTGCTGACGCGATCGCTGTTGCCGCAAGAAAGGATTACGGCGAGGACAATGTGACCTGTACTATAGACGTCGATAAGGAAATTTTTGAAGTAAAAGCGAGAAAAGAAGTCGTTGAAAATATCGAAAACCATTTCACGCAGATTTCTCTTGACGACGCGAAAAAAATTGATCCTAATGCAGAGATCGGCGGATTTGTAGATATAAAGCTTGATCCTTTAAAATTCGGAAGAATAATTGCACAGAATTCCAAAAACAACTTCCGCCAGGGCGTAAGAGAAGCCGAAAAAGGTCAGATGCTTGAGGAATTCCAGCGTCATAACAGAGAGCTTCTCACGGCAGTTGTAGAAAGAATCGATCCTAAAACAGGCAACGCCATTCTCACAATCGGAACCAATGAGGCAACTTTGCCTAAGCTTGAACAGGTTCCCGAAGAAGAGTTAAGAGAAGGTGACCATATAAAAGTATATGTAGTCGATGTCAAAGAAACAGAGAGAGGTCCGAGAATTATGCTTTCGAGAACTCATCCCGGTCTTGTAAAAAGACTTTTTGAAACGGAAGTTCCCGAGATTTTTGATGGTACCGTTGAAATAAAAGCCATTTCCCGCCAGGCAGGCTCAAGAACAAAAATGGCAGTCTATTCTCCCGATCCGGAGGTTGACGCTATCGGCGCTTGCATAGGCCCTAAGGGAGCAAGAGTCAATAAAATAGTAGAAGAGCTTTCGGGCGAGAAGATAGATATTGTTAAATACAGCGAGGATCCCGTTGCGTTTATAACAGAAGCACTTTCTCCCGCAAAGGTAGTTTCAGTTGAAATTTTAAGCACAGAGCCGAAAATGTGCAAGGTAAGCGTTCCGGAATCACAGCTTTCTCTTGCAATAGGAAATAAAGGACAGAATGTCCGCCTTGCCGCTAAGCTTACCGGCTGGAAAATAGATATTCATCCGGAAAGCGGATTTTTCGGCGAATAAAATAATTTTAGGGGTAATAAAAATTGTTTCAGAAAAAAGCACCGCAGCGAATGTGCATTGTCTGCCGCAGTATGAAAGATAAAAATGAGCTTTTAAGAATTGTTCGCAATAAAGAAGGTAAAATATTTATTGATTCTACTCTTAAAGCCGCGGGCAGAGGAGCTTATATCTGCAAGAATAGCGAGTGCCTCAAAAAAGCAAAAAAAACAAATGCTTTAAGCAGAGCGCTTTCGGCTCAGATAGGCGAAGATATATATTTAAAATTAAATGAGGAGTTCGAAAAATTTGGAAACAAATAAAATTCTTGCTCTTTTGGGTTTCGCCGTGAAATCAGGGAATGTGTCGTTCGGAATGAATTCTTCGGTTTCATCAATCAAAAAAAACAAATCGGATCTCATTCTCGCGGCTTGCGATATTTCCGATAAAAGCTATAAGGAACTATGCTTTTTCGGAGAGAAATTCAGCGTTCCTGTAATTAAATTAATTGAAACTGACAGTTTTACTTTATCCCGCGCCGTAGGCACAAAGTGCGGAATCGTTTCGGTGAATAACCACTCTTTTGCCGATTCTATTATTGCTTTAGGAGGAAATGCCAATGACTAATAAATATAAAATAAGCGATATCGCCAAGGATTTTGGAGTATCTTCAAAGGATATTATTTCCGTTGTAACTAAAATAACGGGAGAAGAGAAAAAATCCGCGTATTCTTTAAAAGAAGACGAAATAGGACTTCTTTTCGATATTATTACTAAAGATAACAGCGTTAAAAGCTTTGACGATTATTTTGCAACCGGGGCGGAGCACAGAGCCGAAGAGGCAAAAGCAAGGCAGACCGAAAAGGATAAAAAATTAGCTGAGCAAATGGCTGTTCTTGAGCAGCTTAAAGCGGCGGCAGCCGCTGCCGAGGGCAAAAAGGCGGAGCCTGAAAAAGCTAAAGAAGATAAAAAGGTATCCGAGCCTAAAGAAGCTAAAGCCACAGAAAAGAAAAAAGCAGAAAATAAGTCAGCTTCAAAGCCGGTTAAAAAAGAAGTTAAAAAGGAAGAAGAGCCTTATACCGGTCATCTTGTCGCGCCGAAGAAAAAAGAAAAGAAAAACGGCGAGGCGCCTAATCGCGGTCCCGCTCAATTAAGACACGTCGATACAAGAACTTCAAATGTAAATATCGATAAATATAATGAAAAATATGAAACTATCGCTCCCGCAAACTCTATGCGCGATAATTTCACCCGTAAGCAGAAAATTAAGCAAAAATCACAGGATTACCGCCGCCCGCAGGGAACAAAGCGCGAAACAGAGGCGGATAAGCTTAGAAGAATGCAGCTTGAAAGGATTAAGAAAACTCCTATAACGGTAACTGTCGGTGATGAAATAACCGTCGGCGAGCTCGCCGCAGCGCTCAAAAAGACCGCGGCAGAGGTTATAAAAACACTGCTGAAACTCGGAATGATGGCAACTGTAAATCAGGTTATCGATTATGATACAGCCGAAATAGTCGTCACCGAAATGGGGGCTAAAATAGAACACGCCGTCACAGTAACGATAGAAGAAAAGATTATGGATATCACTGAAGACTCTGCCGAAGACCTCGTTCCGAGAAGTCCGGTTGTAGTCGTTATGGGTCATGTTGACCACGGTAAAACTTCTCTTCTTGACGCTATAAGAAACACTGCCGTTACCGATACGGAAGCCGGTGGAATTACACAGCATATCGGTGCTTATCGAGTAAACTGCAACGGTCAGGATATCACATTTTTAGATACCCCCGGTCACGCCGCGTTTACCGCTATGCGTCAAAGAGGAGCTATGGCTACGGATATCGCCGTTTTGGTTGTTGCCGCAGATGACGGTATTATGCCACAGACTATTGAGGCTATCAACCATGCTAAAGCCGCAAAGGTACAGATAATTGTAGCAATAAATAAAATGGATAAGCCCGACGCCAATCCCGAAAGAATTATGCAGCAGCTTACAGAGCATTCGCTCGTTCCCGAAGAGTGGGGCGGCGATATTATCTGCGTTCCTGTTTCCGCAAAAACACATATGGGAATAGATAAGCTCCTTGAAAACATTCTTCTGGTTTCCGAAATGCTTGAACTTAAGGCTAATCCGAACAGAAAAGCAAAGGGCGTAGTAATAGAGGCTCGCCTTGATAAAGGAAGAGGCCCTGTTGCAACATTGCTCGTGCAAAACGGTACTCTTAATTTCGGCGATATTATAGTAGCCGGAACCACCGTCGGAAGAGTTCGAATGATGATAGATGAAAACGGCAAAGAAGTTAAAACTGCCGGCCCTTCTGTACCTGTAGAGATCACAGGTCTTGCGGAAACACCATCCGCAGGCGACGGGTTTGATGCTGTTTCCGACGAGCGCTTGGCCCGCGAGCTTGTAGAACAGCGCAAGGAAAAGATCAAAAACGATATGTTTAACGCTAAAGAAAAAGTAACTCTTGACAATCTATTCAATCAGTTGAGCGAGGGTGATCTTAAAACTCTCAATGTTATCGTTAAAGCCGATGTTCAGGGAAGCGTTGAAGCAGTTAAAGACAGCCTTGAAAAGCTTTCTAACGATGAGGTTAAGGTAAGCGTTATTCATGGCGGAGTAGGCGCTGTTAACGAATCAGATGTTATGCTTGCTCAGACTTCGGGCGCTATTATCGTAGGCTTTAATGTCCGCCCCGACGCGGTCGCGAGAGAATCAGCCGAGCGTGACGGTGTGGATATCAGACTTTACAGAATTATTTACGATTGTATTGAAGAAATAGAAGCTGCTATGAAAGGTATGCTCGCTCCTAAATTCCGTGAAAATATCCTCGGAACGGTTGAAGTCAGAAATACCTATAAGATTTCGAATGTCGGAACAATCGCAGGATGCTATGTTACAAGCGGCAAGGTCACACGAGCCTGCCGGATTCGCGTTGTTCGTGACGGTATAGTTATCGCGGAGGATGAAATTTCTTCGCTCCGCAGATTTAAAGACGATGTTAAGGAAGTCGCTCAGGGTTACGAATGCGGTATCGGACTTGAAAAATTCTCCGATATCAAAGAAGGCGACGTCTTTGAAGCATTTGTTATGGAGGAGTACAGAGATTAATGGCTGGTCATAAAATCGATCGCGTAACATCGGATATCAGACTTGCTCTTTCCGAACTTTTCAGAGAGATAAAAGATCCGAGAATAAGCAAGCTTTTAAGTATAGTTAAGCTGACGGTTTCAGGCGATATGTCTTATGCAACAGTTTATGTCAGCGCTATAGAGGGCGGTGAAAAAACCGCCGAATCCGTTAAAATACTCAATAAAAGCGCAGGTTCTTTTATCCGCGGTGAGATCGGCAGAAGATTAAGGCTCAGAAAAGTTCCCGAATTTAAATTTGTCGCTGATAATTCGATTGAAAACAGCGCGAGAATTTCGAAAGTAATTGACGAGGTTCTTAAAAAAGAAAATCCGAGCGGAAAAGAGGATTGATCCGGTATGAGAAAAACCGATGTTTCCTGTAAAGTGCTTAATTTAAGACAGACAGCCAATTTTCTTAAAAAGCATGATAATTTTGTTATTTTAACTCATACTTCGCCTGACGGCGATACTTTAGGCGCCGCTTATGCTCTTTTTTACGGTTTAAAGGAAATGGGTAAATGCGCAGAGGTTATCTGCCCCGATGTTATCCCCTCAAAATACGGTTACTTTATTAAGGAAACCGACCATATAAAAAGGGAAGATGCGGTGATAGTTGCCGTTGATGTGGCAGATAAAAGGCTTTTGGGTTCTTTGGAAGAAGAATTCGGGGATATAGTCGATCTTAATATCGATCATCATATATCAAATACGATGTATGCTAAAAACCTTTATCTTGACGCGGCGGCGTCGGCAACCTGCGAAATAATATTCGAGCTTTTTGAAAGGCTGAAAATTAACATCGATACTGTTGCCGCAAAAGCGCTTTACACCGGAATAGCCACCGATACAGGTTGTTTTAAATACACCAATGTAACGGGTAAAACACACCTTATCGCGGCAAGCCTTTATGATTTTGATATTAAGGCAGCCGAGATAAATAAAATAATGTTTGACACCAAATCAAGAAAGCTTTTAGAACTTGAAAGAATGGTTTTAGATACAGCTGAATATCATTTCGATAATAAGTGTATAGTTTTAACCGTGACTGCAGAAATGCAGAAAAAAACAGGTTGCTCAGGTCCCGATCTTGAGGGTATAGCCGTGATTTCAAGGAGTGTTGAGGGCGTAACGGCAGGTGTTACTATCAAACAGATAAATACTGATGAATATAAGATTTCACTTCGTACATACAGCCCGCTTGATGCATCAAAAATATGCCGCAAAATAGGCGGAGGCGGTCACATAGCCGCCGCCGGAGCAAATCTCAAAGGTACTCTTGCCGAGGTTAAAGCCAAACTTTTGGCGGCTGTAAAAGAGGCTATGGAGGAAGCTTATGGCAGGACTTATCCTGATTGATAAACCGCAAAATATCACATCATTCGGCGCAGTGGCAAAGATCCGCAGGCTGACAGGAGAAAAAAGAGTGGGTCACACAGGAACACTCGATCCTTTAGCCACGGGTGTTCTTCCGATTTTGATCGGAAGAGCCACCGCGCTTTCGCCATACCTGCTAGAAAGTGATAAAATTTATAAGGCCTTGATAAAATTTGGTATTAAGACAGACACATACGATATAACAGGAAATATATTAGAAACTATACCAAAATCTGTGTTATCAAAGCTTAAAGAAGCTGATATTTATGCTGCTTTGGAGCATTTTACCGGTAAGCAGCTTCAGCAGCCTCCGATTTTCAGCGCTCTTAAAAAAAACGGAGTTCCTTTATATAAGCTTGCAAGGCAGGGGAAGTCCGTCGAGATCGAAAAAAGGAAAATTGAAGTGTTTTATATAAAGCTTTTATCTTTAAATCTCGAAACTTTCGAATGCGAAATAGAAGTAAAAGTATCAAAAGGAACTTATATAAGATCGCTTGTAAACGATATAGGAGAATATTTAGGTTGTAAGGCAGCGCTAAAAGAATTGCGCAGAATAAGCGTTTTGGGATTTAGCGATAAAGAGTGTATCTCGCTCGACAACTTAAACAAAGATAATATCAAAGAGCATATTTCAAGCGCCGAAAATGCAGTTTCATATATGCCGGAAGTTTTTGTTACCGAAAAGCAGGCTGTAAGGTTTTCAAACGGCGGCGCGCTCTCGCTTGACAGATTGAAAAACAGCGATATCAAAGCGGGTGAATTTTGCCGTGTTAAATATCAAAATATATTTTTAGGCGTCGGCTTTTCAGACGGCGAGCTTAGTGAACTTAAAGTTAAATGTGTTATAGATACTTTTAAAAGGGAGGAAGATTAAAACTTTGGAAAAAGCTGTGATCCTCGGAACGTTCGACGGTATTCACCGCGGTCACACGGCGGTGATTGATAGTGTTTCGGATTATGAAATAACAGCCGTCACATTTCAAAAACCTCCCAAATTTTATTTCGGCTCTTCATCGGGGCTTTTAATGCTGCCCGAAGATAAGCGCTCGGCGCTTAAAACCTTAGGCGTAAAAAATATCTGCGAGCTTGATTTTTTGAAAGTGAAAAATATTAGGGCAAAAGATTTTCTTGAAAAAATAAATTCCGAATTTTTACCCTCTGCTATTGCCTGCGGATTTAATTTCAGATTTGGGAAAAATGCTGAGGGAGATACTTCTCTTTTGCAGGACTACTGCTTAAAAAATAATATTAAGGCGTTAGTTTCAGAGCCTAAAAAAACCGAGGGTGAAATAATCTCTTCTTCAATTATCAGAGAAATGGTAAAGAGAGGGAAAATAGATAAGGCAAACAATTTGTTATTTATGCCTTTTTCTTTTTCGGGAGAAGTTATCAAAGGAAATCAAATAGGTGAAAAATTAGGTTTTCCGACGGCGAATCAAATCTTTCCGAGTGCACTTGTAACTCCACTTTTCGGAGCTTACAAGTCTGAAGTTAAAATTGATGATAAGATTTATAGCGGAATTTCCAATGTCGGAGTAAAACCTACCGTCGGTTCGGACAGGGTGCTTTGCGAAACTTATATAAAAGATTTCAGCGGAGATATTTACGGCAAGAATATAAGAGTTTCTCTTAAAAAGTTTATAAGAGAAGAAAGAAGATTTTCTTCTCTTTCAGAACTTAAAATACAGGTAAAAAAAGATTTAACCGAATAATTTGAAATTTTGTTGACTTTTAGATATAATAATAATAGAATAGATTATAAGAAGTTTTTTGAAAGGGCTGTCGGCTATGAAAAAATTAAAAAAAGTTTTTTTATCTTTTCTGCCTGTTTTGTTGGCGGTAATGGTTTTTTCCGGCTGTGATCCTGTGGATAAAAGCTACGGTGTTGAAAGCTCCGAGCCGCAGTCCGAAAAATCAGCTTCGCAGATACCCGAAATAAAATCTTCCGATACTGTTATGTCAAATTTCTTTGATATCAGTAAGTATGATGAAGAAAATTATGCCGATATTTATCTCGGCAGAAAATTTGAGTATAAAATAACTTATTCCGGCAGCGAGCTCATTCTTCCCACAGATTATAAGGATTTTATAAAAAAGGGTTGGAAGCTTAGCTCCGGTTACGATGAAAGCGAATCGGTCTTTGCAGGAGATACTCGCGAGGTAATTTTCGAAAATGAATACGGTAATATTATCACGGCCGTGTTTTACAATTCCGAAAAATCATCTTTAAAACTTAAAAAGTGCGATATTGTAGAATATTCTATACCCGAAAATTCTTTGAATATTAAGGAATCCAAATATGGGCAGTTTTGGATCAACGGTGTAAATAACGGCAGTGCTATCACCGATATAATTGATTATCTCGGTGCTCCATCTCATTTTTACACAACTGACGGCAATAATTATTCGCTTGATTATTTTATCAGCAAAAATGATAAAAAGAGCAAAATGAATATTAATGTCGATGTTGCCAACGATACTGTTCTTTCGGTAAAAATTTCAAAATATTAAAATAAAAGCTGCTAAATAAAGCGGCTTTTAAAATTTCACGGAGAAAATTATGGATAATAAAATTTGTTTTTCACAGGCTGATATTCTTGTGCCGGTTTCGGATCTTACAAAGTGGGCAGTAATTGCCTGCGATCAATATACCTCCGAACCGGAATATTGGTACAGGGTTAAAAAAGAGGTATCTACATACCCCTCCTCCTTTAACTGCATTCTTCCCGAAGCTTTTTTATCTTCGGATAATTCCGCTAAGATAAAGCAAGCTAATGAGAAAATGCGCGATTATCTCAATGTGAATTTATTTAAGCAATATAAAAACTCTTTTGTTTATGTAAAAAGAATTCAGAGCGACGGCCGGTTAAGACGCGGTCTTATAGGAAAAATAGATCTTCAAAGTTATGAATTTTCTAAAAAGAATAACGCGGCTGTTAGAGCAACCGAGGAAACAGTGCTTTCGAGAATTCCTCCAAGAGTTGAGATAAGGAAAGATTCTCCGCTTGAAATTCCGCATATTATGCTCCTATTCAACGATCCTGAAAACGAGCTGTTCAAAACTCTTGAAGAGAATAACGCAAATTATAAAAAAATTTATGATTTTAAGCTTATGCAAAACGCAGGAAGTATTTCTGGCTTTAAAATCGATAGAAACGGCGAAAAATTAGTTCTTGAGATACTCGAAAAAATTTCAGAGTTGAATAACGGACTTTTGTTTGTCGTAGGCGACGGTAACCATTCCCTCGCAACGGCGAAAAAATGCTATGAGCAAAACCCCGGAGCTTTAAACAGATATGCGTTGGTCGAAATCGTAAATATCCATGATCCCGCGCTTGATTTTGAGCCGATATTCAGAGTTTTATTTAATATCGATCCTGAATATTTCATAGAAGAATTCAGCAATTTCTGTGAAAATTCGGGCGGGCAAAATGAAAAGGAATTCACCTTTATTTTTGGTGATAAGCAAATAAAAAAGAAATTAAAGATCCGCGAAAAGCTCGCAGTTGCCGCACTTCAGCCTTTTATTGACGATTATTTAAAAAATCACAAAGAAGCTGATGTTGATTATATTCACGATGAAACTTCGGTAAAAGCTCTATCCAAAAAAGAAAATACTCTCGGAATTCTCTTTGACGGAATGAATAAAAACGATCTTTTTGCCGCGGTTTTGTCAGATGGTTCTTTGCCGAGAAAAACATTTTCAATGGGTCATTCCGATGATAAAAGATTTTATCTCGAAGCAAGAAAAATAAAGTAAAAGCAAAAAAGTATTTCGTGACCACGAAATACTTTTTATTTTTTTAAATCAGATCCGATAGCTTTACAGAATCAAGGCATTCTTCTATAGCACCGTCAAGCTTTTTCCATAAAGGAAGAGTAGGGCAGTCTTTAGACCTTGCGCAAGCATTTT
This sequence comes from uncultured Eubacteriales bacterium, assembly GCA_934454845.1. Lineage (GTDB taxonomy): Bacteria > Bacillota > Clostridia > Oscillospirales > Acutalibacteraceae > UBA737. The sequence continues at coordinate 38,336 of CAKSGV010000014.1, read as the reverse complement.
CTTTTCCCTCTAAGCAGGCGACAGGTGCCAAAGTACCCTCGGTGAGCCTTAAAATTTCTCCGGCGGTGTATTCTTCCGGCTTTCTGCAAAGCATATATCCTCCGTTTTTTCCGCGGACTCCTTTTACAAGCTCTGCTTTTGATAAAACAGAGATTATGCTTTCAAGATATTTTTCTGAAATGCCCTGCCTATCCGCTACAACGGGGAGGGGAATAAACCCGTCTTGCGAATGAGTTGCAAGATCTATCATAACTCTGAGCGCATAGCGCCCTTTTGTAGAAATAAGCATTTAAAAATCTCCTTTAGGATTTTTATAAACATATTATACTACTCTGTTTTTTAAAAATCAACAGTCTTTATATAAAAATTATTAAAATCGTTCTTAATATAAGCGCCGATATGTATGCAATGGCGCATTGAAATAAAACAGTGGAAAAAGCACTTTTAATGCCGAATTCCTTTTTTTGAGCCGCGATCGCCGCCACACAGGGCGAATAAAGCAGGCAAAATATCATTAAAGGAGCTATCGTATATAAATCAAATGCACCGCTATTGAAATCTAAAATTTCCAGCGACGAAACAAGATTTTCCTTTGCGGCAAAGCCGGCAAAAAGGGAGGCTGTTATTCTCCAATCGTTAAGTCCTATCGGAGCAAAAGCAGGGGAAATAAGCCCTGATATATAAGAAAGAATACTGTTTTCCGGTAAGCAAGAATTAAGGCTTAAATCATAGCTTTTTAAAAACCAGAAAAGAATACTCATAAGAAAGATCACAGTAAAAGTTCTTATTATAAAATCCTTCGTTTTATGGAAAAGCAGTTTAATAACATTTTTAAATCTCGGCATTCTGTATTCCGGAATTTCAAGGATAAAAGAAGATGTATTTTTAAAGCCGCTTTTTTTCGATTTCACTGCCGCCGCGGCAATAGCCAGCAATATTCCTGTAAGATAAAGCATCGAAATTATAAAACCTTTGTTTTTGCAGTTTAAAATATTGCAAAGATAGATAAAAACAGGCAACTTTGCAGAACAGCTCATAAAAGGTATAAGTCCGGCGGTGGTTTTTCGCTCATTTTCTCCTTTTAACGTTCTCACTGCCAAAATAGCCGGAACACTGCACCCGAAACCCGTGAGCAGCGGTACTACGCTTTTTCCGCTTAAATTGACCTTTTTCATTATTCCGTCAAATATAAAGGCTATTCGGGCAAGATAACCGCTGTCCTCAAGCAGAGTTAAAAAGAAAAGAAGTAAAAGTATCATAGGGATAAAGCTAAGTACTGCCGAAATGCCTTGCAGAATTCCTCCGCTTATAAGTGAAATTAATTGCTTATTTACATTAAAACTCGCTAATAAACCTATTAATTCCGTGTTGAGCTTATCAGTTGAATTTAATAGCAGATTTTGCAAAATCGGGCCTAAAGATCCGAATGTTACATATAAAATGAACATCATTATAACTGAAAAAATAATAAACGAAGTACATTTTTCGCAAAGTATTTTATCAGCGATTTTAGATTTGTTTTTTATATTATCGGGATTTTTTACAGCTTTTAAAATCAAAAGATTTGAAAATTCGTATCTTTTTTCGGCTATAACATCGCATGGTTCTTTTTTATAATAAGATTCAACTGAATTTATCAAATCCTTGCAGCGCTTTGTTTCTTCTGAATTAAGACCGAAAAAATCGGTTTTATCTTCAAGAATCTTTTCCGCTGCGAATACCGGCGGAATGTTTAAAGCGGTCTTTGATGAAATCAAAATATTTTCTATTCCTTTAAGATAATTGTTTAAAGCGGTGTTTTCCTCCGATTTTGCGAAATGCAAAAGATATTTATGATGAATATTATTTTTAAAGGTATAAACCGCAGAAGAAATAAGCTTATCTATCCCCTCATTTTTTGAAGCGGATATAGGAATAACGGGAATTTTAAGTATTTCTTCGATTTTTTTGATATCTATAGTTATTCCCGATTTTTTTACTTCATCCATCATATTAAGCGCCATAACCACTGGGATTTCGAGTTTTAAAAGCTGAAAAGTCAGACTCAGTCCGCGGTTTAAATGCGAAGCGTCGATAATATTGATAATTCCGTTTGGCTTTTCACGCAAAATAAAATCCCTTGTAACCCTTTCTTCGGTAGTGATAGGCGAAAGAGAATAAATGCCCGGAAGGTCCGTAACGGTTATATATTTTTTGGTTTTAAGCCTTGCCGTTTTTTTCTCAACGGTTACTCCCGGGAAGTTGCCTATATGCTGATCGGCACCCGTGATAAGATTAAAAAGCGTGGATTTTCCGCAATTCTGATTTCCCACAAGCGCGATATTTAAGTTTTCCGATTTAATAAGAGAAGACTCTTTAATAAAATAATCATCAAATTTTTCAAAGCTTGGTTTTATGATCGGTTTTTCTTTTGCAACGGAAATGTTTTTCGCGGTTTCATATCTTAAGGCAACTTTTGTTCCTCCGGCATTGTATATAACCGTGTTACCGGCTTTCGCCGTAACTTCGGCACTTATATAAACTCCCGGGTTAAAGCCTAAGCTTGTAAGCAGTCTTTTTTTGCTTTCTGAAACCTTCAGTTCATTTATATATCCGCCCTCATCAGATTTTAAATCACATAAAAACATATAACCACCATAGAAATATATGGTGGTTATATGTTTTTATATTCTTTATTTTATTTAATATCTACTCCGCCGAAAAGCGCAGAGGCTTTAATGAAAAGAGTTTTGAATTCGGGGTTAAACGGCGGCTTTTTCTTGCAGTCGACTCCGCCGAAAAGTGAATTTGAACTAATTTTAACATTCACATTATCTGGAACAATAATATCTATTCCGCCAAAAAGTGCGTTTGCTTCTATGAAGCAGTCACTTTCAATTATTGCGTTTCTTAAATTACAGTCGACTCCGCCGAACATTGCGTTTAAATCAGCACCTTTAAATACCTCATTAGTATAATCAAGCTTACTGCCCGAAAAGACGGCGTTACATGATTTATAATTCATATTCGGCTTAAATTTGCTTAGATCCCAATTTTCTTTTTTATCGCTAAAGAAAAGGCCTTTTATTATAAGCTTTAAGCCTATAATAAGAATGATTGCAGGGACAAGCAATTTCCAGAACAGCTTAAATGCGAGAATTCCTCTTTCGCAAAGCAGTAACATAACACCCACTGTAAGACCTATTACAGAGCCTGTTTTATCTCTGTCGGTTATAAGTCCGATAAAGCAGGGAACGATGATAAACAATGTCCACCAGCCTTTAAACAAAATGTTTAAAGTGTTTACTCCGAAGGCATTGAGCGCAAAAACCGAGCCGATGCCGATCAAAATGATTCCTAATAAGATCGTTTTTAACTTTTGCATAAAAAATCCCCCTTAATGATTGAAAAGAAAAGTTATATATGTTAAAATAATTATAAATTATTTGCCCAGAATACTGCCCCGTCTATCCATTTTTCAAAATCGGGGCGGATGAATTTTTCGGAGCCTATGGAAGTTATCGCGTTTGCGAGGGCAAGTCCGTGAGGTCCGTCGGGATAAATATGAAGCTCCACCTTTTTGCCAATATCAAGATAAGCTTTGGCAAAAATAAGAGAGTTGTAAGCAGGAACAATTTCGTCGTTCGAAGTGCAAACGATATAGGCAGGCGAGCTTTCTTTATTTACGGCGAGTTCAGCGCTCACGTATTCAAGCTGTTCTTTTGTGGGCTCTTTAGTTCCCAAAAGATTATAAAAGCTACCCATATGAGGATGATAAACTCCTGAAATTACAGGATAAACGGGTATTATGCCATAAGGCTTATTTATTCCGTATTCAAGATCTTTTATTGCTTCTTTTATCTCTTTTCTTGCAAACATAGTGCCGAGGCAGGCGCAGAGATGACCGCCGGCGGAAAATCCCGTTGCGAAAACTTTTTCTTTATCAATTCCGTATTCTTCGCTGTTTTCTCTGATGTGTTTCATAGCCTTAGTTGCTTCGATAAGAGCCGCAGGGTATTTATTATTCATTCCCACGCTGTAATTAAGAACAAATGCATTAAACCCGCGGGCCACAAAAGCGTCGGCTATAGGATATCCCTCTCTGTCTTTACATACTTCTCCGTAACCTCCGCCGGGAATTATAAGAATTCCTTTTCTTTTAAATCCCTTTTGCGGAAAGCAGATAAATGCTTCAAGATAGGCTTTTTTGCTTTCATCAAGATATATTTTTTTAATTTCCATTTTATTCCCATCCGTTTTTTTTATTATTATAACATAAAACATATATTTTTCAAGAATGAGGTTTTAATATGAAAAACTCAAAAGAAAATTTTAAATTTGCGGCAATGCTGATAGCTTTAATAGCGGCTGTTGTTTTAGTGCTTATGAATTTTAAGGGCGTGTGTGCGTTTCTTTTGAAATTTTTAAGCATAATTTCGCCGTTCTTAGTAGGAATGGGCATTGCTTTTGTGATGAATGAAATTTTAAAACCGCTTGAAAAGCTGTGGATAAAAATTTTCAAAAACTCAAAGAAAGATATTGCAAAAAAGCTTAAAAGACCTGTTTGCCTTATTTTAAGCTTTATAATAGTAGTGGGAATTATTGCAGCTCTGTTTTTGATCATAATTCCCGAAGTTACAAAAACTGTGGAAACGATAATCGAAGCATTGCCCGATTATACCAAAAAAGCCGATGTATGGCTTAAAAAGGTTTCTAAATTCTTTGAAAAACACGGAGATATTCTCCCCGAATTTAAGATAGACTTAAGTAAAATTACGACTAAAATAACGGATTATTTTAAAGATAAGGGCGAGATTATAGTCAATAAGACTTTGCAGCTTACCTCTTCCTTGATCTCAACCGTTGTCAATATCGTGCTGGCGCTGGCTTTCGCCGCCTATCTTCTTGCTCAAAAAGAAAAAATCGGCAGGCAAGCAAAAAAAGCACTTTATGCGATAGTACCCGAAAAGCATTTCAAAAAAGTTTATAATATAATAGTTTTGACCGATAAAACATTTTCAAATTTTATTTCAGGACAATTGGTTGAGGCTGTAATAATAGGTTGCCTTTGCTTCCTGGGAATGATGATATTTAAAATGCCTTATGCGGGAGCCGTTTCGATTCTCGTGGGCTTCACTGCGCTGATCCCTGTTTTCGGTTCAATTATAGGCACTGCGATAGGAGCTTTTCTTATCTTATTTATAGATCCTTCCAAGGCGTTTTGGTTCGTTGTGTTTATTATAATTTTGCAGCAACTTGAGGGAAATCTTATTTATCCGAGAGTGGTAGGAAAATCCGTCGGTCTTCCCGGAATTTGGGTGCTGGTGGCAGTAACGGTCGGGGGAGGGGCCTTTGGATTTATAGGTATGCTTATCGGTGTTCCCACGGCATCCGTGCTTTATCAGTTGTTCAGAAATTATGTTAATCGCAAGAATGTCGAAAAAGATTCGGCAAAAGAATTGCAAAAAAATATTGACTAAATGAAATTTATGAAGTATAATGTTACAAAATACTTAAAATCCGAATGGAGGATTCAGTCTTAAATGGACAGCGATAGCGGCGACAATACTGACGCTGATAATTACTATTTAACAGATATTATTATGCATATCTGTTTAGCTTTTTGCTAAACGGGTATGCTTTTTTGCGCAAATTTTTAATTATTAATTATTTTAAAGGAGTTTTTTAAAACAATGTCAAGCGATTATTTTTCGTCGATATTGATCCTTGTTATTTTGGTTATCATGTCGGCGTACTTTTCGGCCACGGAAACGGCGTTTTCCTCGCTCAACCGCACCAAGCTTAAAACGCTTGCCGAAAAAGGCGATAAAAGAGCTGATCTTGCCTTAAAGCTTTCGGAGAACTATGACAGGCTTTTATCGACTATTTTAATAGGAAACAATATAGTAAACATCGCCGCGGCTTCTATTGCAACGGTTTTGTTTGTAAAGCATTTCGGAGACATAGGAGCAACGCTTTCAACGGTGGTTACGACAGTGGTAATTCTTATTTTCGGAGAAATAACACCTAAAAGCATTTCAAAGGATTATCCCGAAAAATTTGCAATGGCGTCTTCACCGCTATTAAGAATCTTTATATATCTGCTCTTGCCGCTCAACTTCATTTTCTCGCTCTGGAAAAAGCTTATTTCAAAAATATTCAGAGTTAATCCCGATAATAAAATGTCGCACGATGAACTTTTGATGCTTGTTGACGAAGTTCAGCAAGATGGCAGTGTTGACGAAGACGAGGGTGAACTGCTTAAAAACGCAATAGAGTTTAACGATATTGAGGCGGAGGATATCTTAACGCATAGAGTAGATCTTGAAGCCGTATCAATAGACAGTACAAAAGAAGAAATAGCTAAGGTTTTCGCACAGACAAAATTTTCGAGAATTCTAGTGTATGATGAGGATATCGACCATATCGTCGGCGTTATTCACCTTAAAGACTTTTACACAGAGTCGGGAATAACCAAAAAGTCCATTAAAAGCATTATGACACCTGCCATTTTCGTTATGAAAAACGAAAAGGTAAGCGATATTTTAAGGGAACTTCAAAAGGAAAAATCCCATATCGCGGTCGTAGTTGACGAATACGGTGGAACTTACGGTATTGTTACAATGGAAGATATCATCGAAGAGCTTGTCGGAGAGATCTGGGATGAGCACGATGAAGTTGACGTTATGATAAAGAAGACAGGAGCCGACACCTATGAGGCAGACGGCACTATGGAAATGACCGATTTCTGCGAGTATTTCGATATCAAGGTTGAAACAGAATCTGTTTCGCTCGGCGGATTTACTATGGAGCAAATTGGTCAGATCCCCGAAGAGGGAGAAAGCTTCAGATATGAAAAACTTGAGATCAAGGTGCTTAAAATTGAAAACCACAGGGTGGCGCTCCTGGAAATAAAAGTTTTGCCCGAAGAAGAGAAAACCGAAAAAGAATAAAAATAAAAATTGCTTCTGAATTTTTCAGAAGCAATTTTTTTATGCCTTATTTCTTTTTGCCGGGAGCAAGCTTTGTGAGAATTACCATAACGAGTATTATCACAACCGTTACAATAAATATTCCTGCCATACCTTTGCCCATAATCGGCAGTGTTTTTAAAAAAGAACCTATATTGAAATTCATCATTCTGCCCGCCTTATCCTATTAAATTTAAGATTAATCCGCCTGCTATGACAGAGGCTATCTGTCCTGATACATTTACTCCTATCGACTGCATTAAAAGGAAATTCTGCGGATCCTCTTTAAGTCCCATTTTATGAACGACTCTTGCCGACATCGGGAAAGCAGATATTCCTGCCGCGCCTATCATCGGGTTTATCTTTTTTTCTTTCGGTAAAAAGATATTTATGATCTTTGCAAAGATTACTCCGCCTGCTGTATCGAAAACAAAAGCGAAAAGTCCGAGTAGGATAATAAGCAATGTTTCTTTTGTTAAGAAATATTTTGCTTGCATTTTTGTTGCGATCGTTATTCCGAGGAAAAGCGTTATCAGATTTGCAAGCACCTTTTGAGCCGTTTCCGATAGCGAGTCAAGCACTCCGCATTCTCTTATCAGGTTTCCGAACATCAAAAATCCTATAAGCGCAACGCTTCGCGGAGAAACGATTCCTGTTATCATTGTAATAATGATCGGGAATAAGATTTTTGTGGTTTTGGATATTGAGCGCTCTTTATAAGGCATTCTTATAAGTCTTTCTTTTTTTGTGGTAAGAAGCTTTATCACAGGCGGTTGAACAAGCGGAACAAGCGCCATATAAGAATAAGCCGCAACCATTATTGCTCCGATATATTTTGAATTGAGATATTGAGCCACAAAAATAGAAGTAGGTCCGTCGGCAGCGCCGATAATTCCTATAGATGCGGCGTCTTTTAAATCAAATCCGAGCAGAGCTGCAAGCGAGAATGTCATAAAAATACCGAACTGTGCCGCCGCGCCGAAGATCATAAGCTTCGGATTGGAAAGCAGAGGTCCGAAATCGATCATTGCTCCTATTCCGACGAAAAGCAGAAGAGGAAACAACTCGTTTGATATTCCCGCGTCAAACAAAACATCGATAACGCCGATCTCTTTGACCTTATTGTAAACCTGAGTTACCGCACCTGAAAGCGGAAGATTTACAAGGATCGCTCCGAATCCCATTGGCAGCAAAAGAGTGGGCTCCATATCTTTTTTGATCGCAAGATAGATAAGAATTGCTCCTATCACCCACATAACCGCCTGTTGCCAGGTGATGTTTAATACATTTGAAAATAATTCCGACATAAATTACCTCCTCAAAAATAAAAACAGACTTTTATCGGGACACAATAAGCGCACCGATAAAAGTCTTACCTATTAAGTCTTAAGCGGGCTTTAATAAAAAACCGTACTGACGCCGAAGACACGGACAAAATATTATGCCCGCCGGTTACTCCCTTTTAAGGTCTTTAAAAACCGATATTCTTTTTATTAGTATTATAACACTAATAAATTTTTTTTCAACAGTTTTTTTGTTTTTGTTGAAAATCGATAATCTCTAAGTTATAATTATATTATATTAAAATAATAATTTTAAGGTTAGAAGGAGATTCAATGAAAGAAGAAATAAAAAACTATTATTATGAAATAAAATCGGGTTTTGTGAAATATAAGAATTATTTCTTATTTGCTTTGTTTTGCGGGATTTTAACACACTTTTTATTTTTATCGAATTATCTTATTAATCATGATTCGGTACTTTCATATTACTCTGATTCATCATGGCTTTTAACGCAGGGAAAATGGTTTGCAGGTCCTGTCAGTCTTATAAAAGGCAGTTTGGCAATTAAATTTTTACAAGCTATAATCGGAATTGTTATCACTGCGATTACTGGCTGTCTGATTATAGATATTCTGAAAATAAAAAACAAGATTGCAGGATATCTCAGTTTAGGGTTGCTGGCGGTTTTCCCCTCCGCAGCAGTTTGCATGATGTATAACGGGTTTGATTATTTCTCAATCACCGCTTTTCTGGCAGTTGCTTCGGCATACTTCGGAAAAAACAAAAGCGTTCTTTCCTTTTTCCTGGCAGTTGCTTTTTTAACGCTTTCATTAGGAACATATCAAGGCTATATAGGGTTTGCCGGATGTATTTTTGTTACAATTTGTATTAAACAGATTTTTGATAAGAATATAAAATTTTCTCAAATTTTATGGAATGGTTTTTATTATGTTTCTATTTTAATAACCTCTGTTATAGCATATTATGTGATTCTTCAAATCGTTATTAAAACTTCCGGAATAGATCTTAGTTCTTATAAAGGAATAAATAATATGACGGGGATATTAAAGCCTTCTGTCTTTTTTGAAGCAATAAAAGTTGCTTACACATCTGTTCTGGGCTTTTTTTGGAATTTCAATTTGGGGCCGACCTCCGCAGGATCAATATTAATCAACAGATCATTTTTAATACTTTTAATTATCTCTTTTGTTATTATGCTTGCAAAGTTGGTATTAAACAAACAATTTTCCAAAATAATTTTAGGAATAATTTTATTTGTTGTCTTTCTGCCTCTGTCATCAAATCTGATTGGAATTTTAAGTAATAATGCTTCTTATTACTGGGTAACGGCATATTCTCTCTCAATGCTTGTTATATGCGGTATTTCCATAATATTTGAATATGATAATACTGATAAAGGATTTCTAATCAATTCTAAAAGAGCGGTAGCAATCATTTCTTTTTTTGTATGTTCAGCTATGATTTTCAATTACTTTGTCTTAGTTAACAGACAATATGAAAAAGCAAGATATGCTTCGATTCAATTAGAATCAAAAATAACTATGCTTGCCGGAGATATTTACAGAACAGAAGGATTTAAAAATGATACACCTGTAATGTTTGTTGGAGATGGTCCTTTTGAATTTTTAAATTCGGCAGGAATTTCATCTGTTTTCGGTCAATATAATATAATCGGATTTGATAATGCAGATTCCATAACCAATAACAAAGATTTGCTGATAAATTATATAAATAATGTACCCGGATTTAATTTCTCTTATAAAAGCTACGATGAAAGTTTAGAAAAATACAGTGCTGAAATTTCCGATATGCAAGTTTATCCTTATGGGGAAAGTATAAAAATAATTGATGATATTTGTTTTGTAAAATTAAGCTAAACAAAAATATACAGCCATAAAAATTTATGGCTGTATATTTTTTTATTCAAATCTTTTCTTGCAGCCGAGTTTTTGCTGGCAGTCGCTAAGGCCGGCCTCTATAGTAGCTTTTGTTCTTTCGTATGATTTAAGCGCCTGAGCCTGATTATTGGAATCAAGTCCCAAAGAAGAGACAGCCTGCGCATTTTCAAGCGGATAAATAGTGTAATTTGCCTTATATCTTTCGCCTGTCTTTTTTACCCATGTAGGAATAACATCGGTAGAAGTAAGCTTTACAGAGCCGTCGCCGTATTTTGTAAAGGTATAATAGAATAAAACACCGTCTTCTGTTTGTCCCCCGGGGCATTCCGATTTAAGCTCTTCCAAGCGCTGATTTGAAAGCGCATTGCCCATAGAATAAAGGCATACCGTTTGTTTTAAACCGTCAGAAGAAGTGAGCATTTCCATCGGCTGAACCACGTGCGGGTGTCCGCCTACGATTACATCGGTTCCGAGATCGCAGAGTTTTTGAGCGATGTTCTTTTGCTGAGTGTTTTCTTTAAGCTGATATTCTTCGCCCCAGTGCATATAAAACACCACGCAATCGGCGCCATTTGTTTTCATTCCTTTTATAATACTTTCGGCCTCGGTGTAAAATCCGGGAAGATTTTCATAGGAAAATGAATTTATAAGCGAATTTGCCTCTGTGGAGATAACGGCGCCGTTTATAGATTTTCTTCCCGCCGTTTCGCACTTGTTTTCATAAGTATAGCAGACCATACCGATTTTAATACCGTTTACATTCCTTATTATATAAGTATGGTCGGAAGTTGTTTCCTTAGTCCCTAAATATTCTACCTTTTTCTCTTTTAAGATTTTTACTGTCCTTTTAAGACCGAAAAGGCCTGTGTCATAGCAGTGGTTGTTGGCTGTCAGCAAAACATCGATTCCTGAATTCTTACATTCGTCGATAAAATTATCCGGAACATTGAAATTCGGATATCCTTTATATTCTCCCGATTCCGTTCCGCCCAGAGTTACCTCTAAATTTGCAACTGCGAGATCGGCAGAATCAAAATATTTTTTTATTTTAGGAAAGAAAGCTGAAAAATCATAACTTCCGTCGGATTTGAGAGCGCCTTTTAAAACCGGGTTGTGCAATAGAAGGTCGCCCGTATTTACAACCGTTGCCTGAGAAACCACCTTGTTTTTATCCTCTTTTTTCAATTGAGAGGAAGAAACAGAGGAAACATTTGAATTTGCTTTCTTTACCGAATTAGAAATTTTACTTACGGCAAACACTATTCCCAATATTGCCGATATCAAAACTGCGGTGCAGGATATAAGAAATATTCTTCGCCTGATAATTGCTTTCTTTCTTTTTGAATTGCTCATAAATTTCCTCCGAGATAAAATAACATATTTATAATATCTTATTTTTATAAAAAAATCAATCGTTCCTTAAACTTAAGCGGTTGAAAAAAAGAAAAATATGTTGTAAAATAAAGTCGGTGATGAAATGGATACTTTATTGCTTGAAAAATTATCACAGATAACAAAAGAAGAAGAAAAACTGAAAAAGGGTGAGAAGCTCGATATTTCCGCATACGCAACAGATGACAGCGCGACTGTCGACAGCAGAAAGCTTCTTAAATACGGAAATCTTATAACCGTTCGCCCGAACACGCGGTTCACCGCGTTTCCAAAGCATAAGCATAATTATATCGAAATGGTTTATGTTTGTAAAGGAAGTCAAAAGCATATTATAGGAAACGATACGCAGATTGTCTTAAATGAGGGCGAGCTGCTTTTGATGAATCAGTATGTTTTTCACGAAACCGCTTATACAGGCGAAGACGATATAGCGATAAATTTTATCATTCTTCCCGAATTCCTTGACACCGCACTTGAAATGGCAGGGGCAAAAAGCCTGCTCGGAAGATTTATTTTATCCGGTCTTTCAAGCAAGAACCGCGCGATAAATTACCTGCATTTTGACGTATCGGATAATCTTCCGGTTAAAAATCTGCTTGAAAATCTTATCTGGTCTATAGTTTTCGAAAAGCGCAGCAAAAGAATTGAAAGAATTACTATGGGACTGCTGATTTTAAGCCTTATGAACAGCAAAGAGCTTTCCGTAACCGAGGAAAACGCTTCTTCTGCAGAAAGCATAGCCATAGCTGCGATGAGAGAAATAGACGATAATTATAAATCGGCTTCACTCGGAGCAGTTGCAAAAGAAAATAATGTTTCGATAGCGTATGTCAGCAAAGCGGTAAAAGCTACAACGGGAAAAACATTTAAAACGCTTTTATGCGAAAGAAGGCTTGACCGCGCGGCGGATCTGTTAAGATTGAGCAATCTCACAGCCGATGAAATTATAAGATATGTGGGATATGAAAATTCAAGCTATTTTTACAGGGCTTTTTTTGAACGATTTGATATGACACCTAAGGCTTACAGAGAAAAAGGTTAAATTAAGTCCTTTAAAAGTAAAATTATGACCTTTAAATTTAATTTGAAAAAAGTTATAATTTATTAAAAAGGAGGATGAATTATGCTCAGATATATTCAGTCAAAAAAACAGTATGAGGCTTTAGGCGTAAATGTCGAAGAGGCAATCGATAAGCTTAAAGCGGCGTCGGTCAGCCTTCACTGCTGGCAGGGTGACGATGTAACGGGTTTTGATCATGACGGACCTCTTACCGGCGGAATTCAGTCGACGGGTAATTATCCCGGCAAAGCAAGAACTCCCGATCAGCTTATGGAAGATATGGAAAAGGTTATCTCGCTGTGCCCCGGAAAGAAAAAATTAAATCTTCACGCTTGTTATGCTATATTTGAAAAAGGCAAATTTGTCGACCGCGACAAAATAGAGCCGAAGCATTTTAAAAAATGGGTGGATTTTGCAAAAAAATATAATATGGGTATTGATTTCAACCCCACATTCTTCTCTCATCCGATGGTCAAAGACGGGCTTACTCTTTCAAGCCCCGATGAAAAGATCCGCAAATTCTGGATAGAGCACGGAAAAGCCTGTATAAGAATTTCACAGTATTTTGCAGAGGAAACGGGTATTCCCTGCGTTATGAATATCTGGACCGGCGACGGTTTTAAGGATATCCCGGGTGACAGAATGGGCCCGAGAATGAGATATAAGGAATCAATAGAAGAGATATTAAGCGAGCCTTTTGATTTTAATAAGGTAAAGCCATGCGTTGAATCAAAGGTATTCGGTATAGGAGTTGAATCGTTTACCTCGGGATCGGCGGAATTTACCCTCGCGTTTGCCGCAATGCATAAGGATAAATGTATGCCGCTTATGGATAACGGCCATTATCACCCCACAGAAGTTGTTTCCGATAAGATTCCCGCGCTTTTGTGTTTCTTTGATGATATTGCGCTTCATATTACAAGACCTGTAAGATGGGATTCCGATCATGTTGTAATATTCGATGATGAAACCAAAGAAATGGCTAAAGAGATAGTTCGCTGCGGAGCTCTTGACAGAGTTTATATGGCGCTTGATTATTTTGATGCAAGTATAAACAGAATTCTTGCATGGTCTATAGGTTTCCGCAGCTGGCAGAAAGCTCTGCTTTTTGCATTGCTCATGCCGAACGATAAGCTTAAGGCTTTACAGGACAGCGGCGATTTTTCCGCACTTATGGCACTTAGTGAGCAAATAAAAACGCTTCCTTTCTCCGATATTTGGGAGCATTACTGCAAAGAGGAAAATGTTGTTTCGGATAAGGATTTATTTGACGAAGTAAAGAAATATGAAAATGAAGTTCTTTTAAAAAGGGGATAATAAAATGGGAATACTTGATATTAAGATCTTAAAGGATTATATCCGTATGTGTAACGACGGTTGGCTTCAGGGCTGGCATGAAAGAAACGGCGGAAATTTAACCTACAGAATGACTAAAGAGCAGGTTGAAGAATGCAGACCTTATTTCAGCTTTGAAAGACCATGGGTGAATATGGGAGTTCAGGCGGATAACCTTAAGGGCGAATATTTTATCGCAACAGGTTCCGGAAAATATTTCAGAAATGTTATTTTAGAGCCGCAGGATAATATCTGCATTGTTGAGATAAACGAGGCAGGGGACAGCTACCGCATTGTTTGGGGGCTTGTAAAGGGCGGAAGACCTACAAGCGAATTTCCGAGCCACTTTCTTAACCACAGCGTGAGAAAAGCCGCAACAAACGGAGAAAACAGAGTTATTTATCACGCTCACCCTGCTAATATAATCGCCCTTACATATGTTTTACCGCTTACTTCAAAGGATATCACAAGAGCGCTTTGGCAGAGCGCCACCGAATGCCCCGTAGTATTCCCGTCGGGAGTAGGAGTAGTTGAATGGATGGTCCCTGGCGGGGCGGATATTGCAAAGGCTACAAGTAAACTTATGGAAAAATTTGATGCGGCTGTTTGGGCTCATCATGGTCTTTTCTGCTCGGGTCCCGATTTTGATACAACTTTCGGTCTTATGCACACAATAGAAAAAGCGGCTGAAATTTATGTGAAAGCGCTTTCTATGGGGCAGGGGATAAGACAAACTATCACCGATGACAATTTAAAAGCAATAGCTAAAGAATTCGGCGTAACTTTAAATGAGGATTTTCTTGGCTGAAAATAAATTTGTTCTTCGTTTGATTTTATAATCTTATTGAATGCAGAAATAATCTTTATAAAAGGTCTTTTCATAATAATAAATGATTTTGGAGATTGCTTGATATGGAATCACTTGAAATTATGAAGCGGAGGCACAGTGTTCGCCAATATGACAATAGGATCATAGAACCTGAAAAACGCACAATTTTGAATGAGCTTGCCGAAAATATCAATAAAGAAAATGATCTTAGTATAGAAATTGTTTATGATGAGCCTAAATGCTTTGATTCTATGCTTGCTCATCACGGAAAATTTTCCGGCGTGAAAAACTATATTGCTCTTATAGGCAAAAAGTCCGAAACTCTTGATGAAAAATTGGGATATTATGGTGAACAGCTTGTGCTTAAGGCTCAGGAATTGGGACTGAATACTTGCTGGGTGGCTATGACTCACGGAAAGAGCAAAGCAAAAATCGGCAAGGGTGAGAAGCTTGTTTGCCTGATTGCTTTCGGATATGGATTATCTAACGGCACAGCGCATAAAAGCAAGGCATTAGAGGAACTTTGCAATTATAAATCAGGAATGCCGGAGTGGTTTTTAAAAGGTATGGAAGCGGCAATGCTCGCTCCGACAGCTATGAACCAGCAAAAATTTTTCTTTGAACTGACACCGACCGGCAAAGTGAAAGCAACCTGCGGCAAAGGATTTTATTCAAAGCTTGATTTCGGTATTGTTAAGTATCATTTTGAAGAATTTGCAGGAAAGGTTATTCTGTAAAATAAAAAAATAAAAAATCGTCCGCCGAGTCTGATTTACAGACTAGGCGGACGTATATTTTGGTTTTGAGTTAATTTTTTAAGCTTTTTTGAGCGATTTTTAAATATATTTTATTCACGATAAGGATTGCCGCAAATCCGAATAATGTTCCGA
This sequence comes from uncultured Eubacteriales bacterium, assembly GCA_934454845.1. Taxonomy (GTDB): domain Bacteria; phylum Bacillota; class Clostridia; order Oscillospirales; family Acutalibacteraceae; genus UBA737. Next base: position 22,677 of record CAKSGV010000014.1, on the reverse strand, counting down.
GAATCGCTCCTGCCAGCACATCGGTGGGATAATGTACATAAAGATAGAGTCTTGATAAAGCTACGAGCACTGCAAGAATAAGCGCAGGTATACCTATCTTTTTGTTTTTTATCATAAGAACGCTCGCACATTCAAATGACGCAAGCGTGTGACCTGAAGGGAACGAGTAATCCGAAAGCTTTTTAACTAAAAGATGAAATCCTGTATTTATATTATAGGGTCTTATTCTCCCGACAAGATTTTTAAGTATCCCGTTTCCTAAAATCAAGCCGAGTATAAGAGCCGTTCCCATAGTTATACCTATTTTTCTCGTTTTAGGAATAATTATAAATAGCAGAGAAAGAGCTATCCAGAAAATGCCTTTATCGCCGAACATTGAAATAATCGGCATAACCGCATCTAAAAACTTGCAGGCAATTTTATCCTGAATAAAATCAAGAATTTTTATTTCAAAATCATTCATTTGCGATTTCTTCCTCCACACTTTGCATATCCGCAATGCTTAAAGTTTCGCCCGATTTAACAACAAAAACATTTTTATCAAAATTATCCCTATATTCCTTATTTCCTAACTTTAAAACCTGTTCAAAGCTTACTCTCACGCAATAAAGAGATTCGGAATAAGAAAAGAATTTGCTTAAATTTATATTTTCAAAGTTATAAGAATCGTGCTTCCAGGCAAACATTGTAAGACTCGTTTTTAAGTTTTTGTAAAATTCAGTGTTCTTAACTAAATAAGGATCAAGCTGTGAGAAGCTCTTATCGTCTTGCATATAAGCGGCGTAAGTTTTTGCTCCGTTGAGAGCAAAATCCGTGATTTTCTTTTCATTTTGATAAGCATCCGAAAAATCCACCGTGTAAACACCTGAAACCTTTAATTCTTTTTCATTTTTTTGAGCTTTTATTTCGGGAGCGGTGGAAACAAGCTCGTTTATAAAAGCAGTTTGCTTTTTTATGGTTATTTTGTTTTTTATGTTTTCGGGTAAAGAGGGCAGAGCATCATCTTCGCGGTCTTTATTTTTAAGCTTTGTTCCGTTTATTGTAATATCGGTCTTAGAGTCAAGCTTTATTGTTACCGACTTATAAAAATCCGGTGAAAATGCGCTTTCACCCACCTTATATCCTTTATGCCCGAAGAAGGATTTTTTATCATTTCTTTTAAGATAGAGAGATAAAAAAGGCTTTTCATCAGCATTTATATTGTAGGCATAATCAAAGCCTTTTTCTTTTTTTGCCGAGGTGGAAACCGAAAGTTTTTTTCCTGCTATGTGCTTTGATACCGCTTTATTTATCGATTTTTCGCTTTCATATTCTGAAACTTTTAAACCGCATTCTTTTTTTAAAGCGCCTGCGTTTCCGCTTTTTATATATTCGGTTAAAATGCTTTGCGCAGTTACTTCTGGTCTTGTCTTTTCATAATCTTTAAGCCAGCCGTAAAAATAGATCACTGCCGACAAAAACACTATTCCGAAACCGATAAGAATGCCGAAATAGATTTTATAAAAAAGAGGTTTTTCTCTCATGTTTTCCCCCGCTATTTTACAATGAAAAATGTTGGAATAGTTCTCGGAGCGACAAAAGCTTTGTATTTGTTTACAAGTCCTTTTTGCTGATAGCTGTCAAGCTTAGAAGCGTCGATTCCGTATTTTTCTATATAATTTTTAAAATAAAGCACGGATGACGAGCCTCCGTCAAGCATACCTGCGCTTACAGCTCCGTAAGATGCCATAATATCGATAACATCGTTTTTTGTAGCTCCTATACTGTCTGCGCTTCTTCCGTCGGTAACAAGAAGAATAACCGTGCCGTCTTTTCTTTGCCCTATAGCGGTTCTTTGTGCGGTTCCGGTGTTTGAATCGCTGTAATAAAGCTTAATATCTTCGCCAGACCGATCAATTAAAACATTACCTGTCTGGAAAGATACCGCGTCACGCATACCTAGTGCGTCAGCCTCGGCGCGGGTAATGGAATTTTTGCAGATGAGGCGGTCGTTTTTATCAAAGCCCATAAAAGTGCGCCTTAATCCATCGTCCCACACGCATTTACCGCCGGAATATGTGAGCCCCATAGGTGCGGCACCCGATCCGGAACCGCCGGCGTCCATAAATTCACCGCCGTTTATTGCGGCTATGCAATCGTAAGAGGATGCTATATCGAAAACTGATTTTCCTCTTGTGGCATTTGAAAAATTCTCCGAGGAAACGCCTACTGACACCCTTTTGGGATCCTTAATCAGACATACATAAGCCTTGAATTTGGATTTTTTTAGAAATTCAAGCTTTATTCCGTCATCGGAATCGGATAAGATACCGGAAGAGTCGTTTGACTGGTAATCATGCAGGTTCACAGTATCTGCTGTGACCTTTTTTGAATCCGCCATTATTGCATTAACGGATTTTTTGGATAAAAACAGGTAAGGCACCCATTTTGTCGCGCTTGCCTGCTCTGCAGAAATTACGAGCATATTTTTAAGCGATTCGCTCGGACCGTGCGTAATCATAACGCAAGCTGTTATAACTGTTACTAAAAAAGCGAGCAGAGCCGTGCCCAGGGATAAAAGGCTTCTGCAAATTATATTTTTAGCGGTGAGCTTTTTCTTTTCGGTTTTAATTTTTTCTTTATTTTTTGAAAAAACCCAGCTGCTCTGAATTCTGTAGCTGATAAAAAATAAAGCTGTATCAACAATAAGCTTTAAAACTGTGCTTAAAAACGGATTTGCGGAAAAGATAGCTTTTAGTAAAGTTACCAACAGCGCTGACACGAACATTTGAGGAATTGCCAGCGCATAATATTTTAAAATCGGATTTTTGAAATTATCACAGTCAAAAACCTTTTTTCTGTTGACCGAAAAGTTCACAAACGACGAAACTGCTCTTGATATAACCGTTGCAAATATCACCGTGAAGTTTCCGAAGCTTTTTAAGAATATCCTGCAAAGTATGTAAAAAAGAGAGATATCTATCAGCATTGAGGCTATTGAGCTTATAAAAAATGATAAAATAAAGCGGTAAATTCTAAGCGAATCTCTTATGGGTCTGAAATGCGAAGAGGCGTTTTCTTCTATATAAACCGTGCTTATTTTAACTTCTTTAAATTCAATTCCGGCTCTTTTTAAAGAAAGCAACATATTTGTTTCGTATTCAAACCTGTTGCCATTAATTTCTGTAAGCAAAGGCAAAAGATTTCGGGAAAAGGCTCTAAGACCCGTTTGTGTATCCGAAACGGAAATTCCGCAAAGCGATTTAAAAACAAACGAGGTTGCATTATTGCCGAATTTGCTTCTTTTCGGAACATCTTTTAAAGAAAAATCGCGGCACCCTAAAATAAGACAACCCTTATTTTTCTTTGCTTCCAATGCGCATTTTACGGTATCTTCCGGAGTGTGCTGGCCGTCACCGTCTGCTGTGACGGCAAATTCGATATCCGGCATTTTTTCCAGGATATATTTAAAGGCGGTTTTTAGAGCCGCCCCTTTTCCTAAATTCACGCTGTGCGTCAGTCTGACAATTTCGCCGGTTTCTTCCGGAAAATACTTTTTATGAATTTCATCGCTGCCGTCATCAACAATTATGATTCTTGTAAATCCTGCTTTTTGCATTGCTTTAACAGTGTTTTTAAGCTTTCCGTCAGGATTCAGCGACGGAATTATCAAACATATATTATCGGACAAAATTTCCCCTCCATCAGAGCTTCTTTAGAAAATTATCGATTGATTCATCGTTCTTGAAATCAACATCGCAGGGCTGTTTTAAAAGCGACCATCTTTCGCTGCTTGAATATTCCCCGGCAGGTTTAACAGTTTTGATTTCGCTCAATGATTCGATTTCCAAAATAGTGTTATCGGTATAAGTTTCAAAAGAGCAGTTGTTGTCCGGATATAAGCCTTCGGGATGATTGGTTTCAAAACTTTTTAAGAAAACATCTCCGTGATTAACATAAAAAACATTTCCGCAATTAAGATCAAATCCGAGCTTAAAAGGATGTGTGTTCTTAGGATCCTGTTTTAAAGTAACATATTTTGAGCCGAAGTAAACTCTTTCGTCATTAAGCTTCGTATAAGGCCAAACGGAAATATTTCTGTTTGCTAGAAGGCCGGTATTGTTTGTGTTCATAGGAACTATAAGAGTGCCGCCTTTTGAGGAAACGCTGAGTCCCCAAATTGAAAATTCCTTGTCGGATGAAGATATGTTTTTCACTTTCATATTAACGCGCATATTAGAGTCGTCAGAGTCCATAATCACTTCTAATGTGATGGCAATTCCGACTTCGCGATCGGGTTCTTTTGTGAAAATTGCGCCGTTTTCTGTAACGGAATAAGAAACTTTTTTATCATCGGGCGTGTAGGTTTCGGGCCAGGATTCGGGGGTGATCCAAATTCTGTGACCGCCGAAATTGTTCCAAGTTCTGCCTTTGCCGAATAATTTTTCGTATTTTTCATCGGTCTTAGAGGTAAATTCTTCGCAACTGTCAAAAAGAATATTTTCTCCGTTTTCAAAGCCGAAAAATATTATTCTCGGACCTATATCGAGCGTAACATAAGATTTAATTATTCCGTTTGAAAGACTTAAAACTCTTCCATAATTTTTGAAATTTTCAATTTCCTGAATTCTAACCATTTTTTTCTCCTTTGTAAATTGGTGTTTTATATTCCGATCCGCATAAAAGCGGATTTTTAAAGCTTAGTCCGTAAAGGTCGGCGGCAGTGCATTCTAGATCGAATATCTTTTTTGATCTTTCGTCAAAATTTTTAATATCGGAAATTTTTGAAAGCACCGGGCAATCGTGGCTTTTTAATAAAGGCTCGTTTAATTTGCCGATACCGAGAATTCGAAGATAGGGTGGAGGCTTTAGGAAAAAGGAATTATCTATCCCTAAAAAGGCGGACATAACAAGTCTTCTTAATCTCGCTAAAGGATATCTTTTATTCTGAATAAGAGAAAAAAGCTCTTTTAAGCCGGCCGCTTTTTTTAAAGAATTATATAAAAGCCTGTCAAGCCCCTCTGTGATATCGGGAAGAGATTTAAAATATTCTTCATTTTTTGAGCGAAGAACCGCAAGAATAGGTCTTTCTAAGTATCTCATATCCGAATGCTCTTCGCTTAAAATGAATTTTGCGCTTATCGGCACTGCGCTCTTGGCAACTTTCGTTTTCCCCGATACTATCATCTCCCTTATTTCGGAACTTGATTTGAATTCGTGAAGGGATTTTTTATCGTGGAATGCGCCTTGCCTTTTAAAGCACTCAAATTTAATATCAAAGTCGGCTTTTTTTGCCGCAACGATATATTCCGTGCCTAAATTATCATTCGGATTTTTAAAAATATTTTTATCGGCACCGAGAGCTACAGCTGCATTTTCTCTTGCATAGGCAAAAGGGATCTTTTTTTTAAGATCTGATTTAACAAGTGAAGAAAATTTATCGGAAATAAGGATATCCGCACATTTTTCAAGGCTTTCGATATCTCCGCTTTCGCTCCCAAAAGCAATTTTTTCACAGTCAGCCCTGTATAATTGCGTTACGGCGCCGAGGGCAAAATTCTGCGCTGTGGACATCGCCCAGGAAACGGGCAATTCCAAAACCATATCAGCGCCGCTCTCTACAGCCGCGGCAACCCTTTTGAATTTAGGATAAAGTGCCGGCTCTCCTCGCTGAACAAAATTGCCGCTCATTACTATAACGGCAGTTTCCGATTTTTCCTTAACACAGTCAAGAAGATATTTATGCCCTTTATGCAGGGGGTTGAATTCCGCAATAATACCCGTTCTTATGAAACTTCACCGCTTTTTGATAAAATACTCTTGAAAAAACAATATAAATATTATATTATTATATATAGTTTATCATACTATGATACTCTTTTCAACATTTTTTTCGGAGGATGGAATATGAAAATTTTTGTAGTAAATGCGGGAAGCTCTTCGCTGAAATATCAATTGATTGATATGGAAAATGAGCAGGTTTTGGCAAAAGGTCTTTGCGAGAGAATAGGAGTCACGGGTGCTATTTCTCATAAAGCTGCCGATGGGAGAACTTACAGTGCCGAAACTCCTATGCCCACCCACAGCGAGGCTTTTGAAGCTGTTGTTTATGCAATGACTAAATCGGAGGCTAAGGTTATAGACTCATTTGATGAGATTTCCGCTATCGGGCATCGAATAGTGCAGGGAGGGGCTGTTTTTAAGGGCTCATGTCTTGTTAATGAGAAGGTTATCGAGCAGATTTCCGAGCTGGGGGCAATGGCTCCGCTTCATAATCCGGCACATGTTTTGGCAATAAAAGCTTGCATTAAAACATTCGGAGATAAAATTCCGCAGGCGGTTGTTTTTGATACTTCTTTTCATCAGACTATGCCTCCGAAAGCTTATATGTATGCACTTCCTTATGAATACTACGAAAAATACGGTGTGAGGAAATACGGTGCTCACGGCACATCTCATCATTATGTTTCGGATCGTGCCGCCGTTCTTGAAAATAAAGACAAAAAGGATTTAAAAATCATCACTTGTCACCTTGGAAACGGTTGCTCCATAACGGCTGTTAAAAACGGCGAGTGTATGGATACTTCTATGGGATTTACTCCGCTTGACGGATTTATGATGGGCACCCGTTCCGGCACACTCGATCCTTCTGCTTTAACATTTATTGCGGAAAAAGAAAATCTTTCCGCTGCCGATATCAATACTATTTGCAATAAGAAGTCAGGCGTATTCGGAATTTCCGGAGTATCGAATGATAACAGAGATGTTGCCGCTGCGGCTGAAAAAGGAAATAAGAGAGCTCAGCTCGCTATCGATATGCAACGCTATCAGATTTTGAAATTTGTCGGTTCCTATATTGCCGCTATGAACGGCGTTGATGTTATAGCATTCACAGGCGGAATAGGAGAAAATGATCCGGAACTTCGTGAATATGTTTGCGAAAATCTCTCATATATGGGAATAAAAATCGATAAGGAAAAGAATCATCTTCGCGGCAGTGAAGTGAAGATTTCTACTGCCGACAGCAAAGTAAATGTTTATGTTATTCCCACAAACGAGGAACTTGCAATTGCGCGTGACACTTTAAGACTTATTTCAGAATAATAATATCGGAGTTTAATTTATGAATTGTAAAGAATTAAAAGAAAAAATTTCTTCGGGTGCTTTTGATACTTCTCTTGAAATGCTTTACGGTGATTTGAAAGTTTCCCGTGAAAGATATTCAAATGCTGTTTCGAAATTTGAAAAGCTTTATGGAGACAGAGATAATCTCAGAATTTTTTCTGCCCCCGGAAGAACGGAAATCGGAGGAAATCACACCGATCATCAGCACGGTGCAGTGATAGCGGCAAGCGTTGATTTAGATGTTATAGCCATAGTCAGCGCAAATTCGGGGAATAATGTCCGTATAAAATCAGAGGGTTACCCGGAAGATATTGTAGATATCACCGATTTAAAGGTTAAGCCCGAAGAAAGCGGCAGAGCAAGCGCGCTTATCAGAGGCGTTATCGCAAAGTTCAAAGAATCGGGCTTTAAGCTTTCGGGTTTTGAAGCTTATACCACTTCAAATGTTTTAAAAGGCTCAGGTCTTTCTTCCTCTGCGGCGTTTGAAGTTTTGGTGGCAAATATTGTAAACGGTCTTTTCTGTGAAAATAAAGTAGATAATGTTTCTATAGCTAAATTTTCTCAATTTGCCGAGAATGTTTATTTCGGAAAACCGAGCGGTCTTTTGGATCAGATGGCAAGCTCTGTCGGAGGATTCACTTTTGCCGATTTTAATGATCCGGAAAATCCGAAAATCGAAAAAATCAATTTTGATGTTGATAAAACCGATTATCAGCTTTGCGTTGTTGATACAGGTGGAAATCATGCCGATCTTACGCAGGATTATGCAGATATTACGATCGAGTGCAAAGAGATAAGCAATGCACTCGGAGTGGACTTTTTAAGAGACGCCGACCGCGGCGAATTTTACTCCAGACTTAAAGATCTCCGCAAAGAATGCTCCGATAGAGCTGTTTTAAGAGCTTTCCATTTCTTTAATGAAAATGAGCGCGTTTTTAAAATGAAAGATGCACTTAAAACCGGCGATTTTGAAGAATTTTTAAATCTTGTGGATAAATCCGGAGAATCATCTTTTAAATATCTTCAAAATCTTTTTCCCGTATCAAATGCCAAGGAACAAGGTTTGTCGCTCGCAATTGCCTTAACAAAAGAGTTTTTAAACGGCTGCGGAACGGCACGAGTTCACGGAGGCGGATTTGCAGGAACTATTCAGTGCTATATTCCGAAAACAAGATTTTTAGAATATAAAAAAATGATAGAAAATGTTTTCGGTGAAAATGCCTGTGTTCCACTGAAAATCAGACCTGTGGGCGGATATGAAATAAAATAAAATAAAAAAAGAAAGTCTTTATGTATTTAAAGACTTTCTTTTTTTACAGCAAACCTTTTTAAATAAGCTGCTCTTTTGTTATAACCTTTAAAATATTATAATCGTTATCGGTAACTATGAAATCGGCGTCAAACCCGGACTCAATTCTTCCTTTTTTAATTCCTAAATAGTCGGCGGGAGTTTTGGTGGCGGAAGTAAAGGCATCGTATTCCGAAACACCGAATTCTATCGCTTTTTTCACACAGTCGATCAAAAAAGAGGTACTTCCCGCTATACTGCCGTTATCGAGATAGGCTTTTCGGTCTTTAACCGTTATCTGCTGATTTCCGAAATTATATCTTCCGTCTTCAAAGCCTGTTGCCGCAAGGCTGTCACTTATAAGTATCACCCTGCCGCTGCCGAACGCTCCGAAAAGAAAGCGCACAAAGGTTTTTGAGTTGTGAAATCCGTCGCAGATAAGCTGAACATAGATATTTTCATCCAAAGCCGCGTCGATAACCGATTTATTTCTGTGGTGAGGTTCCGGCATGGCGTTAAAGGTGTGAGTGAGGCTGTCCGCTCCGTTTTTTATAGCCTTTAAAGTCTGCTCGTAACTAGCATTTGTGTGTCCTATAGATACTTTAGCTTTACAGTTTTTTATAAATTCTTCGCTGTTTTTAAGTTCGGGAGCAACCACTGCTATTGCAGTGTTTTTAAGCAAATTAAACCAAAAGATATCGGGATCTGTAAGATATTCGGGATTTTGCGCGCCGCATTTTTCTCGGCTTACAAAAGGACCCTCGATATTATATCCTAAGAAATGAGCACCGTCTTTAGTATCGGGGATTTCAGAACATATTTTTGTGATAGAAGCTTTGGGCATAGTCATTGTCGTAGGGCAAAAAGAGGTCGTGCCGTGGCTTTTAAGAATTTTTGAGATATATGATGATTTTCCGTCCATAACGTCGGCTCCGCCGCAGCCGTGAGTGTGAATATCTATAAGCCCGGGGAAAACCTTGCTGCCGTTCACATCAAGGATATTTTCGCAAACTGTCCTTGGATCATACTCTTCGATAACGCCGTCTTTGCTGTAAATATTAGTAAGTTTCCCGAAAACATTCGCATTTTTAATCAGCAGATCCATAATAAGCCTCCTTGTCGCATATAAGCACGGTATTTCTGTGAGCTTTTAAAATCGTTGCCGGAACTTTTGTGGTTATTTCATTATCAAGCAAATGCTTAACTGCATAATGCTTATCGGCTCCGCTTGCCATTATTATGATACTTCCTGCCGACAGTATCGTTCCAACCCCCATAGTCAGTGCCATTTTCGGAACTTCATCTTCGCTTTTGAAAAATCTCGAATTGGCTTTAATTGTGCTTTCGGTAAGATTCACGATATGCGTTTTGCATTTAAGGGTTTCGGCAGGCTCATTAAAGCCGATATGACCGTTTCTTCCGATACCTAAAAGCTGAAGATCTATTCCACCGCTTTTCTCTATAAGCTTTTCAAAGCTTTTGCATTCGGCGGATGGATCTAAGCATTCGCCGTCTAAAATATGCGTGTTTTTAAGGTTAATGTTTATCTTCGAAAAAAGATTTTCATTCATAAATGTATGGTAACTTTGCGGATCGGAATTTTTTAAAGGATAATATTCATCAAGATTAAAGGTTGTTATCTTTGAAAAATCAAGATCGGAGCCGCAAAGCTTTTTATAAAGACCTTTAGGAGTCGATCCTGTGGCAAGGCCTAAGACGCTGTCGGGTTTTAAAAGAATCTGGGCTTTTACTATCGAAGCTCCTTTTTCCGAAATCTCTTCGTAATTTTTGCATAAAATAACTTTCATTGCTTTTCTCAGCTTTCTGTTGACTTTTATTTTTTTAATTATATAATAATTATAAGGACAAAAAATGCTTATTTTTTAACTATTATGCTTTTTTAAGAGGTGTATATGGCAAAATATGAAATCCATTCGGCTTTTGATCCGAAATATCCCTTTATTTTTCATACAGACGATATTTTCGAATACAGCTATTCCTATGCAAATTGGCATAAAAATATAGAAATATTATATGTGATTTCAGGGCAGGGGGAGCTTCTGCTTAACTTTGTTCCCTTTAAATTGAGAGCGGGCGATATCGCAGTTATTAATTCGAATGCCGTTCACTCCACCAGAACATCGGAAAAATTAAAATACCACTGTCTTATTATCGATGAAAGCTTTCTTGAATTTTCAGGAGTTAAAGGCTCCGATTTTATTTTTGACAGTATTATAAAAAATGATGAAAATTTAATCGAAAGTTATAAAGTTGCCGCTTTGCTGCTCTCAAAAAAGAATGAAAATTCGGAATTTGAAAAAAAGCTCGCTGTTTTAAACCTTGTAAATCTGCTTATTAAAAAGCATTCGCAAAGATCAGAAAACACATATATTTATGATCAGGAAGAGTTTTTAAAACCCACGCTTGAGTATATAAAAAAAGAGATGAAATCAAAGATTACGGTTTCATCTCTTGCAAAAAATGTCGGCTATTCCGACTCTTATTTTATTCACACCTTTAAAAAGCTTACGGGTTACACGGTAACCGAATTTATAAATATCCAGCGCTGTCTTTTTGCGAGGGAACTTCTTAAAAATAAGCTGTCTGTAGAATACGCGGCAAAAGAAAGCGGTTTTAACAGCGTTTCGTATTTTTCAAGAGCATATAAAAAAATATTCGGCGATAGCCCAAAAGAGGATAAAAAATAATCTGCGGTAAATTATCTTACCGCAGATATTTTTTTAAAATCACAGTGTTTTTGAATTTACTTCCGAGCAAATTCTTTCTTTAAAGCTGTCAAGTGACATACTTCCGAGATCGCCGTCATCCCCTCTTTTGCGAACGGAAACGGTGTTTTCTTCAGCCTCTTTATCGCCCAAGATAAGCATATAGGGAACTTTCTGAAGTCTTGCTTCCCTTATTTTATAACCTATCTTTTCATTGCGCTTATCAACTTCCGCTCTTAATCCCAAAGCTTCAAGCTCGGCTTTGATCTTTTCCGCATATTCGCAGTGGCGGTCGGCAATAGGAAGAATTTCTACCTGAATCGGTGCAAGCCATACAGGGAAAGCACCTGCAAAATGCTCGGTGATAACTCCGATAAATCTTTCTATCGATCCGAAAACAACTCGGTGTATCATAACAGGGCAGTGCTTTTCACCGTCGGCTCCGGTGTATTCAAGATTAAATCTGCCGGGGAGCTGATAGTCAAGCTGAATGGTACCGCACTGCCAGGTTCTTCCTAAACTGTCTTTAATATGGAAATCAAGCTTAGGTCCGTAGAATGCGCCGTCACCCTCGTTTAAAATATAAGTCTTGCCGACTCCCGTAATAGCGTCAGCCAAAGCCTTTGTAGCTATTTCCCAGTCTTCTTCCGAACCGATATGATCTTCAGGCATTGTTGAAAGCTCTATTTCATATGGAAGACCGAAAAGACTGTAGACCTCGTCAAAAAGCTTTGCTATTCTTACAACTTCGTCGGTTATCTGCTCGGGAGCAAGCAGGATATGCGCATCGTCTTGAGTAAAGCAGCGCACTCTGAAAAGTCCGTGCAGTGCACCCGAAAGTTCGTTTCTGTGAACCTTTCCGAGCTCGCCGTAGCGAAGAGGAAGCTCTTTATAAGAATGAGGCTCAAGATCATAAACAAGGATACTTCCCGGGCAGTTCATCGGTTTTATTGCGAAATCTTCGTCATCGATAACCGTTGTATACATATCGTCGTGATAATGGTCCCAATGTCCCGAGGTTTCCCAAAGCGAGCGACGCATTATCTGAGGAGTGGATATTTCAAGATAATCCCATTTTTTATGGACATCTCTCCAATAGCTTATAAGTGTATTTCTAAGCACCATTCCCTTAGGCAGGAAGAAAGGCATTCCGGGTGCCTCGTCACGGAGAGCAAAAAGACCCAATTCTTTTCCGAGCTTTCTGTGATCACGCTTTTTAGCCTCTTCTATCATAGTGAGGTATTCATCGAGCGCGCTCTGCTTCGGAAAAGCGGTTCCGTAAATTCGGCAGAGCATTTTATTATTTGAGTCGCCGTGCCAATAAGCGCCGGTTGCAGAAGTGAGCTTGAATGCTTTTACAAGCCCTGTGCTCATCAGGTGCGCTCCTGCGCAAAGATCGGTGAATTCACCCTGAGAATAAAAGCTTATTTCCGCTCCCTCGGGAAGATTTTTGACAAGCTCAATTTTATAAGGCTCATTTTTTTCTTCAAAGAATTTTATCGCGTCAGCCTTTGATTTTGTAAATCTTTCGAGTTTTAAGTCTTCTTTCACGATTTTTTTCATTTCTGCTTCGATTTTTTCAAGATCGGCTGTTGTAAAGCTTTCTTCAACATCGAAATCGTAATAAAATCCGTCGTCAACTGCAGGACCTATAGTAAGCTTAGCGTCAGGATAAAGTCTTTTAACTGCCTGCGCCATGATATGAGAGGCTGTGTGGCGGAATGTCCACCTGCCGTACTCATCGTCAAAAGTCAGAATTTCAAGCTTATCGCCGTCTTTTAACTCTGTTCTTAAATCCTTATTCTCTCCGTTCACTTTTGCGGCACAGGCTTTTTTAGCAAGCCCTGCACTTAGCGCTTTTGCCGCGTCAAAACAGCTTGCGCCGTTTTCAAGTGAAATCGAAGATCCGTCTAATAAAACAACATTTACCATTTTTTGACCTCCCGAAAATAAAAATGCTCCGCCCCTGAATTTCAGGGACGAAGCAACAAATTATGATATTACTCCGCGGTTCCACCCGCATTCCGCATTATTGCGGCACTTTAAATTCCTTTAACGCAGGACTTGTATCACGGCTGCGTTTTTTACCCGCAGCGCTCAAAGGGCGGTACTTATTCCGAAAACCGACCGCTTTGCTTTCAGCTTACGCAAAACTCTCTTTTATCACGGCTAAATATCAGAAAAAGCTTCCTTGTCACAGCTTTATCTTTATGATACCCTTAAATTAACGCCGTGTCAAGGGAAAATAAGCTATTTAATAAAAAATTAATATTTTAGCTATTGACTATAAATAAATTTAGAGTTATTATTTTTATATATTGTTTGGAGGGAATGTAAAATGTTTAAGTCGGAATATTTAAACAGGGTTTATGCGTCTGTTGAAAAGCGCAGCCCCGGTGAAAAAGAATTTTTGCAGGCAGTCTATGAGGTTCTCGAATCCTTAGAGCCGGTCGTAGAGGCGGATAAGCGCCTCGAGGAAAGCGGAGTTCTTGAGAGAATAGTTGAGCCTGAGCGCCAGATCTTCTTCCGTGTTTCGTGGGTGGATGATAACGGCAAAGTTCAGGTCAACCGCGGTTACCGCGTTCAGTTCAATTCCGCAATAGGTCCCTATAAAGGCGGAATAAGACTTCATCCGTCGGTAAATGCTTCTGTTATCAAATTCTTAGGATTTGAGCAGATATTTAAAAACAGTCTTACCGGTCTTCCGATCGGCGGCGGCAAGGGCGGCTCGGATTTCGATCCTAAGGGCAAATCTGACGGCGAGATAATGCGTTTCTGCCAGAGTTTTATGACTGAGCTTTCTAAACATATCGGTGCTGATACCGATGTTCCTGCGGGAGATATAGGAACAGGCGCAAGAGAGATCGGATTTATGTTCGGTCAGTATAAAAGGCTCAGAAATGAGTACACTGGCGTTTTGACCGGTAAAGGTCTTTCTTACGGCGGCTCGCTCGCCCGCACAGAAGCAACGGGTTACGGCCTTTGCTATTTCGTAGAAGAAATGCTTAAATGTATGAAAAACGATTCGTTCAAAGGTAAAACCGCTGTTGTTTCGGGCTCGGGTAACGTTGCAATCTATGCAAATGAAAAGGCAACCGAGCTTGGAGCCAAAGTTGTCGCTATGTCCGATTCAAACGGTTATATCTATGATGAAAATGGTATTGATCTTGCTGTTGTAAAACAGATCAAAGAGGTTGAGCGCGGAAGAATCAAAGAGTATGTTAACCGCGTTAAAGGTGCAGAATATCACGAGGGCTGCAAGGGAATATGGACTGTTAAATGCGATATTGCACTTCCTTGCGCTACACAGAATGAAATTGATGAGGATTCCGCTAAGGCTCTTATTGCAAACGGTGTAATGGCAGTAGGCGAGGGCGCCAATATGCCTTCAACTCCCGAAGCGATCGCCGAATTCCAGAAAGCAGGCATTTTGTTCGCTCCAGCTAAAGCTGCAAATGCAGGCGGTGTTGCCACTTCCGCTCTTGAAATGAGCCAGAACTCTATGCGTTACAGCTGGACATTTGAAGAGGTTGACGCTAAGCTTAAAAACATTATGGTAAATATCTTCCATAACGCTTATAATGCCGCAAAGAAGTACGGTCTTAAGGGTAATCTTGTAGCAGGCGCAAATATTGCAGGCTTTGAGAAGGTTGCAGACGCTATGATAGCTCAGGGCATTGCCTATTAATTATTAAAAAAGGTAAAAACTTAAAAAATTCCGCAGGTGAATTTCACCTGCGGAATTTTTTTAATCATATAAGATCTTGTTTAAAACAGGATATATATTCATTGCCATTCTGTAAAATCCTATATCGGTAGGATGAATTCCTTCTACTGTGGCGCTGCCGTATTCATAACCTGAAAGCAGGCTGTCGCCGTCGATAAAATAAACATTTTTATCGCCATTATCGAGCGCCTTTAAATAGCTTTCCATTATTATTTTGCGCCTTGTTATTCCGTTAGAAATGCAGTGTACCTGAGGCCTTGAAATCATTATATAAGGCAGATCGGGATTTTTCTTTCTGATTATTTCATAAAAAGCATAATGCGTTGCTTTCATATGCTCTACATCGGGTGCATTATGATCATAGTCGCACACGAAAGCGCACATATCAATATCTGAAATATATTCAGCTATTTCTTTTTGACCCATGGCGCTGCCCGAAAATCCAAGGTTAATGTAATCCATATCAAGCATTCTTGAAAGAATATTTATATAGGTGTTTCCGGGCCTTGAAGCAGCCGCGCCCTGCGTTATAGAAGAGCCGTAAAATACGACCGGCTTTTCATTAGAATATTTATCGGGGCTTTCAAGCGAATAGCCGTCTTTTATTCCGATATAAACCTTATTTACTTTTTTATAAGATGGGAAATTAAGAACATAATCGGTAAACTGCCCATTATAACCGCCGAAATAATGGATAGATTCAAAGCTGTGTTTACTATCTACTCCGGGAATATAAGAGCCTTTATAAAAATATCTGCCCTTATTTTCTTTAAAGATATCAAATCCGCTCGATCCCGAGATAGACATATTTGAGGTGACTGTGATATTTCCGTCAAATTCAGCTCTTAATGCGATATAGGGTGAATTGGTTTTAAGCCTTAATCTTACCCCTGCAGGAGCTTTTGAGTTCCAATAAACTCCCTCGCTTATTTTTTCGGAAACAGATTCGGGAAGCCTGATATAATCATTTTGCGATCTTTCGTAAATTCCGTAAAGGTCAAAATGCTTGTCATCAGCGTCAAACCACACAATGTCTTTTTCTTCAAGAGCCGAATCGAAATTCATATCCTTATCAATATTTTTGATATCCATAAAATCCCGCCTTAAATTAATATGCTATGAATATACCACTGAAAATCGTCGCTGTCAAGCTGATTTATATTTTTATTTTAAGCGCTCTCATAGCATTGCAGACTGCTATTACCATTACTCCTACATCGGAGATAGCCGCAAGCCACATAACTCCGGGAATTCTGATTATGGAAAGTATAAGAACAAGGATCTTTATAAAAATGGAAAATACAATATTCTGCATTGCTATTTTTCCTGTTTCTCTTGAAAGTTTTACGCAGGACGAAACCTTTGAAATATTATCGTCCATTATAACGATATCCGCCGCCTCTATCGCCGCGTCGCTTCCGAGACCGCCCATTGCTATACCGACATCGGCTCTCATAAGAACAGGAGCGTCGTTTATTCCGTCGCCTGTAAATACAGTCTTGCCGTTGTGCTTGCTCATTATTTCTTCGGTTTTTGTAACCTTATCGGCAGGCATAAGCTCGCTGTAATACTCGTCGATTTTAGTAAGAGCCGCAATATTGGCGGCAGCAGCTTCTTTATCGCCTGTCAGCATAACGGTTTTGATTCCGAGTGACTTTAATTTCTTTATCGCCGCCACACTCTCCGGTTTCAAAACATCGGAAATAACAATGTGTCCTGCGTATTCTCCACCGTTTGCTATGTGAACGACTGTGCCCTCCATATGGCAGGCGTGATATTTTATTCCGTTTTCCGCCATAAGCTTTTCGTTACCGACAAGAAGAATTTTTTTATCTTCCGTAACAGCGCTCATTCCTTTACCGGAAATCTCTTTTACATCGGATATATCGCCCTCAAAGTCAAGCTTTTTGATTTTTGCCGCCGCGATTATCGACTGCGAAATGGGGTGGGAGCTGAATGACTCAACCCTTGCCGCCATCGTCAAAAGTGCGTCTTCGTCTATCTTTTCGGGGTGAATAGCTACTACCTGGAACTTACCCTTTGTAATAGTTCCCGTTTTATCAAATACACAGCATTTTGCTTTTGCAAGATTTTCTATCGAATCGGCGCCTTTGATTAAAATTCCGTTTCTTGAAGCTCCGCCGATAGCGCAGAAATAGGTGAGCGGAACGGATATAACAAGCGCGCAGGGGCAGGAAACAACTAAGAATGAAATAGCGCTGTAAATGTATTTTGCGTAATCACCCGTTATAAGAGAGGGGATTATAGCATAAGCAAACGCGAGAATTACTACGATAGGAGTGTATATTTTTGAAAACTTGGTGATAAATCTTTCGGTTTTAGCTTTCTTTTCTGCGGAATGCTCAACAAGATCGAGAATTCTCGCAACCGTTGAATCCTTATATTCACCCTCAACGGTGACTTTAAGTACGGCATTGAGGTTTATTCCGCCGCTGTAAATTCTGTCGCCGGATTTAACCTCCACCGGCACCGATTCGCCTGTGAGCGCACTGTTATCCACAGAGCTTTCGCCCTCGCTGACTGTTCCGTCAAGCGCGATCTTCTCGCCGGGTTTAATAACAATGGTTTCGCCAGAGCGGACTTCTTTCGGATCGACCGTGGTTATAACGCCGTTTCTCTCTACGCTGACAGTTTCCGCCTTAAGGTCCATAAGAGCGCCTATTTTTTTTCGCGAATTATCCGAGGCAATATCCTCAAAAAGCTCGCCGATATTGAAAAACAGCATAACAAATACTGCCTCGGGATACTCGCCTATAACAAACGCGGCGACCGTTGCGATAACCATTAAAAACGCCTCGTCGAATATCTCGCCGTGGAAAATGTTTTTAAATGCTTCTGCTATAGCCTCGTATCCCGCAACAAGATATGGGATAAGGAAAAGCAGAATTTTGCCATATGTCGGCAGGTCGATTAATTTGTTTGTTACAACAGCCGCTAAAAACAAAACTATCGTAAGCGAAATTTTGATAATACTTTCCTTATGTTCTTTCATTTTCATTCCTCCGTAATATGTTCCAGACCCTGACTGATTATGGTTTCGACATGGTCGTCAGCCAAGGAATAAAAGCAGGTTTTACCCTCTCTTCGATATTTTACCAGCCCTGCGCTTTTTAATAGCCGCAGCTGGTGGGAAATGGCTGAAGAGGTCATTTTAAGCACCTGAGCGATATCGTTAACGCATAGCTCGCCTGAAGAAAGAGCATAGAGAATTCGAATTCTCGTGGAATCGCCGAAAAGCCTGTAAAGCTCGGCGAGATCGTAAAGAATATCAATATCGGGAAGATTTTTATTGATATTCTTTACGATCTTTTTATTGTTGTTTTCCATAATAACCTCCTTTTTGCAATGTATGAATAATTGTTCAACTGTTAATATTATACCGTATAATTTCCGATTGTCAAGAAAAAAATATCAATAATTTTCCGAATTTTTCTGAAATTCTTTAACGGTCACGCCCGTTTGGTTTTTAAACACCGTATAAAAATAATTCGGATTCTCAAATCCTAATGATAAAGCGGTTTCGTTTCCGCTGTAGCCTTGTTTTAAAAGCTTCATCGCTTTTGAAATTTTAAGCTGATTAAAATATTTTTTTATGCTTATATCGGAATACATAGAAAAAATTCTTTTCAGATTGCTTTTGCTGGTGTGGCATTCTTCCGCGATTTCATCAAGGGTAACAGTCGAGTCGATATTCTTTTTAAGAATATTTATAATTTTTTCGTAAAGCGCCGAGTTTCTGTTTAAAACTGTTTTAACAGAGTTCCTGTTTCCTTTAACATCAAGGATAAACTGCTTAAAAAGCATATCGAGCTTTGTGTGGAGATTATCGGAAACGGGAAAAGGCAGACCGCTTCTTGAAATTATCTTATCGGCAGTGTTTATGAGCTCGGAAAATAGCTCTACTTCTTCGCTTGTTAAAGAAAATGTTTTTTCTCAAAATATTTTAAAAGTTTACCCGTTGCGCTGAAGCTTATAACCATAAGCCGAAGTCCGTTTTCACCCGCTAAAAATCTGTGGAATTCAAGCGGGCGGTGAAAGATAATATCATTCTTTTTAAGCTCATAAATTCTTTCATCAGCCGTAACCGTCATACTTCCGTCTTTTACGCAGGCGATCTCCCAGAAATTATGAGATTCGCCGGGGAAATAGTAGCCGGTTTCCATATCCTGAATAAAGGCTGTGTAGACGCCGTTTAAATTAAGTTCCGGCAAAACCGGAATTTTCTTCCACATATATATCACCTTGGCTTTTTTTAGAGAAAAATTGTCTTTTTATAGATTTAATTATAATAAATAGTATGCTATATTTCAAGTAACTTATAAAAAAAGGAGCGTTTTTTATGAAAGATAAACTGAAAATTGCACTAATCGGCCTCGGTCAACGAGGAATGGGAGTTTTCGAATATGAAATATTAAAGTTGGACGATATTATTATCGCCGGTGTTTGCGACAGCTATGAGGACAGAACAAACGCAGCTGCCGAGCTTACACAAAAAGTAAAAGGCTATACCCCTGTTAAATCGACCGATTACAGAGATATGCTTAATCTTGATATCGACGCGGTAGTTATCACCTGCGCTTGGGAAGACCATATCAGAATAGCCGTTGAAGCGCTTAAAAAGGGAATATATGTAGGCACCGAGGTTGCGGGAGCATTCTCGCTTGACGACTGCTGGAGGCTTGTAAGAGCGAGCGAAGAAAGCGGTACCCCCTGTATGATGCTTGAAAACTGCTGTTACGGAAAAAGGGAGCTTATGCTTTTGAATATGGTAAAAAGCGGATTTTTCGGAAAAGTTGTTCATTGCACGGGTATGTACGGCCATTATCTCGCAGACGAGATATTAAACGGTGTTAAAAACAGACACTACAGACTCAGAAATTATATCGGAAGAAACTGTGAAAATTATCCCACTCACGAGCTTGTGCCGATAGGAAAACTTCTGGATATCAATAACGGAAACAGATTTTTAACTTTAACAAGCGTAGCAAGCGCGTCTTACGGTCTTGAGGCTGTCGTTAAGGATAATGAAGAGTTTAAAGATCTTAAGGATACCAGATTTGCACAGGGCGATGTTGTTACCACAACGATAAAATGCGCTAACGGCGAAACCGTTACCATTACTCTTGACACCACGCTTCCGAGATATTATTCAAGAGGACTTACTGTTCACGGAACAAAGGCTACATATATTGAGGATAATGACAGTCTTTACGAGTATCCTAAGCATAAGCAGTTTACCGATCCGCCGCACAGCAAGGAAATCTAGGGCAATATGGCTGAATATGAAAAGGATTATATCCACCCGCTTTGGGAAGGGAGTTCTTCCGGCGGCGGACACGGCGGAATGGATCCGAGATGCTACAGAGCATTTTTTGACGCCGCAAAAGCAGGGATAAATCCTCCGATCGATGTTTATGATACGGCAACGTATATGGCTGTAAGCGTGCTCAGCGAGCAATCGATAGCTTTAGGCGGAGCGCCCGTATATTTCCCCGATTTTACAAACGGCAGATATTTAAACAGAAAGGATATAGTCGAATATCCCTATATGCTTCATAAGGTTGAGAAAAAATGAAATTAGAAGAAATATTGTCGGAATTCGGGGTAAATGACGCTGAAAGTATTGAAAAATACGGCAGCGGACATATCAACGATACCTATCTTGTAATTACAAAAAGTTCTAAAAGATATATTCTTCAAAGGGTAAACGATATAGTATTTAAAAATCCCGAAGAAGTAATAAATAATGTGGCGCTTGTATGCGATTTTATTTCGGAAAAGATAAAAGCTTTGCATCTTGAGTCCGAAAAGGAAGTGCTTCATTTAAACAGGACTTTGAGCGGAGATATATTTGTAAAAGCCGACGGGTTTTACAGGCTTTATGATTTTGTGGAAAACTCTTATTCAAGGGACCTTCCGCAAAATAAGGAAGAATTTTTTGAAAGCGCGGTCACATTCGGAGAATTTCAGTATCTGTTAAGCGATTTTCCGGTAGAAAAATTAAGCGAAACAATACCTGATTTCCACAACATCGAAAAAAGATATGCAGATTTTGAAAAATCCGTTAAAGCCGATTCGTTCGGCAGGGCAAATAAGGCTAAAGAAGAAATAAGCTTTGCGGAAAATAAAAAATATTTTTCCACTTTACTTAAAAGTTCGACCGAGAAATTTAATATCCCCTTAAAAGTAACTCATAACGATACAAAAATAAATAATATTTTATTCAGCAAAAAAACTAAAAAGGGTTTATGCGTAATTGATCTTGACACGGTAATGCCGGGTTATTCAGTAACTGATTTCGGAGATTCTATCAGATTCGGAGCGTCTACCGCTTTGGAAGATGAAAAGGATCTAAGAAAAGTCCATTTTGATTTTGAGCTTTATAAAACATATTTAAAAGGTTTTGTAAAAGGTACTAACGGAAGCTTATCACAGGCTGAAAAATTACTTTTGCCTCTCGGAGCTATGGTTATGACCTTTGAATGCGGAATAAGATTTTTAGCCGACTATTTAAGCGGAGATACTTATTTTAAAACCGATTATCCAGATCATAATCTAGTAAGGTGCAGAACGCAGTTTAAATTATTATCGGAAATGGAAGAAAAATCGGATATTATGATTGAAGAGGCTAAAAAAGCATAATAAAAAACCTCGGTTTTAAGAGAACCGGGGTTTTTATATTTATTTAAAGATGCGAGCAAAGGATTTTTGCATTTCCCGAAATAGTTACCTTTAACTTTGCGGGAATAAAAAGGCTGTCGCCTTTTTTAACCGTCATATTACCCGAGGGATAAGACACTGTTGCTTCGCCGCCAAGAATTACCGCCGAAACAAAGGTATCTTTGAAATCGAGCCCCGCAATACCATCAAGCTCTAAAAGCTCGCAGGTGAATTTATCGCATTCGGCAAGAGTTCTTGAAATTCCGAAAGGATAAAGCGTTTTTTCTCCTACATCGCCGTAAGGAATTTTCGGCGGCTCGGTTTTTGTAACATCAAGAGCTTTTTCTATATGCAGCTCTCGCGGTTTTCCGTCGGCGCCCAGCCTGCCGTAATCCGATACTCTGTAAGTCGTATTCGAATTCTGCTGAACTTCGGCTATAAGAATTCCTGCGCCTATCGCGTGAAGAGTGCCGGATTCTATAAAGAAAACATCGCCTTTTTTCACATTTACGAAATTGCAGACCTCTGTTAAGGTGTTATCCTTTATTCTGAGCCTGAATTCCTCAAGATCTATTTTTCGGTTAAAGCCGTAGATAAGCTGTGCGTTTTCTTCGCAGTCAACCACATACCACATCTCGGTCTTGCCGTATTCACCCTCGTTTTTAAGAGCATATTCATCATCAGGGTGAACCTGGATCGAAAGTTTGTCCCTAGCGTCTATAAGCTTGATAAGAATCGGAAAATAAGGGAATGCTTCGGCTTTTTCTCCCAAAGCTTTTTTACCCATTTTTTCTATTGCCTCGCTTAAGGTCAAACCTGCAAGATCTCCGTTTTTAACAATGCTTTCCCCGTCTTTATGGCAGGAAAACACCCACGCCTCGGCGGCTTTTTCAAGATCCGTTTTATATCCGAATTCGTCTATAAGTCTTGTTCCGCCCCAAAGATAATCCTTTATAGGAGTTTTAAGCAAAAGAGGATACATATGATCATCTCCATATATTTATATATTAATAATAACATATTTTTATATTCTCTTCAAGATAAAAAAGAGGAAAGACATCTTAATTGTCTTTCCTCTCAGACTGTAGACAAAGCAGGTTGTATTTAAGCGATACAACCTGCTTTGTTGGAAAATCGGACCGAATTTTCAA
>CAKSGV010000013.1 GCA_934454845.1 uncultured Eubacteriales bacterium | reverse complement strand
CCTTTTTTCGATGATTTTCTCTTTCTTTGCAAAAAAACAAAGCCCTCTTGCTGAGGACTTTGTCTACTGTCTGAAACCGCTTTTATTAAAGCGGTTTTTTCTATGCTTATAATAAATTTCTGAAATAGAGGCCTCTTGTATAATCGCCGTCGGGTTCAAAACCCGATTTATATTTTTGCACTATTTCTTCTATTTCTTTTTTGCTCTCTGTTTCAAAGCTGAAAAGAAGATACTTAACATTTAATTCGGTTAACCTGTCTGCAAGATAAGTGACCTTTGAATTTAAAATCTCACAGTATCCGTTTTTACAGGAAACAGGGAAGCTTATTCCCATTCTGTCTTTAACAGCTCCGTTTTTTTTGCATACCGAGCAATCTGTGGAATTATTTACAGGGCAGTTTGCCGTTACCATCAAGGGGAGTCTGCCGTAAGCAAAACAGCCTAAGTTCTCGCTCTTTAAAAGTGGTATTTCTTCGGCCTGTATCTCTGCGGAAACAAAAATGATACTAACGCCTGTCTTTTCAAACTCTCTTACCGACTCGTAATTGCAGATATTTAGCGCGGGCGCACCAATCGGTTTAAGTCCTGCTTTCTTTGATAAGGCTATTGCGGAAAGCTCCGAGCAAAAAGCATATGAAAATCCGTTGTTTTTCATAACTTTCAGCTCATTTAGTACTGCATTTTCGTCAGTTATAAGCCGTGGGATTTCGGCTATTAGTTTTGTGTTATGGTAAGATCTTTCCGGTCTGCTTTTAAGCGGGAGAATTATTCCGAAAATATCATCGGTGTTAACGGGAATGCGCTTTATATCGGGAATTTTAAGTATAATTTCTTTGTTTATGTTATGGTTTTTAACAATACTTTTATCATAATTATAAACTGCATTTACAACATTCTTTTTATCCTGTATTCTTTTTTTGCTTAAGCTTTCGCAAAGACTTCTTCTGATCTCGTTTAGATCTTTGCTCGGAATAAAAATATTTTCGTCGATTTTAATGTTCGAATTGTTTAAAAAGTAGGGCGTGGAGCCGAGCTTTTTAAAACTCTCTTTAATATCCGAAACGGTCAGCGCTTTGCTTATTGCTTTTTGCGGAGCGGGTCCTGACTTTGTCACGGTGAATTTTCCGTCGGACATAGAACTTTCGCAGGGTTTATTGGCAGTGGCTTTAAAAGTGATATCAACCCCAACGGAATTTCTCTCTTTTCTGTAAAGTCCGTGAATTTTTTTAATTGCCTCCGAGGAAGAAATAACATCTTCCTTTGTTCTTATTCCGAACATTTCTTTGCCTTTTTCGCCTTTAAAATATCCGTCGGTAAAGCCGGAGCGCGAAAATATTTTTTTAAGGTCACTTTCAAGCTCTTTATTGCAGCCGCCGTCTGCTCTTGTTCTGCAGACCGCCGTTGCTGCGGCGACATATTCGGGTCGTTTCATTCTGCCCTCTATTTTAAGGGAGCTAACTCCCATTTTGCTTAACTCTTCTATATGGTCTATAAGGCTCAGGTCTTTAAGGCTTAGATCGTGCCTTGATCTGTCATCGGAAGCTGAAAACGGAAGTCTGCAAGGGCCTGCGCAAAGTCCTCTGTTGCCGCTTCTTCCTCCGAGCATAGAAGACATCAGGCATTGCCCCGAAACACTCATGCATAGAGCACCGTGGACAAATACTTCCGTTTCGATATCAAGCTCGTCTGCTTTTTTGCAGAATTCGGCAAGGTCATTTTTGCTCATTTCTCTTGCTGCCACAACCCTTTTAAAGCCTTTTTCTTTTAATATTTCAAGCGCGGCAGAGGAGTGCACCGACAACTGAGTTGAAGCGTGAAGCTCAAATCCGGGTATTTCTCTTCTTAAAATATCCGCGAGTCCCAAATCGGAGATGATAAGCGCGTCAGCTCCGAATTTATAAGCTTTCTTTGCCGTGTCAAACGCTGAAGACAATTCTTTTGATTTTATCATTGTGTTAAGAGTTAGATACGCTTTAACATTTCTTTCATGGCAGTAATCTATAGCTTTTTCAAACTGGAAATCATCAAAGTTATCCGCATTTCTTCTTGCGCTGAAATCTTTCGCTCCGAGATATATCGCGTCTGCACCGGTCAATACCGCCGCGGCAAGGCTTTCTTCGGAGCCTGCCGGAGAAAGCACTTCCGGTCTTTTTTTAAACATTTTTAACCCTCCGTAAGGATTTTTTCTGATTATAACATAAAGCCGGAGCTTTAGCTCCGAGTATCGGTGAAACCGATTAAAATTCCAAAGGAATTTTTCTTTTGTGTTTCAATGTTCTCTCAGGCGTCAAAATCTTCGATTTTGCTAACGCCGTGAGGTTATTATAACATATTTCGCTCTAGAAAACAATTTAAATTTGCAAAAAAATCCTTGACAGGGAGGTCTGTTTGCGGTATAATATTAAATCACTAATGATGATGGGGGATTTTGCGCCTTTTTACAGGAAACAGGCATTTTTTTGCCTGATTTTCAGGCCTTAATTTCTTTTATTATTAAGGATTTGAGCAGGAGCGCGCATTCGCTTTGAAATTCACGCTTGCTGTGTAAAAATTTATTTAGGAGTGATCGTTAACCTATGGAGCCAAGTGCAATGGTGAAAGAAGTCCAAATGGGTAAAAACACTCGTATGACCTTTTCAAAGATCAATGAAGTTATCGATATGCCTAACCTCATTGAGATCCAAAAGGATTCGTACAACTGGTTTATAACCGAGGGTCTTCGGGAAGTTTTTAAGGATATGTCATCAATTACCGATTACAGCGGTAATTTAGAGCTTAGCTTTATCGATTACAGGATCGATGAGCAGCCGAAGTATGATGTTACCGAATGTAAATCCCGCGATACCACATATGCCGCACCCTTGAGAGTTACAGCCCGCCTTTTCAATAAAGAAACGGGTGAGATCAAGGAAAGCGAAGTGTTTATGGGTGATTTCCCGCTTATGACAGATGCAGGCACTTTTGTTATAAACGGTGCCGAAAGAGCGGTAGTTTCACAGCTCGTTCGTTCACCCGGAGTATACTATGCGGTAAAAGCCGATGAAAAGACCGGCGCCAAGCTTTTTTCTTCAACTATCATTCCTAACCGCGGTGCGTGGCTTGAATACGAAACTGCTGTTAACGAGGTTTTGTATGTTCGAATAGACAAGAATAAAAAGCTCCCGATAACTACATTTATCCGTGCTCTCGGAATTGCTACGAATAATGAAATAAGAGAGCTTTTAGGTTCGGACGAGCGGTTAGACGCTACTTTGAATATCGACGAAACCAAATCTGTCGAAGAGGCTCTTATAGAAGTTTATAAAAAGCTTCGCCCGAGCGAGCCTGTCACTATTGACGGCGCTAAAGCTTATCTTGAGCAGCTGTTCTTTGATGTTCACCGCTATGATCTTTCAAGAGTAGGAAGATATAAGTATAATAAGAAATTGAGCCTCGGTGCAAGACTTCGCGGCAAAGTATTGTCCCGCCCGGTTGTAGATCCTATGACAGGCGAAGTTTTAGCCGAGCCCGATACCACCGTTTCAAAAGACCTTGCGTCTCTTATAGAGAAAAAAGGCGTTCGCGAAGCGTATGTCAATGTTACCGACCTTGAAGGAAAGGTAACGGAAGTCAAGATCCTTTCAAACGGAATGGTAGACCTTAAGGACTTTACCGATTTTACCGAAGAAGAGCTTGAAAAGCTTGATTATGAGGGAATTAACGAAAAGGTAAGCTTTGAGGTATTAAAAGAACTCTTAGAAGAGAATAAAACAAAAGAAGATCTTTATGACGCGCTTTTGGAAAATGCAGACGCACTTATTCCGAAACACATAGTATATGATGATATCTTTGCTTCTATCAACTATTTCCTCGGTCTTACTAAAGAAGTAGGAAATGTTGACGATATCGACCATTTGGGCAACCGCCGAATTCGTTCGGTAGGCGAGCTTTTGCAGAATCAGTTCCGCATAGGCTTTACGAGAATGGAAAGAGTCGTAAGAGAAAAAATGACTCTGATGTCACAGGATAGCGAGAATATCACTCCGCAGTCACTTATTAATATAAGACCTGTTGTTGCGGCTATTAAAGAGTTTTTCGGTTCTTCTCCGCTTTCACAGTTTATGGATCAGACCAATCCTCTTTCAGAGCTTACGCACAAGCGCCGTCTTTCGGCATTAGGCCCCGGCGGTCTTTCGCGTGACCGCGCATCTTTCGAGGTTCGTGACGTTCACTATACCCACTACGGCCGTATGTGCCCGATCGAAACCCCTGAAGGTCCTAACATCGGACTTATCTCTTATCTTGCAACCTATGCAAAGATCAATAAATACGGATTTATCGAGGCTCCTTTCCGCCATGTAAAAGATGGAAAAGTTCTTGATGAAGTTGTTTATATGACAGCCGATGAGGAAGACGATTATATCGTTGCCCAGGCAAACGAGCCTTTGGATGAAAACGGATATTTCGTTCATAAAAAGGTTAACGCGCGTTACCGTGACGGCTTCAGAGAAGTAGAAGCTAAGCGCGCGGAATTTATGGATGTTTCTCCGAAAATGGTTGTTTCCGTTGCAACTGCGATGATCCCGTTCCTTGAAAACGACGATACAAACCGTGCACTTATGGGATCAAACATGCAGAAGCAGGCTGTTCCGCTTTTAAAACCGGAAAACCCGATCGTTGCTACAGGTATGGAATATAAAGCGGCTGTTGATTCCGGCGTTGTTGTTCTTGCAAAGCGTGCAGGTACAGTTTCGTATGTAAGCGCAGATATTATTAAAATTCGCGCTAAAAACGGCGAGATCGACGAATATAAGCTTATAAAATTTCTCCGTTCCAACCACGGAACCTGTATCAACCAGCGCCCGATCGTTAGCGTTGGTCAGAAGATAGAGGAAAAAGAGGTTATTGCCGACGGTCCGGCAACAAGCAACGGCGAAATTTCTCTCGGAAGAAATGCGCTTATCGGATTTATGACCTGGGAAGGTTATAACTATGAAGACGCCGTTCTTCTTAACGAGCGTTTAGTTAGAGATGATGTTTATACATCTATCCATATAGAAGAATATGATGTTGAGTGCCGCGATACAAAGCTCGGTCCCGAAGAGATTACACGCGATATTCCTAATGTCGGAGAAGACGCGCTTAAGGATCTTGATGAAAACGGTATTATCCGCGTCGGTGCAGATGTAACAGCAGGCGATATCCTTGTAGGTAAAGTCACTCCTAAGGGTGAAACCGATCTTACCGCCGAAGAAAGACTTCTTCGCGCGATATTCGGAGATAAGGCACGCGAGGTAAGGGATACATCTTTGCGCGTTCCTCACGGCGAATACGGCACGATAGTTGATGTTAAAGTATTTACCCGTGAAAATTCTTCTGAATTAAGTCCGGGAGTAAATGTTATAGTCCGCTGCTATATAGCACAGAAGAGAAAGATTTCCGTCGGAGATAAAATGGCGGGCCGCCACGGAAATAAGGGTGTTGTTTCGAGAATTCTTCCGAGCGAGGATATGCCTTTCTTACCGGATGGTACTCCGCTTGATATAGTTCTAAACCCCCTCGGAGTTCCTTCCCGAATGAATATCGGTCAGGTGCTTGAAGTTCACTTAGGTTATGCCGCAAAAGCTTTGGGTTGGAATATCTGCACGCCTGTTTTCGACGGTGCTCACGAGGCGGATATCCGCGAATGCTTTAAAATGGCAGGAATGCCTGAAGACGGTAAAGTTCAGCTTTACGACGGAAGAACAGGCGAGCCTTTTGATAACCGCGTAACTGTAGGTTATATGTATTATCTTAAACTTCATCACCTTGTTGACGATAAGATTCACGCCCGTTCTACAGGACCTTATTCTCTTGTTACTCAGCAGCCGCTCGGCGGTAAAGCGCAGTTTGGCGGTCAGCGTTTCGGAGAAATGGAAGTTTGGGCTCTGGAAGCTTACGGTGCAGCTTACACGCTTCAGGAAATACTCACTGTCAAGTCCGATGATGTCGTAGGCCGTGTTAAAACCTATGAGGCAATCGTTAAAGGTCAGAATGTTCCTAAAGCAGGAATCCCCGAATCATTTAAAGTTCTTATCAAAGAGCTTCAGTCACTTGGTCTTGATATCCGCGTTCTCAATAAAGAGGGCTTCGAAGTCGATTTAAGACAGAATTTTGACGATGACGATATTGGTCTTGCTGCTCCAGTTATTCCGGAGGGCGGATTTGATGAAGACGACGCTGTATCCGACGGCGATATTTCAAGCGGATTCAGCTTTGAAGACGAAAACGGCGACGCTATAATTGATGACGAAACCGTCGGCGAAGATAATTAAGGAGGTGCAGATATAATGGCTAACGAAAACGAATTTGATTTTGAATCCGTAAAAATAGGTCTTGCCTCTCCCGAACAGATCAGAAGCTGGTCTTACGGTGAAGTCACCAAAGCGGAAACTATAAATTACCGTACTTTAAAACCTGAGATTGGAGGTCTTTTCTGTGAAAAGATCTTCGGGCCTCAGAAAGACTGGGAATGCCACTGCGGAAAATATAAAAGAATTCGCTATAAAGGCAAGGTCTGCGAGCGCTGCGGAGTAGAGGTAACTCGCGCAAAAGTCCGCAGAGAGAGAATGGGATCTATTGAGCTTGCGGCGCCTGTTTCGCATATTTGGTATTTCAAGACTATCCCGTCAAGAATGGGTCTAGCTCTTGATATCACTCAAAAAGCTCTTGAACAGGTTCTTTATTTCTCACAGTATATAGTTACCGATCCGGGAACTACTCCACTTGAGAAAAAACAGCTTTTAAATGAAACTCAGTATCACAATATGCGTGAAAAATATGAGGATGATTTCAAGGCTGAAATGGGAGCCGAGGCAATTAAAAAATTGCTTAGCGAAATTGATCTTGAGAAATCCTGCGAAGAGTTAAGAAATGAACTTGAAGACGCAACAGGGCAGAAGAGAGTCCGCATATTAAAGCGCCTTGAGGTTTTGGAGGCATTCAGAGCTTCGGGTAACAGACCCGAATGGATGATACTTGACGTTATCCCGGTAATTCCTCCGGATCTTCGCCCAATGGTCCAGCTTGACGGCGGCAGATTTGCAACCTCCGATCTAAACGACCTTTACAGAAGAGTTATAAATCGTAATAACCGCTTAAAAAGGCTTCTTGAATTGAGCGCTCCGGATATAATCGTCAGAAACGAAAAGCGTATGCTTCAGGAAGCGGTTGACGCTCTTATTGATAACGGCAGAAGAGGAAAACCTGTAACAGGTCCTAACAATCGCGCTCTTAAATCCCTTTCCGATATGCTTAAGGGTAAGCAGGGAAGATTCCGTCAAAACCTGCTCGGTAAGCGTGTTGACTATTCGGGCCGTTCGGTTATCGTCGTAGGTCCTGAACTTAAAATGTATCAGTGCGGTCTTCCTAAAGAAATGGCTCTTGAGCTGTTTAAGCCTTTTGTTATGAAAAGACTTGTTGAGACTAAAGCTGTTTCGAATATAAAATCAGCGAGAAAAATGGTAGAGCGTGCGTCTACTGAAATATGGGATGCTTTGGAGCTTGTTATTAAAGAACATCCCGTTCTTCTTAACCGTGCGCCTACGCTTCACCGCCTCGGTATCCAGGCATTCGAGCCTGTGCTCGTAGAAGGAAAAGCATTAAAGCTTCATCCGCTCGTTTGTACCGCTTATAATGCGGACTTCGACGGCGACCAAATGGCAGTACACGTTCCGCTTTCTGCGGAAGCTCAGGCAGAGGCAAGATTTTTAATGCTTGCTGCCAATAACCTGCTAAAACCGTCAGACGGTAAGCCGGTTGCCGTTCCTACTCAGGATATGGTACTTGGATCTTACTATCTCACACTTGTAAAATCCGAAGAGCCGGGAGCAAATAAGGTGTTCCGTGATAAAAATGAGGCTATTATGGCTTATGAAGACGGAATTATCGGACTTCACGCTCCTATCAGAGTGCGTTTTACAAATGAAAGCGGAAAAAGCGGCCTTGTTTGGTGTACGGTAGGATTTATCATATTTAATGAATCAATTCCTCAGGATCTCGGTTTTGTGGACAGAACCGATCCTGCACACGAGCTTGATCTTGAATGGACTTATACAGTCAAGGATCCGAGCAAGCTTTTGATTGAAAGCAATGATGATGTTATTCAAAACAAAGTCGGCAAAAAACAGCTTGGTATTATAATTGACAGATGTATAGATAAATACGGTACAAGCAGATCTTCTATAGTACTTGATAATATCAAGGCGACCGGATTTAAATATTCAACTAAGGGAGCTATCACCGTTGCAGTTATAGACGCGGTCATTCCGCCTGCCAAGAAAGATATTCTTGCGGCAGCTGAAAAGGAAATTGACGAGGTTTCCAAGAACTACCGCAGAGGTCTTATCAGTAATGATGAACGCAGCCGCCACGTTATAGATATCTGGAACAAAGCAACTGAAGATGTTGCCGACGCTCTTAAGGGCAACCTTGATGAATTTAACCCGATATTTATGATGGCGGACTCCGGTGCCCGTGGTTCAATGAGCCAGATCAGACAGCTTGCCGGAATGCGCGGACTTATCGCTAATACAGCCGGTAAGGTCATCGAAGTTCCGATAAGAGCTAACTACCGTGAGGGACTTAACGTTCTCGAATACTTCATTTCCTCCCGCGGTGCCCGTAAAGGACTTGCAGATACGGCGCTCAGAACTGCCGACTCCGGTTATCTTACAAGAAGACTTGTTGATGTTTCACAGGATGTTATCGTTAGAGAAAACGACTGCGGAACAGAAGAAGGACTTCTCGTTTCCGATATCAAAGACGGAAATCATATTCTTGAAACTCTCGAAGAAAGACTTATCGGCAGATTCCTGCTTCATCCCGCTGTTTCTCCAGAAACAGGCGAAGTTATCTGTGACAACGATCATATGATGACTAAAGAAGACGCGAAGAGAATTGTCGACGCAGGAATTAAAGAGATCGAGATCCGCTCAATTCTTACCTGTCACAGCCACCACGGCGTGTGCCAGAAGTGTTATGGTTCAAACCTTGCTACCAATAAACCTGTTACTGTCGGCGAGGCAGTCGGTATAGTTGCGGCTCAGTCTATAGGCGAGCCGGGTACACAGCTCACTATGAGAACATTCCATACCGGCGGTATTGCTTCCACAGAAGATATCACACAGGGTCTTCCGCGAGTTGAAGAGCTGTTTGAGGCAAGAAGACCTAAGCGCTGCGGTCTTATCGCTAAAATTTCCGGAAGAGTCCGTCTTGTTGAAGAGAAAAAGAGCAATGTAATTGTTATAAATAACGAAGAAACTATGGAAGAAGAAAAGATCGTTATTCCATATGGCTCAAGAACTCTTGTTAACGACGGCGATTATGTCGAGGCAGGTCAGCTTCTCGTTCCCGGTGCTAAATATCCTCAGGATATCTTAGAGGCTCAGGGCCCGCAGGCTGTTCAGGAATATATTATTGCCGAAATTCAAAATGCTTACCGCACACAGGGTGTTGATATCAATGATAAACACATTGAGATTATTGTCCGCCAGATGATGCGCAAGCTTAAGATAACAGATCCGGGCAGCACAGATCTTATTCAGAATGTAAGCTATGAATATAAAGAAATAGCCGAAGCAAATGCCAAGATCAAGGATAGAATTGAAGCAGGTGAAGAGAATTTGAGTCTTGCTCAGTACAGAGCTACTCTCCTTGGAATCACCAAGGCTTCTCTTGCAACCGAATCCTTTATGTCTGCGGCTTCCTTTCAGGAAACCACCAAGGTTCTTACAGAAGCTGCTATCAAAGGAAAAGTCGATCCGCTGTTTGGTCTTAAAGAAAATGTTATTATCGGTCAGCTTATCCCTGCAGGTACAGGTATGCGCTGCTCCGAAATAAATCCCGAGGACAGCTGTGATTGCTGTCACGGCGAAGAGATTTCACCTGACACCGAAATTTCTGATTAAAAAATAAGTCGGCTGATTTCAGCCGACTTATTTTTTAATCTTGAAAATGCAAAAAAGATATGATAAAATTCTTTAAGAGAGTTTTATGGAGGATGAGGCTATGAGGAATAGAAAAAACATTCGTGTTAAGCATAAGCGCGGTATTCCGATTCCTACTAGGATTATTATTTCGGCGATTTTTTTGCTCGTTCAGCTTGCGATTTTTTTTGCGATTTTTTTCAATCTTTCAACTAAATCTCTTTCTATTTACTTTTTATCGGAATTTTTCGGAATTGTAACAGTCGTTTATATTATAAATCGTAGGGGTAACCCCAGTTATAAATTAATGTGGGCGGTATTTATCCTCGTTTTCCCGATTTTCGGAATTTTCATTTTTCTGCTTCTCGGCGGTGAAAGAGTTATGCCGCATTTGAAGAAGAAAATGAAAAAATGCCAAGAGCATTATCTTCCTTTGCTTGAAAAGAACACAGAAGTTTCTAAAAAATTAAGATATAATGATCCCCGCCATGCCAGGCAGTCGGAATTCCTCACTAATGAGGCAGGCTATCCTTTGACTGATGCTTCATCGCTTGAATATCTCTCTCCCGGAGAAAAGTTTTTTCCGAGATTTTTAGAAGAGCTTGAAAGTGCTCAAAAATACATATTTATCGAGTTTTTCATTATCGCCGAAGGTAAGATGTGGGACAGCGTGTATAAGATCCTCTGTGAAAAAGCCAAAGTAGGCGTTGAGGTTAAAGTGATGTTTGATGATTTCGGCTCTATCAAGCGCCAGCATAAGGATTTTATTTCAAGACTTAAGGCGAACGGAATAGAAGTAGCAGTTTTCAATAAAATAAGACCTTCTTTCAATATTTTTATGAATAACAGAAATCATAGGAAAATTGCTGTAATCGACGGTAAGACTGCCGTCACAGGCGGTCTTAACCTTGCTGACGAATATATTAATCAATTTAAAAGATTCGGCTATTGGATGGATTGCGCGGCAATTATCAAAGGCGAGGCTGTTAAAAGTTTTCTTGCAATGTTTTGCACCACCTGGGAATTCACAACAGGTGAAATGTTAGATATGAAATCTCATATCGCAGATTTTAAGGTTTCTTCCGAGGGCTTTGTTCAGCCGTACTGCGACGGTCCATTAAATTCAAGAAATCCCGCCGAGGGAATCTATATGTCAATTCTCAACACCGCGGAAGATTATGTTTATATCGCAACTCCTTATCTTATTATAGATAATACGATGCTGACAACGCTTAAGAATGCCGCAAGATCGGGCATAGACGTTAGGATTTTAACGCCGTTTATCCCTGATAAATGGTATGTTCATCCGGTCACGCAGTATTATTATCTTGAACTTTTGGAGGCAAGGGTTAAGATTTATGAATATACTCCAGGTTTTATCCATTCAAAACTGTTTGTTTCAGATGACAGAATAGCCACCGTCGGCACTGTTAATATGGATTATAGAAGCTTTGTTTTCCATTTTGAATGCGGAGCGTGGGTGGATGATATCGATACTGCGGTTTCAATCAAATCCCACTATGAACAAATGCTCAGAGCATCTAAACAGATAACGCTCGAAGATTGGAAAAAAGAAAAGTTCGGCGATAAGTTCAAAAGAACATTTTTGCATTTATTTTCTCCATTTATGTAAAACCTCTTGTAAATTGTTTTGATTTATGTTAAAATATATTCAGTATTAGAAGGTAGGTGCTGATAATGAAGAATTTTTTAAAGGTTATTTTGGGAATTGCCGGAATATTAAGCGCGGCTGTGGGAGCTTTAGCAATTATAGACTGTTGCTTTAATAAGCACCGTATTAAAGGCAAATATTTTAAATGCGGCAGCGATGAATCAATTGATGAAGCCGAAAAAGAAACAAACGAATAAAAAATTTAAGCTGAGCGTGAAAGCGCTCAGCTTTTTTTATTGACAAATAAATACTATTATGATAGAATATAACTGTACTATGTTATATAGAACACTTTGTATTTTAAAAAGGAGGTAAATTATGTTTCAGCTTGATTTGAAAAGCGGTCTTTCGATCTGCGATCAGATAGTCAACGGCTTTATCCGGCTGAAAGCCATAGGTGTTCTGAAAAGCGGAGATCGCCTGCCGAGTGTAAGAGCGCTTGCTTCTAAATTTTCTGTAAATCCAAATACTATTCAGAAAGCTTACGGAATTCTTGAATCAAAGAATATAATTTATTCCGTTAAAGGAAAAGGGTCGTTTATATCGGATGACAGCGAATCCGTTGCCGCAATAAAAGAAGCGGCAATGGAAAAATTCAAAGGTTCTGTAAAAGAAGCTTTTGATGTCGGAATAAGCAGAAGAGAGCTTATAAATTCTATAGAGAAATGGGGAGAGATCAATGATTAAGGCAGTAGAGCTTTCAAAAAAATTCGATAATAAGATAGCTCTCGATAAGGTCACATTCCGTATTCCGGATGGCTCTGTGTTCGGCCTTGTCGGGTCTAACGGTTCGGGGAAATCCACACTTTTAAGGCTTATTTCGGGAATTTATCCGCCCGATAGCGGAAGACTTGAAATGAACGGAATCGCCGTGTTTAATAATCCGACAGTGAAATCACAGATCGCTTTTTTAAGCGATATTCCTTATTTTCTTCCTCAGACAAACCTTGATGATATGGCTGTGCTTTATGAAAAAATGTATCCGAATTTCAGCAGGGAAGAGTATAAAAGGCTTTTAGGTATTTTTCCTCTCGACTGCAAAGCAAAGCTTTCCTCGTTCTCAAAGGGAATGCAAAGGCAAGCGTCTTTAATCTTGGCTCTTGCCTCAATGCCGAGATATCTTCTTCTCGACGAGGCGTTTGACGGGCTTGATGTTGTAATGCGAAAGGTGCTCATTAATCTTTTGCTTGAAGGAATTGAAAAAAACAGTATAACAGCCGTTGTTTCCTCGCATAACTTAAGAGAGATAGAGGAAATGTGCGATCATATCGCAGTTATTCATAACGGAAAGCTTATCACAAGCGGAAGCGTGGAAGAAGCTAAAAATAATATCCATAAATTCCAGGCGGCATTTAATTCAGTGCCTGAAATCAAGGTGTTTGATTCTCTTGATATACTCAAGACCGAAAGAACAGGCTCGCTTATTCAGATAATCGCGAAGGGCGATGAAAAAGAAATAGAAGATTTTATAAAGCAATTTGATCCTATCTTTATCGAATGTATTGAGCCTACTTTGGAAGAAACTTTTATTTATGAATTGGAGGTGCTCGGTTATGATATTAAGAACATCCTCGAATAAAATGATCAATCCTTCTTTCAATATGTTTAAATTCACTTTAAGGCGAAACCTCGGCGTTTTGCTCCTTATTACCGCCTGTGCGTTGCTGATAAGCCCGGGATATTCTTTGATGAAGATCAGAGAAACAGTGGAGAATATGGGGTATTCTTCTTATGATGTGAGATTTTTTATAAGATTAATGTTTTATTGCGGCACGTTTGCAGGTTGCGCAATTTCCGTTATCTTCAATATTATAAATTTCTCTTTTCTTTATCAAAAAAGATCCGTCGATGTGTTTTTGTCATTTCCGCTCACTCGGTTTGAAATGATATCATCGCGATTTTTTGCCGGAGTGATTTTAAGTATTATCCCCGTCACAGTGGGTTATTTAGGACTTCTCGGAATACTTCTTTTCTATCCGCATGCAGTTGGAAGCATAGGAACATTATCCGTATATCTTTTATATTCCTTGTTTTCCATACTTATTTGTTCTGCGTTTTCTCTTATCTTTCTTGTTTGCGTAGGAAATGCCTTTGATTTTATTCTTTCATTTTTCGGAATAAATATAGGTATTATTGGCATTTCTCTTATGGTAAGCTATGCTTTACAGCAAACGTTTTACGGCTATGATGAATCCGGTTCCGAAAATTTCATATTAAAATACGGTTCACCTTTTTCTTTCATTATCAGAAGTATAGAAAAATATAATGAAAACCCAAGCGGGAAAACAGTAGTACTTTTTGTTATAAAAGCAATTATTTTATCTGTGATTTTCTATGTGATAGCTTGTGTCTTGTTCTATCGCAGGAAGTCCGAAAAAAGCGGAGAATCTTATGCTTTCAGGTTTATTTATTATGCTTCCAGCATAGTTTACGGTATTTGCGGAGCTTTCATAATAGGCATTCTATTTGAGAGCGAAGTTGCAACTTCGAAATTCATTATCACCGCTGTGTTAGGTGCGTTGATTTTCTGTATAGCGTACGGCGCCATAAGCAATCGAGGATTTAAGACAGTCAAAAAATCCGCATTGCTCGGAATTATTTCTTCGCTGATGATAATAAGCGTTATTTTAGGCGGCCATTTTGATATTTTCGGAGTGGTAAAAAGAGTTCCCGCAAAGGAAGATATCAAATCGGCAAGCATTAACTTTTCGGGTCTTAATATCGAAATAAAAGATTTTGATATTGTGACTTCTCTTCATAAGGAAATCACTCTTGATAAAAATATAGAGCGATTAAGTCAGCATAATGACGGCGATTTCCGCGATACAATAGATATTAATTATAAGCTTAAAAGCGGAAACAAATTATTCAGGAGCTATAATTTCGTTAAAAACGCAATGGAAGATAAACTTCTATCCTTTTACCGCAGTTCCGATTTTAAAAATGCTGTGGAGGAAACGGCTACAAGAAATTCTGCGGTCGGAGCCGTTATCGATATCAACGGTGATAATTTAATTATCAAAACCGAAGATTATAAAGCTTTTGTCAAAGCTTATTTTTCCGATATCGAATCTGCGGATAAATCTTTAGTTACTTCGGATGAATTATTTATCACCGTGCAGGAAAACGCAGATTATAGGGATTACAATAAAAACTATTATTTCAGTCTTCCTGTGTCCGAAGAATTCACGCAAACTAAAAATCTTTTAAATGAATTTGTATTAAAATATGGATTTAATAATAACGATGATACAGTGGCTTCCGGTTCTTAAATATTCTATGCCGCGGATATCCGCGGCTTTTTTGTTGCCGATTTTAAAAATTTCTGCTATAATAAATCAAGAGGTGAATTGCTTTGGATATTGAAAAAATTTTAAGATGCGTCGATCACACGGAGCTTAAGGTCACGGCAACGATGAGCGATATTATAAATCTCTGCGATGATGCGATGCGATATAATACTGCTTCAGTGTGCATTGCGCCCTGCTTTGTAAAGGGAGCAAAAGATTATCTTAAGGATAGAAAAAGCATTTGCACCGTTATCGGTTTTCCAAACGGTTATAATAATACAAAAACAAAAATTTATGAAACCGCTCAGGCTTTATCGGACGGGGCTGACGAGATCGATATGGTAGCAAATATCGGCGATATAAAAAGCGGCGGCTATAACTTTGTTTTAAATGAAATAAAAGAAATTAAAAAAATATGTGATAAAAAAATTCTTAAAGTTATAATCGAAACCTGCCTTTTAACTGATGAAGAAAAGATCAATATGTGCAAAATCGTTTCCGAATCGGGCGCTGATTTTATAAAAACCTCCACGGGATTTTCTTTAAGCGGAGCCACGATAGAAGATGTCATCTTGATGAAAAGTAATATCTTCGGCGGCGTTAAAATAAAAGCCGCCGGAGGAATAAAAACTCTTGAAGACGCAGAACTTTTTCTAAAATCGGGCGCTTCAAGACTCGGAACCAGCAGAATTGTTAAATTAGTTAAGGAGAATGAGAAAAATGGCTGATTATCCTACCCCTCACATTAACGCAAAACCCTCCGATTTTGCAAAAACCGTTATAATGCCGGGAGATCCGCAAAGAGCGGAAATGATAGCAAAAAGATATCTTGAAAACCCTGTTTTAATAAACGAAGTAAGAGGGATTTTAGGCTTTACGGGGAAATACCAAGGCAAAGAAGTAACTGTTATGGCGAGCGGAATGGGAATGCCCTCAATGGGAATTTATTCTTATGAGCTTTTTAATATTTTCGGAGTTGAAAATATTATCAGAGTAGGTTCGGCAGGAGCTTACAGCAAGGATGTTAAATTAAGAGATATTATTTTAGCTTCCGCCGCTTCAACAGATTCAAATTACTGCTCTTCATTCAAGCTCCCCGGAACTTTCGCGCCGATAGCCGATTTCGGCCTGCTCAAAAAAGCCGCTGAAAATGCAAAAAATATGAATTTGCCATGCCATATAGGAAATATTTTATCAACGGATGTTTTCTATAAGGACTCTTCTAATCTTCCCTTTGAGAAAACAGACGCTTTTAAATGGGCAAATATGGGAATAAAAGCCGTGGAAATGGAGGCGGCGGCTCTCTATATCAATGCCGCCGCAAGCAAGAAAAAAGCGCTGTGCATTTGCACTGTTTCCGATTCGCTTGTAACTAAAGAGTCGCTAAGCTCTGATGAAAGGCGCGATACCTTTGATCAAATGATAAAACTCGCTTTAACTTTGATTTAAAGAGGTAAAATATGAAAAGCACTTATTTATCGCTTTGCAAGACTGCCGAAAAGATATCAAAAAACGCCTATGCGCCGTATTCCGGCTGCTTTGTAGGCGCGGCTCTGCTTACAAAAACAAACAAAGTTTACACAGGGGTAAATATAGAAAACGCTTCTTTCCCTGCTGGAATTTGCGCCGAAAGGTCGGCTTTTTGCTCCGCAATTTCTGATAATGAAAGAGAATTTGAGGCAATAGCGATAGCAGGCGGGAAAGGCGGAAAATTCTCACCCGACTTTATGCCATGCGGAATTTGCAGACAGTTTATTTCCGAATTCGTTTCTAATGATTTTAAAATTCTTATCTGTGATGATAAAGGTTATAAGGAATACACATTATCCGAGCTTTTACCGCGCTCTTTTAAAGGAAGTGAAGTTAAAAAGTGAGAATGTATGATATTATTGCTAAAAAGAGAGATAATTTAAAGCTTACAAAAGAGGAATTGGCTTTTTTTATAAACGGCTATGATGAAGGTCAGATTCCCGATTATCAGGCTTCAGCTCTTTTAATGGCAATTTATTTAAACGGCCTTGATGATGAAGAAACTTCAATTCTTACAAAGCTTATGGCAGATTCAGGAGAAAAACTCGATCTTTCCACTCTCGGCAAATTCACCGTGGATAAGCATTCCACGGGCGGTGTGGGGGATAAGACCACTCTTATAGTCGCTCCGATAGCCGCCGCGGCAGGCTGCACGGTCGCGAAAATGTCCGGAAGAGGTTTAGGGTTTACGGGCGGCACAGTCGATAAGCTTGAATCGATAAAAGGCTATAATTCTTCTCTTAACCCGGAAGAATTTGAAGATCAGGTAAAAAACATCGGAATTGCGGTAACAGGTCAGAGCGGAGAGCTAACGCCTGCCGATAAAAAGCTTTATGCATTAAGAGATGTTACGGCGACGGTAGAAAGTATTCCGCTTATAGCGTCAAGCATAATGAGCAAAAAAATAGCCGCGGGCGCAAAATCTATAGTTTTAGATGTTAAGTTTGGAAGCGGCGCTTTTATGAAAACCCCGAAAAGTGCTTGCCTGCTTGCGGAAAAAATGATTGAAATAGGGAAGAGAAACGGCAGAAACACGGCGGCTGTTATTTCCGATATGGATTCTCCGCTCGGAAATAATATCGGAAATCTTTTAGAGGTTGAAGAAGCGGTAAAAATTTTAAAGTGCGAGGAAAAGGGAGAATTAAGAGAGGTTTGCCTCACTCTTTCTGCGGAAATGATCGCTTTAAGCAAAAAAATACCCTTTGATAAAGCGTTAGACACGGCTACCCGAATTTTAGACGAAAAAAAGGCCTATGCCAAATTCCTTGAATGGATATCGGCACAGGGCGCAGATTTAAGCTTTATTGAAAATTCGGATTTTAAAAAGGCAGAATTCTCGCTAGAGGTCAAAAGCGAAAAGTCAGGCTTTGTCTATAAAACCGATACGGCTTTAATAGGCAGTGCCGCAGGCGTTTTAGGTGCAGGAAGAATTGCAAAGGAAGATAAGATAGATTCACTTGCGGGAATTATTATAAATAAGAAAAAAGGAGATTTTGTCAAGGATTTAGAAGTGATTTGCACACTCTATTCAAGCGATAAGGAAAAATTAGACGAGGCAAAGGCACTTATATTAAAGGCTTATGAATTTTCAGATATAATGCCCGAAAAAGCTCCTCATATTTACAGAATAATAGAATAGACAAAGGTCCCTATTTTTAGTAGGGACCTTTGTTAAATTAAAATCCTAAAAGCTTTGTTCCGGCGGCAATAATTTCTTCTCTGCGCTTTTCAGCTTTTTCACAAGAATCGGAAACCGCGCCGATATAAATCTTTATTTTAGGCTCCGTTCCCGAGGGGCGGACTATGAGAGAGTCGCCGTCTTCAAGATAGTAGCACAAAACATTTGATTTCGGAAGATTAATTTTGGTTTCTTCATTTGTCTTTAAATTTTTGCAAACGGAGGATTTGATATCCTTAATAACCGCCACCTTGCTTCCGGCAATTTCCGCCGGCGGGTTTGCGCGGAGTTCTTCGGTAATAGCTTTTATCTTTTCAATTCCGCTCTGACCTTCGCAGGTAAAGCTCTTTTGTGCGCAGAAGAAATATCCGTATTTCTCATAAAGCTCGAAAAGCACCTGCTTTAAGTTTTTGCCTTTGGATTTATAGTAAGCCGTCATTTCACAGATGAGCATTGAAGCCGTTACGGCGTCTTTATCTCTTACATAACTTCCTGCAAGATATCCGTAGCTTTCCTCAAAGCCGAGAATATATCTGTCCTGCTCGTTTGTTTTCGCAAGCTCTGTTATCTGCTCGCCGATAAATTTAAATCCTGTTAAGGTTTCGATAAGCTTACAGCCGAAATCCGCGGCGATTTTTTTGCACATTCCGGTGGAAACTATCGTGGTCACAGCTACGGGATTTTTCGGAAGCTTGCCTGTTTCCTTTTTAACAGAGAGCATATAGTAAAGAAGTAAAACTCCCACATCGTTGCCTGAAAACAGCTCGTAGTTTCCGTTGACATTTACTGCAATTCCCACTCTGTCACAATCGGGATCGGTTGCAAGCAGAATGTCTGGTTTATATGATTTTGCCATTTCAAGCGCAATTTCGAAAACCTGCTTGATCTCGGGATTGGGATAGGGTACAGTGGGGAAGTTGCCGTCGGGATTTTCCTGCTCTTTTACAACTTCGATATTTTTAATTCCTATTCTGTCAAGAATTCTTCTTACAGGCTTGTTTCCCGTTCCGTTTAAAGGGGTATAAATGATCTTAAGATTTGATAGATCCATATTCTTTGAAACTCTCGAAGACTCGACCCTGTCTAAAAACGCATTTATAACATCTTCGCCGATATATTCGATAATTCCGCTTTTAAGACCTTCGTCAAAATCAGAGGTCTTAACTCCCGTGAATATATCAACGCTCTGCATAATGTTTAAAACATAGTCTGCAGCTTCGGGACCTAACTGACAGCCGGTTTCATCATAAGCCTTGTAACCGTTATATTTAGAAGGGTTGTGGCTCGCCGTTACAACAACGCCGGCGTCGCACTTTAAATATCTTATCGCAAACGAAAGCATAGGTGTGGGCATTAGCTCTTTG
Organism: uncultured Eubacteriales bacterium; assembly: GCA_934454845.1. GTDB lineage: Bacteria > Bacillota > Clostridia > Oscillospirales > Acutalibacteraceae > UBA737. The sequence continues at coordinate 36,691 of CAKSGV010000013.1, read as the reverse complement.
TAAATATATACCTTCACACCGTTAGCCGCGAAAACTTCCGCAGTTGTCCTTGCGAAAAGATCGGATTTTATTCTGCTGTCGTAAGCTATAGCAACAGAGGGCTTATCGCTTTGGGAAAGAACATACCGGGCAAGTCCCTGCGTTGCCTGAGCGACTGTATAAACATTCATTCTGTTGCAGCCTGCGCCTATCACGCCTCTAAGGCCTGCGGTACCGAATTCAAGGTCGGTATAAAAAGCGTCGTTAATGGCATTTTCGTCATCTTTGATCTCTTTTAGCTCTTTGATAAGATCGGGATCTTTCACGGAATTTTTCAGCCAAAGCTCATATTTTTCTTTTATCATAAACTTTTTCCTCCGTATTTTTATTGCTTCTGAATTTATTGTATTATTTTTTTATCCGTTTGTCAACATAAACAAAGGCGTTTATAATAATTTTGCTTGACTTTTTAGTGCAAATGGTATAAAATTATAAATGCAATAAAAATGTTTTTGGTATAATTTACAATTTTCGACAAAGTTTGTGAATTTTTCTCAAATTATCGGTCTGATTGCTTGAAAATGAACCGAAAAAAGTGTTATAATTTATTTTATGTGTAATTCGGTTTGGAGTATTTATGGAAGATTTTTTAAAATCAGGCGCCGCGCTTAGTGATAAAGAAATTATATCTAAAATAAAAAGCGGAGATCGCGTTTTTCTTAAAATATTAATTGAAAGATATATGCCTTATATCATTAATGCGGCTAGGAATTATCCTTATATAGACCGCGAGGATCTCATTCAGGAGGGCAGGCTTGCCGTGTTTTCCGCGGCGGAAAGTTATGATGAAAAAAGCGCCGCTTTTTCAACCTTTGTTTTCCTTTGTATAAACAGAGCGATATCTTCTTTTGCGAGAAGCTTTTCAGCAAAAAAGCGCATTCCGGCGGAGCTTATAGATACATTGGGAGAAACCGATATTCTTTCACTTGAAGATCCCGAAAAACTTATTATTGAAAGAGAAAATTTTGAAAATTTAAAAAATAATATAAAAAGTCTTTTATCCGAAACGGAATATAAAGTGCTTATCGGTTTTTTATCCGCAAAGAGTTACGGCGAGATAGCGGCGGAACTCGATATATCGGAAAAATCGGTTGATAACGCACTAAGCCGCGTGAGAAAAAAGCTTAAAAAATAAAAATGGCCTTGGTAGCTTAAATAGCAGAGCGTTGAAAGCAAAATCAAAGATGTCGGTGCGAACCCGTCCGGGCTAAATAGAAAACAAGAGAGGTACAAAAAATGTTCGAAGACAAGACTTTAGTTTGCAAGGAGTGCGGAGCGGAATTCGTTTTCACTGCAAGGGAGCAGGAGTTTTATCAGGAAAAAGGCTTTGAGAACGAGCCCCAGCGCTGTAAAGCGTGCCGCGACAAGCGCAAGAATGCAAACAGAGCGCCGCGTGAAATGCACGAGGCAGTCTGCGATGCCTGCGGCGGCGTAGCAAAGGTTCCTTTCGTTCCCCGTGACGACCGACCCGTTTATTGCAGCGAATGCTTTGCAAAAATGAAAGAGCAGAATCAGAAAGACGACGCTGAATAATTTTTGACAATTTACCTACCGCTCGGAATTTCTTTTCCGGGCGGTAGGTTTGTTTTCAAAAAATAATACAAATATTCATATTTTAGTAATAAAATTATTGTAAAATTTTTTCATAAAGTTTATTAGGGGGACAGGATTATGAACCGTCAAACGATTTTAATCGCGGATGATGATATAAATATATGCGAGCTTTTAAGGCTCTATCTTGAAAAAGACGGATTTAATACCGTGGTTGCTCACGACGGAAAAGAGGCGCTTGAGCAGGCGGAAAAATTCGATGTGGCTCTTATTGTTCTTGATATTATGATGCCCCGGCTTGACGGTTGGCAGGTCTGCCGCGAGATCCGCAAGAAGAGCAATACGCCAATAATTATGCTTACCGCAAAGGGCGAAACCTTTGATAAAATATTGGGATTAGAGCTAGGGGCTGACGATTATGTCAGTAAGCCATTTGATTCGAAAGAGGTTGTAGCAAGAATAAAAGCCGTTCTCCGCAGAACTAACGGAGAAGACTCACAGACCGATATTAAAGAAGTCCGCTTTGATAAGCTTATTATCAATCTTACTAATTATGAGCTGATAGTTGACGGCAAGCGGATAGACACTCCTCCGAAAGAGCTTGAGCTTATTTATCATCTTGCAAGCAATCCGAACAGGGTGTATACCCGCGATCAGCTTCTTGATGAAGTTTGGGGCTTTGATTATTACGGTGATTCGAGAACGGTCGACGTTCATGTTAAAAGGCTTAGAGAAAAGCTTGAAAATGTTTCCGAAAAATGGTCGCTTAAGACCGTTTGGGGCGTTGGATACAAATTTGAGGTAAAGTGATGCGACAGCGTCTTTTCGGAAAATATTTTTTAGCATTTATGCTGATAATCATTTTAAGCCTGGGAACTTTAATGGCGACGCTCACCCTTGTGTATAATGATTATGTTGCAGATTTAAAATACGAATCACTCAAAAAAGTAAGCGAAAGCGTGGCGGATTTTGCCGGCGGTCAGATATACACCATAGATGAAGCGGCAGATAATAAAGGTCTTTACTATATTATTAAAAATCTCTGCGCGGTAAACGACAGCGACGTTTTTGTAACCAACAGCTACGGTATTATAAAGGTTTGCAGCTGCGAGGAATTCGGGATAAACGGATTTTGCGGCCATTCGGGCTCGAAAATTCCCGACGGCGTTATAAAAGGCTTCGGCAGGAAAGAGCCGAAGGGAATTGATGATCTGGATCTATATAAGGAGCAGCAGTATTTCTATTCTTGCAAGCTTGTTTCTAAAAATGACAAGCAAATGGGATATGTTGTAGCCGCTTCTTCGCTTGCAAGCGTTAAGCATTTGACAAAAAAAGTCACAAGACTCTTTTTGTTCTCTTCTATTATTCCGGTTGTGCTGATGTTTTTTGCGTTGTATGGAATGACGGTCAAGATTTCTAACCCGATAAAGCTTATGTCCGACGCTTCTAAAGCAATGGCGGGGGGAGATTTTTCAAAGCGAATTCCCATCACGAGCGACGATGAAATAGGCGAGCTTGCCGCATCGTTTAACCAGATGACAAATTCTATCTCAAGACTTGAGGAAACAAGAAAAAGCTTTGTTGCGAATGTTTCGCACGAACTTAAAACCCCGATGACTACTATAAGCGGATTTGTAGACGGAATTATCGACGGTACTATAGAGCCGGAAAAACAGAATTATTATCTTAATATTGTTTCCGAAGAGATAAAAAGACTTTCAAGAATGGTTCAGTCAATGCTCAGCATTTCAAAGCTTGAATCGGGAGAATTTGCTCTTAAATATGAGAAGTTTGATTTTAGAGAACTTCTTCTCAGAATAGTTGTAAGCCAGGAGCAGAGAATAGAGGAAAGAAAGCTTGAAATTTCAGGGCTCGATTCAATAGAAAGTATCACTTTAAATGCCGATAAGGACCTTATTTACAGAGTGATTTATAATCTTGTGGATAATGCCGTTAAATTCACGGATGAGGGCGGATCGATTTCTTTCTCGCTGAGTGCGGATTTAAAGGTTATGGACTTTAAAATAAGAAATACCGGCAAGGGAATTCCGCAAAGCGAATTGCCGCTTGTTTTCGAAAGATTTTATAAGCTTGATAAATCAAGGTCTGCTAATAAAAACAGTATGGGACTCGGTCTTTATATTGTAAAAACAATAGTAAAATCTCACGGAGGAACGATCGCTGTATCAAGCGTTGAAAACAAATTTACGGAATTTGAAGTAAAACTCCCTCTTATAAAATAATTTGTATTATTGATTTTGAAAGGAAATTTTTATGAGCGAAGAAATTAATAATAATCTTAATTCAAATGACGAGGAAATAAAACAGGAGCCTGAAACAGTTGCGGAAGAAAGCTTTAAGGAGCCGGAGAAATCCCCGGTTTCGACTACGCTTGTCAAGGTAGAATATACTGACGACGAGCCTAATAAGGACTATTCATCTTCCGTCAGAGGACTCAAGCTATTTGCTCTGATAATGGCTTGCGTTATGCTTCTTACTGCCACCTGCCTTACAGGATTTTTTATGGGCAGAAGTACTTCGCAGTATGCGAGAAATAAAAATATTACTGTAGATCTCGCTGCAAAGCCTAAGAAAACGGATCAGATGACTCCTGCCCAGGTCTACGATCAGGTCGATAAAAGTATTGTCGGAATAATTGTTTATAATTCCGCGGGTTCCTCGGCTAATGCGACGGGAGTTATAATTTCCGAAGACGGATATATTGTTACAAACGACCATATCTATGCCGAAATAGGCGCTCCTAAATTCCTTGTTTATATGAGCGACGGTTCTGAAAGAACAGCAGAATATGTGGCCGGCGATTCTATAAGCGATCTTGCAGTGCTTAAGCTTACTAAAACTTCCGGTATAACCGCCGCCACTTTGGGAAATTCTTCCGAGCTTATTTGCGGCGAATCGGTCGTAGCGATAGGCAGACCAAGCTCCGCACAGGATAAATCGACTATCACGAGCGGAATAGTATCGCTCACCGAGCGCAGAGTTAAAACCACCTCTAATTATTCTTCAAAACTTATTCAGACAGACAGTGCCATAAACCCCGGCAGTTCCGGAGGCGCGCTAGTAAATATGTACGGCCAGGTAGTAGGAATCACTTCTTCAAAGCTTGCCGGCGCTCAATATGATTCAATAGGTTTTGCAATTCCCACAACCACCGTTTCGAGAGTAACAAAACAGCTTATAAAATACGGGAAGGTAACAGACAGGGCAAAACTCGGAATTACTTATCAGATGATAAATACTCCCGAAGCGAATTCGAAAAATCTTTCAAGCACAGGTCTTTATGTCGTTTCCGTCGGAGAGGACAGCGATCTTTACGGGAAGGTAAAAGAGGGCGATATAATTACTCATATCAACGGCACAAAAATTACCTACGACGATATGGTGCTAAATATTATCGACGACTGCCGCGCAGGAGATACTATAAAGGTCACCGTGGTGGAATCAAACGGCGGTGTAAAGGAATACTCCGCAAAGCTTAAAGCAAATATCGGAGAATCGAGCTATTCTTCTTCTGTAAAATCAGATTCTTCCGATAAATCAAACAGTTCTTCGGAAAGCAGTTCTTCCGGAAAAACATTCGATTTCCCTTACGGCGGATAAATTTATATAACTTTTTAAAAAACCGTTTCATGATTTTCCCATGAAACGGTTTTATTTTGTGTATTTCAGGGAATAATTATATTACTTTGAGGGTGATATAATGAAATTTGCAAAAACGGCGGTCAGAGCGACGGCAATTTTATTTGCCGTAATTTCTTTTGCTCTGTTTTTAACGCTTTATGTTATGAAAAAGGATGTAGCAACAAGCTATAAGGTGAATCCCGGAGAAAGTTTCAGCCTTGATTCAAAACTGCCTGTTACGGCTGTTTATAAGGGCGCAAAATTCAGGCAGGTGTCGGCGTCGTCGGTCGGAGAAAAATATAATATCGATTTAAAGCTTTTCGGCTTTATTCCTTTTTCTTCAACCAATGTTGAGGTCGTCGATCCGTCGTATGTAACGGTGCTTGGAAACCCTTTCGGAATGAAGCTTTATACAAACGGCGTGCTTGTAATAGAAACATCAAGTGTTAACACATCAAACGGATCCGTTGATCCGGCGAAAGAAGCAGGACTTAAAGTCGGAGATTATATCGAAACGATTGACGGCATAAGCGTTAACTGTAACGAAGATGTTTCGGAAATTGTGAGCGGTTCCAATGGCAAAGAACTCGCGCTTAAAATAAACAGAAAGAAAAATTCGGTAGATCTTAAAATAAATCCTGTTAAAGACAAGTCCGACGGAGTTTACAGAATAGGAGTTTGGGTAAGGGACAGCTCAGCGGGAATAGGCACTCTTACTTTTTACAGCCCGTCAGACAATGTTATCTGCGGCCTCGGCCACGGAATATGCGATGAAGATACGGGAAGTCTGCTCGATCCGTCTTCGGGAGAAATGGTCGGAGCGGAAATAATATCCGTAAACAAAGCGTCAAACGGCAACCCCGGCGAGCTGAAAGGTAAATTCACCTTTTCTTCTTTAGCTGATATTGCCGCAAATAAATCAGACGGCGTATATGGTTTTTTAAAGGGCGAGCTTAATTTCGGCAACCTTACAAAGGTTGCGAATAAGCAGGAAGTGACAGACGGCAAAGCACAGATCTTATGCACGGTTTCAGGCGAACAGCCTAAGCTTTATTCATGCTGCATTAAAAAGAGAAACCTGACCTATCTTTCCAAAACTCAAAATCTTTTGGTGACTGTTACCGATCCCGAGCTTTTGGATAAGGCAGGCGGAATAGTGCAGGGAATGAGCGGCAGCCCGATAATTCAAAACGGCAAGCTTGTCGGAGCTGTGACTCACGTTCTTGTTGACGATCCTAAAACGGGTTACGGAATATTTGCCGAAAATATGTTAAAAGAGGCTAAAGTGGCTGCAGATGCCAAAAAACTTAAAAATGCGTCTTAAAATAATAAAACTGCCGCGAAAAGATATTTCTTTTAACACGGCAGTTTTTTTAAAGACACGATTAGTATCTAATAGGCAAAAATGTTGCTATTATTTTTAAATATGGTATAATATTAATATTGTGTTTTAAAAAAATCCATAATTGTGCTTTATAATATAGTAAATAATGGTTAAGAGGATGAAACAATGGCACTTTTTAATAAAAACGGGAAAATACTGGAGCAGTTTCTTAAAAGCAAAATAAATGAAGACGAAATAAGGCTTTTAGCACAGGAATATACAATGCCTTTTAAAGAGCTTATGGCTTATTACAGATGCGCTATGATGGAGGTTTCAACTAAGTTTAATGTTTTAAATGAAGAACTTTCCCTGCAATATGACCGAAATCCTATAGAAAGCATTAAAACAAGACTTAAATCTCCCGAAAGTATACTAGAAAAATGCAAAAGAAAAAATATTCCTGTTAATGCTAAAAGTATTGAAGATAATATTTATGATATCGCGGGAGTAAGGGTTATATGCGCTTTCCCATCGGATATATATATGATGGCTGACGCACTTTTAAAGCAAGATGATATTAAGCTTATTAATATGAAAGACTATATAAAAAATCCTAAAGAAACGGGTTACAGAAGTCTTCATCTTATAGTTGAAATTCCGATTTTCTTGCACGATGAAAAAAAGTTTATGAAAGTTGAGGTTCAATTTAGGACTATTTCTATGGATTGGTGGGCAACGCTTGAACATAAAATCAAGTACAAGAAAAATTACGAGCTTACCGGTCAGACGGAAGACGAGCTTAAGGAATGCGCGAGAGTTAGCGCTGAACTCGATAAAAAAATGGAACAGATACATAAGAATGTTGAAAAGTTTATTTCAATAAAATGATATTCGATTTAAGGAGAGGATAATATGCAGGATTTTATAAGAGTTGCGGCGGCAGTACCCGATGCGGCGGTAGCTGACCCTTTAAAGAACACCGAGAATATTCTGAATTTAGCTTATAAAGCGGCGCAAAGTGATCCGGATATTATAGTTTTTCCAGAACTTTGCATAACGGGATATACCTGTGCCGATCTTTTCTTTAATAATAATCTTTTATCTTCGGCGATAGCGGGACTCAAGAAAACAGCAGAAAAAACAAGGGAAATAAGATCAGTTATAGCTGTAGGTCTGCCTATAGGAATCAGCGGCAGGCTCTATAACTGCGTAGCAGTTATTTTCGGAGGAAAGATACTCGGAATTGTTCCTAAAACCTATATTCCTACTTATAATGAATTTTATGAAGGCAGATGGTTTTCTTCGGGATCGGAGCTTTTAAAATGTGAAATTTCTTTGCCTTTTGCCGATTATAAAATACCTGTCGGCACTGATTTGATTTTTGATACAGGCTCATTTAAATTCGGCTGTGAGATATGCGAGGATCTTTGGGCTGCAGTTCCGCCAGGAAATATTCTTTCGCTTGCGGGAGCAGAGGTAATATTAAATCTTTCTGCCAGCAATGAAACCATCTCAAAAAGAAATTACCGCAGAAATCTTATCAGTCAGCAGTCAGCGTCAAGCCTTAATGCTTATGTATATGTTTCGGCAGGCTGTAAGGAATCAACGACCGATTTGATTTTTTCCGGTCATAGCTTAGTCTGTGAAAACGGAAGAATTATCGCTGAAAACAAGAAAAAGATAGATACCGATTATATCCTTATCAGCGATATAGATCTCGGTAAGATCCGCACGGACAGATATAAGATAAAAACCTTTTCGCAAGCCGCAAGTCTTAATCTTAAAAATAAAAATTTTAGAACTGTTAGTATTTATTCGGATAAAAAGGAAAATGACGCTTTGTTTTACTCAGTGTTTAAATATCCTTTCGTTCCGGAGTCTGGAAAAGACCGTGCACAAAGGTGTATGGAAATTTTCGAAATGCAGGTCATGGGACTTAAAAAGCGAATGGAAATAACCAAAAGCCTGCCTGTGATAGGCGTTTCGGGCGGTCTCGATTCAACGCTTGCTCTTCTTGTAAGCGCAAGAGCCGCCGCTCTGTCGGGACTTGATCCTAAATCTGTCACCGGTATCACAATGCCGGCTTTCGGAACTACCGACCGCACACATTCAAACTCCGTTAAACTTATGGAGCAGTTAGGCGTAAATTCGGTAGAAATTCCGATAAGCAACGCTGTTATGCAGCATTTTAAAGATATCGGGCAGGATCCCCAAAATAAGGATTTAACCTATGAAAACTCACAGGCAAGAGAGCGCACACAGGTGCTTATGGATTATGCCGGAAAATCTCACGGCTTTGTTGTTGGCACCGGCGATTTAAGCGAGCTTGCCCTCGGGTGGTGCACTTATAATGCCGATCATATGAGTATGTACGGCGTTAATTCATCCGTTCCCAAAACTCTTATAAGATGGATGATAGACAGTATCATAGAAAACAATATTTTTGAAAACTGCAAAGAAGTTTTAAAGGATATTTTAGATACTCCCGTAAGCCCTGAACTTCTTCCTCCCGATGAAAATGGTAAAATAGCTCAGCAAACGGAGGAAATCGTCGGACCGTATGCTCTTCACGATTTTTTCCTTTATTATTTTGTAAGATTCGGGTTTACTCCGAAAAAAATCTATGATTTGGCATTGTTGGCATTTAAAGGGGAATATGATAATAGAACCGTTAAAAAATGGCTTATCGTTTTCCTTAAAAGATTTTTCTCTCAGCAGTTTAAAAGGAGCTGCTTGCCTGACGGCGTTAAAATAGGAAGCATTTGTCTTTCTCCCAGAGGGGATTGGCGATGCCCGAGCGACGCTGAGGCGGAGATTTGGATAAAACAAGCGGAAGAACTTTAATAGAATCGGATAAACTGTCAGTAGAAAGCGGCTCTAACATTGGTAGAGCCGCTTTCTAAACGGTAGATTGAAAATATCTCTAATTTGCCATAATATTTATATAAAGCGCTTTTTAATTTCTTGGTCGCTTTAAAAATTTAAAAGGTGATAATATGATAACTTTGTTTACCGATACCTCGGCAAATCTTACAAAAAATATAACGGATGAATATAATATAAAAGTCATTCCTTTCGGCTATACTGTAAATGGGGAAGAGATTTCCTATAAAGATACGGTTGATTTTGACGGAAAGAAATTTTATGACGCTATGCGCGGCGGTGCAGATGTAAAAACATCAATGATAAATATTTCTCTGATTTGTGAAGCTTTGGAAGAAGAATTAAAGCAAGGCAATGATGTTATTTATATCACAATGTCAGGCGGTATAAGCGGCACAGCTCATTCTGCCAAGCTTGCCGCGGAAGAATTAAGAGAAGAATATAAGGACAGAAAAATAGCCGTGATAAATTCGCTTGCCGCCTCTTTAGGTGAGGGACTTCAGGTAATAAGAGCCGCGAAATATTTAAAAGCAGGCGCAAGCTTTGAAGAGGTCATAAGCTTCTGTGAAGATATGAAAAATAAAATATGTCAGTATTTTACTGTCGATGATCTTGAATATTTAAAGCGCGGAGGAAGAATAAGCCGTATTGCAAGCGCGGTCGGAACCGTTCTTAAAATAAAGCCTGTTTTAAGAGGCGACAGCGAGGGAAAGATCGTTATGTGCGCAAAGATACGCGGCAGAAAAAACGCGCTTTCGTCACTTGCTGATTATTATGAAGAGCTGTGCGAGGATAAATCTTCGGATATAGGAATTGCTCATGCCGATGATGAAAACGACGCTTCCCACTTGCTTGAGATCTTAAAAGAAAGAGGCTTTAAGGGAACTTGCCTTACTGTTTGTTACGAACCCGTGACCGGCGCGCACGTGGGCCCCGGAACGGTCGCACTTTTCTTCTTTAAAAATATGTAATAAAAAAAGACGGTGATCATTCGCCGTCTTTTATTCTGCATTGAGTTCCGTCGTGCTTTATTTCATAATTTTCTTTATAAATAAGGTCGCTTATAAATACGAATTCATAGCCCTCGTCTTTTAAGCATTTTAAAATCGTTGGGAGAGCTTCGGGAGTGTGGTCGGCATCGTTGTGGAATAAAACAATACTGCCGTTTGTCACTTTTGAGGTTACTCTTTTGCAAATGCTGTCGGGAGTTGCGGAGTCTTTCCAGTCAAGACTGTCTACCGACCACTGAATTGCGTGCATTCTTTCGTTTTCAACAGCTTCTACCACGCAGTTATCGTAATCTCCGTAAGGAGGTCTGAAAAGGGTGGGACACTTTCCTGTAATGCTTTTAATTTTTTCGTTGCAGGTTTCTATTTCGTTTTTCATTTGCTCTAAGGAAAGCTTTGTCATATAAGGGTGGGAATTTGAGTGGTTTTGTATTTGATGACCTGCTTTATCCAGAGCCTCGACCGATTCGGGGTATTTATCCACCCAACTGCCGACCACGAAAAATGTGGCGGGAACATTATATTCTTTTAAAATATCTATGAGTGTCTGAGTATCGTCATTGCCCCACGCTGCGTCAAATGAAATTGCGATTTGCTTTTTGTCGGTCTCTACGCAGTATATGGGCAGTTTGGTTTCCTTTGCCGCAAAAGCTGCCGTTGATCCTATTGCTATTATAATAGCGCTGAGCAGTACTCCGAAGCTAAGCATCAGCTGTTTTTTTCTTAAAATAAAGCATTTCATAAAATCAGCCCGCCTTTCACATACTTAAATATATGAAAGCGGGCTTGTATTATATGTGCAATATATTTTCGTTATTTATTAAAATAAATTCCACATCTTTAAAATTTTCTTCGAGCAGATTTTTAAGAGGCTCGATTATAACATTTTCCGTCTCATAATGGCCTGCGTCAAAAAGAGATATTTCCGCATTTTGAGCGTCAATAAACATATTGTGCTTAACATCGGCTGTCAAAAGTGCGTCAAAATTTCCTTTTATGGCTTCGCTCAAATAATCTCCGCCCGATCCTGAGCAAACGAGTACCCTTTTTAAGTCGGATTTACCGGGAACATATCTTACCGATGAATCAAGCTTTTGTGAAAGCATTTTTGCAAAAGCCAATGGAGATAAGCAGTCCGTTTCGCCCTCGCGGAGGATAAAGCCATCAGAAGCTGTAAAAGGCTTAATATTTTTTAGACCGATTTTTTTGCAAAGCTCGTCGCTTACGCCACCGTCTGCAATATCGAGGTTTGTATGGCAAGATATTAAGCTTATACCTGATTTTACGCATTCGAAAACAACGCTTTCTGCGGTAACGCTCTTGATCCCGTTAAAAATCACGGGGTGGTGTGTAATAATAAGATCCGTTGATAAAGCTATCGCTTTTTTAAGCACTTCTTTATTGCAGTCAAGAGCGATAACCGCTTTTTTAACCTGCGCGTTTTTATCTCCTATCAGGATACCTGTGTTGTCAAAATCAAGCGAGGTATCAAAAGGAAAGCAGCTGTCCAAAAAATCATAAATATCTTTTACTTTTATCATTTCTTTTTTACAAACGAGTCCTTGAGGGCAACAGTCCTGTTGAACACGAGACCATCTTCTTTTGAGTCTTTATCAACGCAGAAATAGCCCTGTCTCATAAATTGGAAAGTATCTCCGACCTTTGAACTTAAGAGCGATTTATCGACCTTGCAGTTTTTGATCTCTTTTAAGGAATCTTTATTTAAGTTTTCCGCAAAAGAAGAAACGCCCTCTTCATCGCTCGGATTTTCAACATTGAAAAGTCTGTCGTAAAGTCTTACGGTTACATCGGCGCAGTTCTCTGCGCTTACCCAATGAAGTGTGCCTTTAACCTTTCTGCCATCGGGAGAATCTCCGCCTTTTGTTTCCGGATCATAAGTGCAATGAACGGCGGTGATATTGCCGTTTTCATCTGTTTCATGGGAAGCATATTTAATATAATAAGCGCCTTTTAAGCGGACTTCTTTTTCGGGGCAGAGTCTGAAATACTTTCCGGGAGGATCAAGCATAAAATCGCTTTTTTCAATATAAATTTCTTTTGAAAATGTTACGCTACTTTTGCCCGCAGAAGGATCGTTCGGGTTTTTATCAAATTCGATCTTTTCCGTTTTATTCTCATCATAATTATCTATAATAATTTTAAGCGGATCGATAACAGCCATTGCGCGCTCTGCATGCTCGTTAAGGTAATCGCGCACGCAGGATTCAAGCAGTGCATAATCGATAACGCTGTAGGCTTTTGATACTCCTATTTTATCGACAAACGCTCTAACAGCCTGTGCCGGATAACCTCTTCTTCTCATTCCGCAAAGAGTGGCCATTCTCGGATCATCCCATCCTGTTACAAGCTTATCGTTTACAAGCTTCAAGCATTTTCTTTTGCTTGTAAGAGTGTAATTTACATTCATTCTTGCAAACTCTATCTGTCTGGGAGGATTTTTGATGTCCGCGGCTTTTAAAACCCAGTCGTAAAGCGGGCGGTGGTTTTCAAATTCAAGAGAGCACAAAGAATGTGTAACGCCCTCTTTGGCGTCGCTTAAAGGATGTGCAAAATCATACATAGGATAAACGCACCATTTATCGCCCGTTCTGTGATGAGTGGCTTTAAGAATTCTGTAAATTACGGGATCTCTCATATTGAGATTCGGAGAAGCCATATCGATTTTTGCTCTTAAAACCATTGAGCCTTCTTCAAATTCGCCTTTTGTCATTTTAAGGAAAAGCTCTTTGCTTTCTTCTATAGGGCGGTTTCTGTAAGGGCTCTCGATTCCGGGCTCTGTTAAAGTTCCGCGCATTTCACGGATTTTATCCGCGCTTGATTCGTCTACAAATGCAAGACCTTTATCTATAAGATAAAGAGCGCAGTCATAAATATAATCAAAGTAATCGGAAGCATAATATACATTGTCCCAGTCAAACCCGAGCCATTTAATATCTTCCTTGATCGCGTCTACATACTCGACATCTTCTTTAGTGGGGTTAGTATCGTCAAGCCTTAAATTGCATTTTCCGTTATATTTCTCCGCAGTACCGAAATCTATGCAAATAGCTTTTGCATGTCCGATGTGAAGATAACCGTTCGGCTCTGGCGGAAATCTTGTCTGAATATGATCGTAAACCCCATCTTTCAGATCTTCGTCAATAAAATCAAGTATAAAGTTAGACGGAAGTTCGTTATTCTTTATTTCTTCCATAAGTGATCCTTTCTTAAATCCCTTTTATCATTTCATCGATTCTTTCATAGCATTTTTCAGTGCCCAGCACCTGCATAATTGCACAAAGATCGGGAGTGTTTCTCCTGCCTGTGATTGCAATTCTGAGTATAGTGCTTAGATCTCCCGCGCTTCCTTTAAAGTTATCGGGATTATTTTTATATTCTTTTGTATCGGAAGCAAAGCCGAGATCGGGGCAAAGAGATTTTATTTTGTCAAACCATTGCTGTCGGTCGTCGCTCATATTATAAACATCTTTGTAACGGTTTAAAAACAGCTTTGCGTCTTCAGGATCGATATTTTCGGGAATTTCGAATGACGGTGTAAAAAGTTCTTCAAAAAAATAAGAAAAATAATCCTTGGCGTCAGACCATTTTATAAGGTCTTTTCTCGGTTTTTTAGCGTCGTCACGGTCGATAGAAAGCATTTTTACCGTATAATCGGGATCGCGGGTCAAAATTTCATAAAATTCCGCGTCGAATTCTTTCGCCCAGAGAGTAAGTTTTTCGTATACCTCGTTGCTCTTAAGCCGGGATATTTGAGTTTTACTCACATCGTTTAACTTATCGTTATCAAAAAGTGCTCCCGAAACACTCATTTTCTTAAGATTGAATTTGAAAGTTCTGTAATCGGCGTCGGGATTTGCTTTGCGCCAATCCTCATAATCTGAAGCGGCGATAGTCATAAGATATTCTATCACGCTTTGCGGATCATAGCCCTCAAGCGCAAAATACTTTACTGCCGCTTCCGGGTCTTTTCTTTTTGAAATTTTTCTTTTGGCACCGTTTTCGGACTTCATAATAGGGGATATATGCCCGTATTTCACAGGCTTAAATCCGAGAAGCTTGAAAAGCTCTATATGCTTAGGCACCGATGATATCCATTCATCTCCGCGGAGCACGTGAGTCGTTCTCATCAAATGATCGTCGATCGCGTGAGCAAAGTGATAGGTAGGAATACCGTCGGATTTAAGGATAACGAAGTCCTCGTCGTTTTCCGGCATTTCAATTTTGCCTTTTATGCAGTCGTCAAATGTGATTCGGTTTTCCTCGCTGCCCTGAGATTTAAGTCTTATAACAAAGGGTTTGCCGAGTTCCAGCTCGGATTTAACCTCATCTAAAGTTATATTTCTGTGCTTTGCCCACTTTCCGTGGTAACCCGTGCGTATTTTTTTGCTTTCCTGCTCGTGCCTTACCTCTTCAAGCTCTTCAGGCGTGCAAAAACAGGGATAGGCAAGACCTCTTTTGATAAGATCCTTAGCATAAGTTCTGTAAATTTCGGCCCTTTTGCTCTGCTGATAAGGGCCGTATTTTCCGCTCTCTTCTTCGCCGCTGATAAAGCCTTCGTCAATTTCAATTCCGAAGCGCTTTAATCCGTCGATAATATCGGCAATTCCGCCCTCTATTTCACGCTTTTTATCGGTGTCTTCGATTCTTGTAAAGAAAACTCCTCCGCTTGCGGTGGCGGTAATTCTGTTTACAAGCGCGGTAAAAAGAGTGCCTAAATGAAGATATCCTGTGGGGCTCGGCGCCACTCTTGTCACTCTTGCGCCTTCCTTTAAGTCCCTTAAAGAATAAAAATTCTCATAGTATGACGGCTCTTTATCTATATCAGGCAAAAGTAATTGCGCCATTAATTCGTAATCGTTCATCAAATAATCTCCTCAGCTTTTTTCAAGAAGCTTATTAAGCTCCTCCATAAAGGTGTTAATGTCTTTAAACTGCCTGTAGACCGACGCAAACCTGACATACGCAACCTCGTCGATACCCTTAAGCTTTTCCATAACAAGCTCGCCTATTCTGTCGCTGCTGACCTCGCGATCCATAGAGTTTTGAATAGACTGCTCTATATCGTCTATCGCTTTTTCGAGTGTTTCAAGAGAAACCTGTCTTTTTTCGCAGGCCCTAATCATACCGTTTAATAGCTTCTCACGGTTAAAAGGCTCACGCGATTTATCTTTTTTAATAACTATTATCGGCAGGCTTTCTATTAACTCATAAGTCGTAAATCGTTTGCCGCATTTTAAGCATTCTCTTCTTCTTCTGATTCTTTCGCCCTCGTCGGTAGGTCTTGAATCGATAACTTTGCTTTCTTCAAAAGCACAAAAAGGACATTTCATACTATTTCTCCCGATATATAAATTAAAATAATTATAACATATTATCTTTTTAATTACAAGATAAATAATCGATAAGAAAAGGTCTTGTTATTAAGATAAGTTTTGTGGTATAATGTACTAAATTGATTTTTCATCGGAGTGATAGATTTGCCTTTAAAATCAAAAAAAATTGCAGAAAATGCAGACGGAATTTTTATAAGAAGCAATAAGTTCAACACGACCTTGATCTCTTTTAATTTTTATCTTCCGTTAAGCGAGGAAACTGTGGCTGAATATGCGCTTTTGCCGTTTGTTCTTACAACCTGCGGGAAAAAATATCCCGATTTTTCGGAGCTTAATTTCAAACTCAGCCGTCTTTACGGTGCCGAGCTGATAGCGTCAAGCGAAAAGGTCGGCGATCTTCAGCTTTTAAAAATCGGTATTTCGGTTATAAATAACAGGTTTACTCTTGATAATGACGATCTTGTCGGCAGTGCGGCAGATATGCTCGAAAGTCTTATTTTCGAGCCGAAAGCGGAAAATGAAGAGTTTTCATTATCCGATGTTGAAAGAGAAAAGAACAAAGCTGTTCAGCATATTTTAGGCGAATTCAGCGAGAAAAGAATTTATGCCAAAAAGCGCCTTATAGAGGAAATGTATAAAAATATGCCTTACGGCGTTCCGAAATGCGGAACGCCCGAGCAGATAAAGAAAATAACCGGTAAATCGCTTTATAAGGCTTATAAAGAAGTCTTAACAAAAGCATATTTAAGAGTTAATGTTATCTCTGATAATCTCCCCTTAAAGCTTTTTTCGGAAATCGGCGAAAAATTATCCGAGTTTGACCGCGAGAATAAAGCGGATATCACAGGCAATATAAACCTCGATCCGGCTTTAAAGCCTGTTAGAATCGATGAAAAAGAGGATGTGACGCAGTGTAAGCTTGCAATGGGATTTACAAGCGAGCTTAAAGGCTCCGATAAAGACACGGCGGCTTTAATGCTTGCCTGCGATATTTTCGGCGGCGGCCCTTATTCAAAGCTTTTTTCAAATGTCAGAGAAAAAATGAGCCTTTGCTATTACTGCGCCGCAAGGTGTGTTAAAATAAAAGGACTTGTAACGGTGGAAAGCGGAGTCGAGCTTGAAAATATCGAAAAAACCGAATCTGCTGTATTAGCCGAGCTCGAAAAGCTGCAAAGCGGCAAGATTTCCGATTTTGAATTTGAATCGTCAAAGAAAAGCTGTGTTGATTCGCTCAATTCGTTCAGCGACGGTCAAGGTCTGCTTGATACCTGGTATTCGCTAAAAATTCTTGAAAGCGAGCCTTTGGATCCCGAAAGCCTTGCAGAGCTTTTAAAGCAAGTAACTAAAGAAGAGATAATAGAGGCGGCAAAAGGAATTAAACTGCACACGGTATTCCGTCTGTTACCTAAATCCTGAAAGGAAAGTGCTATGAAAAAAGAATATTTTGAGGGACCTTTAGGCGAGGGCTATACAAAAGCGGTCCATAGCTCAGGTCTTGAAATCTACATTATGGAAAAACCGCAGTTTTCGTCTTGCTATGCTATATTCGGAACTAAATACGGCTCTATAGATACGGAATTTTCCGTAGACGGTAAGGATACGGTAAAGGTTCCTGAGGGAATAGCGCACTTTCTTGAGCATAAGCTCTTTGAAAGCGAAGACGGCGACGCTTTTAATAAATACGCCTTAACCGGCGCTTCTGCCAATGCTTACACATCTTTTGACAGAACTTGTTACCTTTTCTCCTGCAGTGATAAATTTTATGAAAATCTTGATATTCTTTTAAATTTTGTTCAGTCGCCTTATTTTACCGAGGCAACGGTTTCAAAAGAACAGGGAATTATTGCGCAGGAAATAAAAATGTATGACGACAGCCCCGCCTGGAGAGTCATGTTCAATATGCTTAAAACAATGTTTAAAAAGCACCCTGTGAGCATTGATATCGCGGGAACTGTGGAGTCAATAGCTGAGATAGACGCAGGCCTTCTTTATAAATGCTATGAAACATTTTATAACCCGTCAAATATGTTTATCTGTATCGTAGGTAATGTCGATACAAACGCTGTTTTAAAAGAAATAGATAAGAAAATCATAATAAAGCCTGCTCTGACTATTGAAAAAGGCAATTTTACAGACGGCGAAAAAGTCGAAAAACATTTTGTTTCTCAGGAATTATCAGTATCAATTCCTATGTTCTGCCTGGGCTTCAAGCAAAGTATAACCACTGCTTTTCAGAGTCTTAAAACAAAGGTGTGCCTATCATTGCTTCTTGAAATGATCTGCGGCGACAGCTCTCCGCTTTATGCCGAGCTCATAAGAAAAGGACTTATAAACGATGAGTTCGGAAGCGAATATTTCACAGGCAACGGTTACGCGGCGCTTATTTTTGAGGGAGAGTCTTCCGATCCTAAAAGAGTGAGTGAGGAAATAAAGGGCGAAATAAACAGGATAAAGAAAAACGGAATTGATAAAAAGCTCTTTGCGGCTGTTAAAAACGCGGCTTACGGCGACGCAGTTAGGTCTTTTCAAAGCACAGAGGGAATTGTAATGCAGTTTGTAAACGGCGCAGTATCAGGCTACAATATATTTGATGAAATAAAATATATAAAATCCGTTACTTCGGAAGATCTCTTAAGGTGCTTAAACGAATTTGATATTACAAACAGGGTTTTATCTGTTATCGATCCTGTAAAACAAATCGGGGAGGAAAAGCTCTGATGACGCAGAATGTTACCATTTTCGGAATTCATTTAAAGCTTGATCCTATCGCATTTACCCTGCCGATAGGGAAAAATGGATGGGATATCTATTGGTACGGTATTATAATCGCTGCGGGATTTCTTTTGGCAATTATCTACGCTTATAAAAATGCGGACAGATTTAATATAAATATCGACAGAATGCTTGATGTTATTCTTGTGACAACGCCCGTGGCGATTCTTTGCGCTAGAACATATTATCTTATTTTTGACGGAGAAAAGCTTGAATCCTTTTCCGATTTCTTCGGGTTCGGTAATTCCGGGTTTACAGGTCTTGCGATTTACGGCGGTGTTATAGGCACTTTCGGTTGCGGAATGCTGATGTGCAAACTAAGAAAAGTTAAAGTGCTTGATATGTTTGATCTTGCCGCAATAGGCTTTTTGATAGGTCAGGGAATAGGCCGCTGGGGCAATTTTATGAATCAGGAAGCATTCGGCGGACCCACCGGCAGCTCCTTTTTCGGAATGACGAGCGAAAATGTTGTAAGGGATTTTGCTATGAAAGGTTATGATCCCACGGCTCTTGCGCATCCGTGTTTTTTATATGAATCTATTTGGTGTATTGCGGGATTTTTCGTTCTTAATCATTTTTCAAAGAAAAGAAAATATTCTGGTCAGATAATTTTGATGTACTGTGCATGGTATGGCTTCGGAAGAGGCTTTATCGAGCTATTAAGAACCGATAGCTTAATGCTAGGTCCTTTAAAGGTATCGAGTCTGCTTTCTTTTCTTATTTGTATCGGCTCGATCATAACTATGCTCTGCTTGCATAAAAGAGCAAAGAACAAGGCTGAAAACGCCGAATATGAAAGTGTTTTCGAAGAAGATAATATAAATAAAAACACAGAAATAACAGAAAATACAACCAAAGAGGAAGAGGAAAATGGCTCAGATACTTGACGGTAAAGCAGTAGCTGCGGCAGTAAAAGCCGAAGTTAAAGAAAAGGTAAATGAATTAAATAAAAAAGATATAGATGTTTGCCTTGCAGTCATTCTTGTGGGCGAAGATCCCGCTTCTAAAATTTATGTTTCAAATAAGAAAAAGACCTGCGAAGCGCTCGGAATAATTTCAAAAGAATTTATTTTAAGCTCCGATACGAAAGAGGAAGAACTCATAGAGCTTATAAATAAACTGAACTGCGATAAATCGGTTAACGGAATTTTGTGTCAGCTTCCTTTGCCTAAAGGAATAAACGAGAAAAATGTTTTGAATTCTATTTCTCCTCTAAAGGATGTTGACGCTTTTCATCCTGTAAATGTTGGCAAAATTATGATAGGCGAATATGATTTTGCTCCCTGCACGCCTGCAGGAATCATGGAGATACTCAAATTTTATAATATTGATCCGAGCGGTAAAGACTGTGTTGTGATCGGAAGATCGAATATAGTGGGAAAACCTATGGCTATGTTACTTTTACATAAAAACGGGACCGTTACCGTATGTCATTCAAAAACCGCCAATCTAAAAGAAAAATGTAAGAACGCGGATATTTTGGTAAGCGCTGTAGGAATTGCAGGATTTGTAACAGCCGATATGGTAAATGAAAACGCGGTAGTAATTGATGTCGGAATGAACAGAAAAGACGGCGTGCTTTGCGGAGATGTGGATTTTGAAGGCGTAAGTAAAAAAGTGGGTTATATTACTCCTGTTCCTGGTGGAGTGGGACCGATGACTATCGCTATGCTTATGAAAAACACCTTAACTGCAGCATTCATGCAAAACGATATATACCCTGCGGAGGAAAAATGAAAAAACACTATTTTTTTCTTATATTTTTGATTTTAATTCCGATCATTTTCTGTACTTCCTGCGCCGAGCAAAGGGAATACAACATAGGAATTCCCAAAGGTTTTTGTTCCGCTCAAAGCGAAGAGGATCTAACAGAGCTTGCCCAAATTGTCGGTGTGGATAAAATAGAATTAAAGGACTATTTCAAAGAAGACAGAATTGTCTTAATGGCGGTAAACAACGATAATTCCGTACAGATAAAATTAAGCTGTTTTGAAAACGATTATTCAAAGGCTATCGGCTCTTTTGAATTCCTGAAGACCGAGGAAATAAAGAACTATGCCGCTGCCGCTGTTAAAAGCAAATATGAAATAGTGAAAAATAACGATAATACATTTATTTCTGTTCAGGAACATATCACGAGCGGAGAAAAAGAATATGTTTCTTCAAGGTATATCACGGTTAAAAACGATAAATTTTATGTTTTGTCTTGCTACAATAAAGGTAACACGCAGGATAAAGCGGTAAAAAATGTTTTCGATTCTCTTGAAATTGATTCTCAGACCGCGACCATACCCGTGTGGCAGACGATATTAATTTCTCTAGGAATTGCATTGCTTACCGCGGCGGCATTCGGAATAATCATAAGCTTTATTAATGACAGAAAAGGAAAAGAACAATAAATTTGAAAAACATCGCCTTTTTCGGGAAATATAAAACCGAGGGAGGCGCTTTTTTTGACGGAACTATATAAAAACTATATAAATAAGATCGACGGCGTGTTAAAACCCGAATTAAGCTTCGATATTATTAAGCGAAATATTGAAGTGGGTGGAAACAGCGCGACTCTTTATTTTGTAGACGGATTTATTAAAGATGAGGTTTTTGAGAAGATACTTGAATATCTTTTTACACTCGATATCGAAAAAATGAACTCTGTGAAAACTATGGCGGAGTTTGAAAAATTCGGTCTTCCGTATGTTGAAACGGAGGTGTCGTCAGACCCCGAAGCGGCGGCAAGATCAGTGCTTTGCGGGCCTGCAATGCTTGTGATCGATAAAATTTCAGGTTTGCTTGTTATCGATACAAGAACATATCCCGTAAGAGGGATAGAGGAGCCTACTAAAGACAGGTCGCTGAGAGGCTCAAAAGACGGCTTTGTCGAAACTTTGATAATGAATACCGCGCTTTTAAGAAGACGTATAAGAACAGAAGATTTAAGAATGGAATATATGCAGATAGGCGAAAATTCCAAAGTGGATATCGCTATTTCTTATCTTGATAACTCTGTGGATAAAAAGACTCTTGACCTTTTAAGAAAAAGGCTTAAAAAAATAAATCTTAAAAGTGTCTCAATGACAGGGCAGGCAATAAGCGAAAGTATAATTCCGCATAATGTTTTAAATCCTTTTCCTAAATTCAGATTTACCGAAAGACCTGATTTTGCCTCGGCAGCTGTGCTCGACGGTAAGATCGTGCTTTTAATGGATAACTCGCCGTCGGTAATAATCATTCCCGATTCTTTTGCAGACTTTTTCAGGGAGGCAGACGATTATTATTTCCTGCCCGCAATTTCCTGCTATACAAGGCTTTTGAGATTTGCGGTAACATTATCGACCATAATTATTTCGCCTCTTTATCTGATGCTTATGAACGATCAGTCGCTTATCCCTAAATTTTTAAGCTTTTTAAAAAATGCGAAATCGGGATCCTTGCCGCTGCTTGTTCAGTTCCTTATTCTTGAGCTTATAGTTGACGGCTTGCGGCTTGCTTCGATAAATACTCCCGATTCCCTTTCAAATTCTTTGGGAATTATCGGAGGACTTATTCTTTCGGAATTTGCGGTCAGCGCAGGCTGGTTTGTGGGAGAAACCATTTTACTCACGGCTTTTGTAACTATAGCCGCTTACTCGCAGCCGAGTTTTGAAATGGGATATGCTATGAAATTTCAAAGAATTTCGCTTTTAATATTAACTCAGCTGTTTTCCTATTTCGGACTTATTTTCGGAATAATATTCTGGATAATAGTTTTATGCTGTAATAAAACCCTGTCGGGCAAAGGCTATTTTTACCCCGTGATACCATTTAATTTAAAGGCATTTTTAGGAATTTTTTCACGAAAAAAACTTGATCCGAAAAAATATTAAAAAATAACTTGCAATTTTTTAAAACCTATGGTATTATTAATATTACTGTGATAAATGTGGTTTAATGCCGCGTGGTTGGGAGGTGCTTCAATGCCTAATATCAAATCAGCGAAAAAGCGTGTTGTTATAAGCAAGGCGAATTATGAGCGCAATAAAGCTTACCGTTCCGCTTTGAAAACAGCCGTTAAAAAGGCCGACGCCGCTATTGAATCTAATTCTGCCGACGCTGCCGCAACTGTTAAAGCAGCTGTTGTAAAGCTTGATCAGGCTGCCGTTAAAGGTCTTATTCATAAGAACAATGCCGCAAGAAAGAAATCGGCTCTTATGACAAAGCTTAATTCCAAAGCATAATATTATTTTTTGCAAAGAATAATATTGCGTTGCTCCTATTTTGGGGCAACGCAGTTTTTCTGGATTGTTTTATGTTATAAAATTAAACATATTATATGGTCTTTAAATCGGTTATATTAAATGTGAGGTGTATGTTATGCAGGAGAAACTTATCTTAAGACAGAAAAATTTAAAAGGCGAAGACGGATTTAAAACCTTTTCTATCCGAATTAAAAATGACACTGTAGCTTCGCTTGACGATCTTTCGAAGCAGACAAAGCGCTCAAGAAACGAGCTTATAAATGTTCTGCTTGATTTTGCTCTGCGCAACTGCATAGTTAAATGATATTTAATTTCGATATCGGCAAAACCCGTGCTTAATCAGCGCGGGTTTTTATTAAGGCTTGCATATTTTGCATGGAGAATATCCTTTTTGGATTAGATCTTCGCGGCTTGAAGATGTGATAATATTACCGGATTTTTTGGATTTTGAATATCTGCAGGTTTCAAGGTGAAACTTCTTTGTAGAGATATTTGCGTAATATCCGCCGCTTGATTCGGGCTCGGAAGAGGCGGTTTTGTAGCCATTGACAGTGCCTGTGGAATCTTTTAAAACTTCCACTTCTTCGGCAGGATTACTGCATAAGTCACCGCTTTCATTAAATTCTTTGCAGCCGCAAAGAATTATTGATAAAACTGCCGCAAGTATCAATGAAATTTTTCGGATATTCATAAATTCATCACCGAAAATCAATTATAATCTTTTTTAACAATAAAATCAATCGGAAGGAGAATTTTTTTGAATATTTATGCCGACGCGGATAAGCTTAAGGAATTGAAAACCAAAGCAAACAGGCTTCCGAAAAGTCCCGGAGTATATATAATGAAAAACTCTCACGGTAAAATTATATATATCGGAAAAGCTAAAGCTTTGAAAAACAGAGTAACGCAGTATTTCGGCGCGGGGAATCAGCATACCGAAAAGGTTAAAAGAATGGTCGGCTCTGTTGACGATTTTGAATATATAATCTGCGACAGTGAATTTGAAGCGCTTGTTCTTGAAAACTCGCTTATCAAACAAAATCTTCCTAAATATAATATTCTTCTTAAAGACGATAAGGGTTACCATTATATAAAAATAACCAAAGAGAAATGGCGAAGGATAGAAACTGCCAATCAGATCTCAGATGACGGCACTTATATCGGACCTTATTATTCTTCTTATATCGTTAAAGATACTCTTGATGAAGTCAGAAAGATATTCAGGCTTCCCGATTGTAACAGATCATTTGATAAATATTCAAAACCGTGCCTTAATTATCATATTGACAGGTGCTTTGCCCCTTGCAGAGGGAATATCAGCCTTGATGAATACAATTCCGCCGTGAATTCGGCGATAGAATTTATTAAACACGGCAGCACTAAAAAGTTTTCAGAAGAAATGAAAGTTAAAATGCTTGAAGCCTCCGAAAAGCTTGACTTTGAAACAGCGGCGAAATTAAGGGATAGAATAAACGCTGTGAAAAAGCTTTCCGAGCGGCAAAAGGTGGTTATGTGCTCATATAAATCGCAGGATGTTTTTTCGGGTGTTATATTAGGAGAAAAAGCTTGTGTGAGCGTGTTTATTTTCAGAAACAGACGCCTTACCGATAAACAGCATTTTATTATCGATGGCATTGCCGAGATAAAAGAGCTTTACTCAGAATTTCTCTTAAGCTTCTATTCCGATAAAGAGGATATTCCGCCGAGAATTCTTTTGGACAGCGAGCCTGACGATCTTGCTGTTTTGAAAAAATTTTTAAGTGAAAAGGCAACTCACGCGGTTTCGATTATATCGCCGAAAGCAGGCGAACAAAAAGCGCTTTGCGATATGTGCCGAAAAAATGCGTCGGATAATTTAGCTTTAAATCTTGAAAAAAGCGGTAAATATATGACGGGGCTTGGCGAGCTTGCCCACCTTTTAAATCTTGAAAAACTTCCTAAATATATAGAGGCTTACGATATTTCAAATACTGCCGGCGAAGAAAATGTAGCGGGAATGGTAGTTTTTAAAGACGGTAAACCTTTTAAAGAAGCCTATAAAAAATTCAAGATAAAAAGCTTTTCCGGGCAAGACGATTACAGATCGCTCGCCGAGGTGCTTGACAGGCGCTTTTGCGAATATGAAACCTCTTCCGACAAGGGATTTAAAACCCTGCCAGATCTTATTTTGCTTGACGGCGGCAAGGGACAGGTTTCAGCTGTTTTGCCCGTTCTTAAAAAGCATAATATTTCTGTTCCTATTTTCGGAATGGTTAAGGACTCAAAGCACCGCACAAGGGCAATCTCGGCTTCAGGCGGAGATCTAACTCTTAAATCAAACAGGCAGGCATATACCTTTGTCACGACTGTTCAAGACGAGGTGCATAGGTTTGCAATAGGTTATCACCGCAAAAAAAGAACGCAGAAAATGCTCAACTCTGAGCTTACGAAAATTCCCGGTATCGGTGAAAAGAAAGCGGCATTGCTTCTTAAAAGCTTTAAAACCGTTTCCGCAGTAAGGCAGGCGGATATTTCCGAACTTAAAAAAATAAATGGAATTAATAAGGAAAATGCCGAAAATATATATAATTTTTATCGTTTTGATAAATAACTGTTGAAAAAAGAAGAAATAATTGGTAAAATAAAATAAATATTAAGAAGGAGAAGTGATCTATGACTTCTGTTCAGCTTTCAAAGCCGTCTAAAGGAGAATCGGTGGCAGTAATGCACACAAATATGGGAGATATATCAATTAGATTTTTCCCCGAGTATGCACCTAAAGCGGTTGAAAATTTCATCACTCATTCAAAAAACGGTTATTATGACGGTCTGATATTTCATAGGGTAATAAATGACTTTATGATTCAAGGCGGAGATCCCACAGGCACAGGTATGGGCGGAGAGTCTATATATAAAAAAAGCTTTGAAGATGAATTTTCAAAAGAGCTCCACAATATCAGAGGCGCTCTTTGTATGGCTAATGCCGGTCCTAATACAAACGGAAGTCAGTTTTTCATCGTGCAGGCAAAGTCAGTTCCCGAAAATATGATCTCGCAGATGAAAGATATGCCCGAGTCTTTCCCCGAAGATATAGTAGATTACTATGAGTCGGCCGGAGGAACCCCATGGCTTGATTTCAGGCACACTGTTTTCGGTCAGGTTTTTGACGGAATGAATGTTGTAGATAATATCGCCGGTGTCGAAGTAGGGAATGCCGATAAGCCGATAAATGATGTAATAATAAATTCAATAGAAATTAAAACAATTTAGGAGATATAATTATGAAAGGTATTATTCTTGCAGGCGGCAGCGGAACAAGGCTTTATCCGCTTACTATGGTTACTTCAAAACAGCTTTTGCCGGTTTATGATAAGCCGATGATCTATTATCCGCTTTCTACTCTTATGCTTGCGGGTATTAGGGATATTCTTATAATTTCCACACCCACCGATCTTCCGAATTTTGAGCGCCTTTTAGGTGACGGCTCGGATTACGGAATAAATCTTTCCTATGCTGTTCAGCCTTCGCCCGACGGTCTTGCCCAGGCATTCATAATCGGTGAGGAATTTATTGACGGCGATAGCTGTGCCATGGTGCTTGGCGACAATATTTTCTATGGAAACGGTCTTAAAGCCCACTTAAAGAGCGCCGCCGAAAAAACAAACGGCGCCACGGTTTTCGGATATTATGTTGACGACCCGGAGAGATTCGGAATTGTTGAGTTTGATGAAAACGGTAAGGCGATATCTATCGAAGAAAAGCCTGCTTGTCCTAAATCAAATTACTGTGTAACAGGACTTTATTTCTATGATAACAGGGTTGTAGAGCTTGCTAAAAAGGTTAAGCCGTCAGCAAGAGGCGAGCTTGAAATTACCGATCTTAACAGAATGTATCTTGAAGAGGGCACGCTCAGCGTTGTAACGCTCGGGAGAGGATATGCATGGTTGGATACCGGCACAATGGACGCTTTGAGTGAGGCGGGAGAATTCGTTAAGGTTATAGAAAACAGACAGGGAATTAAAATTTCCGCAGTTGAAGAGATCGCTTTTAAAAACGGCTGGATAACTAAAGACGAACTTCTTGCATCCGCTGATAAATACGGCAAATCGCCTTACGGTCAGCATTTAAGAAAAGTTGCCGAGGGAAAGATCCTTTACTGATATGATATCTGTTTTACTTGCAACATTTAACGGTGAAAAATTTTTAAAAGAGCAGATCGATTCTCTTCTTGAGCAAACATTTAAAGATTTTAAGATCATTATCCGTGACGACGGATCGACAGATTCTACCAATGAAATAATAGAGTCTTATGCCGTTGAATATCCGGAAAAAATATCTGTGATAAAAGGCAAACCCACGGGCAGCTCGCTCGGAAATTTTTTTGAGCTTTTATCTGCTTGTCCCGATGGGTACGCAATGCTTTGCGATCAGGACGATTTCTGGTGCCGCGATAAGATAGAAAAAACCTTTAATGCTATGCGTAAAAAAGAGGAAGAAGCAGGGGAAAACACCCCCATATTAGTCCACACCGACGCTTTTGTTGCGGACAGCGAATTAAATATTATTTCCGAGTCATTCATAAAATTTGAGGCGCTCTCGCCCGATTTTAATAAGCTTAATAATCTGCTTGTTCAGAACAATGTAACAGGCTGCACGGTTATGATAAACAATGCTCTTTTAAAACTTGTAAGGAAAAGGCCGGAAAACTGCGTGATGCACGATTGGTGGATAGCGCTTGTAGCTTGTCTTTTCGGAGAAACCGTGTTTGTAAATGAGCCATTGATGTATTACCGCCAGCACGGAAACAATCAGGTAGGAGCGAAGCAGGCAACAGGAATAAATTTCATTTTTACTAAATTCAAAAACAGAAAAAATGTGAAAAAGAATTATCTTGACGCTTATTCTCAGGCCAATTCTCTTTTAGAGGAATTTTCATTAAACCTAAAAAAAGAGGATAGAAAAATCATTTCCGTTTATGCGGCAATGCCATGCCTTTCAAAAGCAGAAAAAATAAAAGCGATTAATAAATATTCTTTTAAAAAGAACACTGCGCTAAGAAATATCGGGCAATATTTTTCCGTTTAGATCATTCGGTGTACAAAATTTTGTACACCGAATATTTTATTATTTTATTCGGAGCCAAAATGTGTTAAAATGTATTTTAAAAGGGGGACTTTAAAAATGCTTCAGTTTATAATCGGAAGAGCCAAAAGCGGCAAATCTGCTGAAATAATTAAGAAAATTAAAGAAGATGTAAAAGAAAACAAAGAGAGTATTATAATTGTCCCCGAGCAATATTCTTTTGAAACAGAAAAAAATCTTTTGGAAGTTTTGGGCGAGTATAATGCGCACAAGGTCGCAGTGTTAAGCTTTTCGAGGCTCTGCGATGAATACCGCAGGGAAAACGGGGGCGAAGCAGGAAGAGTACTTGGTGATTGCGACAAGATAATTCTTACAAAAAGAGCGCTCGCCGATGTTTCGGATGAGCTTGAAGCTTTTGGAAAGAATAAGTATTATTCGGGTTTTGTAAGAAATATGGCGGACACGATTTCAGAGCTTAAGCTAAACGCTGTAACTCCGCAAGAAATATTGACTTGCGCAAAAAATGTTAAATCAGAGTCATTTTCCGGCAAACTTAGGAATACCGCTAAAATTTTCGAGCGATATAATGTCCTTTTATCCGAAGAGTTTATCGATCCGTCAGATAGGCTTACAAGACTTTATAACGAGCTTGAGGGCAAAAATTATTTTAAAGGCAAAAATGTTTATATTGATGAATTTAAAGGTTTTACAGGTCAGCAATTTAAGCTGATAGAAAGAATTTTAGGAAGCGCGGATAATCTTACGGTCGCTTTATGCTGCGATAATTCCGAAGATCAGCTGTTCGGTATATTTGCAAATGTTATCGACGCAAAAAACCGCATTTTAAAATCTGCTTTAAAATATAACTGTGAAATAAAAGAAAATAAAGTACTTTTAAAAAGCTATTATGAAAATTCCGCTCTTTTAAATCTTGAATCGGTTATAAGAGGTTGTGAGCCTGAAAACAGGCAAATTGAGGGAATAGAAATTATAAAAGCCGCCGATGTTTTTGATGAAGCGGAATTTGCGGCTTTAAATATTAAAAGGCTTGCACAGGAAAAAAATATAAGGTATTCAGAAGTTGCAGTGATAGCGAGAAATTCGGAAACTTATTTACGCCCGCTCAAAGCCGCTTTTAAAAGGAACGGTATCCCGCTTTTTTCTGACGACAGAATATCTCTTGATTCCCTGCCTGTATTTTCTCTGGCAATAAGTGCTTTAAATCTCAAAAGAAATCTTACTTCCGAAAATATTTTAAAATTCTATAAATCCGGTCTTGATTTTTTAACTCCCGATGAGCTTTTTGACCTAGAAAACTATGTTTATTTATGGAATATTCCCGGCACTTTGTGGGAAAAAGAATGGGATATGAATGTTTCCGGTCTTGAAGAAAAAGTGGAAAAAGACAATGCCGAAAAGCTTGAAAGGCTCAATTCATTAAGGGAAAAAGCTATTTCTCCGATACTTAAATTCAAATCACAAAAATGCGATAATGCAAAAGAAATAATAATAGCGCTTCTTTCTCTTTTTGATGATGTGAGCGCACAAAAAAGTTTTTCCGAATTAAGCGAAAGGCTTGAAAATGATAATTCTTCTCTAAGTGACGCTTTAAAATCTTCTTGGGACAGTTTTATTTCCGTGCTTGAAAGCTTAAGCGCCTGCTATAAGGAAGTGCGCCTGCCTGTTTCCGAATTTACCGAAACTTTCAAGACAGCCTGCGCTCTCGCTTCTGTAGGTGCTATTCCGCAAACGGTTGACGAAGTGGTTTTCGGCTCTGCCGATAAATTAAGGGTAACAAGGCCGAAATATGTCTTTATCCTCGGCGCAAATCTTGGAGTTTTCCCCGCTGTGATATCAAAAAACGGGATTTTCAGTAATACCGAAAGAGAAGAGCTTATATCGCAGGGAATCGATATTCCCGATAAGCTTTTTAAATCCGCAGTTGATGAGGATTTTCTTGTCTATTCAAATGTCTGCCGCGCGTCAAAAGGAGTTTTTATATCTTTCAGGGCAGAAAACCCAGATAAATCATTAGCTAAACCCTCCGCTTTTGTTGAAACTATAATTGATACTTTGGATATTTCTCTTAAAAAATATCCCGATAAGCTTTCGCTTAATAGTTTGCCGATGAGCCGGGAGGCGGCTCTCTTTGAGTTCGGTGCGAGAAAAAATACCGATAAACAGGGCGCGGCGGATATAGCCGAGGCTCTTAAAAGCAATGAAGAATATAAAGCCAAGATAGAGCTGATAGAAAAAGAAAACGATCCGCTTCTTTATTCTATTTCCGAAGAAAGCGCACTTAAGCTTTTCGGAAAAGATATATATATGTCAGCTTCTAAGCTTGAAACCTTTAACAGGTGCCGATTTATGTTTTTCTGTAAGTATGGGCTTGATATCCACCGCATACAGCCTGTGGCTTTTGATAATATGCAAAGAGGTACATTTGTGCATTTCTGTCTGCAAAGACTTATAGAAACATATAAAAAGGATAATTCAAAGCTTAATAGGGGAGAAATAAGCGCGGCTGTAGAAAATTGCGCGAAAGAATATCTTGACAGTATTCCCGGATACAGAAGTATAGAAAATAACTATCTTAAATTCATTGTAGGAACTCTTAAACGCTCTGTAAAATATGTTGCGGAATTTATTGCCGCTGATTTTGCTCAGTCAGAATTTGAGCCTGTTAAATGCGAGCTTAAAATCGGTGGAGAAGACGGCGATATCAAAGCCATCGAGATTCCTATTGGCGAAGATATGAAAATAAATATAACCGGCTATATCGACAGGGTGGATACATATAAGACTTATGTTAGAATAATCGATTATAAAACAGGGCAGAAAATATTCCGCTTGCCCGATGTTCTCGCAGGTCAAAACTTACAAATGCTTATATACCTTTATGCGGTGATATCAAGCGGAAAATATCCACAAACACCTGCAGGAATTCTTTATCTGCCGGCTTCAAGAAAGAAAAAGCGGACAGACAGAAAAATGAACGGACTCTTAAGCCTTGATGAAGAAGTGCTTTATGCGCTTGAAAAGGATCAGAAAGGTCAGTTTGTTCCCTCTGCAAAACGTTCTAAAGACAGTTACATAGAACCGAAGGATTTTGACGATATTTTTGAATACACAAAAAGAAAAATAATCTCCGCAGGTTTGCTAATTAAAGCAGGAAATATCGCCGCCGACCCGACAGACGACACCGAGAAAAATGCCGACGCTTGCAAATACTGCGATTTTTCCTCCGTTTGCAGGAAGAAAAACGAGCCGCATAAAAAGGTCAAAAATTTAAGCTCAAAGGATTGTGTTAAAGAAATGAGAAAGGAGAATTCTGAAAATGGGAATTAATTTTACTCCCTCTCAAAATGCCGCTGTAAAAGGAAAAGGCTCGTTGTTTGTTTCCGCCGCGGCGGGGTCAGGCAAAACTGCGGTGCTTTCTTCAAGAGTGGTTTCTCTTTTGACTGACAGATCCGATCCTGTAAGTGCGGACAAACTTCTTGTTGTCACATTTACGAATGATGCCGCCGCCGAAATGCGTGCGAGAATAGAAAAAAAGCTTAATGAGGAATGGCTTAAAAACCCTCGTGATAAATTGCTTTTAAGGCAAAAATATCTTTTGCCGAGTGCAGATATCTGCACCATAGATTCATTTTGCATTAACCTAATACGGGATAATTTTGAGCTTTGCGGAATTTCTCCCGACTTTAAAGTATCAAGCGGCGAAAGCTTAAGCGAAGAAAGATCGGCAGTTTTGCGCAGTATTTTTGAGGATAGGCTGATTAAAAACGAACCTGCATTTAGAATGTTGCTTGATATATCCGACTGCGAATATGACGAAAAAAATCTTTTGAATTATGTTCTTGCGGTTTATGAAAAAGGGCAGAATATGCCGAGTCCCGAGGCGTTTTATAATTCCTTAAAAGCGCCGTATATTCTTGAGTTTGATAAAGAACATATTTGGCAAAAAATACTGTTTAAAAAAGCTAAAAGATTAGCAGCGGATCTAAAAAGATCGGTTATGCAAGCCGCAAATTCCGGCTCATTTCTGCAGGTAAACCGCGAGGCTGTTTTAAAGGACTGTGAAACCCTTTCACTTTTGGCAGATGAAATTTCCGATCTTATAAATTCCGAAAATTGGGATAAAATATATTCTTTAATGAAATCATCGGAGATCCCGAGAATAAAATCAGGTGATAAAACCGATCCGAATTATATTGATTATAAGGATTTCAGAGAAGAATATAAAAAATGCAATACCGAATTAAAATCTATTTTCAATAAATCTTCATCGGATATCGAAAATGATCTTAAAAAACTTCTTCCGGCAATTAGTATGTTCGTTGATATAGTAAAAGAATTCAGCGATAAGTTTTTTGAAGCCTGCCTCGAAAAAAACGAGCTTACATTCTCAATGACCGAGCAAACAGCTCTTCATTTATTGGCCGAGGAAAGAGACGGGAAATTTGTTCCCACCGCTGTTTCAGAAAAGATCATATCCCGGTATTCGGAAGTTTTGGTGGATGAATTTCAGGATGTTAACGATCTGCAGGATATGCTTTTTGATATTTTATCTGATCACGGCAAAAAGCTTTTTGCCGTGGGCGATGTTAAGCAGAGCATATATGGGTTTAGGGGCTCTAATCCTAATAATTTCATTCGCCGAAAAAATGCCTGTGTTCCTTATGCGGGCATTAAATCGGACAAACCGCAAAAGATAATTTTATCCGAAAATTTCAGGAGCAGGGAAGAAGTCTGCAATTTTATAAATTTCTCATTTTCAAAATTAATGGACGGCCGAATAGGCGATATAATTTATAACGAAGAAGAGATGCTTAAGTGCAGCGGAAACTTTTGTCCGTCATTAAACAATACAACTGATATTCTGCTTTGTGACGCCGATTCCGATGAATCTTCCGAGTCGCCCGAAAAGCCAGAGCTTGAGGCGGCGGCAGTAGCCGATTATATCGAAGAACTTATTAAAAGCGGATTTAAATTATCATCAGAAGCGGGCGAAAGAAATGTTACATATGAAGATATTGCAATTCTTTTGCCTGCGCTTAAAAATAAAGCCGATTATTTTGCCGATGAATTAAACAGGCGAAATATTCCCGTGAATTACGGCAGCGAAGAATTTTTCGAAACGTTTGAGGTATCGGTATTTATCTCATTGCTTAAGATAATCGATAATCCGAAATCTGATATCGATCTGCTTGCGGTTATGCTGTCGCCGATGTTCGGGTTTTCATCAGAAGAGGCTGCTTTGATCCGTGCGGGATTTAAAAAATCAAGCTTTTATTCGGCTGTGGTTTATGCTTCGGAAAACGGTAACGAAAAATGCTCGAAATTTCTTAAATCAATTTCCGATATGAGACTTAAAGCAACAGTTCTTCCGTGTGACGAGCTTGCATATGAATGTATGCAGGCGACGGATTTTTTAAGCGTGTGTTCAGGTCTTGCGGGAGGAGAAAGGAAAAGAGCCAATCTTAATACTTTGCTCACCGTTATTTCCGATATTTGTTCCGATTCTTCAAGTGATCTAAGTTCTGTTTTAAAGAGGCTTAAATCCTCGGATAATGTTAAAACCGTGTTCACAGGCGAGGGCGGTGTGACTATAAAAACCTTTCACGGCTCAAAAGGACTGCAATATCCCGTTTGCATTCTCGCAAATTTAGGAACTCAGTTTAATGAAATTGAGATAAGGCAGAATATAATTTTTGATGAAAACTGCGGAATGGGTCTTGCTTTTTTTGATTACGGCATGGATGAAAGAGTAAAAAATATAGGTTACGATGCGATAAGCGAATATAAAAAGCTTAAAAATATTGAAGAAAAAATGCGCCTTTTATATGTGGGAATGACAAGGGCGGAAGAAAAACTCGTTTTATCCTTTGCCTCTTCTTCTATGGAAAAAACTTTAAATAACATAGCCGCTTCTATTGACCGGGATAAACTTGAAATTTGCGATAAAGTTTTGTTCAAATCTAATAATATGATGAATTGGATAGCCGCCTGTGTACTTATGACTAATGACAGCACGGCTTTAAAAAAGTTTTACGGTATAGAAGATTTCGCGGGTTGCAAGGATTTAGGCTTGAATTTAAAAATATGCACAAATCTTAATAGAAAAGCAGACGGAAAATACGCAGAAGAAACAATTGCACCGGATATTAAAACCGTGCAAAAACTTAAAGAGAATTTTGATTATAAATATCCTTTTGAGGGGCTTACTTCTTTAAGATCCAAAGCCTCTGTATCTTTGCTTGCAAACAAAGTCGAAGCGGATAGCTTTGCATTTTGTGCTAAACCGTCATTTATGAAAAGCGGCAACAGCGGAGCGGCAAGAGGAACGGCTATGCATAAGGTTATGCAGTTTATAGACATTAATTCCACAGACATTGATATGGAACTTGAAAGGCTTTATGAGTGGAAATTTATATCCGAAGAAGAACTAACGCTTATAAATAAGGAAAATTTAAAAAAATTCCTTTCTTCAGCGCTTGCACAGAGAATAAAAAATGCCAAAGATTTAAAAAGAGAAATGAGATTTTTATGCCGTGTGGATGCAGGCAATCTTGATCGGGAGCTTTCTGAAAAGGAGAAAAAAGAACCGGTTATTATTCAGGGAGCGATTGATCTTTGCTTTATTGAAAACGATGAGATCGTTATTGTAGATTTTAAAACCGATTATGTTAAATCGAAAGAAGAACTTGTCGAAAAATATAAAGAGCAGCTTGAAATTTATTCCTTTGCCGCCAAAAAAATATTAAATGCGAATGTAAAAGAAAAAAATTTATATTCTTTTTGTTTGGGCGAAGAGGTAAAAGTATGAAAAAAGCGGTTTTAGAAAATTTCTAAAACCGCTTTTGATCTATTTGGTTTTAACTCTGCCCATTTGTGAATATAGTTCGTTAATATAATCGAAAACCTTTTGTTTATCGTTCTTGGTCAGAATATGAACAAGCTTTAGCATATTAAGCTCTGTTTTTGACGGGAGAAACGGCAAATATTCCGAAAACGGGTTTGAAGGCGCGTGCAGTTCCATAGGTCTTATAGGCGGTCTCAACATAGAAGTAAATGCGATATATCTGCCTTTATCGCCGTATAAAAGCCAATCCGCCGAAACCTTATAAAGTTCGCTTATCATTTTCATTTCTTCTATGGATGGATTTCCGAGCCTTTCCATTCTCGCGTATGTATTTCGCTTCATATTCATAAGGTCGGCGGCTTCCTGCTGAGTGTATCCCATATTTTTTCGCGCTTCGGCTATTCTCTTGTTTGTTTCGCTTGCATACTCTGTTTTCATAATTTCCTCTTGACTTAAATTTGATTTATTGATATAATTATTTTCACAGCAATTTTGCTGAAGTGGCTCAGTTGGTAGAGCAGCTGATTCGTAATCAGCAGGTCGTGGGTTCAAGTCCCATCTTCAGCTCCAAAAATCCCGTTCACTTTAGTGGGCGGGATTTTTACTTATTACTTTTTACATCTTCCATCAAAATAAATTCAATAAAGGATTTTTTGGTAGGTAATAAGTAAAGTGTTTTTTTATATAAATATTGTATTTTATATGCCAAAATATGTCAAGTGAAAAATAAAAATATCTTAAAAATTTGCATTTTAGCGAAATGTGAAAAATATTGTTGTTTTTTAAAAACAAAAATGATATAATACTTTTTGCAATATAATATAATATAATGTATTAAAACTTTCGGAGGTACAAAAAATTGAGCAGCGAAAATATAATTATAACCAGCGACTCGACGTCTGATCTCGGTCCCGCTCTTCTTGAAAGATACGGTATCGAAACACTTCCGCTTGGCGTAACTCTCGGCAGCGAGTGTTATAAAGACGGCATGGATATTACTCCCGATGATATATATGCTCATCACGATAAAACAGGAGAATTGCCTAAAACAACGGCAACGAATGTCGGCGAATGTGAAGAATTCTTTAAAAAGTTCGTTGATATGGGGAAAACCGTTATTCATTTCACTATAAGCTCGGAAATGTCTTCGACTTATAATAACGCCTGCCTTGCTGCGGAAGAATTTGAAAATGTCTTTGTTATCGATTCGCGCAATCTTTCAACAGGCGGCGGTCTTTTAGTGCTTGCGGCTGAGGATATGGTCGCACAGGGAATGAAAGCCGAAGAGATAGTTGAGAAAATAAAAGAGCTTACGGATTATGTTGACGCTTCTTTTGTTATAAACAGCCTTGAATACCTTTATAAGGGCGGCAGATGCTCTGCTCTCTCAATGATGGGAGCAAATCTTTTAAAGCTTAAGCCCTGCATTGAAGTTAAGAACGGGAAAATGGGCGTAGCTAAAAAATACCGCGGCAAGTATAGCGAAGTCCTTCTCGAATATGTTAAGGACAGACTTGCAAACGGTGACGATATCGTTAAGGACAGGGTGTTTATCACTCACGCAGGCGTTGATGAAAGCACTGTGAACGAAGTTCTTGAGCTCGTTAAGAAAACTCTTGATTTTAAAGAAGTTTTTGTAACCCGGGCAGGATGCACCGTTTCCTCTCACTGCGGAGCGGATACTTTAGGAGTGCTCTTTATCAGAAAATCAAAAATATAAATCACACTTCTTTTTAACTCTTTGCATAATATAATGCAGGGGGCTTTTAAGGAATTCCTGATGTTTCGGCGATAGTGTTATGCTGTCTGTAAGGTACCGAAATTTCCCCTTAAAATAGATTTGGAGCAGTAAAAAAACCGTCGTTTTTTTACTGCTCCGTTTTTGTCTGTGACAAAGTAAACCCCCTGCTCTGCAGGGGAGGAAAGAATAGCTTTTAGCAAGGAGTAGAGTAGACACG
>CAKSGV010000012.1 GCA_934454845.1 uncultured Eubacteriales bacterium | reverse complement strand
TCCCTTTTTTCGATGATTTTCTCTTTCTTTGCAAAAAAACAAAGCCCTCTTGCTGAGGACTTTGTCTACTGTCTGAGTCGCTTGATGTAAATCAAGCGACTTTTCGTTTGGCGCGCTGAAAGACGAGCGTTGTTTAAAACAGTCCGGCGGACTGTTTTAATAGCGAGAGTTCCTTCCGAGAATACGAGCACTGTTGTGCGAAGTATAAGCGGTGTCGCAGTAAAAAAGAATGAGAGCAACAAAAAATGTTGCTCTCAATTCTAATTGGTGCGAGTGATGGGACTTGAACCCATACGTCGAAGACACACGCCCCTCAAACGTGCCTGTCTGCCTATTCCAGCACACTCGCAAATATTTACGCACTTCAAATATCGTGCTTGACTATTATATCAAATAGTATTATCATTGTCAACAAAATTTTTTAATTTTTTAAAAAATCATTCTGCCCCGATTACTCAGGGCAGAAGCTTTTTAAAATTATTTTACCAATTTCTTATAATCTTCGTAATGCTTATTCCAGATATCGGTGCTTTCGGGAGAGTAAGTTTTAATATCTGTGGAATTATATACCGCTTTTCTTATATCTGTAAGATCAGACAATTCGCCTAAAGCATTATATGTGACGGCTATATTCCCCATAACCGTGGCTTCGGTAGGTCCTGCTAAAACAGTGGCTCCCGTAGCGTTTGCCGTGAGGCGGCAAAGCAGGGTATCCTTAATTCCTCCGCCGAGGATATTGATGGTTTTATAATCTTTGCCTGTTATGCTTTTTAAAAACTCAAAAGTATGCTTATATTTCATAGCAAGACTCTGATAAATGCAGCGCATGATTTCTCCGCGGTTTTTCGGAACATACTGACCTGTTTTTTCGCAGAATTCGCAAACTCTTTTCGGCAGATTTCCTGCTGTTTCAAACATCGGATCGTCAACATTTATAAAGCACTTAAAAGGCTCGCTTGCAAGCGCTTCTTTTTCCAGAGTATCAAAGCCGACATCGTCGCCCTCTCTTTTCCACTGCCTGCGCGATTCCTGAATAAGCCAGAGCCCCATAATATTTTTAAGAAACCGGATAGTTCCGTCAAATCCGCCTTCATTTGTAAAGTTTGCATTTTGTGCGGATAAGTTGAGCAGGGGAGCTTTCATTTCCGTTCCGAAAAGGCTCCAGGTGCCGCAGCTGATATATATAAAATCATCGTATTTCGTAGGAGTTGCTACAACTGCCGAAGCCGTATCGTGGCTTGCTACAGCTATAACAGGAACTTTTTTGCAGCCTAATTCTTCGCAGATATCGTCTTTTAAATATCCGTAAACACTTCCCGGTTTAACTATCGGTGCGAAGATATCTTTATTAAGTCCCAATTTTTCTATAAGCTCGAAATCCCATTCCTTTGTATTAGGATTTAAAAGATTTGAAGTGGAGGCTATGGTTGCCTCTTCTTTCATTTCGCCGGTGAGAAAATATGCAAAAAGATCCGGCATCATCAGAAATTTATCGGTTTGCTCTAAAAGCTCGGACTCGTTCAGCTTAAGATACATCAGCTGATAAAGAGTATTAAAATGCATAAATTGCATTCCCGTTCTTCCGTAAAGATCGTCTTTCGAGATATACTCTTCAAAAACCTTTTCGGGAATACTTCTTGTCCTCTGATCGCGGTAGTGAACAGGGTTAGATATAAGCTCGCCTTTTTTATTTATCAGCCCGAAGTCAACTCCCCAGGTATCGATACCTATTGCGTCAAAACCTCCTGAATTTACCGCCTTTGTAATACCGGTCTTTATTTCAAAAAAGAGTCTTAAAATATCCCAGTACATTCTGCCGCTTACATTCACGGGATCGTTTGAAAAGCGGTGAATTTCCGTCATTTCTATCTTTCCGTTTTTAAGCTCGGCTAACATTGCTCTTCCGCTTGACGCACCGAAATCAAAGGATAATACTTTTTTCATAAAAGTCCTCCGAAATTAAAAATATATATTAATAATAGCAGATAAAAATAGATTTGTCTATTAAAATATGATATAATTTAAAAATAGAGGTGATATTACATAGATATCTGGCAAAAACTTAAAAATTCGGATAAACCGTTAGTGCTTTACGGTATGGGAAACGGCGCCGATAAAATTTTAAATATTTTAAATTCCTATAATATAACTCCCGCAGGTGTTTTCGCATCCGACGGCTTTGTTAGAGATAAGTATTTCCGCGGATACCATATTGAAAGTCTTTCATATTTTGAAAAAAAATATGAAGATTTCATAATTCTTCTGAGCTTCGGTACGGAGAGGGAAGACGTTATAGAAAACATTAAAAATATTATGTCAAGGCACGAGCTTTTAGCTCCCGACGTGCCTGTTTTCGGGAATAATATTTTTGATTCGTATTTTGTAAATAAAAATTATGACC
This sequence comes from uncultured Eubacteriales bacterium, assembly GCA_934454845.1. Lineage (GTDB taxonomy): Bacteria > Bacillota > Clostridia > Oscillospirales > Acutalibacteraceae > UBA737. Next base: position 55,067 of record CAKSGV010000012.1, on the reverse strand, counting down.
GCCTTAAAAAAGTATATGAGAGGCTTGCTGACGATCTTTCTAAAAAAACCTTTGAAAATATGGTAAAATTCAAGCTTTCAGGTGACTTAAACTATCTTTTTTCCTGCGAAGAGGAGAAAAAAGCGCCGTATGATGATTTTTTAAATTTGAGCGATAACGAAGTTTATCTTGATCTCGGTGCATACAGGGGGGATACAGTTAAAGAGTTTTTGGAACTGAAAGAAAATTATAAAAAAATAACAGCGGTAGAGCCGGACCCGAAAAGCTTTAAAAAGCTGAAAACGTTCAGTGAAAGTATTAAAAATGCAGAAACTATAAACGCCTGTGTTCTTGATTTTACGGGAGAAACCGAATTTGATATCAGTAATTCAAGGGGTTCGAGTGCAGGGAAAGGGGGAAATACGGTCAAATGCGTAAGCGTTGACGATATCTGCCCCGAGGCGACATTTATTAAAGCCGATATAGAGGGCGCGGAGCTTAAAATGATAAACGGAGCTGTAAACACAATAAAAGCAAATCACCCAAAAATGGCTTTATCCTGCTATCATAGAAGCGAGGACCTTTTCACAATTCCCGAAAGAATAATAGAAATAAGAGAAGATTATAAAATATATATGAGGCACTTTAAAAGCGTACCCGCATGGGATACCGTCTATTATTTTGTAAATACTTGACAGGTAATACCAAAAATGATAAAATTATATAGATAAATTATAATGTGTGAGTTGTGCGGTGGCGTCGGACAATTCACAGTGTTAAATGTATCCCGGGTTTGAGATACGGTTCCCGACCGGTCCGATATTTTTCTGAATAGCCGGCAAAATACCGTTTTTTATATTGGAGGTAAAAAAATTTAATGGACACTTTGACTCAAATTATTATTTTTGCAGTCGCCTCGGTTGTCCTTGCGGTTATAGGATTTTTTCTAGGCTCTGCGCATCGCAGAAAGTCAGCGGAAAAAACCATCGGCTCCGCGGAGGATGAGGCAAAGCGCATTTTAAACGAAGCTATGCGCATGGCTGAAACCAAGAAAAAAGAAACTCTTATCGAAGCAAAAGAAGAAGTCCACCAGTTAAGACAGGACACCGAAAAAGAATTAAGAGAGCGAAGAAGTGAAATTCAGCGTCAGGAGCACAGGCTCCAGCAAAAAGAAGAGAACCTTGACAGAAAAACAGACAATATCGAGCTTAAAGAAGAAAAGCTTGCCGCGCGTTCTAAGGAAATTGACGAAAGAATGGCTGAATGCGAGCAGATAAAAAGAAGTCAGCTAGATATGCTTGAAAAAATTTCGGGTTTTTCTAAGGAGCAGGCTAAATCCGAGCTTTTGACTGCGCTTGACGGTGAGCTTTCTCACGAAAAAGCCGTTAAGATCATGGATTATGAGCAAAAAACAAAGGATGAATGCGATACCTTAGCAAGAGAAATAATAGGCAGAGCAATTCAGCGCTGCGCTGCGGATCATTCTTCGGAAATGACCGTTTCGGTCGTTGCTCTTCCGAATGATGAAATGAAAGGCAGAATAATAGGCAGAGAGGGCAGAAACATAAGAGCGATAGAGAATGCCACAGGTGTCGATCTTATAATTGACGATACTCCAGAGGCTATCACTGTTTCAAGCTTTGAGCCTATCCGCAGAGAAATCGCAAGAAGAACTCTTGAAAAGCTTATTGTTGACGGAAGAATTCATCCGGCGAGAATTGAAGAAACGGTTGCTAAAGCAACCGCTGAGGTTGACGCTATTATTAAGCAAGAGGGCGAGCGCGCTATGATAGAAGCCGGGGTACAAAATCTTCACCCCGAGCTTATCAAGCTTTTAGGCCGCCTTCATTTCCGCACCAGCTACGGTCAGAATGTTTTAAACCATTCTTTGGAGGTTTGCCACCTTTCGGGGATTTTAGCTGCAGAACTCGGAGCGGATGTAACTCTGGCTAAAAGAGCAGGTCTTCTGCATGATATCGGAAAGGCGATAGACCACGAGCAGGAAGGCTCTCATATTCAGCTCGGCGTTGAAGCCGCTAAGAAGTACCGTGAGAGCGAAGCGGTTATCCACGCTATTCACGCTCACCACGGCGACGTGGAAGCTAAAACTGTGATCGCATGTATCGTTCAGGCGGCAGACGCTATTTCGGCGGCTCGCCCCGGTGCCAGAAGAGAAAATATTGAGAATTATATCAAGCGTCTTGAAAAGCTTGAAGAAATCGCCAATTCTTTCAGCGGCGTAGAGGATTCTTTCGCTATCCAGGCGGGTAGAGAGATAAGAATAATCGTTAAACCCGATGTTATAAGCGACGATCAGATGGTAATTATCGCTCATGAAATTGCCGAAAAGATTGAAAATGAGCTTGAATATCCCGGTCAGATTAAGATAAATCTTATCAGAGAAAACCGCGCTGTGGATTATGCAAAATAAATATACTTTTGCTTGACATTTTATTCAGGAGAATGTATAATATCTAATCGTAAAGGCAAGGATGTCTGAGGGAAAGTCCCTTAGGCATCCTTTATTTTTTATGGAAAAGAGATAAAGTTTATGAAAATCGGAATTATCGGAGCGGGCGCTATGGGCTGCCTGTATGCAAGTATGTTAAGTGCGAAAAACGATGTAAAACTGCTTGATGTCAGCGAAAAGGCCGTAAGCGCAATAAATGAACACGGAATTATTATGACTTCGAAAGGAACACAAGAAAAAAAGACCTATCGAGTGAGTGCATATTTCAGCGGTAAGTTTGATGAAAAGCTTGATCTTATCATAGTGTTTGTTAAGGATACCGCCACAAAAGCGGCTTTAGAGTCAAACGCAAATCTTATAAAAGAAGATACACTCCTTTTATCTCTTCAAAACGGGCTCGGCAATTTTGAAATTATGGAAGAATATGCGGACAAAAGCAGAATTTTACTCGGCACAACAAAGCATAACTGCGTTACTTTATCTTTCGGTGAAATATATCATTCGGGTGCCGGTATCACACATATCGGCTCGCCTGCAGGAAACGGCGATGGGGCGCAAAAGATATCGGATATATTTAATGAAAGCGGAATAGAAGCAGAGGCTTGCAGTGATGTGAAAAAACTTCTATGGCAAAAGCTTTTTATTAATATGACTATAAATTCGGTCACCTCATTGTTTGATGCCAATATTTCGATAATTGCCGACTCTGCAGGCGCTTCTTCGGCTGCAAAAAAGCTTATTGACGAGGCAGTAAATGTAGCTAAAGCAGACGGTGAGGAGTTTGACAAAGATAAAGTTTATAAAGAGGTTATAGAAACCGCGCGAATGCTTGGCACCGGAAAAGCTTCAATGTGTCAGGACATGGAAAATAAAAGAAAAACAGAAATTGATTTTATCAACGGCGCTGTGGTAAAATTAGGCAAGAAATATGGCATCGAAACTCCTTCACATTCTATGATAGTTGATCTGATACACGCAAAAGAAAGTCTTTTTTAAAATTTTTTCAAAAAATACTTGCATATTTATGAATTATATGCTATTATATTAATCGTTAATTGCATATTATTCATTTATGGAGGTATTTCTATGAATAAAAAAGATATAAAAAAAGTTGTTCTTGCATATTCGGGAGGGCTTGATACTTCAATAATAATTCCGTGGCTTAAAGAAAATTATAATAATCCCGAGATTATTGCTGTTTCAGGCAATGTTGGCCAGCAGGATGAGCTTGAAGGCTTAGAAGAAAAAGCTATTAAAACAGGAGCTTCAAAGCTTTATGTTGAGGATCTCACCGAGGAATTTTTAACAGACTATGTTTTCCCCTGCGTTCAGGCGGGCGCACTTTATGAGGACTATATGTTAGGCACTGCTTTTGCAAGGCCTCCTATTGCTAAAAAGCTTGTTGAAATAGCCATAAAAGAGGGAGCAGACGCTATCTGCCACGGCTGCACCGGAAAAGGCAACGATCAGGTAAGATTTGAAATGGCCATAAAGGCTCTTGCCCCTGATATGACTATTATTGCACCCTGGAGAGAATGGAGCATTAAATCGAGGGAAGAAGAGATAGAGTATGCCGAGGCGCATAATGTTCCGCTTAAAATAAACAGGGAAACCAATTATTCTAAGGATAAAAATATCTGGCATTTATCTCACGAGGGACTCGACCTTGAAGATCCGGCTAATGAGCCTTTGTATAATAAAGAGGGATTTCTTGAAATGGGCGTATCACCGGAAATTGCACCCGATACTCCCACTTATGTTAAGATCCACTTTGAAAAAGGCATTCCGACTGCTGTAAACGGTAAGGAAATGAGCGCTACAGAGCTTGTTGCAACCCTTAATAAATTAGGCGGAGAAAACGGTATAGGTCTTCTCGATATCGTAGAAAACAGGCTTGTAGGAATGAAATGCAGAGGAGTTTACGAAACCCCAGGAGGTGCAATTCTTTATAAGGCGCACAATGTGCTTGAAACTCTCTGCCTTGATAAGGAAACCTCACATTATAAAGCACTCATCGCTCAGAAGCTTGCGGAGATCGTTTATAATGCGCAGTGGTTTACTCCTTTAACTGAGGCAATTTTGAGCTTTGTTAAAACCACTCAAAAAACAGTTACCGGCGATGTTACCTTAAAGCTTTATAAAGGCAATATGATAAATGCAGGCGTTACTTCACCTTATTCGCTTTATGATCCTGAGATCGCAACCTTTGAGGAAGACGATGTTTATAATCAGGCTGACGCTACGGGCTTTATAAATCTTTACGGACTTTCAACAAAGGTTTATGCTAAAATGAAAGCTAAAAATGGCTTAAAATAAGCATTTTTGAAACTTTTAAACATAATATTTAACATAAAAAATACCATAAAAATAACCGCGGAATTTTAATTTCCGCGGTTATTTTTTAAAGCTCTGCCGTAAAACTTACCGAATATCCGTAAGGGCTTTTTGCATATATTTTTCCTTTGTGACTTTCCGTAATGCTTTTTTCTATTGAAAGCCCTATTCCGAATCCGCCCGTTTCGCTTTCCGTTACCGCCGCGATATTATCGAGATTTGATGAAGATAAATTACCGTTTAACTCATAATTTAAAACAAAGTATCTCGTCATAAAAGGCTTTTCGCGGTCCTGTAAACGACGGCAACGGCGCTTTTGATTATGACGGCACTGCTAAAATAACAGGCTGAATATTCGTTGCAACAGGCTCAAGCGTAATGGCGATGAACTTCGGCAGCGATTCCACACAGGGAAGTATAATGGTAGACCTTGATTCACAGTCGCAAAGCGCAGTGGTCTTAAAGGACTCTTCTTCAAACGAGATAGTAAGCTTTACTCCCGCAAAGAAATATATAAATGTGGTTGTTTCCGCACCGTCGATAGTAAAGGGCGGAACTTACACGATAGTTTCGGGTAATCTTTCAAAGTCAGTTACTCTTGACAGCCTTATTTACGGCGAGTCAAAAGGTATGGGCGCAGCTGCTCCGAACGGCAATGCTCCGGGCGGAAATGTTCCGGGTAATGCCACCGCTCCCGACGCAAACGGCGAACAGCCGAGCGGAAACAAACCGTCGGATAACGGCACACAGCCGCCCGAAAAGCCCGATTCTTCGAATGAAAATCAAACAGGAAACTCTGATACAAACAGCAGACCTGATAAAAAGCCAGATAAGAAGCCTGATGAAAACGGAAATTCTTCACAGTCTTCAAAGAAGCAAAAATCTTCACAAAGCACCGAAAGCTCACAGAGCTGAAAAAATCCCCCGCCGAATTAAATTCGGCGGGGGATTATATATTCATTTTAGGGTTATCGGTTCTGTTTAGAAGAAAATCTAAGGATACATTATAATAGTTTGCAATTTTAATAAGCGTTGCAGTCGGAATATCGATATCACCGCGCTCATAATTACTGTATACTCTTTGACTGCACGAAAGAATTTTTCCGAGCTGCGTTTGCGTTAGATCATTGTCTTCTCTTAAATCACGGATTCTTTTATAATAAGCCATAAAAAACCTCCCGAAATTATAATTTGATTTATTTACTCAATTATAATTTAGAAAGTTTTTCGCTATTGACTTTTAGCGAAAAATCCGCTAAAATCATAAATAGATTTAGATAAAAGGGGAGGAAAGCTGTTAAATTTTGTAAAAATTCAGAAAGGAGAGATTTTAAATGGAAAAAGGAATAATAGCAATTTTAAGTACGGAAGAGTTTGAAAAAACAAAATATTCGGTTTCAGTGCGGAAAGAACAAACTATAGAAAAATTGATTTCTCAAATTAAAAGCGAGCATAAAAACATAGATATTTCTCTTGTAAAGGCTTTTTATTTTGAATGCGAAATGCAAATTTCAGAAGTTGAGAAGATTTTAAGAAAACTTTTAGTTCAAGCATTCGGACCGTATCAGCCTGAAAATCACTGGGAATGTTATTCGTGCTTGAAATTAAAAGAAAATAATTTTGTAGAATTTTTAGATTATCTTGTCAGATTCAAAAAAGAGATAATCGAAATAAAAAGTATAAGAAAATTTTAAGGAGTTGTTTTATTATGTCAAAAAAAGTGATTTCTTTAATTTTAGTTTTATTATTAATTATATCTTTGTTTCCTCTTTCGGTTTTTGCTGAAAATGCGCAAAATATTTATGCTTTAGAAAGTAATAGATATATTGGTGAAAAAGATAATCCGATTGTTTCTTTAGAAGTTCCTGATGTCACTATTATAGAAAATACAAATGGAACAAAAACAGGTGGATTTTTTTATTATTTTAAAGATATTCATAATTCTGATATCAAATGTATAGCTTCTTATAAAGACGGAGAAAAGAAATACGATTGTGCGAATATAGATGAATCGGATTTAAAAAAGCAGGAAACCAATCACTGGATTGCAGGAAATACCTACAAATTAAAAGTAAACTATGAGGGAATTGAAAACAATGTAAATGTTAAAATTATTAAAAACCCGATAAAAGAAATAAAAATTGAGGATGTTTTTGTTTATGAAGGACTGAATTATTATGATGAAAACGGAAATTCAGAGCAATGGTATTCTCCCCGTTGTAAAGTTACATTAAACGACGGAACTGTTTTATCATCAGATAGTAGTCCTTCGTATGAAAATTCTGTTATTATCGGTGACAGAGAGTATGAATTGAAAGTGGATAATAATCAAATAGATTTTAATTCTCTCAAAGCCGGAGAAAGTTATAAGATAAATTGCGAAATTTTAGATATAAAGTCAAGTTATAATTTAAAAGTTCTTAAAAGTCCCTTTAAATCATTACATATTGATGATATTGAAATCACAAAATCTTCGACGGAACAATTTTATAGCTATTTTCCTAAATCGGGGACAGTAGAGCTTGATTCGGGAGAAAAAATTGATCTTAATAATCATGGTCACGGTTTAAATATTACTTTAAACGGAAAAACTTTTAATGTTGATTATGACAGTAGAAAACAATTTGAAACGCCTTTTGAAGAGGAAAAGAGCTATTCAATAGAAGCTTCTTTAGGAAAATTGAAAACAACTTACAATGTTAAAGTATTAAAAAATGAAGATAGGATTCAGGTTACAAATATTGAATTGATTTCTAATCCGGATAAAACGGAATATATCATAGGTGAATGTTTTGATTTGCGAGGGGCTGTAATCAGGCTTAACTTTTCAGATAGCAGTTTTGAAGACATCAAAGTAACAGAATTGCCTGATGAATATCTTAATCTTAATTTTATATTTTCAAGTAAGCTCAAAGAGTATTTTGCAGTAATGAATACTGATTATTTTAACTCAAGTAGTCAAAAATCCGTAAAACTTTTTGCATTTAATCAGGAATTTGAGTGTCCTGTAACCGTTAAAGAAAATACTTGGAAAGAAATCTCAATAGAAGATTTTTTTACTTTAAATCCGAAATTTAGTTTTACAGATAAAAATGGTAAAAAGTTTTCTTCGAAAATCGAAAAAATTGGTTTTTTCGACGGTTATGGAGGGGGGACTCCGTGGTCTTGTAAGTCCACACAGGATAGTATGACCTTCTTTACAGACTTTGGAATCCTTTATTTAGACTGTTATAGTTGGGAAAATGGAGAAAACAGTTACTGCAATTTTTACTTAAACAATAGAAAACTAAAAAGTAATACTTTGAATAAAAAAGCAATAAGTATACCTGAAAACAAATTTCAAATAGCAGATATTCCAGATGCGGCAAGTTATGAATTTTCAAATATAGGCAGTAAAAAAATTTTTAACAATACCGTTTATGTTGAAAAAGAATTCTATTATAAAGACGGATCAAAGAAAATTGCATATATGAGATTTGATAAAGATTTCGAATTATTAGGATATGATTTTGATGTTGAAAAAGGCAATATAGACGGCGACGAAAGAATAACAGATAAAGATGCAATACATTTGTTGATGTATAGCTACTTTCCGGAAGATTATCCTGTTAATCAATCCTGCGATTTTAACGACGACGGGGTAATATCCGATAAGGACGCCATATATCTTCTTATGTATTGTTATTTCCCGGAAGATTATCCTATAAAATAAAAAGGGGTTTATAAAATATGAAAAAAATAATATCGCTGCTAACAGTGTTTTGCTTATTATTTTCTTTTGCAATTACTGCTTCTGCCGCAAATATAAGTATAAGTATTTCCGGAAACGGCTCCGTCACCTTAGGAAATAATGTTACTTATACCGTAAATCTAAGCGGAGCACAGAATTGCTCTGGAGGATCAATCGCTTTAACCGTAGGGGATAAGCTTGAAGTAATATCAGGCGAGTTTATAAAAAACGAAGCACCTCTTAATTATTTCGATCTTTCAAAAAATAAAGGCGCGCTTTCCTTTGGTAAAGATGTCGACTTAAACGGTGCTTTTTTCAGATTTACTGTAAAGGCAAAAGAAGATTCAAGCTTAGATCAGCAAATAAGTGTTAATGTTACTTTGGCAGATAATTCTTCTTCCTCTGCAACAAAAATTCTAAATATTACATCTGTTTCTCACACTTTCGGCTCTTACATAAAAGTAAACGATACTACACATAAACGCGTATGCTCCGAGTGCGGATATGAAGAAATAACCAACCATACCTGGAACAGCGGCAAGGTGACAAAACAGTCTACCTGTAAAGAAACAGGAGTAAAACACTTTGAATGTACCGCCTGCAAAGCAGAAAAAGACGAAACTATAGCTAAAACCAATAACCATAGCTGGGGAAACTATGAAGTAAAAGTTAAACCCGGCTGCACAACGCAGGGTACTCAAATAAGAGAATGCTCCGTATGCAAAAAGACAGAAACTGCTTCTATCCCTGCAACAGGCCATAGTTTTAACGATTGGAAAACGAGTAAAGCCGCAGGCTGTACAACACAGGGAGAAGAAAAGCGCAGCTGCTCAAAATGCGGTCATACCGAAACAAGAGCAACAAACGCTTTAGGACACAGTTTTTCAAACCCCACTGTAACAAAGAAACCTACCTGTACAGAACAGGGTACCGAATCAGGTAAATGCACCCGCTGCGGTCAGACTGCCTCACAGAGCATAAAACCTTTAGGTCATAAGTTTTCCGAATGGTCGGATACCAAAGCTCCCGATTGCACAAACGGCGGCTTGCAGGAAAGAAAATGTACCGTATGCGGTGCAGCCGAAACAAGAAACACTCCTGCTTTAGGTCACGACTTCGAAAACCCGACCGTAATAAAAGAACCCACTATAAGCGAAACAGGACTTAAAGAGGGTAAGTGCAAACGCTGCGGTCAGACCACAAGCGAAGTAATACCCTGCTCGGTAAAGGATGAAGCAACAGGAACACTGTTTGAAGCAAACGAAGGTACATTCGAAAAGGGAAGCGAAATAAAGATAGAAGAGATAAAAAAAGAAGATCCTGCTTATGAGTCTGTAAAGAACATATTAAAGGATATCTGCAAAGAATTTAAGCTTTATGATATAACCGCGTATTTAAACGGAGCAAAAATACAGCCGAAAAACGAAGTTACCGTTACATTTAAAATACCGGAGGGATTCGGTAAAAATATAGCGATATATTATATAACCGAAGACGGAAATTATGAAAAGCTTGAATCGACTGTAAACGAGGCTGAAAACACCATAAGCGCAAAATTAAGTCATTTCAGCAACTATGCAATATGCAAGCTTGATGAAAAGGAAACCAAATCCGCTGATATTAAAGATTCAAAAGCAAAAGATTCAAATCATATTTGGATATTTATTGTGATCGCTGTTGTTTTAATTGCAGGCGCTGGTGTGGGCGGTTTCTTTATATTTAAAAAGAAAAAAGCTAAAATATCCTGAAAATAAAGGCTTCTCATAAATGTGAGAAGCCTTAAATTCATTCTTTATAAACTCTTACGGTGAATTCTTTTCCGCATTTGGGGCAGACGGTCGTATGCTTGCCTTTTCGTCTGGGCAGTTTTAAAGTCACTCTGCAGTGCGGGCACTTCTTATAAATGTGCGAGGTATCCGCACTTCTTGCTCTTTTTTGCTTTATTTTATCAGAAACGAAGAAAAGAATTTTTCTTACTTTTCTGTTTTCCGCCGCTCTCGCGTTTATATTTCTTGAAAGAAAGCGGAAAATCGCATAGATCATCAATGCATAAATTATCAGCTGAAGAACTATGAGTCTTAAAAAACTGTTTATTACGGCAAGAACTACCGATATACCTACAAGGCAGTAAAAGAAAGTATCCACACCGTATCTGCCTTGCATAAACTGATAAAGTTTGTATCGAAAGCCCATAATATACCTCCGTGATTTTTTTATATACTAAATTATATCCGTAAATTATTAAGAAAGCATTAAATTAAATTGTATAATTTATTTTTTTATGTTATAATGAATTCATACCGACAGCGGTAAAACGCTGTCGAAATGCCTTGCGGCATTAAGAAAATCGGAGATTTTCGTATAAATTCATTGAAACGATAAAACAGTCGCACTGCGGTGCGACGCGGCTGTCGCCTTACAAAGGCTCAAAGCCTTTGTTTTTTTATGTTATAATGTATAGTTGTTAGGGGATAGGATATGTTTTCAAAGGTTAAAAGTATCGGAATTTTCGGTATTGATTCATATATGATCGAAGTTGAGGCGGATATTTCGGGCGGTCTGCCGTCTTTTGATATAGTCGGCTTGCCTGACGCGGCAGTTAAGGAATCCCGCGATAGGGTAAGAGCGGCTGTGAAGAACTGCGGCTTTAAATTTCCTACAGGCAGGATCACAGTAAATTTAGCTCCTGCGGATATGAAAAAAGAGGGAGCGGTCTACGATCTTCCCGTGCTTATCGCTATTCTTTCCGCGTCAAAACAGCTTGTTTTGCCTGATGATGACTCCGTTTTTATAGGCGAGGTCTCTTTAAGCGGTGAAGTAAGAAAGGTAAACGGCGTGCTTGCTATGGTGATCACGGCAAAGCAAAGCGGCGTTAAAAATGTTTTTGTACCCGAGTATAACGCCTGCGAGGCGGCGGCGATCGACGGAATAAACGTCTATGCCGTTAAAAATATCAAGCAGCTTTTCGATCATCTTACAAATGTTTTACCTATTGAAAAAGAGCAGTTCAAAATTGCCACTGCGCCGTCAAGCGAATCGTTGCTTGATTTTTCCGATGTTAAAGGTCAGATCTTAGCCAAAAAGGCTTTAGAGGTTGCGGCGGCAGGAGGGCATAATATTTTGCTTATCGGCCCTCCCGGAAGCGGTAAAAGTATGCTCGCTAAAAGATTGCCGTCAATTCTGCCGGAAATGACCTTTGAAGAGTCTATCGAAACCACTAAAATTCACTCTGTAGCAGGTATTCTTAAAAAGGACGAGCCTATCATTACCTGCCGCCCGTTCAGAGCTCCTCACCACACGGTATCGTCAGCCGGTCTTATCGGCGGCGGCTCTGTGCCCAAACCCGGCGAGGTATCGCTCGCGCATAACGGAGTTTTGTTTTTAGACGAGCTCCCCGAGTTTAAAAGAGACGCTATGGAGGCGCTCCGCCAGCCCCTTGAAGACGGGGTGATAACCGTATCGAGGGTCCATGCGTCAATTACATATCCGAGCGCTATAACGCTCGTTGCGGCGATGAATCCCTGCCCCTGCGGGTATTATGGCCACCCCACAAAGCATTGCTCCTGCTCGCCGAATATGGTAAGAAAGTATTTAAACCGAATTTCCGGCCCTATGCTTGACAGGCTTGATATCCATGTCGAAGTTCCGCCGGTAGATTATCAGTCGCTTGCGAAAAGCTCTAAAGGCGAAACCTCCGCAGAGATCCGTGAGAGGGTAAATAAAGCGCGTTTTATTCAAAACGAGCGATATAAGGGCACAGGTATTCCCTGCAATGCGAGAATAACTCCGTCACTGCTCAGAGAAGTATGTATTATGACTGACGACGCGTCAAAATATTTAAGCTTAAGCTTTGATAATCTCGGTCTTTCCGCCAGAGCTTATGATAGAATATTAAAGGTTGCAAGAACAATAGCGGACCTTGACGGCAAAGAGGTAATAGAGAAAAAGCATATTTTGTCGGCCATTAGGTTTAGAAGTCTTGACAGGAAATATTGGGACGATTGATTTTTCTGTTTTTCTTGACAAATATCAAAAAAAGTATTAAAATATTTTTAATTCAGCTTATCCGCGGCATATATCCGGGGGCGTAGCTCAGCTGGGAGAGCGTACGGTTCGCATCCGTAAGGTCGAGAGTTCGATCCTCTTCGTCTCCACCACGCCGCATTAAGCGAAAAAAGGCACTCTGTTTTTATAAAAAACAGAGTGCCTTTTTTTGTTATTTAGGCCCCGCTGCGAAAAAAATTCGCAGCGGGGCATTTTTTATGCAAAAAGTGCCGAACTTTCGCAGAGTTCGGCACTAAATCAAATCGGATTTTTCATTACTTTGTTTTAAATTTTATCATAAACAAATAATTTTTTCAACCCTAAATTTTTGATTTCGGAATTTTTCACAAACTTTTAGCTGCTTATTTTTAAAAAATATGCATATTAACTGTTTACCCGATTTTAACGCAGTCAGATAAGCAGTCAAAAAACGGAGGTAAAAAATATGTCAAAAGGAGAAAACATTTTCAAGAGAAAAGATGGGAGGTGGGAAGCAAGATTTATTAAAAATTACGATCAAAACGGTAAGATAAGATATGGCTTTTGCTACGGCTCAAGCTACCGAGAAGCAAAGCTTAAAGTTATGCAAAAAAGAGCGGAATTTTTATCGGAAGAAAGATCCGAAGAAAGCTTTAGCAGATTAAAAGACTTTTGCGAAAGCTGGCTTGAGCAAAGAAAAATAAAAATCAGAGAAAGCACCTATATTAAATATTCGTCGGTGCTTAAAAAATATATTATTCCGAAACTCGGAAATTTAAGAATTTATGAAATAAATGACCGAATTATCACCGAATTCAGCTTTGAACTTTTAGAAAAGGACAGACTTTGTGTGAAAACCGTGCGCGATATTCTGGTTATTCTAAACGGAATTTTAAAATTTATTTCAAAAAGGACCGAAAATAAGGTTACATTTCCCGAAATCAATTTTCCTAAAGAAACAAAAAAGGATATAAGAGTTTTATCAAAAGACGAGCAAACGCTTTTAGTTGATTACCTTTTAAAAGATATGAATTTTTGCAAATTCGGTCTGTTGCTCTCTCTTTACACAGGCTTAAGGATCGGCGAGCTTTGTGCGCTTAAGTGGGGAGATATCAACCTTAAAGACAAGACTGTTTATGTAACACACTCTTTGCAGAGAATAAGAGATATAAATAATAAAAACGAAAAAAGTACAAAAATCTTACTCGACAGACCTAAAAGCGATAAATCCGTAAGACTGATTCCTTTAACCGATCAAGTTTCACGGCTTTGCGAAAAAATGAAAAAGGAAAATAATAACGCGTTTATTTTAACAGGATGTGAAAACTTTATGGAGCCAAGACTTCTTCAGTATTATATGAAAAAGTTTTCTTCCGAATGCGGACTTAAAGGCGTGCACTGCCATACTCTAAGACACACCTTTGCAACACGTGCAGTAGAGGCGGGATTTGAAATAAAATCGCTTTCGGAAATTTTAGGCCACTCGTCTACTACTGTTACGCTTGAAAGATATGTTCATTCCTCTTTGGAGCTTAAAAGAGAAAATATGAATAAGCTGTGGGTTTCGGGATTTTGAGCAGTCAAAATAATCCGCACATATTTTAAAAATCCTTTTTTAAGCACATTTTTAGGCTGATTTTCGCAGAGTGCCGAACTCTGCGAAAAGATAAGGTTGAAGTATGTTTTAGTTTTTCCTGAAATCTATTAAAAATACTAAGAAAGAGATATGCCGATGCGAAAAAAGCAAAAAATCAGTATAACAATAATTGTTTTGGCTGTGCTTGTTGCCGCAAGCCTTTTTGGAATATTTTGGCAGCTTATCCGCGGCAGACAGGAAAATTCCAAAGAGAGCGCTATAGTGAGCGGAAATAAGATCTCCGATGTAAGTCAAAGCGACGGACAGACAGAAAATAATTTCTCACCGCAGGAGAAAAATGAAACTGCTTTAAGTCTTTACAAGCTCCACTCTCAGGAAAACGAAGCTTTCAATTTTCAGAACATTTTACCCGGCGACAGCAAAACCGAGTATTACCGCGTAAGAGTAAATTATAAGGATAAGATCACCGTAAGATTTAAAGCTTTGCCGCAGCAGGATAAAAAGCTTGCCGAAGCTTTACATATAAAAGTTGTTTTGACCGACAGCAGCCGCGAGCTTTTCGACGGCAAAATCAAAGACCTTACAGACGGTGTTTGTGTAGCCCTGAAAAGCAACGGCTTCTCGCAGGAAGATATAAACTATGCCGTTAAGGCTTACTTGCCGACCGAAACAAACAATGAATATGCGAATCTTGATCTATCGGCGGATTTTATCTGGCTTGCAGATGATAAAGATAATCTAGGATTTTCTCCTGAAACGGGAAGAAGAGCTTTTATAGCCTTGTTGGCTTTGATAATAGTGATTTCAGGATACAGTATTATAAAGTTAGCAAATAAAAGGGGGAAGAGAAAATGCGGCAGAATAATACATCAAAGAAAATTGCCGGTAAGATCGCAATTATCGTGATCTTGTCGGTTTGCCTTTGCGTTTCAACTTTCGCTCTTTATTTTATATCTGTGGACAAAAAAGGTAATTTTTTCAAGACCGATAAAGTTCAGATAAATATAAATGATGAAAAACCTATAATTTCCGATAATGAATTTTTGTTTGAACCGGGAATGACGGTTAAAAAAGATTTCTTTGTTGAAAACGAAAGCACAACCGAGATTTATTATAAAGTCTACCTTAGAGATGTTTCGGGTGGCCTTGCAGATGAGCTTATTATCACGGTTAAAGATAAGGAAAAAGAATTATTGAGCGGAAAAGCAGAGGAGCTTTGTAAAAAAGATAGCATTAAAGCCTTTGATGAAATTTTAACCTCAGGAGAAAGAAAAGTTTTAACAATGGAATTCTATTATCCCCCGGATGCCGCTTTCAGCCAAAATAAAGATCTTAAGTTCACGGTTTGTGCAGACGCCGTTCAGGCGAGAAATAATACCGAGCGATTATTTTAGGCGGTGATATTATGCAGAATAATGAAACCGAAAAATGCATTATTTGCGGAAAGGATACCGGGGTACTCAGTTCGGTGCTGGTAAAAAAGCGGAATAATTATGTCAGCGGAGCAGGTCAGCTTTGCGAGAATTGCTACTTTGAACTTTATTATCTGCCCGATCCCGACGATCCGAACACTCTTAATGAATTACAGATAAAAGAACTTCTTGATATGTGCATTAAGCCGGCGGGGGAGAAATGATGAAGATACTTGAGATATTAAGAAGGATATTTGTCGGCGTGATGGTTGTTATCGCTGTGTCCGTAATGATATTTACTATAATTTCCGTTACTTCGTTTGATAGGTCGGACAGAAGTGTTTTCGGATTTAAAGCTTTTATCGTGCTTTCCGATTCTATGAGTAAAACGGATTTTAAAGCAGGCGACCTTGTGCTTACAAAGCCCGTTGATCCCGAAGAGCTCAAAGTGGGGGATATAATCGCCTTTTCTTCGCAAAACCCCGAAAACTTCGGAGAGACGGTAACCCATAAAATCAGGAAAAAAACCCTTGACGCCGCCGGTCAGCCCGGGTTTGTAACTTACGGAACGACAACGGGCACCGATGATGAAACCGTGGTTACATATCCTTATATTCTCGGGAAATATATTAGGTCTGTTCCTAATGTGGGTAAATTTTTCAGATTTTTAAAAACCACTCCCGGTTATATAATTTGCATTTTTATTCCGTTTTTTCTTCTTATCTTATCAGAGGGAGTTCGCTGTATAAGATTGTTTAAAAAATATAAAGAGGAAAAACTAGAGGAAATAAGATCCGAAAAGGAAGAAAACCAAAGACTCATGGATGAGCTTTTAAAACTAAAAGCCGAGCTTAGTAAATCGGAAAACGGGCAGTAATCGCGTTAGCGCTTACATAAAAGTCATTGATAAAATTTTTAAGGAGGAAAAGAACAATGACAAACAGTAATTCAGTCAAGCGGTCACTTGTTGCAAGCATAGTTTCGGTTTCTGTATGTGCACTTATGGCGCTTGGCACCACATTTGCATGGTTTACAGATTCTGCAAAGACCGCTGTAAACAAAATTCAGGCCGGTGAACTTAAAGTTGATATAGTAAACGAATCCGGCACAGAGTCGGTACAGAACACCGGACTTAAATTTAAAAATGCAGACGGGATTTCAGGCGAAGCATTGCTTTGGGAGCCCGGCTGCACTTTTAAAACCGAGGGATTTAAAATTAAAAACAACGGAAGCCTCGCACTTAAGTATAAGCTTGCTTTAAATGGCATTACAGGTGACAGCGATTTACTTAAAGTGATCAGCTTTTCTGTTGTAAAAGCAGACGGCAGCGTTATAGACCTCAGCATATTTGAGGGCAAGCTTAACACTAAAGACGAATTAAGCGAAGTTCTTTATATCCAAGGTCATATGGCTGAATCCGCTTCTAACATCTATCAGGGAAAAGAGCTTTCTGGTCTTGGACTTACAGTAGTAGCAACACAGAATACATACGAGAGCGACAGTAAAGATAATCTTTATGATAAGTTCGCAGAGTATGAAGATATAAAAACTGTTTCTATTCCTGCGGGAGATCAGGAAACTGTGAACAATGCCTTAAAGTCTGCGATTACGGCGGCAAAGACTGTTAATTCTTCTACCGGCAAGACAACACCTACTCAGATAGTTCTTCCCTCAAACTCTACCGCTTTTTTTGACAGCGGAATATCTACTCCTGCTCAAGGTCAGACTTCCGAAATCAAAGTAACCGGTGATAAGACCACAAAGCTTAAATTCCAAAATACCAATCCCGGCTCTGAAGGCTCGCTTTGCTATCAAGACGGTGCAAACCTTACTTTCCAGGGTATCACCGTCGATGCAGGAGAAATCAAAGGAATTTGTGCCCGCGGCGGCGTGGTTACCTTTATCAACTGCGAATTAAATACTGAACTTAAGCAGACAATCGGCTCAAAATTCGTATTTAAAGACTGCACATTTACTTCTCCTGTTTCTCAGGTGGGCTATGGCTGCAAAGATATTGTTTTTGACGGCTGTGAATTCAATACTGAAGGTTACGGAATTAAAATCTACAGTGAAGGAAACACTCCTGTAAACCTGACCGTTAAAAACAGTGAATTTAAAAATACTTCTTCCGCTGCAAAATCCGCTATATTCTTAGATCACATTATCGACGGAATAAGCTACAACATAGCTGTTGAAAACTGCACATTTGACGGATTTACCGCAACTCCTACCGAAAACTATAATAAGTGGGCTGAAAGAATGATAGTTACAGACAGCTTTGTATTATCTTCAGACGGTCAGTATATATTCTCCTATCAGACAGGAGTTGAAAGCGGAAATTATCACAGAATTCTCTCTGCCGATCAGCTTGTTGTTAAAGTAAAATAATTTTTCCAAGAACTAAGGAGGTAAGAAAATGACTAAACAAAAGTCAGTTAAAAACGCACTTATTTACAGTGTTTTTTCTGTGGCTGTCTGCTTAGTAATGCTTGTGTCCACCACATTCGCGTGGTTTACCGATTCGGCTAAAACACAAGTCAACCGTATAGTTTCGGGTAATCTTGAATTAAAGCTTGAATACGCGACCGCGTGGGATACTGCGGGCAACCCCACTTCCTGGGCAAATGCCGAGGGTGAAAAGCTTAATTTCAAAACTGCCGATCAAAGAGCGCAGATCTTATGGGAGCCCGGCTGCACTTACGATCTTCCCGAGCTTAAGATATCTAATATCGGAAACCTTGCGCTTAAGTATAAGGTAGTAATTACAGGTATTGGCGGCGACGCTGAATTAAATAATGTTATAAATTGGACAGTTAAGCTTGAAGGTGCGGATTATTCCCCCGCTGCAGAGCACAAGCTTGCGGCAAAAACGGCGGATAGCGCAGATTATGACATTATGACCTTAAGCGGCCATATGAGAGAAGACGCTCCTAATACTTATCAGAATAAATCGATTGAAGATATTTCGATCACCGTTTATGCAACACAGGATAATGTTGAAAAAGACAGCATTTCAAATGATTATGATTCAACGGCTTTATATCCGGTTATGAATTCTGCGGAACTTAAAACTCAACTTTCGAGCGGCGGAATAGTAAGTGTTGCAAACGATTTAAAAACCAACAATCCGGAAGACACTTTAGCTGATATTTTTTCTATCAATAATCCTGCAACGCTTAACTTAGACGCTAAGATAATTTCGCCCGATAATATGGGTGATAACAACACTAATTTTATCGCCTTAACTATCAATGCCGATACTACGATAAATGCTTCTGCTAACGGCGGAATTGATACAGGTGTAAACGGCGGATATGCAATTAACATCAATAACGGCGCCGTTCTTACTATCAACGGAGGCTCTTATTACGGCGGCGGAACTGCCGTTCAGGTACAAAAAGGAACGCTTATAATAAACGGCGGAATGTTTAACGCCGAGCCTTACTTAAACCCTGTCTATGGCAGCAAGTATGTAATTAACTGCATAGACTCGGCTTACAGAAACGGAACCGCCAAGATAATAATTAAAGGCGGAACATTTGTAAATTTCGATCCGTCTGACAGTGCTTCTGAAAATCCGCACGGAAACTTTTTAGCGAGCGGTTACCATGTTGTAAGAGAAACTAAAGAAAACGGCGACATTTGGTACACGGTAGTTAAAGACTGATTTTAAAAATAATTTATCGAAAGGGGGGATCGGTGTAATGAAAGAAACCGGAGCCTTGCTTATTTTCCTTTTTCTTTCGGCGATTATTACTTTTCTTGTAATTCTTAAAGTAATCTTCTTTTTTAAGGATTTTAATGAAGAGAAGAAATACATCAAAACCGAAATAGGAAGAGCTTATGATAAAGGAGAGCTTCTTTATTGGAAAAAAGAGCTTGCAATTCATAAATTATGCTTGATTCCCTTTGTTAACCGAAAAAGAGCTTTAAGGATTTACCGCTTCTTTACAAATAATCGGCATAATAAAAATGCTGACGGTAAATTTAGGGCTGTAAGGGTTTTGGCTCCCTCGATTTTAGGAATGGCGGCTTCGCTTATATATCTTTGCGGAGCGAGCTGGGCGTGGTTTTCATCGACTAAGAGCAGCGATGTTTCGAATATTATCTCGTCAAATTATGATCTTAAGATAATAAGCGTTTTTGATGAAAACGGCGACGAGGTTTTAGCCGACGGTAAATATTTCCTTAATAAAGATAAACTTTATGAAATCAAACTTAAATCAGGCGGCTCAGATATGTCTTCGGGCTTTTGCAAGATAACATTATCTTCGGGCGAGGTGTATTACACGGCCCCAATTTTTGCAAACACTGACTTTGAGTTTTCTATCACCCCTAAAACCGACGGCGAAGTAACATTTGAATGCAGGTGGGGAACGCTTGCTTTAAGTGGCGTCAAAATCATTTCAAACGGCGAAAATATAAATAATTAAAAAATTTTTTCGGGCGGTCTGTTTTTTGCAGACCGCCCGAATATTTATATTATGATTTATTTATTACTAACTTTTTGTTTTCAACATAGGCATATTCGCCCGGCTCTGTCAGCTCGACTTTACCGCCGAATACACCGCGAACGGTTTTAGGCGAAATGAATTTATCCGTTCTGCCGATAGGTGCAAATCCGTCTTTTAAAGGAACGATAATGTAAAGCTTATAATCGTTTATAGTATCAAGTTTTAAATTGAACTTATCGTTCTTTTTAAGAATTAAAAGCTCCTTTGAAAAATGCTCATATACTGCGAATTCTTCGCCCTCTAATCCGTAAACCTGAGAAGGAGAAACAGTTCCGCTAACAGGTTTTTCATTCTTATTGATATTAAAAACGGCTATAACTCCGCTGTTATCACAGACGTTTTGAAGCTTGAATATTTTATCATTCTCGGTCGGGTCCTCTGTCAGGCAGTCTGCGGTGGGGAAAGCGGGCCTATCGCATCTTAAAATTTTTCCGTCGTCGGTAATAAGCGGCATAAGAATCTCTCTGTTGCTTCTGCCTATCTTATCACTTACATAAATCGGGCCTCCGCTGACGGCCCTTAAAATGCTGTTTTTAACAGCCTGTCCGTCGTCGGTCCACCACATATCCCAGTCGCAGAAATAAAACTGCCCCTGAATAAGATCGTTATAGGAGCACTGCATAATATGCTTTAAGAACCAGGCACTGTCCTCAGGCTGGAAATCGTCGCTGCACCTTGAAAGAGGGCTTACAGACCTGCTCCACATATCCTCGCTTGCCATGCCCATACAGTTTATCATTGCGTTGTCAAAATGCTGACCTACAGAGGCTTCCATACCGTCGTGATAATTTTTTGCGACCTCGCCTATAGGCGCAAGATTCTTATAAAATCTTTTACTTATGCTCTGATTATCAATTTTTACGAATTCAACTCCGCATTTTCTTAAATAATCGTGGTAAGCATTATAAAATCTATAAGAATTTTCCTGCTTGTAATCGTGGATATAAGCGCCTTTTTGAGTGTAAATAATAGAGTCCTTAAGATCTTTATAAACTTCGCCCTCGGGATCTATACCCATCCAATATCCGGTGGTGGGGTGCCACATTCCGACGGTTATACCGTAATCGTTCATTCTCTTAATGCAATTTTTAAGTCCGTTCGAAAATCTTATAGGGTCGGCTTTAAAGGAATAAAGCTTTGAATAGTGCATTATATTAAACATTTCACGGCGGTTTTCATATTTCATTCCGTAAAAATCGTGAACTTCGCCCCACATATCGTCAATAACAGCCCATTTAACAGGAATGCTTTTCTCTTTGAATTCTTCGCATTTTTTAAGAAGATCGTCTTCGTTTACGCGGATTTCCATAGCGTCCCAGCTGCACCAGCCGAGATATTCGAATATTTCGGGGTATCTTCTCTCGGCTCTTATCCTCACGCCTGTGTTTAATTCTTCGAGAGCTGTTTTAACAGTGCTTTCAAGAAGTTTAAAAGGATCATCGCCCTCTGCATAAACGAATGCCAGCTCCTCACAATAAGAAAGCTTATCATACCAGCTGAAAAGCTTTGCTGTGATAATGCCGTCTTCTTTTCCGCAGAGTACGCATTTATATTTTTTCGAAACGACGGGGATAACTACAGCAAAACTTCCGTCGGCCTTTTTGCAGATAAGTCCCTGTGTTTCGTCGGGGATATCTTTGGTGTCTTTACCAAAAGCCGGCATACACCATATCTCGCAGTGCCTGAAATCGGAAACAAAGCTTTCAAAACCTTCAATTTTAAAGTCTATTCCCGCGCCGAAATCCATATCGAGCGGCATTTTCGAAAAGCCTTTAAAATAAACGGCTTTAACACCTTTAATATCTTTTATTTCTGTTTTTATATCATAATCCTGAGTTGAATTATCGCATAAGTTAAGATATGCTTTTATGATCTTCATAAAACAACCGCCTTATTATGTATTATTTTAATAATTATATTATATAAGTTATTTTAAGTCAATGAATACTTGAAAAAATCGTAGTTTTATGATATTAAATATTAAAGGGGGAGATAATGCGGCAAGGTGTGAAAAATGCAGCTTAAAAAATTCCTGTTTTGCAAAAGGCGAATTCGTAGGAACTTGTATAGCAGAAAAGTATTTAAGCATGGGAGGAAATAAATATTACTCCGAATTCAAATCAAAGCTTGTAAGCGAGATAAATTTTTATTTAAAGGCAGAAAAAATACCGGAAATTTCTGACCTTTTTGAAATTTCCGGTGAGTATTTAAATTTAAAATATCCGCTTGAAAGCGGAGAAAAAACCGCTTTTTTAAGAAACGATACGGTTTATCTCGGAAATCAGATCGAATTTGCCAATTTAGGAGTGTGCTTCGGAGTAGTTTGCTCTGTGGGTTTTATTCTTATCTGCTCTTACGGGCGTGACGGGAGCGATCCAGAATTGATATTTTATAAAAGAAGATAAAATTTATACTTCGGATAATTCACGCGCGGTCTTTAAAACGGCCGCACCTGTTTTTTTTATGTTTTCTTCGGTCATTCTTGAAGAGGGAGCAGACACGCTTATTGCATATTTATATTTTCCGTTAATATCGCACACTGCCGCCGCAACACAGCTAACCCCTTCTTCGTTTTCTTCTATATCCGTGGCATATCCGTTTTCTTTAACTTTCTTAAGCTCTGCCTTAAATTCGTTAAAATTGGTAATGGTTTTTTGTGTTTTTTTGATTATTTCGGAGCTTTTCCAAATATTTTCTGTTTCTTCATCGCTTAGTTTCGCCATTATGGCTTTCCCCACGGCAGTTCTTATCATAGGCAGCGAAACGCCTACTCTTGACACCATTCTTACGGAATTCGTATAGTTTTCGTATTTATCGATATAGATTATTTCATTTCCGCTTCTCTCAACTAAATGCACGGTTTCTCCCGTTAATTCCGAGAGAGCCTTTAAATGCGGTTTTGCGTATTTTATAATATCCGTATCAGAAAGACTTTTAGAGGAAATTTTAAGAAATTTAAGAGCGATATTATATTTTTTTGTTAACTCGTCTTGCTTTATGTATCCAAGACTTAAAAGGGTAGAGAGTATTCTATAAGCAGTGGTTTTGTTGAGTCCTGAAAGCTTTGCAAGTTCAGTGGCTCCGAGAGGACCTTTTTCACAGATGATCTCTATAAGCAAAAACGCTTTTTCTATTGATAATATAGGCGAAACCGATGACATTTTTTCACTTCCGATGATTATTCGTTAATTGAATTTTAACATATTTTGTTTTTTATTTCAATACTTGACAAATTTAACCAAAGTGATATAATTAACTTGTAAAAAGTAAATAGCGTTTCACAATGTGAAACAAGGAGGATCGATATGGAAAATATTATTAAAGAAATTTCCGCGGCAGGAGTAGTTCCCGTTGTTAAAATTGACGATTCGAAAGACGCGGTCGCACTTGCGGCAGCTCTTAGAAACGGCGGTCTTAACTGTGCTGAAATCACTTTCAGAACCTCTGCGGCAGAGGAATCCATAAAGCTTATATCGGAAAAATTCCCCGATATGCTTATAGCCGCCGGCACGGTGCTTACTCCCGAGCAGGCTGATAAGGCTATGAATGCGGGAGCAAAATTTATCGTAAGTCCCGGTCTTAATCCGGAAGTGGTCGAGCATTGCAAGAAAAAAGGATATCCGATAATTCCCGGTGTTTGCACTCCCACGGAAATCGAAAAGGCGCTTTCCTTAGGGCTTACATATCTTAAATTCTTCCCGGCAGAGGCGGCAGGCGGAGTTAAAATGATAAAATCTCTCGCCGCTCCTTATACTATGGTCAGATTTATGCCGACAGGCGGAATAAACACTTCAAACTTAAAGGATTATCTCGCCTGCAAAGCAATTTTTGCCTGCGGCGGCAGTTGGATGGTACCGTCTGATAAGATCGCGTCAGGCGATTTTGATGAAATAGAAAACCTTACCAAAGAAGCAGTTAAGCTTTTAAAGGAGATCAAAAATGGGTAAAATAGTTACATTCGGCGAAATTATGCTTCGCCTCGCACCAAATGGTTATTACAGATTTTTTCAGAACGATCAGCTTCAGGCCACTTTCGGCGGCGGTGAAGCAAACGTTGCGGTTTCTCTTGCAAACTTCGGGCTTGACGCCGCTTTCGTCACCAAGCTCCCCGACCATGCAATAGGTCAGGCGGCTGTCAACTCTTTAAGGTATTTCGGAGTGGACACTTCTAAAATAGTAAGAGGCGGCAATAGGGTAGGAATTTACTATCTTGAAAAAGGCGCGTCACAAAGAGGAAGCGTTTGTATTTATGACAGGGCAGGATCTTCTATCCAGACAGCCGATGTAAGCGATTTTAATTGGGATGAGATCTTCGAGGGTGCAGAGTGGTTCCACTTTACTGGTATCACCCCGGCTCTCGGCGAAAACCTTGTTGAAATATGCAAAGAAGCCTGCATTGCGGCTAAAAATCACGGCGTAAAAGTAAGTTGTGACCTTAATTACCGCGGAAAGCTTTGGACAAGAGATCAGGCAAGAGCCGCTATGACCGAGCTTTGCAAGTATGTTGACGTCTGCATTTCTAATGAAGAAGATGCAAAGGATGTTTTCGGAATAGAGGCAGAAAACACGGATATTTATTCCGGCAAGCTTGATAAAGAGGGCTATAAGAGCGTTGCAAAGCAGCTCGCTGATAAATTCGGTTTTGAAAAGGTTGCTATCACTCTCAGGTCTTCGATTTCAGCCAGTGATAATGACTGGGCGGCAATGCTTTATGACGGTAAGGAATATTGCTTCTCTAAAGAATATCATTTGCATATAGTCGACCGCGTCGGCGGCGGCGACAGCTTCGGAGCAGGACTTATTTATTCTCTCGTAACCGGCAAAACTACAAAAGATGCCGTTGAGTTCGCGGTTGCCGCGTCTGCGCTTAAGCACTCTGTTGAGGGAGATTTCAACAGAATGAGCGTCAGCGAGGTAGAAAAGCTCGCTAAGGGCGACGGCAGCGGAAGAGTTCAAAGATAGTTCTTTGAGGTGTTTAATTATGAAATTAGGATTATGTAAAAATTTAAACGATGATTGCTTTAAAGAAGTTTCGGCTATTTTGGATCTTGGAATAATATAGTTGAGTGCGCATCAGAATTAAGACATATTCATATATCTTGCCCGATTTCAAGAACAGTTCCCACAGAAACCGACGGCTTTGATTATTCGCTTTTTTATAATGCTCTTAAAAAGGCAAACTATAAAGGGAATATATCCGTAGAAGCCTGGCCGCACACAAAAGAAGCAATTGCAAGCTGCAGAAAAATATTCGATAAATATACAAAATAACATATATCTTATCAGGTTATAAAACAAATTATGTATTAGGGTAATGCGGTTTGTTTATTTGTGAATTATATTAAATGAAAGCAGATTCTCTTTTTTAGAGAACCTGCTTTCATTTTTCATTAGTCTGCAATGCTTAAGCTTATATGTTCCGCTGTCGGGTCCGGAGTCGCTTAAGGCTTTGTTATTTACAAAAAAGGTTATAATCGCAATCCCGTATTTAATTTTCAGTGAAATAAATGATAAGCTTTTTTCTTTAAAAACAGAGACGCAATTGTGAAAACAGAAAATAAAATAATTCCCGAAAGATATAAAACCTCATTATTTTTATATTCACCCGTTTTAGGGGATTTTAAAGAAACAAGATTTTCTTTCACAGTCAACTCAGCTGTTGCCGTTCCGCTTTCCGAAACGATTCCGATCGTATGCTTACCTATCGAAAGATTAGAAACAAAGTCATTGTTCAAAGTAACTATAATGCTTCCGCGAGTTGTTGTATAATTCTTCTCATCAAGAATTTTGCCGTCAAGCTCAACCCTGATAAAATCTTCAAATGCGGCATTTGATTTAAATACAATCTCTTTCTTTTCTCCTTTAATTATCTCTGCGTCTTTGCCTAAAATCATCTCGGGAGCAAGCTTATCTGTCAAAGTTTCGGATTTTGATATCTTATTTGTTCCGTTTTCATCAGAGAAATATTCGTCACAGCCCGAGCAGTACCAATATTCAATATTGCCATTTTCGGCTGCAGTTGCCTTTTTACTATCTGTGTGTTTTAAACCGGTGTGATTTTTCTCATTAAATTCGCCGTAGTTTTCTCCGCGGACTTTGCAAATTGCATTATCCTTGCAGGTGGCTGTTCCGCCGGTATGAGCACAGTGGTAGTGGCACTTGGTACAGATACCGTTTTCCCATTTGTGATTTTCTACATTAACAACGATTTTATCGCAGCATTTGTATTTCTGCATATGCGTTGTTGAGGTTTGTGTCCACTCGGATGTTCCGGTATGGTTGTTGGCGTTCTTTGCCCCATACTTCTCAAGGCAGACTCTGCAGGTTGCCTGCTCCGTGCAGGTGGCGGTGCCGGAGTGAGCAGCCCTGTTGACAATGAGGCCGCAGCTGCATACCTGCCAATGACCGCTTTCATCGCTCTCCCACCGAGACGCGTCCTCCGGTGTGCAGATGATATGCGCAACCGCCTTCTGCCAGGAAAGCAGGGGCAGGGTCATGCCTGCGGCGGCAAGATAGCCGCACTCGCCCCATGCGCCGGTCATGTCGTTCTGCTTCAGCAGCGCCAGCACATCGCCGCCCGCAAACTGGGTTTTGCTCCTGGCTTCGGTGTTCTTTTCCGTTCCATTGTTGAAAGTGCTGCCTACGCCGCTGGGCACCGTGCCGGTCAGATAGCAGCAGTCGGTAACGGTCGAGCCATGATTCACCCCTGCAATACCGCCGGCACTTACTTTTTCACAGCTGCCGGTATAAGTCACCTTGCCGACATTGTAGCAGTTGCTGACAGTATCGTCACCCATACATATACCGACAATACCGCCAAAGCCGGCATCATATTTTTCAGAAACGGTGAAATCTCCTTCAACCGCCACCTTGCCGGTATTATAGCAGCTGTCTACAACACTATTCACTGTGATTGCGCCGACAACGCCACCTACGTGGAAGTCACCCAGCTTCCTGCCGTTAGAAGCAGCCTTTATGTCGCCTGTATTATAGCAGCCGCTGACCGGCACACCTGCAAAGCCCGCGATACCGCCGACGCACAAGAATTCAATGCCTGATTTCAGGATTACCTTGCCGCCGTTGCGGCAGTTGGTAACGGAATGCTCGGTGTTACCCGTTGCAACTATATTCCCCACGATGCCGCCTGTATAGGAGCCGCTGGGGGCGGAGCTGCTGCTTATTACCGTACACAGGTTGGTGCAGCCTGTAATGCTCGTATCCTTAGCGCAGGCTGCGATGCCGCCGACACTGGTGGTGACAGAGCTGTCGGAGAAATCGCCGGAAATGATGACAAAGCCGTCCACCGTCACATTCCGGATGGTCGCGCCATCCGTATAGCCGAATAGACCGGCGAATAGGTCATTTTCAACATTGACATACAGACCCTTGACGGTCTTTCCGTTGCCGTCAAAGGTGCCGGCGTAGGTTGCTTTATCGCTGTTACTTTTGTACCGGCCGATGGGCGTCCACTCGGTCGGCGCGTCGCCGTGTTCTCCGTTCCAGGTGCCGTCCTCATAAAAGATAACCTTGTTGTTGAAGACGATGTCCGCCGTCAGCTTGGCGCAGAGACGGGTTTCACCCTTGTTCACCCGATCCCTGAAGTTCTCCAATCCCAGCGCCGAACCAATGAGGATGGGGTCATCTTCCGTGCCCTCGTGCCCGGCGTTGATACCGGTCACAAGGCTCTTGTCGATTTTTGCGGTGCTGTTGTCCGTAAAGCTGCCGTCCGCATGGACGGCGTTGGCTGCGCCGCCTGCGGTGCAGCTGCTGATCGTGCCGCCGTTCATGGTGAATGCGGCATTGTCATAGGTGAATGCGTCATCCATCTCGCTGTATACATACACGCCGCCGCCCCAGTCAGCAGTACAGCTCGTGATGCTGCCGCCGTTCATGGTGAAGCCGCGGCTGAAAGAGGGTAGAGTCGTATACACCCCGCCGCCGCGCCGGGCGGTACAATCCGTGATGCTGCTGCCATCCTCCATGGTGAACGACACACTCCTGTTGCCGCTCACATACACACCGCCGCCGTCACCGGCAGCGGTGCAGCCCACGATGCTGCCGCCGCTCTTCATGGTGAACGTACTGTTCCCATCCACACTCACGCCGCCGCCGTCACCGGCAGCGGTGCAGCCCACGATGCTGCCGCCGGACATGGTGAACGTACTGTTCCCGTCCACATACACGCCGCCACATATGTAACCGCTGGAAGTTATATAGCTTTCCCCGCCGGTGATAACGCCGCCCTTGACGGTTTTCGTGCCGTTTTCTTCATCCCGCACCCACAGGCCGCTGTCCTCCACGCGAAATTTGTGCTCGACACTCGAGTTGCTGTCAGTCAGCGTCAGTTCGTTCGAACCGATGCATCGAATATATTTTCCCCCGAGCTCCAGCGCATGACCGTTCATATCCAGCGTGACAGCTCCCTTTATATCCAATGGGAGATCCAATGTAACGTCCTCGGACAGGTAGTATGTATCGTCCTCCAGTACATACCATCCGTAGCTCTCAAGCTTCTTGATGCTTTCCTGCGTCAGCGCCGTCCCGGTGGGTGCGGCCTCGGCAAACACCGCCGTGGGCACAAGGCACAGCACCATGCACAGGGTGAGCAAAATGCTTACAATTCGTTTTTTCATTTCTCGTTACCTCCGTTCGGGATTTGTGAGCGGTATTTATCTGCAAACAGGCTGACACCCTGTTTTAAGACCTCCAACTGGCTTTTTAAGTAATATTTGTCCTCAAACATGGCGTAGTGGACACTGGCGCGAATCAAAATAAAAATCAGCGGCGTAAGAGTTTCGTAAGGAATACCTATCTTCGGCGCAAGCTGCTTTGCATATTCTGTGTACCGCTCGTTGACGCCCTCGAAAAACTTCTTCCCGTATTCCATATATTTCGGGTGGGTATATACCTGATACATCAGCCGATATTTCTTGCCGTGCTGCTTTAAGGATTCCGAAAATGTTTGAAAGCTTCGACGATGAATCTGCACATGCTTTTGTTGATTGTATAAAGAATAATTCTATTTTAAAAGGGCGTATTCGCAGTCAGGTGAAGTTGAGAAGATTGAGAAATTTAGGGGAAATAGTTAATCGACGAGTATCAGAACGATTTGATGAAATAGAATTTTTAACAACACTATTAGATGAGACTAAAGAAAAAGAGTTCTTTGATTTAATAGAAAAGAAAGTGTAAATTAAGGACATTGCAAGAAAAAATTCCTCCGGCTTCAAGTAGAATCGAAGGAGTTTTTTTGATGTTTTATCAGAATTTTGTGAATATTTCAGATATTTCTTGCTTAAGAACTAAGTACTCATCTTTACTGAACAAATGGTTTTTCTCATTATTTAATATGATTATATTAACATCCGCAATGCTGGTAGCGGTATCTTTACCTTCAATTGAAGCAACTATAATTTGATTGTCAGTTTTGTCCCATGTGAACAGAGTTCTCATTACCGAATCCAAATGATCTTTATCTTGCTCTAATGAGTTAGGAGAGTCAATAACCAAAGGAAAAGTTATCATATCTGGCGCTTTTTTCTGTTGCGTTTCTACAAACGCCAGCATTTGTGCAATTTTACAACGAGGACCATATGCTCCACTAGCAATCAAGGAAGAACCCGGTTCACTATCTTCCTCAATTTGTTCGGAAGGTATATCTAGATCTACAATTAATCTATTGAAATTCACTTGATACGCTAACTTTGCTTGATTTCGTGCCTTATGATATTCCGTTAGTAGTTTCCTAACTTCAGAAGACTCTTTTCTAAGGCGCTCTATCGTTGCGATATTTTCACCTATTTTTTCATGATATTCTTTTAAAATTTGGTTGGTTGCTTTTGACTTTACATAGATATTATAGGATTCTTGATCTGCTGTTAAACTTTTCTCATAGTTTTGCAATGTGCTTTGCTGGTTTTCAAAGAGTTTTTTGAGGCGTTCTATTGAACGTGTTAATTGATTTTCTTGTGCTGTAATATTAGCGTAGTCACTATGCAAGGATTCAATTAAATATAATTTTTCTAATTTCCGACTAATTGAACGCTCAAATATCATACCGCATCTTGGACATTCTAAAAGTTCATCAATTTCGCAATCTTCCATAGTGTGTTTCTTTTTTATGTATTTTGATAGAATTTCTTTTTCATGAGATATCTTTAATAATTGATCTTCAGTAGAGATCAGTTTCTCCCTTGTCTTGGTAATAGAATTAAGCAAATTGTTAATCTCGTTTTGACGTATTGAAATAGCTTTTTCTAAATCATTCAAATTGAATGACATTTGCGTATAATCCAATCCGTCTTTAAGAGTCTCAACTACTGTGGAATACTTTTCGTTTTCTTTTGTTAAAGTTGAAATTTGTCGTTCGTTAGCTTTAGATATCTTTGAAATGCGTACATAACTATGATTTTGCACAGAAGAAAATGAAAATAATAGATTCCTCTTGTTCTAATTATTTGAATCAAGAGGAAATTAAGTATTTAATCAATACTGACGGGATAAACGACACAATTTATGATCTAAAAATGTTTTTTTCTGGCTTTGTTGGAATCGTTAAGGATGGCTTTTATAATCAAATTGGCCTAGAAAAAAAGATTAATGATTATGAATCATTCTTAAGTTTTTATAAAACCAGTCGTGATACAAGAAACAAGGTTGCGCATGGTTTGATAAATGAGCAAGTACGATATGATAATACTATATTAATGAAATTTATGTTATCTTTTTATGTTTTGCATAAGTTTCATTTAAGATTATTTGAGGAAATAAATACTGAAAGTAGCGAAATATAATGGAATAAATCAATAACTTCAATTCGAAGGAAAGTGTCGCAGAAATGCGGTGCTTTTGCTTTTCGTTTGAAAAATCTCTGGACTTGTGAGAAGTTGTGTAGTATATGTGTATTGCAAAATGAGGTGCAATGTGCATGACAACACTTGAAGATTTATACTACGGCAACATCAGTCCACACGAAAGGTACATCAAGCGAGTAACGCGATTGGATAAGCTCGTCAAATTGATATGCAAAAACGATGAAGAACTGAATTCGGGACTCACAGAGAAACAAAAAGAAACCTTTGAGAATTTCAAGGACTCCACAAGTGAACTATCCAGCATCACCGAGTGTGAAGCATTCAGTTCGGGATTTATCCTTGCCACACGGATAATGATGGAAGTGATGCAAGGTTTGGAGGAGGTCAAGGATGTATGAAGAAAACCATAACCTTCTTCTCTGCTGTAGAGTAGTGTCGCTTCGGCGGCACTATTTTTTTGCGACTTTTTAGAAATTCTTGCTACTAAAAAGAATATTTAGTGCTAAAAATAATTATAAATCACCGTAAAAAATAATTGTAACACTGCTTTGAATTTCATAAAAATTTAAGGCTTTGACAAAACTTTTAAACTCCGGTAAAATAAGCCTCCAACTTAATTTTGCACATAAAATCAGCGTGATTTATATAGCCAAAATCAGCTTGAAATCACAATGCTTTTTTATCTCTGTCGGTATGTTCTTTGACAAAAGCATAAATGCGAAACAAATCCCTGCGCGGATACTGTCAAGGAATAACCATACAGTTTTCTCGCAGGGATTTTTATTACATATCGGTTGAAAGGAGCTGACGATAAAATATGGATCAGCCATATACTATCTATCCCGAAGGGATAGGGCAAGCATATTGTTTGTATATACGGCAGGCTCCCGGCCGCCGCTTTACAAACAGCTTGTCGGGGTGAACCCCGAACCCCCCCAATAATACGACATCGGTGAATAAACAGCGGTAGTACGGCTGCCGCAGAAAGAGAGGACAACTAAAACCAACAAGACAAAAATGGTTGCTATGCGTTTTCGTGAAAGCGACTATGCGGCAATCAAGAAAAAAGCAGAAAAAGTGAATATGAACTTCACCGAGTTTGTAACGGCAGCGGCAATGAATAAACCCATAACTGTTATAAACGGTCTTTCGGATGTCATGAAGGAACAGAAAGCCATCGGCAGAAATATCAATCAGCTAACAACGCTCTGCAATATGGGCAAAATTGTATGTCCAGATTTACAGGAGTTAAAACAACAATATGCCGAGTTGCTTGTCACGCTCAATGATATAGTCGGGAGGTGTGGTTGATGGCAACTTTTACGGCAATCCCCGAAAAAACACAGACCGCCACGGCGATGAAGCGAGTGCTTGATTATGTTATGCAAGACAAGAAAACCGTCATAGACGGAATAAAGCTTGTAAGCGGTCAGCACTGCGTTCCCGAATCGGCATATCAGGAGTTTATGGCTACCAAGCATCAATACGGTAAAGCAAAGGGTGTATTTTTCAAACAGTATGTGCAATCCTTTAAACCCGATTGCAATGCGACTCCCGAACAGATACACCGTATAGGTTTGGAAACAGCAAAACTGTTTGATGGGTTTGAAGTGGTCGTGGCAACACACATTGACCGCGATCACCAGCATAATCATTTCGTTGTCAACTCGGTAAACTGTGAAACGGGATATAAAATCCAAATAGGCGAAAAGGAATTGGAAGAACTGCGGCATAAGTCGGATATGATCTGTCGGCAGTTTGG
The DNA here is from genome assembly GCA_934454845.1 of uncultured Eubacteriales bacterium. Taxonomy (GTDB): domain Bacteria; phylum Bacillota; class Clostridia; order Oscillospirales; family Acutalibacteraceae; genus UBA737. Next base: position 22,432 of record CAKSGV010000012.1, on the reverse strand, counting down.
GTTAGAGGTGTTAACACCGTATCAGAAGCCTAAACAAAAATCTATCAATCAGCGTGAATACCGTACCGCCTTACGCGGTAACAGTAAAAAGCTGAAGCTGACAAATGCCATAGATTATGCGGTAGCAACAAGCCGAAACAAAAAGCAGTTTATTGAGCAGATGAAAAAACTCGGATACGGTGTAAAATGGATAGACCGTTACAAGTATATAACCTATACCACACCGGATGGTCAGAGGTTTCGGGATAACCGATTACTCGATGACAAATATTTAAAAACTAATATGGAGAAATTATTTGCTTATGGATATTACCAAACTAAAGAACAACAATCCGATAGAGCCGATAACCGAGGAAACAGTAGCGGCATTGACCGAACCGATACAGCCTCAGTATCTGCTGCTGACATTGGAACAGTACAACAAAATAGCGGAATACTTTTCGACAGTTGGGAACAGCATTGTACGAAACACGGATTTGATATCCGAACTTCCGACGCATCAGGATTTGAAGGATCTGATCGTACAGACGCTAAGACCGTGCTTAACGGAAATGCGCAAGGCAGCAACAGACAAGATGGACTCGATAGAGTATTCAACCAAGGACAAATTATCGAAGCAGACGGACTCTTTGAAAAAGCAGCTGCACACGGAAATATGTCAAATGATGAACGAGTTGAAAGCCAAGAATTTGACACCGTGGAAGCTCAAGCTGAAATGGGCGGCGGTTGGAGCAATATTGCCGTCGATGTTTTATATCTTGCAGCTGATATTGCGATGACAGGAGAAACGGACAATAATGATAAAGCAAAACCTAAAGTTGTCCGTGAACGCAAACACGGACAAAAGAAAAAACAAATTCAAGACAACCATGATGATGGCGGTATGCAAATGAATATGTAAAGGAGGAATGACCGACAACAAATAAAAGCCGTGTTGCCGTATGGCAGCGAACAGAAGTAATATTCCAAAACACGAATTGGAAATCCTTGCAAGGCATTTCCTTCCTCAGATTCATGCCTTCTTCGAGAGCGAGGAAGGGAGAAAGGAATATGAGGAGTGGAAAGCCGAACAAGCCAAATTAAAGGCACAGATAGCCGATAAAACGGCTTAAAACACACAAGGTCAGAGAGTGAAAACGCTCTGACCTTAAACTATTGTCATTATGATATAAAAACAATAAATCCGAACGTATCACCTATCACGGTAACAAAGTTCGGATTTATCGCACTTGGCAGGGGCAGAAGGACTTGAACCCTCGGCACTCGGTTTTGGAGTGGCTGTTAGATCTTAAAAAGAAATCAAAAACTTGCCTTTTCAAGCCTTATATCACAAATTTTAAAAAAATCAATATACTTTTGATGCTTTATTGATGATATGGAGTTTTAAGCTAAATGAAAATTCAAAATATAAGCCACAGTAAACAAAGAAAGGCCTTAAACGGAATTCATTCAAAGTAACCTTTATACTTAATTTGCAGCTTGTCGTTCGGGAAAAGGTAAGAATACAAATCTACAAAATAATCGTCTGTCATACTTGCTATATAGTCTGTAACAAGCTGATTAGGTTCTGTTTTTTCGTATGGAATTTCTCTTTTATAATGTACTTTGTTTACAAAATCAATATGGTGTGTAAATATAGGCGAGGCTGAATTTTCATTTATTAAATCCGCAAGCAGTCTTTCGTAAACCTTTGCCATCATAGGTCTTACGGTTTCGCGCATTGCCGATTTTACCGAATCGTTTTTATATATCAGCTCGTAGTTATCTGCCTTTGCCTTTTTAAGCGCCGCAAAATGCTCTTCGTCCATTTTTATATAGGGCTTTTTGTAGCTGTTTTCTACTATATTAACTATAAGGTTGTTGATAATTTCCGCATTGTATGATCCGATAGCGCCGCCTTCAAACTCGGTGTTTGAAATAATATGCGCCCTTTCGGCGTCTTGCCTGTCCTTGCCGAGATATGCTATAATATCGGATATTCTCATAACACAGCCCTCAAGAGTTGCCGGAACTAACTTACGAACATTCTTTTTATCCACAAAGCACGCTTCAATCTGACTGTCAAACTCAGTAAAGTTATCAAGCGGTTTAGGGTGATACTCGGAAAGCTCCAATTCACCGTCGTGCGCGGCAATTCCGTTAAGTGTTTGAAGTGTGATATTATACGGAAAAATTTTATCAAGCACCCTTACCGACTGAATGTTGTGGCTAAAATGCCTGCCCGTGCGCGAAAACAGCAGCTCGTCAAGAAATTCTTCGCCCTCATGACCGAACGGCGTGTGACCTATATCGTGCCCGAGCGCAATCGCCTCTATCAAATCAAGATTAAGGCACAGCGCCTTGCCTATTGTGCGTGCTATACGGGAGACCAAATGGACGTGGAGTATACGGTGAGTTATATCGTCGTTTTTATAAAACGAAAACACCTGCGTTTTATCCGCATAGCGGTTGAAATAGGGGCAATGTATAATTTTATCCGTATCTCTTATAAACGCAGTTCTTATAGCGGTTGCTTTGTCCCTTTCGTTATCTCTGCGCAGTGCGTTTTCTTCGTTAAACCCAAAAGCCGAAAGATTATCGTTCCTTCGGTCTTTTTTAATTTGTTCTGAAATGTTATCGGAAAGCTTTTTGTAATTCATTATATTCACCGAAGAAAATTATAGCATAAATTATGTAAATTGACAATTACTTTTAATATCCCCATTTCGGTACATAAGATATGTTAAAACAGATTCAAAAGCAATCAGGCGGTGTTATATGAAAATATTTATCGGCGGATCTAAAGAAATAGGCGCCTTGCCATACAGAATGAAAAAAATATTATACAGTATAGTAAAACAGAGTCACGAAGTTTTAATCGGAGATTGTTATGGGACGGATTTAACTGTACAGCAATATCTAAACAAAATGAAATATCAAAATGTCACGGTTTACACTGCTTGTAAAAAAGCAAGAAATAATATCGGTAATTGGAAAGAAATCAGTGTCGAAACAGATAAAACCGGATTTGAAGCGCACAGACAAAAGGATTCTCTTATGGTCGAGGTATGCGATTTTTCAATTATGCTGTGGAACGGTAAAAGTAAAGGAACATATGCAAACATAAGAGAACTTGAAGATAAAGGCAAAAAGGTTATTTTAATAATTTGTTCTCCCCGCAATTGACGGTTTCTTATTTATATGATAATATAGTAATGCACCGAATATGTCACTGAAGATTATTGTATCATCATAAAAAGGAGCAATGAAAATGGAAGGTCTTGAACCTAAAAAGCTTGCGCTTATAAGAATATGGCAGATACTTAAAGAATACAGCGATTATGACCATCCGCTGACTCAGGACGATATAGCTGCGCATCTTGAAAACGATTACGGGATAATTATCGAACGCAAAGCGATAAGCCGAAACATATCGCTTTTAAAGGAAGCGGATATTGAAATCGAGTCACGCAGGGCGGGCAGCTATATTGACTGCCGCGAATTTGAAGACAGCGAGCTCCGTATGCTTATAGACGGCGTTTTAAGCAGCAAGCATATAACCGCCAAACACTCTAAAGACCTGATAGAGCGCATATGCGGACTTTCAAACAAATACTTCAAGTCGCATATTAAAAATATTTATTCGGTTAATGATTGGAGCAAGACCGACAATCAGGCACTTTTTTACAATATAGAGCTTATAGATACCGCAATAGAAAACGGCAGACAGCTAAGCTATGATTATAATAAATACGGAGTGGATAAAAAGCTGCACAAAAGCTCTTATCAGAAAGTAAGCCCCTATCAGATGATACTTCACAATCAGCGTTATTACCTTATGGCTTACAGCGAATACTGGGGCAATATGGTTTTTCACCGTCTTGATCATATAACAAATATGAACATATCTGAAAACGCCGCCGTGCCTATCCGCTCGGTTGCGGGCTATGAAAGCGGAATTGACTACAAGAGATTTTCTTCATCAATGCCTTATATGTACAGCGACGAGCCGGAAAAAATTGAGTTTATTGCCGACGCTTGCATTATCGACCAAATAATTGATTGGTTTGGGCGCGATACACATATTTCAAAGCGTGACGACGGTCGGGTGACCGTTACCGTTAAGGCAAGCCCCATTGCAATGGAGCACTGGGCAATGCAATATATAAATTATGTGGAGATAACAAAGCCAGAAAGCCTGAAAGTTAAAATTAAGAATTCTTTAGAAAACGCAATAAAAAAATATGAATAAGTTCTTAAAATCAGTCGCAAATTATGCGGCTGATTTTTTATGTTCTGATTTCGGTACATTATAAGTAATACAATAAAAAGCAATATGTGTCTGAAAAAGTGATGGTTAAAATTTATGAAAAAGGATATATTTTGGAATGTATCCAAGAAAAAATTTATTAAAGTTTCTAAAATGTATCCCAAATGAGTGTTCATATAATTATTGTATGAACAAATATATTAAGAACAAGTTTAAATAAATTTAAACCGTTAGTGTTATGCACATTTTAAAGTACCAAAAACGGTGCATGCCTTTTCGTATAATATGATTTATGAATGATAAATTTACGGAGGAAATAAAAAATGAGTGCATTTGACAAAATTATCGGATACAAAACAATCAAAGATGAGCTTTTGCAGATCTGCGATATGATTCACAACAGAGAAATTTACGAAAATCTCGGTGCAAAGCTGCCTCAAGGCATTTTACTTTACGGTGACCCGGGGCTCGGAAAAAGCCTTATGGCAAAGTGTTTTATATCCGAAAGCGGATTACCTGCATATATTGTTCGCCGTGATAAGGGCAACGATGATTTTATTGGGAAAATCACCGCTACCTTTGAAAAAGCCAAAGAAAGCGCTCCGGCAATAGTATTGCTTGACGATATGGATAAATTTGCAAACGAGGACGACAGCCATACAGACGCCGAGGAATATGTTGCGGTGCAGGCAGGTATTGACGAGGTTAAGGGCTGCAATGTATTTGTGTTTGCAACCGTAAACGAAATTCGAAAGCTCCCCCGTTCGCTTATTCGTTCGGGCAGGTTTGACCGCAAAATAGAGGTAAATTCTCCTACTGACAGAGATGCGGAAAAAATTATAAAATATTATCTTGAAAAGAAAAAAGTATCGGATAATGTAAATATGGACGACCTTGTTAAAATGGTAAGCTACAGTTCTTGCGCCGAGCTTGAAACAATCCTGAATGAAGCGGCAATCACGGCGGCTTATGCAAGAAAAAAGAAAATTGAAATGGATGATTTTGTTAAATCCGTTCTCCGTATGCAATATAATGCGCCCGATAATTTCACAAAAAAGTCTGACGATGAATTATATGAAATCTCGCTTCACGAAGCCGGACATCTTGTTGTTTCAGAAGTTTTAACTCAAGGCAGCGTAGGACTGGCTTCACTCAGAACTGCCGGAAGGGACTCAACAGGCGGATTTATCCACCGCTGTATGCCGATAACAAGACGAGCTCACCACATCCTCATTTCTCTTGCAGGAAAGGCGGCGGTAGAGCTTTATTATTCAGGCATTTGTGCGAGTGGGTGTCAAAGTGATATCGCAAAAGCTGTCGAGCATATTCGTATTGCATTAACAGAAAGCGGAACAGGCGGACTTGCCATGATAAATGTTGCTAACCGCAGATTCTCGGAAAAATCCGAAAGTTTTATTTCAAGAAACGAATCGGTTGTTCACGCCGAGCTTGAGCGATATATGTTTAAGGTTCGTGAAATACTTATTAAAAATCGAGACTTTCTTGAAAAGGCTGCACAAATGCTCAGTGAAAAAGAAACTCTTCTTTATTCCGATATAAAGAAATTGCGAGATAGTATTTCTATAACTTATGTTGCTGTGTGATCTGCCACAATATAAAATAATTTACATAAACTGACGAGGAAAGTTATGACTTATGTAATATCCGATATACACGGTTGTTATGAAAAATATATGCATATGCTGCGTAAAATCAGTTTTTCTTCCTTCGACACTCTGTATGTTCTTGGTGATATTGTTGACAGAGGACCTGATGTAATGAAGATTGTACTCGATTTAGCAGTGCGAAAAAATGTAATCACTCTTAATGGTAATCACGATCACGAGGCATTTATTCTCCTAAAAAATGTCATTATGCCCGATGACGGTCAGAAAGCAGATGAATTTGCTGAAAGGCTCCGTCTATGGTTGTACGACGGCGGAATAACTACTTATGAGACTTTTTTAAAGCTTTGCGACAACGAAAAAAAAACGGTACTGTCTTTTCTTTATAATATGTTGCCGTTTAAAGAGTTCAAAATAGGTAATCAAAGGTATTTTATGTCGCATACTGTTCCCGCCAAAGCAAAGATGCTTGATTTTTCCAATTGTTCCTATTCGGATTTTATTATTGGTAAGCCTGAATATGAAAAGAAGTATTTTGAAGACAGGATAATTATCACCGGCCATACACCGACTGCATTTATAGATACAAATTACCGTGGCAGAATATGGCACGGCAATAATCATATCGCAGTTGATTGCGGAGCCGTGTTCGGCAATGCACTCGGATGCATATGCCTTGAAACAGGAGAAGAATTTTATACAGAGTAATAGATTAACGAAAGGAGTGCGCTATGAATATACGCAATACAATAGAATATAAAAGCGGAGATTTTCATATTGTCACTTGCCCGATATGCGGCAATGAAACCCTTGATATGTACTGGATTTGTGAGTGTTGCGGTTGGGAATACGATTACACCGCAGACGAAGATGAAGAATCAATTTCCAACGGGACGACAATAAGAGAATATCGTGCGGAATATTTTAAAAATCCTATGAAATGGGTTATGGTTCAAGCAAAAAATAACAGTGCCGGGATAAGGGAAGTAATTATAAATCTTCTGCACTCACCGGAGTTAAAGGATTTTTTACTTAAGAACATAGTTAATTTAACTGCCGAAGACTTTTCAAATATCGTTGCCGGCGCTCCGATAGGTCTATTAAAAAAGAAAGTGTTGCTTTCTCGTTTGGCAAGTGACAGCAAATTTGCGAAAGATTCTGCTGCAATTAAAAATTACATTGCCACCATTGATGATGCTTATAATTCACTGTACGGTGAAGATAATGGATTTCTTTCGATAACTTTGTGTACCGGTTGTAACTTGGAAGATAATAAAATAGATGGAACATACTTTGCCTCGTCCATTGAAGAAGCGCAAAAAGCAATCAGAAAATACCGCAAAGAAAATGCTGACGATGATTGGAAATGTCTTTACTGGGAAATCGAACAATTACGCAAAGAAAAAAACGTAGGATACTGTGGATTTCTATCTCCGGAATATAGATTTATTGCAGACGGTAACGGCGAAATACAATATTTTTTGAAGATGAAAAAAGAAATGCCTTTATTTTCAAAAGCAACAGAGGCATTTGGCGGTGTGAATTTATTAAATCTTCCCGTCCCGTACAGTCCCGGCGATATTTTGAAAATTGACTGTTCGCCGTATACCTGTGGTCCGCATTATTGTCGATTGACTGAGGTGGGAATTGATTGTTGCGGCATTCAGTGCATTCATACGGATGAAAACGGCAAATTAGTAAGCGGTGCACTTAAACACGGAAATTATTTTGCAGAACCTTATAGGAATCCGCAATATCTTTCGCCTTTATATCGCGCGAAAATATATAATGATGAATTGCCGGAAAAATACCGTATTATAAAACAAAGACTGCAAAAACCGGAGGAAAAATGAATATATTTAAATATATAAATTCAAAGGATATTCGGAAGTATCTCGAAAAAACCGACTATAAGTTTACCCCACTTGAAGCGGCGTGGCTGATTTACCAATGCAAAGGCATAACTTTAAAAGAAAAGCAGGCTGCTTTTAACGAACTTATTGATACAATGCCCGATTGTGAAATTGAAAAACGCAATAACACCGTACCGCAAAAAAGTCTGCATAAATTTCTTAAAAAATATATTTCACTGGAAAATAGATATATTGATGAATTTTGCTCTGCGCAAAACAGTATTTACAGATTTCAATATATTCTAAAAGATGGCTCAGAAGAGTGTGACGATGGACTTTATTCTTCTTTTCAAGCTCTAAAAAATGCCGTGACTTCAGATGAGGATATTATAAAAATACGATGTGAAAAGATTATTCCAAACCAAACCCACAGCCGAATGATTGCCTGTTTTTCTAAAAATTTTGAAATTATAGATATTCATATTGATTATATACCTTGTATTGCTGATTACAATATTTACTATGGTGTATTCGGCGGCCTTTTCTTCGTCTTTCCAACACCGTTTAATAAAGGCGATATTGTTTGCGATAAATTCAACAAAGACGGTGTTTGCGGCGGACCGTTCGTGCTTGCCGAAATAGGTCTTTCACGGTTTAAAGACGAAAAAGCTGTAAAAAAGTACGGTGACAATTCCGACATGAACGCTGAGGGCTATTTTCAAAACGAGGACGGAAGCGTTTATTATGAAGTTATGCACAACTATATGAACCTTGAGTATTATTATGAAAAGCCGACCGGAACGAAAAGAGCGCTGATCGCTCTCAGTAATTATGAAAAAGGTGAAATTAGTCTGACACTTTTATTAAATGCATATCGCTGCATACTGAATGATGAAATTGCCGAAAGGAGCAAGCCACAGGAATTTACGGAAAAAGGGTTGTATCTTGCAGGAATTCTTGAAGACGAGCCTAAAATTAAGATTTGGCTTGACGATATCCGCCCCGCACCCGAAGGATATGTATGGTGCCGCAGCGTAACAGCGGCAAAACTGCAAATAGTGCTCAGCGAAAAGGAAGGAATTAAGATTGACGTTATCGACTGCGACCACGATTTAGGGGATTACACCATCCAAGGCGGCGACGGAATAAAGCTTATCGACTGGCTTGCCGAAAGAAGAACCTTTTATCCTATCGTACTGCACACACAAAATCCCGTGGGCAGAGAAAATATGCAGCGTGAAATCAACCGATATTGGCCAAAATTTTAAAAACAGCACAGCCGTCGGACATAAGATCCGGCGGCTGTGCTGTTAATTTATATCGTCTGTAATATAAGCTACATTTTTAAGTCATTTTATTACAATACAAACACTAAAAATTGCAAGGTCTATGGAATCATCTTAAATTTGATTTGTGGGTTATTTTGTGATAAGCAAGGAGCATTTGCAGGCAAACCATTAAGTGGTTGATAATCCTTAAAGCATTTATTTATAAGCCAGTTTTCCGCAACTTCAATCCCAAAATCATCCGCATCAAATAATCCTATGGTGGCTTCGCTCATATTTGTACTTGCATTCCACGGCAACATAAACCAACAAACGGCAGTAAGCTTGTTTTTATCTGTTATTTTGACCTTGAAGTTAAAATTTGTTGTATTTAAACACCCTTTTCCCGGCTCCGTTCCTATGCTCCCTGTAAAAACATTACCGAAATTAAACCACTTAAGTGACGGAAGCTCAATCAATTTCATAGCTTTTCTCCGTTTCACTTTCTAAAATAGGATATGGACTGGTTAAAAACGCAATAGCGTCAGGTCTGATTTTCACCTCCGCTTTTTTAGACAGCTTACTGTTTTTTCCGAGTGATTTATAAAACTTATATGTTTTTTTGAGCTTTTCAAAGAATTTCACATTGCACAACTCCGTACTTTAGATTTAAGGTTTAATTTTATTATACGTTGAGCAGTGGTGCAAATTCGGTACATAACATATAAATTCACCCAACTGCTTAAAACAGGCAATTGGGTGAGAGACTAGTAATGACTTAAGAATTTAAATATTTTTCTTAATTATACTTCCGTTTCTATTAAATTTATAAAACAGCCTCTTTTATAATAAAATGCTTTTGACTGCCGTTCCGCTTTTTATCGGAATATTTGCCGTCAGCTTCTCGTTAAGCTTAATTTTACAAAGGCTATTTTCTGTATCAATTATGATATTTTCTTCTTTTACATATATTCTCATAAATGCTTCAAGATAAAGGCAAATATCGGTTTCGTCAATTTGTTTTTTAACCGCTCCGGCACCCACAAAAGGAACTGTATGACTGGCAAATGTATGCCTTTCAAGCTCCGATTTTATGTTTTCGGCATATACATCGTCACATTCTAAAAGCTCTGTTCCTGCATTGTAAAGCTTTCGCCTCGCAGTTAATATTTGCTTGATTTCATTTTTCTTATCTTCTGCGGTCAGTTCGTTTCCCAACTTATGCAATTCAATACTCCTCCGTCTTTCGCAATTCCGTTAATATTTACGGTAATTATTTTTTTATCAAATATTTCCTTTGCTCTTTTTACTGCAGTTTCATCCTGAACGCTTCCGAAAATCGGCAGAAAAATATGATTTTCGGTTTCAAGAAAGTTTAAATAACTTCCGACAGCACTTATGCCCGCGGAATTAAAATACGGAAAGTCAATAACCGAAACGCCGTGCTTTTTCAACACCCTTTTCACCTTTTGTTCGTAACCGTTTTTGTAAGGCGAGGCGTTGCCGATCACCGTGTTTTCGTTTACAAACCGCACCACACCGTCTGCGTGGCCTGTCATATCGCTTTCAAGCGAGGGAATAATAATTATCTCTGCTTCGAGCAAATTTTCAAGCTCTAATAAAAGAGTATTTTTATCATATTTGGGATTTTCCGAAAACACCCTGTCTGTGATAACGGCTTTCGACCTTGACGGCGAAAATACAACATTTCCGCCGTCAAGATTGATATTTGAATATGTAACAGGCAAATCAAAATGCGGCGCAATATCAGCTTTGAAATTTGTTCTTAATTGCGGATCGTCTGCAAGATAGCTCGGCTCGTAACGAAATGATACATATTTACCGCTTTTTGTTTTAACCGGCATATAATCCCTTGCCCAGATGTCCCTTGCTCCGTTAAAAAGAGTGAAATTTTCTCCGCTGTCGGATAAAGCGGAAAACAAATTCTCCGCCGATAATGAATATTGTGGGTTAGTTTTTAGAAGTGATGAAAAGTAGAGCATATTATTCTCCAAATTCCTTTACAAATTCAGTTTGGCTACCATTAGGGTACACTTCTTTTCGCAATTTGTCGAGTTCGTCTCTGCTTATAGTCGGGTGTGTATGTTTATAATCCTTTAAGTATTCAACAACAGCTCTATCCCCGCCATATCCACTTTCAAAATCATACTGTGAAGAAGTGTGTTCTTTAAGTTCTATGAATGAAGAAATAAGAAGTTGATTATATTTATTTTGTTCAGGTTTTTTAAAATCATCTCGCTCAGCAATTTTCCTAAGGCCATTCCGTATGGTTCTAAACACAATAGAGTTGCTCGGAGTTTCTTTTTTGTATAAGACACTTTCATCATAATCAGCTGTAATCTCATTGTTCTTTAGAACTTCTGCAACTCCGTATTGTTTAAGAAACGGATATGTCACATTATTGTTAATTAAAATTCGAGAGTTTTTAATCAAGAATGAAAAAGCGTAATCATCATTATCGGACAAAACAATATCAACACCAGAATATCCACTATGAATATACAATTTGCCAAATCTGTTCCTTTGTTGTGGTCCGTAATATCTCTGTTTATTGTCCTTAATTATAGAATGAGTAAACTTGTCCTCAAAAGCTACTTTTTTAAACAAATACGGTTCGACTCGCAGCGGTTCTACGGTGATATTACCAATTCTAATTTCGTATTTTGTAAGAAGTTCAGTTCCGATTTTTTGCAATATTGGAACAATATCATCTGGTTTTTTGTTTGTTTTATTGTCTAATGCCATTTTTAATTCATCTACCATAGCCTTTAGTTTCTGCAGCTCTCCATCCATTCCAACTGTCTCCTTTTATTTTTTCTCCATTATACTACTTTTGATAACAATAAACAATATTGTTAATCTCCCCAAACATAATAGGACATATCCCAACTGATGCTGTGCAAGCCACCGGCGTCAGCGGCAATGTTCGGGATCATTACCGGTTCAACCGGCTTTGAAAACATCTTTTCGGCGGCAGCCACGGCTCTTGCGTCTGTGTCTATACCGAATACTGGCAAAAACACCGCTTCATCGGTTTCGAGATAATTCAAATAGCGCCCTACACCGCTTCTGTCTTCAGTCGGTGCGAACGGAAATTCCAACACATCCAGACCGCGATATTGCAGTGTTGTTTTTAACTGCCGGTTAAAAACGTCCGACTCCAAAACTTCATTACATAAAACTGTTTGATCATCTAAAAATCGAACCATATTGTCTGCATGACCGGTTGTATCACTTTCAAGTGAAGGAATGATAATAATTTCCGGTCTATTTAGTGTTGAGTCAAGCTCCCGTACCAGTTCAGCTTTTCCGTATTCCGGATTTTCAGAAAAAATGCGGTCGCTTATAATTGCTTTTTCGTCATCCGGTGAAATCAGTATGTTCCCGCCGTCAATTTTTACTTCCGATTTATCATAATCACAAGGCGGGCGCCAACCGTTGACTAACTGCCAATTTGTATCAATGTCCTGTGAAAAATCGGTCAGCAAATCACGACGTTTTTCCAAATAAGACGGTTCATACCGAAATACCACATTATCCTTTGGATAACGTCCATGTACTTGTATTGGCATAAAATCCCGTATGCAAATATCCTTTGCTCCCTTTATAAAAGCATAAGCAACATTGTACTTTTCAAGCGCCGCAAACAGACCGGCGGATTCCTCGGGATATTTTTGAGGAAGTAAATCCGAAAAATATAGAAGCTGGACAGTATAATCCTTTTTTCTCATAGCTGTATTTCCTTTCTTTTAAAAGCATTTCATCGAATATCACTTGTTACTTATATAAAAATCGCAGCTGTTATACTGACTGCGGGGAACACCGATTTTCTCAAAAAGTTCCCCGATTTGCTTCTGATCCGCAGCCGGAGCATTTATTCCGTTATGCAGATGTATATAAGCGCTTTTTATGAGACAGGAAACAGCATATTGCTCATTCATTGACAGTATGATTTCAATTCCGTTGTAGTCCGGCTGGATATATATACAGTCCGGCCGTACAGGATAACCCCAGTTATTTCCCCATGCTTCGCAATCAAAGTACCCTTCTTCAAAAGTATCTCTTTTACATATATGAGATTCAATCTCAAGCGGCTTCAAATAACCAAACGGACCCATTCTGAGAACACCTTTTTCATTTATTAATGAATCTATTTTTTGAATAGTTTCAGCAGCCTTTTCCTTATCCGTTTCAGTTTCTAACTCTTTAATCAATTTTTTTAAATTCATAGTGAATCCTCCTGCCGGTCTTTTTTCTGCTTAGTATACCACACTTTATAATAAGACCTAATTATAAAAAATAAAAATACTACGACGCAAAAATCAGTCCCAGACTCTTAAAATAACAACCGGACCGTTATCGGAAACAGTAGTTTCTCCGACTGTTATCTGATAGGGCTGATACGGTTTCGCAATCAATTTTTGAACGGCTTCTCTTTTAGAAAGCTCCTCTACAAGCTGTGCTGTTGATATTTTTGATAGATCCATAAGTCATAACACCTTTCGTTTTGATTTTACCAATTAAGGCGCTCGTTGCGCCATTTGATTCGTTCTTCGGTATATCTTCTGTACCATTCGGCTGATTCTTTATATTGACCTGTTTTATTGTAATGCTCTGCAAGTCTTTCCATAGCGGCATCATTGCCTTGTGCTGCCGCTTTTTCATACCAAAAAATTGCCTCTTGTATGTCCTTTTCAAATTCATTGCCATTATAATAGTAATAACCCAATCGGTTTTGTGCATCGGAGCTGCCGCTCAGGGCAGTGTTGATAATACTATCAAGGCTCATCTGCTCTTCCCTGACATCTAATTTTTCATCAATTTTATTTGCAAATTCATCGTCAACAAGATATTTTTGAAATAATTTACTTTCTTCTTTGTCGGTTTTACTTGGGTTGTTCCAAATATCGTGTGTAATAAGAGAATCTGTTTCAATATACCATTTTATAGCAAGGCGGTAATTTTTGCGTATTCCCAAACCCTCGTGATAGCATCGCGCCAACATATATGCGGCATCGGTAAACCCCTGTTTTGCGGATTTTTTAAAAAGCTTAAAAGCGTATACGGAAGTATCTGAGCTATTATTTTTAAAATACAATAATGCAAGCTTGTATTGCGCTTTTTTGTCTTTTCCTTTTTCAGCCTTGCTCCATAAATTCAAAAATTTTTCAAATTTCAAATCATATGAAATTTTCATTTTTACTCCTTTATTATACTATTTTACGGTTTGCTTTTCAACACCTTGAGTATTTGTGTATCGTCTTTTAGTTTCATTTTTATTGCCAATGCGGAATAAGCGCTTTTTGGCTCTTCAGGGTTATTAACTCCGTGTTCAATTTTTTCAATAGTAACAGGCTTTTTGAAGTCACGCTTGATTGAACCGATAGACAAAGCATAAAAACAATTATCCTCAACACCCCAACCGTCACGCACTGTAAAATAGTAGCGACCATTACCGCTGCTGAAAAGCATCTCATAACTGTCTGTACGTCCTAAAAAAGTAACCGGACCGCACAGCATAGAGCCATAAAAGCCTGATTTTAAAACAGTAATTTTATCGAATGTTGAACCTTTCCTTAAAAATGTTTTATCATGTTTACAAATGCTGATGATTTTTTCTTTTAATTTCATAGTTTCAGATAACATGTAAAATCACCCTATATAGGAATTTACCGAATAAATATTACTTCGCGGAATATTAAACATATTCATAACTATTTGTGCTGCCGATTCGTAATCGGTTGTTTCTACAATAATTTTACATAAGTTTCCGCTGCAGTTTTCAAGCGGATAATACTGAACCTCAATTTTCATTTTACATTGCTCCTTAATTTTGTTGTAAAAACAGAATATCACAACTTATGTGACAAAATCGGTACACAAAAACAAATTAGAGCATTAAACCCATATATAAAATTCTTGCGTGTGAGGTCTTTGCCGACGGATTCAGCTTGGCAGTGCAGATCATGGTTGAAGTTATGAACCGCACAGAAACGGAAGAGGAAATGTAATTCTTCTCTGCCGTGGTGCGTTTAAAACCTGCCCCGCAGAAAACAAAGAAAACAGTATTCCCCAAAACGGCTGAAAAATTCACTGAACTGCTCAAAACCTTGACAAAACTTTCGCGGTATGTTATACTGCATACAGTTAAGGACAACTGAATAAGTAAAAATCCAATTTTGAGTTTCGGACTCGCACTTACATAATCGCCGATGCAATTACGCATCGTGATTTGAAGTGCGGGTCTTTTTGTTTTGATCCGCCGAAAACAATTTGGAGGGTTAAATATGAAAACACCGATCTACAAAAGTTATGAAGATCTGCCGCTGTACTTAAATGCCGAAATAATTTCAAAAGCGCTCGGCATTGCTATCTCTTCGGCATACGAGCTGATGCAGGAAAAAGATTTTCCGACTTTCAAGGTAGGAAACCGCAAGCTCGTTGAAAAAGAAAAGTTCCGCAGGTGGGTGGACGAACATTCGGGAGGCGGTAAATGAAATATGGCTGCTATCCGAAACGGGACGCACTAAAGGATTATTTTCCCGTTCCGAATGAAATATTTTGTTTGGGACTGAGCAGCGGTGAGATTGCTGTCTATGCGTATCTGCTCCGATGCGAAAACCGAAAAACCTTTCAGTGCCATCCAAGCTACAAAACGATCGGTAATGCTGTCTGCATGAGCAAAAACACTGTTAAAAAATATGTGGAAAGCCTGATTGAAAAGCGGCTGATTACTGCTGAACCAACCTCCGTCATCACCCAAAAAGGAGAAAAGCGCAACGGTAATTTGCGCTATACAATACGCCCGATTGCGGAAGCAATAGAGCAGTATTACGAAGAACAACTGATACGACTGCACGAAGAAACACGGTGTCAGGCAGCTTTGGAAAAGTTCGCTGAATTTGGCCGTAAACATGAAAAATCGGCGGTTTAACGGCTGTCTTACGGCTCGTCCGAAAATAAGCAGGAGAAAGCGAGGGGTTGCCTTGCTTTCCCCTCGCAGGAAACAGTAGACGGCAACGCCGACCGCACAAGGATTTTCGCGGCTTTTACGGATGACAACAAAAACTGTGATTTAGGAGTTGCTCGAATTTTAACCTCGCTGATTTAGGGGTCGCTGAAATTCCCGCGGATTTTGCTGGATATTCGGAAAAGAGTGTGGTATTGTGTAGTGCTTGGAAAGGAGAATTTTTATGCAGAAAAAACTGTTAACAAACGGCAATGCGTTTAAGCGTACAGACGGTCGGTGGTGCGGCGTAGTATGGTATATGGACGAACACGGCAAGAGAAAACGGAAAAGCTTTTCCGGTACGACTAAAGCAGAGGTTAATAAAAAGATAACCCAGTACATTGCAGACTTTGAAAATCAAGTGGCTGAATCTGACGAGTCTAAGAAAACTCTGCAAGAGAGCATGCAAAATTGGCTGCAAGTGTTCAAATTCCCGTCAGTAGAACAAACCACCTATGACCGATGCGAATGCAGTGCTAAAAATCAGATATATCCGCTGCTCGGCAAGAAAGCTGTCGGAGATGTTACAGCGGCAGATATAAAAAATCTACTTAATTATTGGATGAACAAAAATTATGCTTACACCACCGTCAAAAAAGCCTATGTGGTACTGAACGAATACTTCCGGTATCTTTATCAAGAGGAAATGATACCGAAAAATCCTATGGCAAACATCGAAATGATTAAAAAGAGTAATTTCCTGTCGGCACAGAATAAAGAGAATTTACCTGAATGCGAAACAGTAACAATTTTCACTCCGGAGGAAATTGAAAAATTCAAAGCAGAAGCATTCAGCACCTTCAAAGATGGCAAACGAAGATATCAGCAAGCAGCTGCATATATTTTAATGTTAAATACCGGACTGCGTACCGGAGAGGTGCTCGGATTGCTTAACAGTGACATTGACCTTGAAAATAAAACGCTTACTGTAAGGCAAGGCGTAAAAGAAATTGTAAACCGTGACGGTGTTGGGAAAGCGGCAATGAAGATAAAAGTCGGAAAGCCTAAAAGCGCCACCAGTAAGCGCACAGTGCCACTGAACCGGACGGCAATGGATATGATCGAGGATCTGCGCAAAGAAGCCTATTTCGGCGAAAATACGCCCCTTGTGTGCGACGAGAAAGGTGATTACACAAAACCTGTCAATCTGCGAAAAAGATTTTACCGCATACTAAAGGCAGCAGGAATTGAACAAAAAGGCTTGCACAGCCTGCGGCACACATTCGCCACAAACTTAGTAAACGGACAAAAGCAGCCGGACGGAACGATTAAGGCGCTATCGCCAAGACAAGTAGCTGATTTACTCGGACATTCAACTTCGCAGATAACTGAGCTCTACTATGTGAAAAAGGATACTTCGAGGCTTAACGGTATAACCGAGGGCTTTGAGATTTAAGTCAAAATTTATATCGCAGTAAACAAAGAAAAGCTCCGGCTGATATCCAGTCGGAGCTAAAAAATTGATGCTTTATTGATGATGTAGCAGACGGAATCGTTGTAAGCGTATGCCGCCGGATGGAAAATCCGCACCTGTTTTGGGTATCAAAATGCGGCAAAACAGACCGTGTTCCAAGCTTAAACAGCAAAAGGAAAACGGCTCAAAACCGCATGGTTGAGCCGTTTTCCACTGGCAGGGGCAGAAGGACTTGAACCCTCGGCACTCGGTTTTGGAGACCGATGCTCTACCAGCTGAGCTATACCCCTATATTCTTTTTTTGAGCGCCTTATGATTATATAATAAATTTGAAGTTATGTCAAGTTTAATTATCAAAATTTATAGTAAAATCGATTAAAATGTGTTAGAATAATAAAAAAAGAAAAGGAGAAAACAATAATGTCAGAAATAATTTTAAATAATAAAAATTTTGAAGAAGAAGTATTGAAAAGCAACGAGCCGGTTTTAATAGATTTTTATGCCGATTGGTGCGGCCCTTGCTCTATGCTCGCCCCGGTATTGGAGGAAATATCCGACGAATATGACGGTAAAATTAAAGTCTGCAAGGTCAATGTCGATGACGAGCCTGAGCTTACACAAAAATTCGGAATTGAGAATATACCGGCAGTATTTCTAATGAAAAACGGCGAGATTGCCGATAGCTTTGTAGGCTATAAGGATAAAGATTCTTTGGAAAAATTCATAAATGCCGAATAAAAAGGAGAAACTTATGAAAATTGCTTTTTTTGACGCAAAGCCTTACGATGTAGAGGCTTTTAAAAAACCTGCCGAAGACGCGGGTATCGAGCTTAAGTTTTATGAAACAAAATTAAACGCCGATACCGTTAAGCTTGCATCCGGCTGTGAGGGCGTTTGCGTTTTTGTTAACGATGAAGTAAACAAGGAGGTTATTGACGGACTATGCGAGCAAAACGTTAGAATGATAGCTTTAAGGTGTGCGGGATACAACAATGTTGATATCAAATATGCATATAAAAAGCTGCATGTTGCAAGAGTACCTGCCTATTCGCCCTATGCGGTTGCGGAGCACGCAATAGCTATGCTTCTTACCTCTATAAGACGAATTCATAAAGCTTATATCAGAACAAGAGATTTTAATTTCAGCCTTAATAATTTCACCGGCTTTGATCTTCACGGTAAAACCGTCGGAGTAGTCGGAACAGGTAAAATAGGAAGAGTATTCATAGATATCTGCAAAGGCTTCGGAATAAATATTTTAGCATACGATAAATATCCTGCAGAAATAGATAACGTTAAATATGTGACAATGGACGAGCTTTTAAAAGAAAGCGATATTATTTCCCTTCATTGCCCTCTCACTAATGAAACTATGCACCTCATTGATTCAGAGGCTATAGATAAAATGAAAAAGGGAGTAGCGATAATAAACACTTCAAGAGGAGCTTTAATTGACGCCGAGGCGCTGCTTGAGGGAATAAAATCAAGAAAGGTTGGAGCTGCCTGCCTTGATGTTTATGAGGAGGAATCCGATATCTTCTTTGAAGACAGATCGGGCCATATTATCGACGACGATGTTCTTGCAAGACTTATTTCAATGCCTAATGTTATAGTTACTTCTCACCAGGCGTTTTTAACCAGGGAAGCGCTTGCAAATATTGCTCAGACTACTATTGAAAACATTTTAGAAATTGATAAGAGCGGCACCTGCAAAAATGAGCTTTGTTACAGGTGCGGAAAAATTGAGGACTGCAAAAGAAAAGCGGGAGATAAGTGCTTTTAAATAAAATCAAGGCCGAAGCTTTTAAACTTCGGCCTTTTTGCTTTTTTCTGATTTTAAAACATAAATCAAATCGTTAAACCGTACTTTAAGAGGGAGCAGATACCTGTAATCCCTTTTAAAATATAATCCGATTATACCGAAAAGGGATCTGTTTTTAAGCGCGGTTAATCTGTTTGAACAGTTTATGCAGTATTTTTCAATTCCTGTTATCGATAAGATAGATTTTGCTGCTTCAAGCTGGAATTCCGCCGATTCGACCGGACTTGGAATCGGAATTTCCGAAACAAAACGAACGCGAATCAGAGGCGCGTCGTAAAAATAAAGTCCTTCTTCGGCAGCTGCGGCACACTCAAGCTCAAAAGCTGTTTTTAAATTGCATTTCGATAGCCTGATGTATTTTTCGGCGTTTTCTCTTCGCACCGTTAGAGTTCCGCAGGGGAAAGGCTTGAAATTCAAAAGTGACGAGATAGGTGTCTTTGAAAGCCTCGATGCGGCACTTCCGCTGGCACCGAGATAGTCTGATTCAAGGTCCTTGCCCGCAGAGTCAATAAGCTCGTGAGCGCAGTTTACCGCCTTGATATTCGGATTTGTAGCAAGCAGGCTTGAAATACTTTCAATTTTATCCTCATACCAGATATCGCTCTGAGTGCAGAGAAATATTATATCTCCGGTAACATTGGAAAGAGCTTTTCTGAAATTCATTGCTATACCGAGATTTTCTTTGTTGACAATAAGCTTCCAATTTGAAAGATTATTATCGGATATAAATTTTTCCGCAATTTGAGCCGTGGAGTCCTGAGATGCGTCGTCAACTATAACGACCTCGTCAGGCTTACGGATCTGATCTCTTATCGAAATAAGCTGCTTTTCAATATAATCTTCCCCATTAAAAGCAGTTAAAGCGACAGAAGTTTTTAACATATATACCCCCATAATATAAATATATATGAATTATACCACAAGCTATTGTTTTTTACAAGCATAATGTTTATTGACAAAGCCACTTGTCGGTGATAAGATTATAAATATAGATGTTATGGATTTTAGGAGTGCGAGCAAAAATGGCTTTAAAAGAAATAAAGTTTACTAAAATGCACGGAATCGGAAATGATTATATTTATATAAACTGCTTTGAGGAAAAAATTGACGATCCCGGAAAGCTTGCCGTTTTGATGTCGCCGAGGCACTTCTCGGTAGGGAGTGACGGAGTAATTCTTATCTGCCCTTCGCAAAAAGCAGACGCGAAAATGCGGATGTTCAATGCCGACGGTAGCGAGGGAAAGATGTGCGGTAACGGGATTCGGTGCGTGGGCAAGTATTTGTATGATAACAATATTGTTAAAAAAGATGTTATAACTATTGACACTTTAAGTGGCATAAAAACACTTGCAATCACTGAAAAAGACGGCAAAGCCGCATTAATAGGCGTTGATATGGGTGTTCCGGAATTTGAAACGGATAAAATTCCCGTGATCTTCAATCAAGAAAAAATGATAAATATGCCTGTGAAAATACGCGGTAAAGAATATAAAATGACCGCCGTTTCGATGGGCAATCCGCATGCGGTAATATTTCTCGACGAAGTGAAAAATCTTAATTTGAATGAAATTGGTCCTGATTTCGAAAACTTTAAGATCTTTCCGCAAAGGGTAAACACCGAATTTGTTAAGGTGATATCCGAAAAAGAGCTTGAAATGAGAGTTTATGAGAGAGGCAGCGGTGAAACTCTCGCTTGCGGAACAGGTGCCTGTGCCAGTGTTGCGGCGGCAGTGAAAAACGGAATCTGCAAAATCGGCGAAGAAATAACAGTGGATTTACTGGGCGGAAGCCTTTTAATAACCTATATGCAAAACGGACATATTTATATGCGCGGCAGCGCTCAAAAAGTTTATGACGGAGTTTTTTCTTATGAGTCTTAAAATCAAAACAAATGAAAATTACAAAAATCTTAAAAAGAATTATCTTTTTTCTCAGATAGGAAAAAGGGTTGCGGAATATAAGGCAAATAATCCCGATAAAAAGGTTATAAGCTTAGGAATAGGCGATGTTACTCTTCCGCTTTCTGAAACTGTGGTAAAAGCGCTTAAATCCGCTTCTGACGAGATGGGAAAAGCTGAAACATTTAAAGGCTACCCCGATGATAACGGATATGCTTTTTTAAGAGAAGCAGTATCCGATTATTATAAAAGAAATTCCAAAATAAGTATTGATCCTTCGGAAATCTTCATTTCCGACGGCGCTAAAAGCGACTCCGGAAACATTGTAGAGATCTTCGGTGATAATCCGATACTTATTCCGGACCCCGTTTATCCGGTTTATCTTGACAGCAATATGATGAGCGGAAGAAAGATCGAGTTTCTGAAAGGAAATATGGAAAACGGATTTAAGCCGAGTCCGGCAGGTATTGAAAAGAAAAGCTATATAATTTATCTTTGCTCGCCTAATAATCCTACGGGCGCTGTGTATAACAAAGATGAACTTAAAGCTTGGGTGGACTTTGCAAATGAAACAGGCTCGCTGATTATTTTTGATGCAGCTTACGAAGCTTTCATCAAAGGAGATCTGCCACATTCGATATTTGAAATCAAAGGTGCAAGAACTTGCGCCGTGGAAATCTGCAGTTTTTCAAAAATGGCAGGATTTACGGGAGTCAGATGTGCGTGGAGCGTTTTCCCGGATGAACTTTATGCCGGAGAAATAAAGCTTTCCTCGCTTTGGGCGAGAAGGCAGGCGACGAAGTTTAACGGCGTTTCATACATAATTCAAAAAGCCGCTCAGGCGGCACTCAGTCCTGAGGGAATTGAAGAATGCAAAAAGAATGTTGATTACTATATTGAAAACGCACAAATTCTTTCAAAGCTTTTAAAAGAGAAAGACATAAAATTTACCGGCGGCGAATGCTCGCCTTATTTATGGCTTGAATGCCCGGGTAAAATGGATTCGTGGGAATTTTTCGATAAATTGTTAAGCTCTGCACAGATAGTAGGAACTCCGGGAGCAGGCTTCGGAAGCGCAGGCGAGGGATATTTCAGGTTGACCTCTTTCGGCTCGAGAGAAAACACTGTTGAAGCGGTAAACAGACTTAAAAAAATATTTTAATAAAATAGGAAGTAAAAACCTTAGTTTTTACTTCCTATCAGACAGTAGACAAAGTCCTCAACAAGAGGGCTTTGTTTTTTTGCAAAGAAAGAGAAAATCATCGAAAAAAGGGAC
>CAKSGV010000011.1 GCA_934454845.1 uncultured Eubacteriales bacterium | reverse complement strand
CATTGTCATTTACGGTAAAAGTCACTCCGTTATAAGTGTAAGGGTTACCGTTTATTACCTGAAAATTATAGGGAAAAGGTATTAAATTTTTACTCCTAACATTAATATTGAGCGTATGTTCTATCGGCGATATATCGTTTATTTCTAAAGCCGATCCAGTAACAGATCCTTTCAAGGCATTTGCATAAGTATTATTAGCTCTGCTCACTTCATTTGACTTGGCTTCTGTTATTGCCGCAGTTAATTGTTCGTTTGTTACTTCGCCGGGATCGCCCTTATCCCCTTTAGCTCCCGGATCACCTTTATCGCCTTTGTCACCCTTTTCGCCCTGAATGCCTTGAGGACCTAATTCGCCTTTTTCACCTTGAATTCCCTGTTCACCGCGCGGGCCGGTTTCCCCCTGAGATCCTTGAGGACCGGTTTCCCCTTGAATACCTTGTTCGCCTTTTGGTCCTTGCTCGCCCTGGGGCCCTGCAGGGCCTGTATCTCCTTTTGGCCCCTGTTGTCCTATAAATTTACCGTTATCCGCGTCATCTCTAACAGACTGCGCGGTTTTTTGAGCCTCATTGGCTTTTTCGTCTGAAGATTTAACTAAATCTATAATTTGAGAATATATATCCTGTGTAGGATCTTCAGGTGTTTCGCCTGTTTCATAACCCGAAGGTCTGACTTGTATTTTTGCAATATCAGTTGTTATTCTTCGTTTTCCGCTTACACCAAAAAATGAAACTGTAAATCCAGGCGCTTTTATAACTTCAAACGGTATTATCAATTTTCCGCTTTCAGGAATCAAACTGTTATATACTTTTTCGTCAGGTCCACGGAAAACCGCTGTTTTTACTGTATCATTCCAATCTTCTGAAAAGCTTATTTCTAAAGAAAGATAATTTATTGAATCGCTTACAACGGGTTTCCCGAGAAACTCAATATTTTGATTAATAATATTAAATTTTAGTATCATTCATCTTCTCCTCCTTCAGGCCATACACGAATCTCTATATCCGCGACATCGGTATATCCCAAATGCAATACCATAGATGTAATTATTCCGGTAAATGTTCCCGAAAACGCTGTTTCAATCTGCACCAAATCACCGACGCGCTCGTTTTCTACAACGATTTTTGCGCTTACAGTCCCGGGTGATTCAATAAATTTTTTAATATATGGAGATTTTTGGTCCGTAGGAGACGGCCATCCCTGTGCTATAGTAAATCTATCGATTGTTTTTTCATTTGTTTCAGCGCCATTAACAAAACTTGCATTATTTAAAACTGTAATGTCATACACTGTCGGTGTCATTTTTGAACCGTGTATAGGTACTGATAAATTCGAATCAGGATCACCGTCTACAGCTCTAAGAACTGCATAATTATCTCTATATCCGCCAAAAACCAAAACTTTGTTTGAACTGATACCTTCACCTATTGAACAAGGAGGATTAGTAAAGTAATACTTTAAATCTTTTGTAAAATTTCCGTATACTGTTTCGAGAGTTACTGAATCGCTTTCCACTGTTTGATAGTCTTTTAATTCGTACCGCGCTTGTGTAAATATTTCTCCTTTAGTAAATTTAGCGTCTCCAACAATTTTTTTCCTACCGTTATTGTTATTAATATAACTTGTAATTTCAGTAGGAACATCTCTTAATGTTATAAAGCTTGCTCGTGAGCTGTCTATCATTTTATTTAATGCCCACGCTATTTGACATAGAGCGTAAAGACAAGAATCAACCTTAATATAGCCGTTTAATTTTTTTAAATTAGAATTCCCACTGTTTATACCGACATTGCACGAATTATAAATGTCAGCTAAACAAATTTCCGGATTAAAATGCGACCATTTATCATAACTGAATTTTTTAGCTTTGCTTTTCATATCTTCAGCTTTAATTTCAAAAATATTTTTCGCTGTTTGTTGACAATCGGTTATAAAAAATCTACCGTAATACTTGCCGTTATGCATTACATCAAAATCTCTAACATTTTGAATTCTTTCTGCCATATAATCATCAAGTTTTGCTGTAAAGTTACAAGTATTAACTGCAACATCCTCCGACAAGATGTTTATATTTTCAAATATTTCAAAAGATATAAACTTTGAAAGAGTATTATACTGTTCTTCAAAAAAGGTTCCTTCTATATCGTTAAGAACTGCTTTTTTATTTGCAGTTTCAGTGCTAAGAATCTCGATTTTTATTTCCTGAATTTTATGATCAATATCAAAGAAATAATGATTATAAACACGTACTTTTTTATAAGCGGAGTTTCCCCAGCCTTCTGCATAATCATATCGTAAAAGCGACAGATCTGTTAAAACAATATCTTCTTTTCCATAACAACTTAGTGTTATTCTTGCATTTTTTATATTTGAATTTAATGAATCGTTCTCTAAATAATCCGAAATAAGAGTTAATTCTTTAATATCACTATCAAAAATAGGAATTACGATCGTAGGTATTACATTTTCAGAAAAATTCCCTTCAGAATTCGAAGAAGATGCTGATACAAATTTTATTTCATCACCATTTCGAACTAAATCAATATTGTAGTATTCGGGCTGTTCTGTAGGTGTAATGATTGCAGGAAAATCAATACTATCTTTGATAAATCTTAATTTATTGCTCTTACTAAATTTAACTTCCATTTTTAACCCTCCGAATATCCTTGAAGTGTTCCGCCGGCAAGCCATTGACTATCCATAGCCGTGAAAGTCACCTCAAATGTTTTGCTCCACACCCTTTTGGGCTTTTCGGAAAGCAAGGTCCGCTCACACTTTGAAACATATATTTCGGTCGTCATATATCCGTCGTCAAAAGGTATTTTAACAGTGTGGTCGTTTTTGGGGTTTGCGAGCACTCTGAAAAGCGAATTCCATTCCGTATCTGTACAATTCTGCTCGCGTCTGATCGTGCCTGAACTGTTAAAAAATGTTCCAACATATTGCAAATACATCGACTTGGTTCCCTGTAATCTTCCTGACTGATCACCGTTCAAAATATCTGCAGTCTGCTTATAGCTTTTTATCACCCACGAAGCATTATAATTTACATTGTCAATAGTTATCATAATTAAATCAGAACACCGTTGAGCGTTCGTTTTCCTTTCTTATTTCAAGCCCTAACAACCTTATAAGCGGAGCAAGCTGACCTGTTGCGGTAACAGTATAATTCGGGTTTGTTTCTTTCGAACTCGGTTTATACTTTTCAAATGCCGCTAAAATATTCTCTACACTGCCCTCTAAGAATGTTTTGCCTGCGGGCTGGTCGTTTACATAGGCAAGCGTCGGCGAGCCTCCGGGGAGTACTGCTCCGGTTGCAAGCGCAGGAGCGTTTAATTTAATATTAGGAATTCGGATATCACTGAATTTAATATCTGAGTCAAATGCTTTTGCAATACCGTAAATTAATCCTCTCATTGGTGTTAATAACAAGTTCAAACCATTTATCCAGTTATTTGCAACTCCGACAATCCATTTTAGGGCTGCCCAAAATCCTTTTCTTATTCCAAGCCACAGATCACTGAAAAATCCTCCTATTGCACTTGTAAACTTTTTAACTTTATTAAGAAATCCATTTGGATTAGCGGCTACTGCGGCGGCCAAACTTGCCGCGCCGGCTAAAATTAGTCCCAATCCCAAACCTATACCTACGTTGGTGAATAAAAGAATAATTCCTATCACTATCAAGGCACCGCCGATTATTGCGAGAACGATTTGAATAGTATCTTGAATATTTTGAGGTAACGATTCCCACATAGCTTTAACAACTGCGGCAAGTCCCATTGCTCCGACAATCAGCAATCCTAATCCTAAAGGAATGTTTACACCGGTGCAAATCAAAATAAATCCGAGAGTTAAAGCAGCTGCAGAAATTATAGTGGTTAATATGGCAATAATGCTTTGTGTTTTTTCGCTCATTGTGTCCCAGTTCGCCGCGATAACCGCAGCAAGTCCTAATGCGCCTAAAACCATTAATCCTAATCCTAAACCGATATTCGCTCCGCTTAAAAGTAAAATTACACCGATAGCTAACATAGCAGCGCTCACAATTGCCGTTATCTTATCTATTTTTTCTTGCATTTCCGGAGAAAAATCTTTCATAGGAGCAACAGAAGATCCTGCTGAACTCGAATCGTCGGAATCAGAACTTGAATTGACAGCTGTCTGTAAAGTATCAAAGCTTGCCGTAGCTTTTTTAGCTTCTTGACCTGCTTTTTTTGTATTTTTAGCAGTTGCATTCATATTTGTTGCCATTTTCTGCATTTCGGAAGTGCTCTTTCCTAAAGCTCTGCTCAGAACGCTCTGAATTGCCTGCGTGATCAGTATTACTTTATCAAGGATCCAAGTTACAATCGGCTTTATAGTTTGAGCTACGGTAGTTGCTATAACCATAAGATTATTTTTTAACTGCTCATATCTCGAAGAAATATCTTTGTCCTGCCCGAAAATATCTCCTATCGCATTACGCATGGATGTAAAGACTTTTGTTAGTACAGAAAAAAACAATGCCGATTTTGCAAGCTCTTTAATTCTGCTTAAATTTTTGTCGAGACCGGATCTATTACTCTTTAAATGTTTAGCAACATCTTTCCAACTTCTACCCTGCTTTTTGATTTCTTTGCTTTGTTCTTTTGTTTTTTGAGTGTTACCGATTATTTTAGAACCTATAACATCTAGATTTGATCTTTCAAGAGATAGTTCGGCATTATATCTTTTTTCCTGAATTTCTTTGTCTCTTATATTGCGATTGAGAGATTCCCACGAAGATTCCAACTGCTTGACTTTATCTAAAGCAGCTTTAGCATTTTTCTCGAGAAGTGCCATATCTTTGCTTTCGACCGTTGTTTTTCCGCTTTGAACATCACTTTTTAAATTATCTAAAAAAAGTTCTCTTCTACCGGCAATATCCCTCGCTTTTTTTAACTCTTCATTTAACGAAGCTTGTTTTTCTTTAAGTCCTTCGATTTCCGACTTTGTATCGGATATCTTACTTTTAAACTCTTCGACCCTTGTTTCACTCTGATTCCACTGCGCCTCAAGCTTTCTCTGCTTGGCTTCAGCTTCCGTAATATTATAATCAATATTTAAAATCAAATCTTCTGCTATTGTTCTCACTCCAATCCGAATAACTCATTTATTTGTTTTTGTTCCTCTTCAGAATATTTATCCTGTAAAATAACCGTGTTGCGGTTCGTGTTTAAAAATTCTCTTTCACAATCCTCAAGCTTTTTATTTTTCGCAAGCTTATCTCTGATTTCCACTATAGAAGAAAACATACATTCGCCGCGTTCCTGCAGATAACCGTTAAAGGTCCACCAATGCAAAAACGGCAGCTCGCGGACATCTAAAACATTTGCAATTTTATTAACCGCCGAAACTACTATATTGTAATCCTGTTCCCAGTCCATAAGTCGCGGCGAGGATTGAGTTTCTTCATATTCTCTGCCGCAGTCCACGAACCAACGGATTTTATCTAACGCTTCGGGAACATCTTCGTCGGGTATTTCATCATCGTTTACATAAAGATTATGAAATAGAATATACGCACGTTGTCTCGCCCCGAGTTCAGGATCAGAATATGAGACTATCGCGTTAATAACATCTCTGAAATCGCAATAAATCTCATATTGCTTGCCATTAACAGTTAGAGAGTAAGGTAATTCAGTTATCATTTTCTAAGTGCAGGGTGCATACCTTTTTTATCCGTGTATGATTTAACTCTTTTATTGAGCTTTTCAAATCTCTTGCCGAATTCTTTCTCAATAACCGGCAGTATAGCATTGATAAACTTCTCAAAAAGATAAAATCCGTCAGCGTCAAGAGAAAGTGCGGAAACACATCCAAAGGCAGTCTCTGATACCGGATAACCGAAAGCATAATCAATTTTAGCTTTAACGAATTCGTCAACTTCCCTATTCTGCTTGATTTTAGCTTCAATCCCCTCTACTTCTTTTAAGCCGGAAGTGTATTTTTCGATTTCATCATAGGCTTCTTCAAGCCTTTCGGGGAAATTTGCGTCTGTAGGATAAAAATAAATATATTTATCCGAATCGCCGAGCTGACATTTAACTGCTTCTATACCAAAATCTATTTTCATAATGAATTCCCTCTCGTTTTTTATTCTAATTCAATGATAACACGCATATATAAAAGTCAATAGCGGACAACAAAAAAGCACCTGCGTGGTGCAGGTGCTTGAGACTTATAAAAATAAAATGTTTTGACTATTTTTTTATTATGTTTGAAACTTTATTGTTTTCAAAATTTATTTCTCAATACTATTGTAAAAACCGCCCTTTTTATAAGGGCGGTTTTAAAATTATTTGGTTACTGCTTTCTGCGAAGCAGCAGGAGTATATTCCGTAAATGTCGGCTTTGCGACTATCTCCGGAACAGTTCCAAAGGTTTTAATACCGGAAAGCGCTATATTTACATCATTTGTAACTACGCCCTTTCCGCCGGCATTATCCAAAGTTAAGGTACAGCCTGTTTCTTTGGTTGCCAAGCATTTGCCGCTTTCGTCTCTTAAATATCCGTGAACGATAAGGATCTCGTAATCGTTCATAAGATCCTCGCGGTCAAATATCTTAAGTTTAACAGCCTCTTCCAAAAACTTAG
Organism: uncultured Eubacteriales bacterium; assembly: GCA_934454845.1. Classification (GTDB taxonomy): domain Bacteria; phylum Bacillota; class Clostridia; order Oscillospirales; family Acutalibacteraceae; genus UBA737. Next base: position 55,979 of record CAKSGV010000011.1, on the reverse strand, counting down.
TAGCTTTAGGATTCAAATGGTATTCTGACATTTCGAGCTTTTCTGCCTTTGAAATGTTATCGAGGTAATGAACCCCATTTACATCGCTGATTTCGCTTGAATCATAATTTGAAGCAATAGAAGCGCTCTCCTGCTTATAACCGAGCAATTCGAAATCCCCATTTGTATCGTCTCCCTTCTTAATATAAACCGCCAGCATTTTGCGCTTTATATCTGCAGAACCGACATCAGTTGTATTGTCCGTCGAGGTAAGCTTAAAAGTATCTCTGAAGGTTTTAAGCTGAGCTTCTGTCAATGAAATCACTTCCTTAAAATATATTTTTTTATTTCTTTTGAAATTGCGTCGCCGTATAAATCCGCGGCAACTTTGGCCCAAAAGGCACACGCATTAGGGTGCTGCTCTTTAGAATATTTTAGATTTATATTAGTCTTACGCTTTGTTTCGCCCTTTTTAGCCCGTGGGGAACCTGTTATCTTCGAAACCATAAGTTTGCCGTAATATAAAAATCTCGCGTTAGGAGCTTTGAAATGAATACCGTCATCTTCAATTGTAATATTGCTTGCAGTCAGACCGGTTTCAAAAGGTATAAATTTAAACATTCGTCTATACCAAGAAACAAGTCCTGCCCTTTTGGCTTCCGGAGTAACGAACTCTTGAAGATTTTTTTTAAGATAAAAAGAAATTGTAACCTTGCTCATTTTATAGCCTCCGTATAGTCCATAACATAGCAGACTATCGGTATGCTGAATTTAGCTAAGTCCGAATTTTCAATCGAAGGTGTTGACGGTGTAAGGTATGTTGTTTCTATCCTTTCAACCTTATAATCATCTCCGAAGTTAGGAAAATTCCGCTTTTTGTTTTGCTCTGAAATCCAATCAATAAGAGTTTGAACTTCAAGAATACTTTCGATATTTTTATTTTTCTTAAGCATTTTCTTTAAAATTGCCGAAAAAGAAATGTTCTTAAAATCAAACAATGTAAAGATAACCTTATGTAAAACCGAACCGTCGATGTATTCTTTATCCTGGCTTCGGTCGATTTCAGATGTTACGATCTGTTTTGCCCCGTCTTCGATGTTTACAGCATTAAGAAACAACTTATTGTTTTTAACCGATTCGCAAGTGAGCAAATATTCGGCAAAAGGAGTTATAAAATCCATCAGTTTCCAACCGCCTTTATATGTGCAAGATCTCCGTAATTGTTTAAAGTTACAGAACTAACCGCAAAAGCTCCTGCGGATTTATATTTTTTTAAAATATCGGCAGCTCTTTTGCCGGTTGTATATTCATCTATTTCATCTTCTTTAACTCCGATAATAATTATATCGCCTATATTAATTACAATATCACAATTCGGTATTCGAACGGTAGTCTGATTCTTTATATTTCCTGTATCTCCGGAAATTGAATAAGCAGGCGAGCTTTTTAAAAAGCAATTTGTTACCACCTGTCTTGTATATTTAATTTCATCATCTTCTCCTACCGACTTATTATAAATCGTGAGTGTTTTATTCCACCATTTAGGATAATTCATCAATCTATCCCCATATACATTAAATCAGTTTCTGAAAGATATGTGTAAATAATGTCATAAATCTCTACTGAAGCGTTTTTATTCGATGAATATGAAACTGTATATCCGTCATTACTTTCGGACTGTATGCTTTTTAGAGCTCCGTTTACAGAATTGTTAGCAACGTAATCAATTAATTCCATCATACATCTTTTTACTTCGTTAGGTACAGATGTCGACGGAGTACCCAACAGCCTTGATTGAGTATGAATATCGATTAATTTTTCAGCCTGGAACTCGAAGCGGTCGAATGCATTTTGTTCAAGTTTTCCGCCGTATTTTTTGTAATCAGAATAATTCAAATACATTTAACCGCTCCTTTCTTTATGATTTCGGTTTTTCCGTTTGTTTGTTTTCGGATTTCTTTTCTTTTATTGGTTTTTCCGTTTGTTTAACTTCCGGGAATATTAAACCTATCGTTTTCATAACCCTGCTCCTTAAGCTTTATGGTGCAGATAGAAACCCGCGACTTTATTCTCATAACCGTCTGCAAGACCGTAAGCTCTGTAGGGGAACTTATACGCGTCAGCAGTCTGATTTTCCTCAGGTGTTATAACTTTATTCACAGTGTGTTTTGTATACTGAATGGTTGCGGGCTTATGAATGATAAAGAAGTTAATATCTTTACCGCCACTTGCTTTAACATAACCGCCGACTTTCTGATTTACGCCGCCGTCAGACGCGCTTGTATCTGTTTTGCCGTCATAAAGAGTAATCGCAGTGTAAAATCTGCTCTGAGGAACGAGCGTTATGCTTGAAAATCTGTTAAGTACTTCCTTGCTCTTGGTTGTATCCAAATCCTGAACAAGACCATAAAGAGTGGGAGTGATAAAAAGCAGTCTGTCCTCCTCGGGGACCTCATCTTCATCCATTTTGGTAATACCTGCGCGAAGAGCTGAAACAACATCCGCGCCGGTAGAAAGAGTTGCGCCGGCAGAAACTTTTGAAATGCCGGTAAGACCTGCATATTTTGCAAAACGGAAAGCGTCAAGCTCGGGAACGACTTTAGTCCTGATAAACTCACTTGCAAGCTTACCAAATGCGACACCAGCTGTTTCTTCGTTATCCATAGCGTCAACAGTAAACGCGCGACCTCTGTCATAATTAAATTCAACGGTCTCGTTAGTTACGGAAACGTTACCGTCAACATAACCGCCGTTTCGTGAATAATCTCCAAGTCCATCCATCGTAATTTTCGGAATCACGATTTCGTGTGCATTGGATCCCTGCTGTGTAAGAGATAAATCGCCATCAAGAATAGCGGTTTTGGCAGAAGCCTTATAAACATCGTCTATCTGATCGATATACTTTTTAAAAGTAGTAATTGAATTTGCCATAATAATATCCTTTCTTTAGTTTTTCAGCCCCATTACCGACCGCGCTTTTGCGATTTCATCAGTTTTTGAGCTGCTTTCTCCGCCTACGGGCGGATTAATAAATTTTTCTTTGGGTTTGTAAACATCCTTGTCTTTTATTATCGCAGCATAAATGTCGCTGTCAGACCTTCCTGCGTTTGTTTTGTCCGAAACAGCTTTTTTAAACTCCTCGTAAGTTTCTTTTTCGGCATATGAATTATAAAATTCATTATCAGCCTTAAGGGGAGCGAATCTTTCACGTATTGTTTTTTCCAGCTCGGCCGCTTGCTGTTCTTCTTTACGTTTTACCTCTGCCGCTTCGAAGTCTGCTAATTTTTTCTGAAGATCTTCAAGCTTAGATTTATCACCGTCGAAATTTTTAATTTTTTCAGATAGATCATCGTTAAGCTTTTTGAGCTCTAAAATACGATTTTTCTTATCCTCAAATTCTTCAATTCCGCGATAGCTTTTCTTGACGGCTTCTGTTACCGTCTTTTTTTGATCCTCAGTAAGTTCAACATTTGCCGACTTCAAAATTTCAAGAATATTTTCCATATCTTATCTCCTAATCATAATTTATTATCCGCGTTGTCCGCGGAATGGAAATAACGGGTATTATCCCTAAATTTATGATAACACGCATATATAAAAGTCAATAGCGGAAAAGAAAAATGTAAAAATACAAAAATTAGCGCAAAAAAAGACTGCCTTTAAAAGACAGTCTTTTTAACGAGGCTGCTATTTCAGTAACCTCAAAATAAGAATAAGTGCTTGGTAGGCGTGCCATTCCCCTACATCTACTCGGGTTTCCCCTGTCATGCCATCGGCGCGTGGTCGACACGAAATTTACCACCTCAAGCACATTTCTATTCTATGTTAATTATATCAGTTTTACTCCGATTTGTAAAGAATTTTTTTGTTTCTTAAATATTTGTTTTTCTTTTTGTCACTAATTTTCAAAAAAGTTATAATGGAATTTTTTAAATTTCCATCTTTAGAAGTAGAAAGTTTTAAAATTATTTGAAAATTAAGATTATTTTCTTTAAAAGATTTTAATATAAAAGCACTATTAGGTTTATTAGCTTCAATGATATAATCGGGCTGTTCAATTGCAAAACGGATATAATTGCTATAATTTTCATAATCATTTGGATGACGTTCTTTTATGTGCTGAATCCTTTCATCAGTTATTATTACTTTATCTGTAACAATGTCTTCTGTCACACATTTATAAATATTTCTATTTATGTTCCCTACAAAATGCACATCCTGTTCTATCGCAACTTTGCTTTCTTTTAAAATCACATCATTTTTCACAGAATTGTCAACCGAAGATATCCTTTTATATCCCTCAACCTTTATTCGGCTGTATTTCGGCTCAAATCCGTTGTCTCGGCAAAATTTTGTATAATCCTTAAGCGCAGCATTCAAATCTCTTTGAGTTCGCTTTGCGTCAAGCTCATTACCCGCAGCTGAAAAAGCCATTCTTCTGTCTTTAAGCTTTCGGATATTACGCTCACGCTTTCTCATTTCCTGCGTAAAGCTGTATTTTTTCAGACTGTTATTCTTAAGCGCCGCGAGTTCTGAATCGCTGTGTGCCGGTTCTGAGGCTCCAATTACAATAGGAAATTCAAAATGTTTGCAGTTCCATCGTCCGATAGGCCTATCAAAACCGGCATAAACATTGCCTTTTACATCCTTACAGTCTTCTCCATTCTGCATTTTACTGAATTCTTCGTTAGAAAACTGTCTGCCTTGAACATAAACGTGATCAGGTGCAGAAAGAGCGTGTGCAGAAAGCTCTACACCATCCGATCCATAGTTTTCACCGTTATATAAAAGCATTTTTTGACTAAGTTCTCGAACGCTGTCGAGAATATTCATTCTTGCCGCGGAATCAATGCGCCTTGAAACTCCGCTTTCAAAATCAACTGTTCTAAGTCCGCTGTCAGCTAAGTCCTTAACAGTATTTCGAATTGCAGTATTATAATCAACCGTACCTGAAAGAACTTGATAAATAGCTTTATCTACTGCCTGTGTGTAAACGCGTCTTAAGGTTAAAGGTTTTTTCCCGGCAAATTTAAAGGCATAAGTATCGGAAAGGTTTTCATATTTTTCAAGCGTAGTTTCTTTTATCGCTCTTACTAAATTTTTGATATATTCGTCATTTGACGTACTTTTAGGAGCAAGCCCACGAAATATGTAATATTGCTCTGCAAAGGCGTCATTTTCGTGCGCCGCTTCGTCAAAGATTTTGTTAATTTCCTGTTTATTTAATTTTGTGTATTTAGCAATTATTCCGCGAATTAGCTTTAAGTCTGCTCCCGCAAATGCAAGTGAATTGGTAAGTTGATGAACCTCCGTAGGCCTTAAGTCACCAATACTCTTAAGCCTTTTACAGATTATCTCAATTATTTCTGCATTTTGTTTTACAAGATTATCTGCCACCTTTTGCGGAAGATCTTCAATCCATTTCTCGCTTAATAGATTGTTCATCGGCTATATCATCCTCTGCAAAAGCTCTAAGTTCCTGAACGTATCTTTTTGCTTCCTGTTCGTCAATACCTTTTACCCACGAAACAAGATCTTCATCCTTTAAACAACCGGCGGCGTGGGCCTGTAAAAGCTGATTAAATTTCTCTGCCGTTTGTTCAATGTAATCATAGCTCCAATCGTGAGATACTTTAAATTCTCCGTATGGAACCGAGCCGTTTAGCGTCATAATAATGCTAATGGCATTAAAAAGCATTTTATCTCCGTATGCAACGGAAGATCTGAAACGCTTTACAAATGCAAAAGTCTTTTTAAGACTATTGTGCATTTCCGTTGCAGTCGCAAATGCGGTTTCAGGTGCGGTAAATACCCCTCTCGAAAAACCGCAGCACATTTCAAGAATAGCAAGATTTAAATTTAATCCTGCCTTCCATTCTGATTCGTATATTTTCGGCGAATATTCCTTAACAGATGATTCCACAGTATCATCAGGATCGGCTTTTGTAACAACAAATGTTTTCCCAGCTAAAGAATACTCTTTTTTACCCTGCGCGGTTCCGTCATCTTTTCTAAACATTGTTCGTTTGGCAAATATAATTGCCTCTTTACGATCAAATTCTTTATTATACTGTTGATATTTCTTTTTAACATTATCAACTATTTCTTCACTTCCGAAAGTTATCGGAACACCATTAGGCGAATTATAATTACTGCGATTAAGTGTAGGGCAACGGTAAAAGCCGAAAAGCAGTTGATCAGATAAAATGTATTCCTCGGTTTTAAATTCTTTCCAACGCGTACGCGAAATGTCTATTTCATTACCGTTTTTAAAAGCAAAGCGCTTAATCACAACAATCTTCCCCGAAGGACTGTGTACAATTCTCTGACTTTCAAAAAGTCTATAGCAAACATTTTCTGAAATATATTCGTTAAGCTGCATTATCACACCTTTAATATTTCTTCCGATTGCGTCTGTAATCATAAAATTATCGTTTCCGATTAAATTTACACCTATGTTTTCTCCGTCAGAAAATGGTCTGATAATACAGCCTCCTGTAGCTAACGCGATTTCTGCTGCAGCCGATTGCATATCTTCTTGATAATAATCTTTTATTTTTCTTATTGCTTTTGCTCGAACGCTTTCGCCTTCAATGACAATATCGCTATCATCGATAGCAATGTTAGCGACTACCTCCGCACCTATAGCAAGAGGATTAAAACCGCTGTCTTTATATGTAATCGTACTGTTTTCAGTATCATTTACTTCGAGCCCGAGCTTAAGTGCAATTTTTACAATAATTCCTTTTACTGAATCTTTAATATTCATCTTCTTCTCCTTCGTTCAATTCTTCATCTTCGTATAGATCCTCGCGCCTGCTTTCTTTGATAACACGATTAAGCGCATAAATCAAAGCCATAACACAGTCCTCGCCGAGTTTGGGGTACTCACTTGAAAAAGTGCCGTCTTTTAAAAGTTCAAATTCGAGCTTTGTCATTTCATCGGCCAAATGTGGAGTTCGTTCACGATCCACAACAATTTTATTGCACTGCCTGAGCCATTCCCAACAATAGTCGCGGCCTTTATTTGCTCCCCAGCGTTTTACTGCACCGACAACATCAAAACCCCATTCATTCATTTCGGAAATATTATCAGGTCTTGCACTATCTGCTATAATTTCAACATTTTTATATTTTTTAATCTTATTAGCAAAAGTTGAATTTTTACAGCGCCTGGAACAAACCTCTTCTACAGGATAAAGTATTTCTGTTTCGAAATCGTAAAAACATTTTATAAAAGTTTGAGGATGTTCATATCCAAAATCAAGACCGTAATAAAAATAAGACATTCTTTTTATTTCATCATCGGTTATTTTTCTGAGCTCAAGGTTTTCGAATATTGCTCCGCCTGTTCCGGTAATTTCGCCCAAATAGTTATTAGCGTAATATTTCGGTTTATGTTCTTTAAACCACTCCGCACGCTGAAAGAATCTTTCTCCAAGCCATTCTTTAGGAACATTATAGTAATAACTATGAGAAATGTATGAAAGTCTGTCGCCTACCTTTGAAGCTGTATACTCATTCATAAAATTGTTAGCTGACTTCGGCGGATTGAATACCTTGATATTTATCGCCGGCGCGTCAGCTCGGATGAAAGTATCGTAAATGTTATCCAGCTGTTCAATACCTGCCATTTCGTCACATTCCTCGTTTATAAGGAGTTTTATATAGCCAAACGAAAGATTATATGACTTTAAGCTCAAAGGCTTGTCAGCTCCGACAAACAAAACGCATTGACCCGTTTTTTTATACTTTGCCATTAAAGGTGAAGTAGTAAATTCCCAATCTTCTAACTTATTATGTCTCGTAATCGTTTTCATAAATTGAGAATATACAGAGTTTCTTAAATCTGTTTTATACCTTCTTGTAACTACGCAATGCGCTTGAGGATCATTCCTGATCGTTTCTTCTACAAGAGCGCTCCAAAAATTTGATTTAATAGATCCGCGCCCGCCTTTTAAAATAATTTCCTGTATATCACTTTTACCGTCGAATATTTTATGCACGGTCCTATAAGTTTCGAGGAAATCCACCGTAATATCCGTTATCGGAATTGTATAATCCGAATCAAAATCATCTTTTGAGCTGTTTCTTTCAAGATAACTTTGAAGATTTTGAAACGCTCCGACATTTCCGCACATAGCAGCTTTTATCTGACCTGCTATCATAAGCGCATTTACCGTCATTTCGTCTTTTTCAAGCTCTCCTGATATTTCCTTGACTTTTTCCTTATCTTTTTTATTAAGCTCACTGCAGAGCATTTTTTCAACAATCTTAGCAGTATCGCGTTTTCTTCTTCGGATTTCTCCGCTTTTCTTTCCGCCTGCTCTCTGATCATTCACTGTTAATTTGTGAGTAAGATTTTTCTCATTCGCCATTTCACCACCCCATAAAAAAGGACTACTATTTGATTTAATAGTAGTCCCAAAAACCTAAAAGTAAATAGCGGAGCCGTTATTTCTTTTTTTGCATTAATGCTTTGTATTTTCCGTAAGTGTAGTTAGTATTATGTTCTTTGTTATAAAGCTCGAGCTCACAAATTGCTGAATGTATTCCCGAATTATCAAATTTCCTCTTAAAATACGGGCTGTTTGTCTGCTCTCTCGCTTTTTTGGATCTTGCTTTGCGCATACAGGATTCGCATTTAATATTTCGTTTCTTACCCACACTGTAAATTACGCTTCCGCAGATTTCACAAAAATATTGATTCATACCCTCTCTTTCCCATTATTCAACCTTCCTTACAAATTAAGCTCTTTTGCATATTTATAATTTTTTCTACATAACACCACAATTGCGGAGGTTTTTCGATTTTGCAATCCCAACACCCGTTATAGTTATCTTTTTGTATACCTCGTTATTATTCATTTTGTTTCCTCTAAGGTATGCCGTATAATATCGATTGCACTAAAACAAGCTGTTTTATATTTTTTGCCTGCTTCAGGATCCTTTTCGGCTATCTGTTTAAGGCTCTCAATTATTTTTTTAAAATCGGCGTTAAGTGCGTCAAAGTAAAACTTAAATTTAATTGTTTCGGCCGAAGAGGAAACTGCCATTTGCTTTTCAAGCAGTTCTGCGCGCTTAATAGCTTCTGATTTTTCGGTATCTATATCGGAAAGTTTTTTCTTGTATTCCTCTATTGCTTTTTGCGCGTCGGCTTTTGCTTTTTCGCCGGCGTCGGCAAGTTCTTTTTTATGTTTTTCTTCAAGCTCTTTTTTTACGGCTTTTAATTCTTTGTCAGCCGTCTTTTTAGCCTTTGCCATAGCTTCGTCCTTTATCTTTTTTATCTCGGTAGGATCGGGTTCACTAACTGCTGCAAGCACTGGTTTGTTTTTCTCGGCTTCAAGTTCCTTTTCAAGCTCGGCTATTCGTTTTTTAGCTTTTTCGGCGTCCTGCAATGCTTCGTCGCGTTCCTCTTTAGCTGTGTCGCGCTCATCGGCAAACATATCCAACTGTTTGCCTTTAGCGTCGTTATCCTTAATAAGCTGTTTTACTTGCTCGACAGTCATACCGGCAAGGTTGTTGTTCTCGACAAATTCGTCGCGGTCAATGGACGGCAGTTGAGCTATAAGGGCAAGCTTTGTTATGCCGAGGTTTGCATTTGACTGCAAAAACCGCTCTCCAAGTTCCTCATAAGGTTTTATATATGTGTATGCCTGCCTTTCGTGAATACCAAGTTCTGCTACGGTATAATCCTCAAATTTTTCATAGCCCATTTCGATATACAGCTTTGTGTCTCTCATTTCCTTTAAAAGCTTTGCCGATTCCATAAGGCTCGCATACGCCGCATTAGCGCAGGCTAATATCCTGCTGTTAAGCTCGTAAGCTTTGTCTTTATTTGTTTTTGTTATTTCGTTCATAATGCTTTCTCCTTTAAGCTAATTTTTCTGCTTCCATAAGGTCTTTTTCCAAAGCCTCTACAAGCAATGTACCTTGCAATTCACCGTAATTGATTTTTTTCTTTGTCCTGCGCAATTCTTCAAAACCTTCGATGCGCAATACTTTGGATTTTTGAGCTTTAATGCGGTCGGATTTGTTTAACCTGCCTGCAACGACACTCTGCCATTCAAGTAAAAATGGCATTGCCTCGTCGAGATCTTCAAACTGATTATCTCCGGTTGTGCGCTTTTGCCTTATAGTTCCGCCCGGTTCTATTTCAAGCGTGTACCACGGCATTTCTATATCAGAAGTCTTGCGAAGAAAAACTATATATGATTCGTTTGTGCTTATGCGGTCGTAATATCTGTCCGTCCGATAGGTACAGTGGCCGAGCAGCATACCGTCGAGCACTATATCCGTAATTCCGTCAGGAACTATAATTGTGTATTTGTCGTTTGAGTACGAATACTTATTTTTAATGCCTTTATAGATTTTTTCTACTTTCGGGAATTTTTTGATTATCGACGCAGCGACCGCAACAGCTTCGCGCTTTAGCTTTTCTAAATTCTTTTTTTCTTTCGCATAATTTGCGGCGATTAAAAAACTGTCATGTGCGGCTTTAAGATTTGACGGAAATACCGAAACCGTTTTAATACTTCCTGCCGATTTAGCCATATCAAGATAATCGAGCCACATTTCAAATGCTTCCCGTGTATAGTCTCGAAAATAACGGGTATTTTTCTTTTTGGCAATGTGTTCGCCGCTCTTTACACAATATTTAATTGCGTCTTTTACATTGAAATTCAATTTGCGTGACAGTGATATCAGTTTCTTTGCTTCTTTTAATTTCTGCCCGGTATGTTCTAATACATCGGCTGATAATATAAAATCTTTTGCCGAGGTGCCGCGGAGCGCCTTGAAAATCTTTAATACATCGATCTCACCGTAATACTCACTTCGCCAAATATCGTAAAGCTGCTTCGGCAGTCCGAAAAGCTCCCACGGCTTTTTTGCTTGCCAATTCAAAATCGATTTATCGTCCGTGTTTCTGAATATCATTTCGTTTAATACGTCAAATAATCCGAGCTTTGAAAGTATTTCTATTTGCGGATGTATAGCATACCAGCACAAATATTTAATTGCCGGCAAATTTACGGCATAAACTCCTTCGTAATATTTAAACGAGTGATATTTCAAAAAAGTATCTTCAAGCGTAAAATTGTCGCCGTAAACTTCGTAATCATGACTTTCGTGATTAATCCCAAAGTTCCAAGTAAAAGCTTCTCTGAAATTTCCTTTGTTCCATCCGCCGTTATACAACTCCCAAAATTCCGCTTTGCCGGGGCGCAAACGGTATCTCATCCATTCCTGAAAACTGTAAGTATATTTTGTGCCTTCGTAAGTTCTGAGACGGCTAAAGCACCTTATCCACACATCGTCGCGGCCGTTTTTAAGAAAAATACAGGTGCATTTTTCCTCTTCAAGATTTCGAGTGTTCAATATTCGGGAATTTATTGCTGTAGCTTCGACACCGCAGTACGGGCATTTGTATGCTTCTTTATGTTTCGCGGACCATAATGCACGCATTTCAGGTGTCACAGTTCTTTCTTTCACGGTGTTTCCGCTTTTAAAGGTTTTGCCGCAGGCCGTACAGGTAAATCTTTTTGTCTTGCCGACACCTTCAACCGTTTTATATATAAGATAGGGGCGAAAGCCTTTCTCCATATATTCGCGTGCTTCATCCGAAAGCGGCGGCATATCTTTAAATTCGTTTTGTTCATTCATTTTTACACACTTCTTCCCCATAGGCGTTATATAAAACCCCATCTTTGTATTTTCGTCCGTCAATTCGGAATATGCTTAATCGGATATCGTTTTTGTACTTAACTGCAAAAGCGAGAAATTGACCTTTATTGCCGCTGAGTTCGGGACTGCTGCCATATGCCGCTTTAAACCATTTGCACGAAAACTCTTTTCGATGTGTGCGCTGCGGGTGTTTTTTTATATACAGTAATGCGGCGGCGGCAATCTCTTCGGGCTTAAGCCTTCTGACAGGCGTAAGCTCCGTGCAAGCAATCTTACTGTCGTTGCCGTCTTCGTGCATATCACCGCCAAGCTTTACAATCCAGTATTCCGAGGTTTCTGTATTCGGATAGTATGTAAACATATCTAACGGATCTTCGGCAGCGTGAAAACCGTTTCTTACACAGTTAGCCTCTTCGGTTGTTGATGTTATTCCTGCTTTAAATTTATATCCTCTGCAAATGAGCCCTTTACCGAAAGCTTTATATGCCAACATTCCGCTCACCCCAGTAAATCAAGCAATGAAATACTTTCCGTTCCGTCAGTATTTTCGGATTTTATGTTCATCTTGAACTCTATAATTGCGGACGGAAAGTAAAATTTTACAGCGCGGTCGTATGCATCAAAATCCGATATATACCGAGCTGATTTTGTATCTTTGAGTATTTCTTTACAGCAATCATAAAACTTTTTATCCGAAGATATTATCTGCTCTGCAAGGTTTTTGCTTTGTTTGCAAAAACAAATAAGCGCTTCGCAAACCTTTTTTTGTATCATTGTTGCGGGATCGTTTGGGTCTTCGGACTTAAATTCTTTTTTCAGTTTTTCTTCCACATTGTGTATAAGTAAATTATTCATAATTAATTCCATACCTCCTTAGTACATCTTTCATAAAGCCCTGGTATTTCGTGCGGGTTGAAATTGAATCCATGCGCAACTGTTTCAATATATCCGCCTACGATCTTTTGAAGATTTTCAAGTGTATTGCTGATATATACATGCCTCGGCTTTTTATCCGGTTCTTTGATAATTACACTGATTTTTTGTTTCATAAGCTAATCTCCTTATATTTTCCGTCGACTTTTCTCCAATCGGTCGGAAGTCTGCGAACAGTGACTTCAATGCGTGGATCAGAATCAAATTTTTTAACCGTTGAACTGTTTACAATCTGACTATCATCCTTGTAGGCAATACCGTTTAATGCGTCAAAGACGATTTTTTCTATATTATCATTGTCAGGCTTGACCTCGGGGAAAAGCTCGCCGGCAATGGCCGCCGCTTTTTGCTTTTTATTAAAACTTGCAGGTATCGGCACAAAAGCGACAATGGACACGCTGAGCGGACCTTCCGTTATTTTACCGCCCTGCTTATGGTAAGCATATCTTATTAAATTCTCATACTCGGAAGTTTTACCCGGAGTAAAACTATGTACTTTCCCTGTAAAACGGTTTCTTACAGTTCTCGCGCGTGCTTTACTCTGGGGTTTTCCGTAAACTGTAAAAGTTATCACATTTTTTCTCCTATCTATCCTCATCAAGCATTTTTTCAAATGCTGAAAGATCATACGCTGCAAAACTGTTTTGATTTTCCTTTTCAAGCACAGACCATCTTTTGGCACACTCTTGCCATTTAGCCCTGTGCTTCCAGTTGTTACCTTTATTAAAGTTATAAAATGTTTCGGGATTCCCTTTAAGTTGTTGTTGTTCAAAGTAAAGTTTGACTTCCTTAAGAGTAGGAATATTTATATTATTACAACTACTTATATATACTTTACTTTTCTTTTCTTTACTTTGTGTATTATTGCCTACATTTATTGAGTTTTCGTTTACATTTATTCCGTTTTTGTCTGCATTATCCTCCGCAATAGGTATACTTATTAAGAGGTATCTATTGTCGACTTCAAAATCTTTACGGCGTTTGCAAACCGTCAAGTATCTTTTTTGAATTCCTTTACTCGTAAGGATATGATACTTGTTAAACATTTTTTTATCGAAAATACCTCGTCTGATCGCAGCCTGTATTATCTCCGAAACAAAATTACCACCTGCGCCTATTTCGCGCGCAAACAATAAAGCCACCTCGTATGTCCAGTCGCAATAATAACCGTTTTCATAAATTTTCTGATAAAGTTTAATTATTACTGCAAATCCAAGCAAACCGTATTCTGCTTCGATCAGTTTTATGTTATCGTCCATTCGAACGTCAAGCGGAAAATAATCAAGACCTTTTTTAACAGGTCTTCCCATGTTATCTCCTTTTTACATCCTCTGCAGGTACTCTTACAACGCTGATTCCGTTCTTATCAAGAAGATCTGCAAAAGTTACAAATTTTCCGTTTTCATTTTTTGATATAATTGTATTTACACATATAAAATCAATTTTTTCTTTATGTCCTGCGGAAATACTTATCTGTGCCGAAACCGGCGTTTTATCAAGAAGAGCAATTTTCAGTTCATCATAATTCATTTTCTTTTTTCCTTTCTAAAAAATGGACCTCTTTTGCCACAACTTCAAAAACAGTTCTATTATCTCCGTTTTTATCCTGGTATTTTCGGGTTTCTATTGAACCCTCTATTCCTATTAGATTTCCTTTCCTGAAATATCTTGTTACAAATTCGGCCGTACCTCTCCAAGCTACAACGTTTATAAAATCAGTTATCTTCTCGCTGACAGCTTTGTAAGATCTGTCTACGGCAATTGAAAAAGAAGTAACACTCGTTCCGTTTGTGGTAGTTTTAAGCTCCGGATCTTGAGTTAATCTTCCCGAAAGAATTACTAAATTAAACATTTTTCTTCTCCTTCGATTAATGTGTACTGTCCAAAGCGCCTGACCGTTCCGTTTAGATTTTTCTTTGTAACTATTTTCACATTGAACTTATAGCCGGAATTCTTAAGCTCGGAAAGACGGGCGGAAAAATTGTAAATTCCAAGCTTTGAAAAAGCTTCGGCAGGTGTAATGGTTTTATGCTTCATAAGATATTTTAAAAGTTGTTCTTTTTGTGATATCTGTTTTCTCGGCATTTTTAAAACCTCCATTTTTTATAAATAAGATCCTCTTTATTCCAATACGGATATTTTTGTTTTAAATAGTCCTCTATGACCTTTTTAATTTCGGAATGCAATTTTCCGTTGTCAAACTCATAATGCTCACTTGCCGTCAGACAGACAAGATTTTCGGGGATTCCGAGCCCTAATCTTGCACGGGATATGTAATGAGCAATTTGAATGTTTTCGAGCTTACCGCTCAATATGCTCGCCCCATTATCCCGTGCAAGTACTTCCTTTCTGACTTTTTGTGAAATATCGCAGGCCTTTGAAATTTTACTCATATCTGATCAACGCCATTTCTTCCGGTGTTTCAACTTCAATTCCATTGTTTTCACATTCCGTTCTTATAAGATCTATTAATCTTGACATCTGAGCGGTATCATAAGTAGAAGAACCAAAATAATTTATTATATTGGTATAACCCTTAAGCTTGCTCACGGTCTTTTCACATACCCACCCAGGGCCTCTGCTCTGCCAATTTTCAATCCAAGCTTCAACCGCGTCATTTCTTATCGGCGTAACTTCACTGTTGCCGCCAACCTCTTTAATTAAAATGCGGTAGATCTCATTAGGCGGAATTTTTAATTTTGCCGAAAGCTTATTACAAAGGCTCCAAAAATATCCGTTTGCGTCAAGACTGCGTTTGTCTCTCCATAAGCACAGCTTTATTCTTAAATTTTTATTTGCATATTCATCATAGACATTAAGGATCTTTTTAGGAACTCGGAGAGATAATATGCAATCTCCGTTCACTGATTGGACTACATCTTTTATTTGGCATTTTTGCTCGAACATATTATCTCTCCTTTCCAAGTTTTAAAACAAATACAGCAATTCGCCCCATACCAGTCTAAAGCTGTGGTAGCGTATTCGGGCGCTAAAAGCTGAATTTGAATTTTGCTTATCGGTTTGTTCGGCGGTCTGACAAACTCGCCTATCCACTCTTTTCCTCGCTTTGCGCAGAAATCAAATCCGCCGCTTATTGTTTCTGTTATATTTACTTTATCGGTAAGATAGGCCTTGAATTCTTCACCGTCAGGCACTATAAGACAGTCTTTTGAGCCTCCGCAGGCAACAAATATAATTCCATAATCCGAATCAAGAACCGTTTCAAATCCTTCAGGCGGCTGATAAGGTGTGTATTCGGCTTCTTCGTTTGAGCTGTATTCCAAAGTGGTCTTTTCTTTTGTCTTTCTGACAGGCGCAAAGAAATCCTCATCGGAAAGTTTCTCACCTTTAGGCTTTTTCATAGCTCCCTCAAGATTTACATTAGTTTCGACTCCCTCGGGGTATAAATCAATATTTCCGCCGAAATCAATGACGGTGCAGCTTGTTTTGTTCGGAGCAGTTCTTAAAACTCTTCCAACCTTTTGTACCCATTGTCCGTGTGTACCGTTTGTGTCGAAATCAATAATATTTCTAAGCTCCGGATAATCGTACCCTTCGGTTGCTATATCAACATTTATGAGCTCTGTTGCATTTCCTTTTTCAAATTTTTCTATCTCTTCTTTCCTCGATATATCATCAAGACCGAGAGAAAGGTAAGCCGGCTCCCTTTTCAAATTTTTAAGTTCTTCAAATATTGCTTCGCAAAATTCGTGCGACGGAGCGAAAATTATTGTTTTTCCTTCTTCTTTAAGATTTAAATAATCCTTGCATAGCTTTGAAATAAGCGCTCTGCCCTCGATATCATTAAGTATTAAGTTTTTCGATAAGTGCCCTTTCTCTTTTCCCTCTTCGGTTATGAAAACAGGCGAAGCGTCAATAAATTTCGGTCTTACAAGATAATGGCTGTCGATTAAAAAGCGAGTGGTTATCTGATAAAAGTTATCAAATAAGCTTATAAGCGGAAGCTTGTCCCCGCGGTTAGGCGTTGCGGTTACTCCGAGTAAACACATATCGGGATTACCGAGCCGGTTCCACTCTATTATGCTCTCGTAAGTAGAAGCTTTTGCATGATGTGCTTCGTCTATAACAATTAAATCAAAATAACTTTTGGCGGCAGCAAAATCATTTAAAAGATTTGTAACCGTTTGCACCATTCCGAAATGCACATATCCGTGTAAGCTTTTCCTTACGGATGTAATCTCGCTTGTAGGCAGCTCCGGACAAACCTTTGAAAATTTTGTGTGATTCTGATCGTGGATTTCCGTTCTGTGGACCAAAACCAAAATATGCGGTTTTCTTTTATGTGTTGCATAAAAGCCTCCGAAAAATCTGCCTATCGCCGCGGCCATCATAATTGTTTTCCCTGCGCCTGTGCCGGCAACAATAAGAGAATTTTTTCTCTCATATAACATATTGATCGCGTGATTTACCGCTTCGTTCTGATACGGCCTTAATTCAAATCTTTCCATTGTCTTTAGGCTCCTTTATCAGAAACGCGCCTGCGGCCGAAAAGCTTCCGGTATATCCGTCATCGGATATAAATTTGCAAGCATTGTATTCTTTTGCGGTTTCAATTATTTTCTGCAGTTCCTCTTTTTTCTTTTTATCCGCTTCATCACAAGCGTTCTTACTCTTGACATATTCGGAAAGATCATATTTTAAAGATAAATTTTTGTTGTAAAGAGTGTTTATCCTAATGCTTTCGATAATATTTTTTTGAGTGTCGTTCGCAATAAAAGCAGTCGGCTCAATTCTGTTTTCAACATCTTTAAAAAATCTTTCAAGGCATTTCTTTATTAGCATTGCGAGATGTTCGTTGTTGTTAAAATAAAAGTGCTCGACGGTCATATTTTCTTTGAGATACTCAATTCTTTTTTTCTTAGACATCTGAGTTATCTTTCCGCGTTCAAAAACCGTATCTTCTTTTAAAATCATAATCTGCAGAATATAGAAATCCGCTTTAGAAGTAATAATCTGATACTGTGCCTGGACAATATACTTATAAGGAATTCCGTTTTTAACCATTTCAGGGCGCATAGTTTTTTGTTCGCATACAAATCTTCTGTTAGGTTTAACCATTCCGCCGCCTCTATCAAACGGTCTTATGTCCTTAGCTTCGCTTATTCCGCTTATATCAAGGCTTGCTATAAGCCTGTCCGAAGCATAAACCTCTCCGGCTTTAAGCCTTCTTTCTCTTCCCTTCTGAAGCACATACACTCCGTAAGGCTCGGCTGCATGACCGTACTCCGCAAGCTCCGGTTCCAAGGCTTTCTTTTGATAAACTCCGTCGTTTAAAATTTTGTGGTAAAGCGCCCAGGCAGATGTATAGGGCTTTTCGGTTTTAAATTTTAAAGCGTCTATTCCGCAATTTTGAAGTTCTTCTTCGGTAGAATAATATCTGACGATATCAAAAACTTCACTTCCGCCGATTCTTGTTTCTCTTGCTGCTTCCCACGCAAGAGTTCCCTGTTTAAGGTTTACTCTTTTCATCTGCATTTGCTTCACCGCCCTCGATTATATATTTTTCAATAATAGGCCATAAATTTTTACTTTTTTTAATGTTCATAATAGAAGCGTATTCACGGTCTATAATTTCCTGTTTTTCTTCACCGTTCTCAAACGCTTTCTTTACTTCCTCGGCTTTTTGCGAAGCAAGTTTAGGATTTGCTTTAAATATTTCAAGCGTTTCCTTAACATCTGCTTTTTGTTCGGTCGTAAGCTTATTCAGATCTATATGGTTTTCGGCTTCGCCGAGGTCAGGAATATTTATCTCCGGCACGGAGCTCTGAACCTCAAAGTTTTCATCATTATCCTTTTCAAAAGCATATATTGTTTCTTTGAGCTCGGGCAACACCTCGCGCACTCTTTTAAGCGCTCTTCTGATAATTGTTTTTTTAACCATTTCGCCGGTCCATTTATACCAAATGGAATCGGTGTCATATTCGTTTGTTATAACCTTTCTTTTCCGAGCTTTGCCGTATTGGTCAGTGTAGGCAACCCATTGAGATTTAAAAAAACCTTTTTCGCTTGATTTTGCAATTTCATTAAGCTCATCGTTTGACATTTCATCATTTGTCATAAGAATTCTTTTCCCCGAGCTTATTTCGCTTACTTCAAGCCGGCAGATATATTTACTGAAATACTTATCTACTATTCGTTCGGCAGTCATTTTTCTGTCGGCGTTAAATCGCCTGTCCTCAAGAGTGTAAAGAATATTGCCGTTATAGAAGATCTCTTTAAAATATGTTGTGTCCTTATCTTCTTTTGGTACCGCGACAATCGTGTCCGTTATTCTGTATCCTTTTCTCGCGGCGGCTCTTAAAAATGCTTCTACCCTTGCGGATATCGTTATAACTTTTCCTCGTTTGATAAAATCGATTTTGTCGTAATCTTCAGCTATTATTCCGCCTTGATTTAAAGTCTGAAGATCTGAAAGAAAAGTATTAGCGGCATTCAAAGCTTCGCGCTGTGTCAGACTTCCGAGCGACTTAAGTGAATCTATCGCCTTCACCGCAAAAGGAATGCAATTTGTTTTTATTCCTATTTCATTTTTTAAAACATTAAACATCGAGCTTTCCGAGCAGGTCAGCTGATTATATACCGTCATATTATTCATCTTCGCCGCTCCTCTTATGTTTACCGTAAGAGCTTAATGCGCTGTACATAGCGGTATTTGACTTTTTAAGCTTGTCTACCTGCTTTGAAAGAACAAATGCAACATAAGTGATAAGCGAACTCCAACCTACAAGCAGCGTCAAAATAATTGCTGTTATAATCGCCGCAGCTCCGTCTAAATAAAATCCCATTTTTTTAACTTCCTTTCAAATTTCAACTTTTTCAAGTCTTTTTAATACACATTCAGAGCAAAGCTCATAACCGTCAAGTTCATAAAGCGTGTCCGTTTCGTCTTTGCAATCATCACAATATAAATGCGGCACCGATTTAAGAGGGCAAGCCGGATTGCAAGCTATACCGCAGTCTACACAGTCATTTTCATATCTTACCATTGACTTTTACCCCTTTCGGTGCTATAATTTAATAAAGCTTTTTTGTAGTCCGCTTGCAGTTTCCCATTTATCTGCAGGCGGATTTTTAATGTCCTCATTTTTTTAAGATCCTTTCTTTATTCCGGGAAGCTCCGGTAATATTCTTTTAAATACGGCTTTTGTTCATTTGCTTTCATTCCGAGTCTGTTCATCAGCTCCGGAAGAAAGCCTTTTTCATTTTTACAGCGCTTTTCAATACTGCTCAGCGCTCGGTCAACGGCATATTGAAGATTATCTTTATCCTCAGCTCGCTTTACCTCGCTTAAATTCGGCATTAAAGTAATTACTATCGGACCGCCTGATCTGAACTTATCCGTTATACTTACAACATTGCAGTTATCGGGAACTGTAAGAGCCTTTCTCGCGTTTTGAGAAAGCTCTGTCAGATAATTCAATTCTTTAATGCTTACTGTATTTTCCATAATCTTCTCCCCTTTCTTATTACTTATGTTTTTTAAAATTTGTCCTATGATATGAAATCTGTAAAAAATAATCATTATTTTCCGCGCATTAAATACTGCGCGGTTTTTCTTGGCCGTTTAAATCGAATGTTGCTTGAAATTCTATAGGCTTGTCTATTACAACACGAAATTTCCATTCCGGCGGATTGCAGTGTATTGAAATGCTTTTACATCCCTTTCCAAACTCTTCACCGTTTATAAGAAAAATCTTATTTTCAATATCCATTTCGATTTTCTTAAGCTCGTGAGGAACAAAAATTTTATTTTAGTTTGATTTTTCTTTTAACATATATTTTCCTCTCTTAATTTGATTTTTGATTATGGATTTGTTATAATCTGTATAAAATTCTTTGATATATAGGTGGTAAGTATGCTTGATTCTAAAGCTAAAAAATTATTGAAACTTGTAATAAAAAAATGTAACGGCGATACGGGGAAATGTATAGAAATCAGTGCCGAAGAACTTTCAATAACTATTGATACGCTCAATTCACTTTGTCATTCACTATACCAAGAAGGATATTTCAGTTCTTTGGTTTATTGCTATGGACCCACGGAACCGGCAGAAATATATCTTTCTTATAAAGGCTTGACCGTATTTAAAGAATTGCGTAAAAAAATCCTTTGGTATTGGTTGCCGGTTGCTTTAAATACCGTATTGTCGGTTGCCGCTATAATAATTTCAATCATAGCTTTAAACAAAGGGTAGTTATAGCGGCAACAACAGCTGCAAAAGATATTCCCATAGAAACACCTAATGCGAAAAATTCTCGTCTTTCTTTAATTTGACGCTCTATCGAACAGTTGATTTCATATATATACTTATCGATAGCTTTTTCTCTTATTACTATCCTGTCATTGATGCTCTCAAAGTAATCTCGAGTTTTCTTTTCGTTGTTATCTTTCATTGTTACTTTCCTTTCAAGCAAAGTTTTTATTATTTATTTTATGGTTGTTTGAGTGGCTTGTTTTGTATCTTCTTACTCTTTATTTTGATGTTTCCGAATTGGGTCCGAAGATTCTAAATCTAATAACCGATTTTCTAAATCGCATATTCTGACTTCGGGAGCATGTTTTATATACTTTTTAAGAATTTTGCTTCCGCCGTCTAATACGCTTAATCTTTTGTCGACCTCATCAATTCGCTTAAGCAATTTCTTTTCACTTGAGTAACCGAAGATATTTAAGAAAATCATTAAAATAAAAGACAGTATTACTAAAATTGAACTCATTTATTCCACCGTCTTTAAAACATCACGCGTTAAGGCAAGTAAGCTGTCCGCTGTTACGCAAACGGTTGTTTGTCCGCCATTTGCAATATAAAGAATATGAACATATTCTTCACCGTTGCGGCATAACTCGTATTCCGCCCGTTCGATATCTCTGTCGACTGCTCTTAAAAGCAGAGTTAATTCTCTTTCACAAAACATACTTTTAATCTGATCCATAATTTTTTATCTCCTTTTAATACTTACCGTAATAACCCTAATATCAACAATAATATTTGGATTGCTTCAAATGCTAAAATGATATAAAGCAAAGTTTTAAAACCGTTTACCTTTTCACCGCAGTTCGCAAGGAATAAAAGTATTTTATCTTTCGCGAATTGCGGTAATATTCTTTTGGGTTTTACTTTCATTTCTATCTCCTTTTAAAAACGGCATAAAAGATAAAGATGTTGTAGAGTTTTTGCTGAAACTGCCGTTAAATTAACTGCGGAATAAGAATTAAAAAAGTCAACGGCGGACATAGCGAACTTTATCATCCAATAAACAAAAATAATTGAGACTACAATCCTTACGATTGCAATAATTAAAGTGAGTATTTCTTTCATTTTTATTTCCTTTCTAAATTTAATTAAAAACATTGAAATTTTATTGATTATTCGCTATAATGCATTTATCATTTAATGGAAAGATAGATGTTAAATATGAAAAGATTTGCAAAATTTTATCTTATCGTTTTCGCGGTTGTTTTCATAATAAATTTAATAAGATATATCCTGTGTTCGTATTATCAAAAGGTTTATAATTTGAATTTTAAAAATAAAACCGAGACAAAAAACTTTCGAATAAAACCTTTTATATACCCTTTATTTAAACAGGGTGATATCGAAATCCTAAGTTCCAAAATTGATATAATTGCTAATAGAACGTATATCGAAGATTTTAATAAAGCTTTTGAAAGCGCCAAAGGAGTTTTTCTGCATAATATATTCCTTTCTTTTATATGGCCTTGGCTCGCAATACAAACCTTATCGATGTTCAAGCCCATTGAAAAAATCAATAATAAGATCTTTAAACTGTTTGTTGGAATTTTTGAGATATTTATTGCATATCTTGCTGGACTTTTTCTAGATACAACGGGCATTGGTAACAAAATCCTAAAATCTCTGCTCGCTGTTCTATATCGCATATTCGACTATACATCGTAGAAGTATTTGGTTTGAAAATCTTATTTTCTCTAAATGCTTCTATTTTTTCTAGCTTAGATTGTAATTTTTGCAGCTTGCAATCTATGCTAAAATTTATGGCGAGAGTTATTAAAAATAGGAATAATGCTGATATTGCAAACAATAGAATTTTCATATACTTTCCTTTCTTTTTTAAGTTTGATTTTTTCAAGCGTGTAACTTATAAGTTACTTATCTTGCAAAAAAAATAGCCATAGGATTATCAATGTGCAAAAGGCCAATTAGAACATCAATTTCATTGCGCCCAAAATTGCCTGTTTTCAAGCGGGAACGGAAAGTTTTAGGGGACATTCCGAGCGCATTTGCAAGGTCTCCTTTATTATATCCGTTTTTTACTGCTTCGCCCATTAAAGCATTGACATCGAGCATTTTATCGCCTCCTTGTAACTTCTTAAGTTACTCATATTGTAACACTGTTCTTGTAACTTGTCAAGCACTTTTTTACCTTTTTTCGGGAAAATATTTCTTGACAGGCAACTTTTTTTATGTTATACCTATGTGTAAGAGGTGATTTAATATGACCATAGGCGAAAAAATTAAATTGCTTAGAACGCAAAACAATTTAACACAAGAAGAACTTGCCAATTACGCAAATACCACAAAACAAACCATTCACAAGTATGAAACAGGTATAATAACAAATATCCCTGCAATTAAAATAAAAGCTATATCTGAAAGGCTGCATACCTCCCCTGCTTACTTAATGGGCTGGGAAGATAAAGACGAAAACATTTATAAATACAAAAATGTTATTCCTCTTCCGAAAACATCAAAAATTCCTTTGCTCGGAGA
This sequence comes from uncultured Eubacteriales bacterium, assembly GCA_934454845.1. Taxonomy (GTDB): domain Bacteria; phylum Bacillota; class Clostridia; order Oscillospirales; family Acutalibacteraceae; genus UBA737. The sequence continues at coordinate 32,610 of CAKSGV010000011.1, read as the reverse complement.
AATCGCCTGCGGAGAACCTATTTTTGCAAATGAAAATATAGAATGTGATGTCGACTTACCCGAAAACATCCGCGCCGACTTTGCTCTGAAATGTAAGGGTGACAGTATGATTGACGCTCATATTTATGACGGGGATATAGTTTATATCAAACAGCAAGCTACGGTCAATGACGGAGAAATCGCCGCCGTTCTTATAGAAAACGAAGCTACACTTAAAAGATTTTACAAATCGGGCGATACAGTAACTCTTATGCCCTGCAACACCAAATGTCAGCCTTTTGTTTACTCAGGTGCCGAGCTTGAAAATATCCGTATACTCGGAAAAGCCGTAGGCTTTACAAGTACAAAGATTTAACAAAGATTTTTAAAAATTGAGGAGATTATTTATTATGTTTTTATTTTCTAAAAATAAATTAACTGAATTTGATACCGACGAATATAATAAACATGTTGATCTTTCGTCGAATATTGCGTTTCCGGAAAACAACATAACTGCTTATTTTAAAAACGGCAATTTGTATAAAGTCACACCATATACAAGAGTTCCGCTGAATTATGTCTCCGGTTATGCAAACAAAGCAAGATATATTGTTTCCGACGGTAAAAAGTACGACCTCACCAAAATCGAAAGCATAAATTCTATTCCTAATCCTAAAGGTGACACAGATTCAGAAATCGGAGTTACCGGAACACTTGCATATATTTTAAAAATGCATCCTGAAACCGATGACATAAATTTGGATGTAGCAATTTTGGATAAAGCTCTTTCTTTGATGGACCATTCCTTTTTTGATCATAATATAGATACTTATTTACAATTACCTAAAATGTTATATAGAAGAGGTAAGTTTGAATTAGGCGATGAAAAATTATCTAAGATTTTAACTTCTGCTAAGTGCGCACAAAAAAACAATTCCTTCAATCGGTCTGTTCTTGAAAGAGTTCTTAAAGAAGCTAAGGAAATATACGATAATGACTTGATAGAAATACCCGCATTAAATACAAGTTGCGGCGAATGTGCTAAAAATCAAGGAAGAGTATACAGCGCTTATGGAAAAGATAAACGTTTTCCTAAACTTCCAAGGCATATTTTGGAAAGTGGGTGCATACACAATGGCTGTCGCCATACTTTTATGAGTTATTTTTATTATGAGGGCGCAAAAATCGAAGTTTATGATGATATGGGTAACATAGTCGAAAAAGATGTCATTGAATACAGCAATAGACCTTTTGAAGATAACCGAACCGAAGCTGAAAAGAACAGATATTTAAAACTTCCCAAACCCACTATGGGATTCGGTGAGGAAGAAAGGAAATTGCTTAATTTCAGACAATACTGCTTAATTAAATATAACGATCCCGATTCTGCCCCAAAATCGTTTTCCGCTTATATGCGTAAATTAAATAAACAGAATAAAGGTTGACAAACACCGAAATTCGCTTATAATATTATTAAAGTAAACTTTCGGTAGTAGACTTCCCACCATACGGGAGCAGTCAAGGCCGAAAGTTTTTGTTTTTTTAGAGTTGTTAATAATGAAAAAAAATTGACCGTTATTTTTACCCTGCAATATTCTCTTATGAAAAAGACAAAGAAATTGCCGTTGTATTTCCCGATTTAGATGTGGCTACAAGCGGAGTTGATGAGGACGACGCGCTTTTGTCCGCTCGTGAGCTTTTAGGATGTGTTCTTTTCGGTCTTGAAGAGGATGGTGAAGAAATTCCTTCTCCCACTCAATTGAAAGATATTAAGCTTGAAAGCAACGAAAGAGCGGTTTCAGTAGATCTATTTATGCCCTCAGTCAGAATCGGCAAAATCAAATAAGAAAGGCTGATTAAACACGGAAAACAGAATTAAATTATTTGATAACAAAGAAATAAGAACGGTCTGGGACAGCGATAAAGAGGATTGGTATTTTTCTGTTGTTGATGTTGTCGGGGTTTTAACAGAACAACCGGATTATGACGGAGCCCGAAATTATTGGAAAGTCCTAAAAAAGCGTCTATCTGACGAAGGCTCCGAGTTGGTTACAAACTGTAACCAACTGAAAATGAAGTCCCCTAAAGACGGCAAAAATTACAAGACCGATGTTGCCGACACAAAACAGCTTTTAAGACTTATTCAGTCTATTCCCTCTCCCAAAGCCGAGCCTTTTAAATTGTGGCTCGCGCAGGTGGGCTCGGACAGGCTTGACGAAACGGCAGACCCTGAGCTCGCAATCAACCGAGCCTTGAACACATACCGCAAAAAGGGCTATTCGGACGAGTGGATAAATCAGCGCCTTAAATCAATTGACATCAGAAACGAATTGACCGATGAATGGAACAGGGGCGGAATTAAAGAGGGGCTTGAATATGCTATCCTTACCGACGAAATAACAAAAGCTTGGTCGGGAATGACAACAAAGCAATATAAAAGCCTTAAGGACCTCAAAAAAGAGAGCCTGCGCGACAATATGACGAATATGGAATTAGTCCTTAATATGCTCGCCGAAGCCGCCACGACCGAAATTTCAAAGCAAGAGAGCCCTTACGGACTTAACGAACATAAAAAAGCCGCTAAACGCGGCGGAACAGTTGCACAAAAGGCAAGAAAAGAATTGGAAGAGCAGACCGGAAAAAGCGTGATAAGCTCGGACAGTATTAAAAAATTAAAATAAAAAAATCCGCCTCGGCACTACCAATGCCGAAGCGGACCTTAGACGGATTATACTACCAATATAACCCACCCAAACAAGGAATGTAGTCCAACACTACGGTTATATTGTACCAAATCCGTCTGAAAATTTCAAGAGAAAAATCAGACGGTATTTTTATGCCTGATTTTCAGTATAATTTTGTGAGGTATAATATAATGAACACTGCGATTTATTTAAGAAAATCAAGAGCTGATGATCAAGCTGTCACAATAGAAGAAACTTTGCGCCGGCACAAAGAAATATTGCTCGAGTTTTCTTCACATCATCCGGACATTATTATTTATAAAATATTTGAAGATGTTGTTTCGGGTGACAGCCTTTATGCAAGACCGCAAATGCTTAAACTCCTCGAGGAAGCCGAACAGGAACGCTTTGAGGCCGTTTTATGTATGGATATAGACAGACTTGGGCGCGGAGCTACAAGCGAGCAGGGCTTAATTCTCGAAACATTTAAGTATCATAAAATCAAAATCATAACACCGCGCAAAGCGTATGACTTAAATAATGATCTTGACGAAGAGTATGCCGAGTTCGAAACCTTTATGGCTCGCCGTGAATTAAAAACTATTAAGCGAAGATTGCACAACGGAACGCTTAAGTCTTTGGCAGAAGGGTGCTATTTATGTAATGCGCCGTATGGATATAAAAAATGTAAAATCAATAAAAAATGCACTCTTGAAATAAACGAAGATGAAGCTAAATTCGTAAGAATGGCATTCGAAATGTATGCCGGCGGTGAAGCAGGAACGCAGATAATTGCCGAAACCCTCAACGGGCTCGGAGCCGTTCCCCACCGTTCGGATCATTTTAACAGAACTTCTATTGCAGCAATGCTTCGAAACAAGGTATATATCGGCAAGGTAGTTTGGAACAAGAAAAGCACTGTCAAGCGCGGAATTATGAAAAAATCCATTACGGTATACAATGATGAATCAAAATGGCTCGTTTATGACGGTCTTCATCCGCCTATTGTAAGCAAAGAGCTTTTTAACAAAGCAAACGCGCTGCTTTCAAGCAGATATCATAAACCGTATTACGACGGCACTTTATTAAACCCTTTAGGCGGTATTCTTAAATGCCAGGTCTGCGGTTACGGTATGCAAAGACGGCCGTATAAGCCGGACAGAAAATATCAATCCACACACATTCTTTGCGGAACAAAAGGCTGCTGCGCTTCTTCAAGACTTGATTATGTTGAAACAGCAGTAATCGAGAGCATTTCTCAAAAGCTTAAAGAGCTTAAAGCTTCAAAGCTCTCCTCTGCTCCGCCGATAAATTATGAACCTATAATTTCCGGAATAGAAAAGAAGATCTCCGAGCTTGCAAGGCAAAAAGAAAGCCTGCACGATCTTCTCGAGCAGGGAATTTATACAGTTGAAACATATATTGAGCGTTCGAACAACATATCAAAGCGCCGCGAGGAGCTTTTAAAAGAAAAAGAAACAACTTTAAAAAAGCAAACCGAGCAACAAACTGCAAATGTTGATTCCATAATTAACAGAATGGAAAATCTATTACAGGTATATAACAGTTCTGATCCGGCAACAAAAAATTTGCTTTTAAAACAGATAATTGACAAAGGATATTACTACAAAGAAAAAGGGTGGAAACCAAATCAGTTTATCCTTACTTTGACTTATAAAGGAATTTAACCGCTATTTTTCTTTTGGCCGCTAAATCTTCAAAACCAAAAAGCCGAAAACCGCCATTTCAAGCAGTTTCCGGCTTTATTTCTTACTCCTCTAAAAGGCGCGGTGTTCAGACCGGGACTGCCTCGAAGATTTGCGCTGTTTTTTCACCGCCGAAACACAAACAATTATTAATCAGGCGGTAAGCGTAAGGCTTAAAAAAGCAGAAGTACTTAATGTTTATATCGATGTTGAACCTGTTAATTTCAATAAAGGCTTTTATTCCTGCGACTTAACATTCTTTTTCCTTATGACTCTCGACTGCTATACCGCTCCAAACACCTGCCCCACCGAGGTCCAGGGTATCACCGCATTCGGCAAAAAAGTAATTCTTTTCGGCAGCGAAGGAAACGTTAAGGTTTATTCAAGCTCCCTGCAGGAATCAAATTCCTGCGATTCACAGACAATCGGCACTTCCAACAACCCGAAATGCGTCGTTCAGTGCGTTGAGCCAGTTTCGTTAAGCGCAAGGCTTTGCCAAATAAACGATACTTACGACTGCGTAAGATACTTTCCTCAAAGCATAATAAATTATTTTGGCACTCCGCTTGAAACCAATCTTCCGACGGGTACAACCACAGTATATGCCACTCTCGGTCTTTTCACTATAGTTCAGCTTGTAAGAAATGTCCAGATGCTTATACCTGTTTATGATTTCTGTATTCCCGAAAAGCAATGCGAGGATTCAACAGATCAGCCCTGCGATATTTTCCGAAAAATCAAATTCCCTACAGATGATTTCTTCCCTCCGAAGTCCTGCTCAGGCAAAGGCGGATGCGGCTGTCAAAACAGCAACTGACGCTTGTTAAACTAAAAAGAGCCCTGCAACAGCAGGGCTCAAAACATTTTATCACCAGGAGAAAATATGAAATTCTCAAATCCGGATAAAAATCAGGTTTTAATCACTCTAACCAAAAAAGAATTTTCCGATCGATTCGAAAAAATTGATCTTTCGGATAAAAAGGATATTTTAATCGCCGTAAAAACAATTTTAAAAAATAAGGCTTTTAAAAAAATAGTTCCCGATCTTTCGGGGAAAATCTTTCTTTCATTCGGAGAATTAGGAAACAATTACTTTATTCTTCTGCAAAAAGGAACTTTAAAGCTTCATAAAAAGCAAAATGAATATTTGCTGGTATTTAATAATTTTGAAAATCTTGAATTATTTGTTTTAAATCTTTCTTGCAAATGTTCAAGCAGCTCATTATATAAAAGCAAAAATAACTTTTATCTGATTTTTCAAACAGATACCTCCGCCGAAAGAATAATTTCTTTTGGCTCCGAGTTTTGCGGAAAAACCTATAAAGATTCAAAAAAAATATCAGCAGTTAAAGAATACGGCACACTTTTATGTAACGATAATGCAATCGAAAAGATAAAATCAAAGTGATTTTAAATACTTTACGGTTTTTTCCGTATCTTCCGAAGAAAATATAAAGCTTCCCGCAACCAAAACATTTGCGCCTGCCGAAACTGCCGATTTTGCGGTTTCGGCATTAATTCCGCCGTCAACCTCTAAATCTATATCTAGGTTTCTTCTTTTAATTTCTTCTTTAAGCACACTTAATTTTTCAAGAGCCTCCGGCATAAATTTCTGACCGCCGAATCCGGGCTCAACCGACATTACCAGCACCATATCGCAAAAATCGAGAAGATCGAATATCTCTTCCGCCTTTGTTGCGGGTTTTATCGTTATACAGGATTTCACTCCTGCTTTTCTTATTCGCTTTAGAGTCTTTTCATTGTCGGAACCTGCCTCATAATGGAAGCTTAAAATATCAGCATATTTCAAAAAGTCGTCAAGATACCTATGAGGTCTGTCGATCATCAAGTGAATATCAAGCGGAAGATCAGTATGCTCCTTTATGGATTTTATAACAGGCACTCCGAATGAAATATTCGGGACAAACTGTCCGTCCATAACATCTAGATGTACCATATCCACGCCGGATTGTTCAAATTCTTTAAGATATTTTGATAGGGTTAAAAAATCCGCAGTCAAAACAGACGGAGAAATTTTTATCATATACATTTTCCTTTCAATTTGTCAGTCATGCAAATAAATAGTTCTCGAATTCCTGTGCATATAAACACTCATAACAAGTCCTACTCCGAGATAAAGACACAAAAGCGAAGTGCCTCCCGCACTGAAAAAAGGCAATGTAATTCCTATTACGGGCAGAATCCCTATGCACATTCCTATATTTATGGTAACCTGTGCCAAAAGCATTCCAAAAAAACCAACACAGATTATTTTACCGCTTTGCTTTCGGCATATTTTTGCAATATGAACTGTCCTTAAAGCTATTGCACAAAGAAGAATAAGCACAGCCATACATCCTAAAAATCCAAGCTGTTCCCCTATACTTACGAATATAAAATCGTTCTGCCCTTCCGGCACATATCCGACCTTTGTTAGCGTGCCTTTTAAAAGACCCTGACCGAAAAATCCGCCGTTTGCAAGAGCACGCCTGCCGTAATACGCCTGAAATGTCGCGCCCTGGATATCGCCCTCAATATCGAAAAGATTAATAAGCCTTGAGCGCTGATCGTCATTCATTATAAAGAAATAGACTATCGGCGAGGATATCAGCGCCGCAACTCCTGCCGCAAGATAATATTTCCATGATACTCCTGCCGCGCAGAGCATACATAACACCATTACCGCAAAAACAAGAGCTGTACCGTCATCTCCCTGAAAGTGAATAAGCAACACAGGAAAAGCTCCGTGAAGGCAAAGAGGGATCAATACCTTTAATTTATTTATCTCCTCTTTTTTAAAAGAAGAAATATGTTTTGCAAATGTGATAATAAAGCAGATTTTTAAAAGCTCCGACGGCTGAAAAGTGGTAATTCCGAGATTAAGCCAGGCTTTATCGTCAGTTCCCTCGGGTGCAAAGCCGAAGAAAAATGTCAAAATAACAGGTATCACGCCGATAACCGCAAATATGTACCATCTTTCGGTAAATCGCTCAAAATCGAAAGATGATATAATAACTGCCGCCGCAAGACCTAACAAAAGCGAAATTCCCTGCACTAAAACAGGTCTTAAAGTTTCAAGATATCTTGTTGCCGAAAAAACGGCAAGGCAACCGTAAGACGACGCAAAAAAGCAAAGCAAAAGCAATACTTTATCGGTTTCGCGGATGAAATCCGCTATCCTTGAAATAAATTTATTCAATTATTTTATCATTCCTTTGCTTTGAATTTATCATTTAAGGCACATAAAAATATAGTAAATAAGTCCGTAAACCACACTTGCATAAGTTCCGAAAAGTATAACAGGACCTGCAACGGAAAAAATCTTCGTTCCTATTCCTAAAATGTGGCCCTCGTTTTTATACTCTATTGCCGGCGATACCACCGCATTTGAAAATCCCGTTATAGGCACAAGCGTTCCGGCACCGGCAAATTTTGCTATTTTATCAAATACGCCGATACCTGTAAGCACTGCGGCAAAAAATATCAAGATCATAGGCACCGCCGAGCGAACCGTATCTTCTTTAACTCCGAGAGTTTTAAGTCCTACGAATATCAGCTGACCTATCGTGCAGATGAGACCGCCCACCAAAAAAGCTGCACAGCAATCCTTTTTCTTGTTAGAAGGCTTTGAAGCCTTTTTTACCATTTCATCATAGCTCTTTTTATCGGGAAGCATAATAAAATCTCCTTTTTAGAAGTTTTTATTATTTTAACCCGCTCAAAGCGTATTTATTTATCAACTGAAGAAATCACTGTTTGACGCGGGATCATAATTTTTAAGAAAATCTTCCCATTCACCGTCGCTTAAAGTATCAAACTTTTTATTGTATCTTTCATATAAAATTCCCGTGAATTTTTTATATGCTTTTTCTATTCTTATTTTTTCTCTTAAAACTATAACGAACATCCAAACGCTTACTGCAAATACAAGCAAAGCAGGAATAAGATGTTTCCAATAAAAATCCGAATAAAAGCCGATAGAAGAAAGACCGCCGTCGTCAAAAAATTTTGAAATTACGATTATTCCTATCGGCATAGAAACAATATTTACCGCAAGACCTGCAATTTTAAGCTTCAAAAAATACAAAATAAAACCAATAATTGCAAACGCAAAGAAAAAAGCAACTGTTTTTTCATAGCTTAAATAGGATTCTAATTTTTCCGAGCTGATATTTCCGCCGTCAGACAAGTGAAAAAACATCAAAATCGTAATAACCGCTGAAATAAAAGAATAATACGCAAAAAAAACTATATATAGGATTTTAAGAACTTTGAAAAGCTCGCCGTCGGTATCGGCATAATTTCTGCCGAATTTAAAATCAAGATATTTAATCCTATCCAAAATCTTTAAATTTTTTTCCATTATATCACCGAATATCAGTATAACATATCTTATTTTTCTTGACAAGTATTTTTAAGGCTAATATAATTATACGGGTGATAAAAATGGCACTTATTAATATAGTTATGGTCGAGCCTGAAATTCCTCAGAACACCGGCAATGTTGCGCGCACCTGTGCCGCAACCGGAGCAAGGCTTCACCTTGTCGGTCCTATGGGGTTTAAGATTGACGATAAAAAGCTTAAAAGAGCAGGTCTTGATTATTGGCACTTCTTAGACATAACCTATTATGATAATCTGGATGATTTCTTTTCAAAGAACAGCGGAGATTTTTACTTTTTTACAACCAAGGCACTTAAAGCTCATTCGGATGTTTCTTATCCTGACGGGTGTTATCTTTTTTTCGGTAAAGAAACAAAAGGACTTCCAGAAAAGCTTTTGCTTAAAAATAAAGACAATTGCGTGAGAATTCCCATGGCGGAAGATATCAGGAGCTTAAACCTTTCAAATTCCGTCGCAATTGGTGTTTATGAAGTTTTGAGGCAGTGGGAATATCCCTCTCTCGAAAATTTCGGAAAACTTCACGAATATAATTGGGAAGACGCGGAATAAATTGCAAAATAATATTGAAAAATTTTCAAAATGTGGTAAAATAATAATGTAAGTTTAAAAGAACCGAAAGGATGTTGAATTTATGAACGCACTCAACAAAAAAACCGTTGACGACATTAATGTCAAAGGACAGAATGTGCTTGTCCGCTGCGATTTTAATGTTCCGCTCAAAAACGGCGTCATTACCGACGAAAACAGAATCATAGCCGCTCTTCCGACTATCAAGAAGCTTATTGCTGACGGCGGAAAGGTTATCCTCTGCTCTCACCTCGGCAAACCGAAGGGCGAGCCTAAGCCCGAGCTTTCTTTAGCACCCGTTGCTAAAAGACTTTCAGAGCTTTTAGGCAAAGAAGTTGTTTTCGCGGCTGATGATAACGTTGTCGGCGAAAATGCCAAAGCGGCTGTCAGTGCTATGAAAGACGGCGACGTTGTTCTTTTACAGAACACCCGCTACCGCATAGAAGAAACCAAGAACGGCGAAGAGTTTTCAAAAGAACTTGGCTCCCTTGCCGATATTTTTGTTAACGACGCATTCGGCACCGCTCACAGAGCCCACTGCTCAACTGTAGGCGTTGTTTCCTATGTAAAAGAAGCTGTTGCCGGTTATCTTATCGGCAAAGAGCTTAAATATCTCGGCAATGCCGTTAACGATCCTGTAAGGCCTTTTGTTACCATTCTCGGCGGAGCAAAGGTTGCAGATAAGCTTTCAGTTATTGAAAACCTTTTAAATAAAGCTGATACTCTTATTATCGGCGGCGGTATGGCTTATACATTCTTAGCGGCCAAAGGTTACAGCGTAGGTAAATCCCTTCTCGATACCGAAAAAATTGATTACTGCAAGGATATGCTTAAGAAAGCAGACGAAAAGGGTGTTAATATTCTTCTGCCTGTTGACTGCGTAATAGCAGACCATTTCCCCGATCCTATAGACGGACCTATCGATATTAAAGCAGTTGACGCGGACAAGATCCCTGCTGACTTTGAAGGTCTTGATATCGGACCTAAGACTGCAGAGCTTTTTGCAAACGAAGTTAAGAACGCAAAGACCGTTGTATGGAACGGTCCGATGGGCGTATTTGAAAACCCGACTCTTGCTAAAGGCACAATAGCCGTGGCTAAGAGCCTCGCAGAAACAGACGCCGTTACTATTATCGGCGGCGGAGATTCCGCAGCAGCCGTTAATACTCTCGGATTCGGCGACAAAATGACTCATATCTCTACCGGCGGCGGAGCTTCCCTTGAATTCCTTGAGGGTAAGGAACTTCCCGGAATTGCCGCACTCAACGATAAATAATTTATCAAATCAAGCGGCTTGTTTTAAGCAAGCCGCTCATATTTTTAAAAAGGATTGTGAATAATATGAAAAAAGATTCAAGAGCCGCAGTTATAGCCGGCAACTGGAAAATGAACAAAACCCCCTCGGAAACCACAGCGCTTATTAACGAAATGAAACCGCTTGTAAAAGATGCTGACTGCAAAGTTGTTCTTTGCGTTCCTTATGTTGATATAGCGGCAGCCGTTGAAGCCGCAAAGGGCTCAAATATTGAGATCGGAGCCGAAAATGTTCACTTTAAAGACAGCGGCGCATACACCGGTGAGGTTTCGGCAAAAATGCTCGTTGAAAGCGGAGTTAAGTATGTTGTAGTAGGCCATAGTGAAAGAAGACAGTATTTCGGAGAAACAGATCAGACTGTAAACTTGCGCACTATTGCCGCTGTAAATGCAGGTCTCACCGCTATTGTCTGCGTAGGCGAAACTTTGGAGCAGCGTGAGCTTGGTTATACCGAAACTCTGCTTAAATTCCAGACTAAAATGGCTCTTACAAACATTTCAAAAGACCAGCTTAAAAATATTATTATAGCTTACGAGCCTGTTTGGGCTATCGGCACAGGCGTTACCGCTACAGCCGACCAGGCAGACGAGGGCAACGGCTATGTTCGCGAGGCCATCGCCGAGGTTTACGGAAAAGAAGCCGCAGAAACCGTTACAATTCAGTACGGCGGATCGATGAACGCCAAAAACTGCGACGAGCTTGTTTCAAAAGTTAATGTTGACGGCGGACTTATCGGCGGAGCTTCCCTTAAAGCGGAAGATTTCTCAATAATAGTTAAAGCTGCAAGCAAGTGAGGAATTTTTTATGAAAAAACCTGTTGTTTTAACAATTATGGACGGTTTCGGAATCAATCCCGGAGCCAAAGGCAATGCCATTGAGGCGGCAAATACGCCCAGGCTTGACGAAATATTAAAAAAATGGCCTGTAACCCAGATAGGTGCTTCCGGTCTTGATGTCGGTCTTCCCGACGGACAGATGGGTAACAGCGAAGTTGGCCATACAAATATCGGTGCCGGAAGAATTGTTTATCAGGAGCTTACGAGAATAACCAAGTCTATCTCAGACGGTGATTTCTTCAAAAACGAGGCGTTTTTGAAAGCGGTTGAAAACTGTAAGAAAAACGACAGCGCTCTTCACCTTATGGGTCTTCTTTCAAACGGCGGAGTTCACAGCCACATAGACCACCTTATAGGTCTTCTTAAGCTTGCTAAAATGAACGGTCTTGAGAGAGTTTATATCCACGCTCTGCTTGACGGGCGCGACGTTCCCCCTGCCTCGGCTGTTGAGTTTATCGACGAGATAACCGCAAAATGCGCCGAGATAGGCTGCGGAAAGCTTGCCACCGTGATGGGAAGATTTTACGGAATGGACAGAGATAACCGTTGGGCAAGGGTTGAAAAAGCTTATGCCGCTTTAGTTTACGGCGAGGGTATTATCACCGAGGACGCCGCGGCGGCAGTTAAAAAATCATATACCGTTAAAGACGAAGAGGGCAAATTTATTACAGATGAATTTGTTATTCCTACCGTTGTAGCGGGAACCGAGAGAATTAAAACCGGTGACAGCGTTATATTCTTTAATTTCCGCCCCGACCGCGCAAGAGAAATAACAAGAACCTTTGTTGACGACGATTTTGCAGGCTTCGAAAGAAAAGGCGGCAGACAAAAGGTGTTTTATGTTTGTATGACTCAGTATGACGCTTCTATGCCGAATGTTGAAGTTGCATTCAAGCCCGAAAGCCTTGAAAACACTTTAGGCGAATTCATTTCGAAAAAAGGCCTTACTCAGCTTAGAATTGCCGAAACCGAGAAATACGCTCATGTAACTTTCTTTTTCAACGGCGGCAGAGAGGTCAAATTTGACGGCGAAGACAGAATTCTTGTAAACTCTCCTAAGGTTGCAACCTACGATCTTCAGCCTGAAATGAGCGCAAATGAAGTTTGCGATAAGGTTTGCGGGGCCATTGAAAGCGGAAAATACGATGTTGTTATCCTCAACTTTGCAAACTGCGATATGGTAGGTCACACAGGTATATTTGAGGCGGCTGTAAAGGCTGTTGAAACAGTTGATAACTGCGTCGGAAGAGTTGCAGATTCCACTCTTAAAATGGGCGGAGTTATGCTCCTTACCGCCGATCACGGAAACGCCGACAGAATGATTGATACTGACGGATCACCGTTTACCGCTCATACTACCAATCCTGTTCCTTTTGCTGTAATAGGAAAGGAATGCAAGTTAAGAGAGGGCGGCAGACTTTGCGACATCTCCCCCACTATTATCAAGCTTTTAGGTTTAAATCAGCCTGAAGAAATGACCGGAGTTTCTATTATAGAATAAAGGATAAAGAATAAAAAAACTCACCGCTTTTAAAAGCGGTGAGTTTTTTTTATTTTAAGATTTAGTCTTTTATAAATCTCTTTCTTGCTTTATAGGAAGTATGCAGGTCGTGGTGAGCCTTATGGCCTCCGAAACCGTCATACCACTCACTGTAAAGCGTTTTGATAACAGGCGATTCGTGTGACATACGAAGCGGCATTGAAGCATCCTGATCATAAAGAGCTTTTGCTCTTATCGCTTTTAAGTCAACAGTATCTCTGATATACTGCGGCTGGATCGGCTGACCGCCGCCGTTTACACATCCGCCGGGGCAACCCATTATTTCGATAAAGCCCCAGCCGTTAGGATTACCGGCTTTAAGCTGATCCATAACATATTTAGCAGCGGCAGCACCGGATGCTACGGCGAGCTTAAGATCATTTCCGCCGACATTTACTGTGGCTTCCTTAAGGCCCTGAGTTCCTCTTACCGCGTCAAGCTCAATAGGCTCTGTCGCGCCGTTAAGCCAAGCATTCGCAGTTCTGACAGCGGCTTCCATAACTCCGCCGGTTGCACCGAATATAACTGCGGCGCCTGTATCATCGCCGAGAGGATTATCAAATTCTTCATCGGAAAGATAAGCAAAATTAATTCCTGCTCTTTCGATCATTCTACCGAGTTCTCTTGTTGTGATAGCTATATCCACATCGGGGACTCCTGCCGCAGACTGATCTTCGCGGCCTATCTCAAATTTCTTTGCTGTGCAGGGCATTACCGAAACCGAAACGATATCTTTAGGATCGATTCCCTCTTTTTCGGCCCAATAGGTTTTTATAACAGCGCCTGCCATCTGCTGAGGAGATTTGCAGGAAGAAAGATGTTCTAAAAGATCGGGATAATAAAGCTCGCAGAACTTAACCCATCCGGGCGAGCAGGAAGTGATCATCGGCAGAGTGCCTTTATTTTTAATTCTTTCAACAAGCTCGCTTGCCTCTTCAACTATTGTAAGGTCGGCGGCAAAGTCTGTATCGAAAACTTTATTAAAGCCAAGCCTTTTAAGCGCGGCTACCATTTTACCCTCAACATTTGTGCCGATAGGCATATTAAAGCATTCGCCTAGAGTAACTCTGACTGACGGAGCAGTCTGAACGATAACTGTTTTATTAGGATCGGCAAGAGCCTCCCAGATTTTATCGGTATCATCCTTTTCGGTGAGTGCGCCAGTGGGACATACAACGGTGCACTGTCCGCAGGAAATGCAGGGAACCTGTGAAAGCGAAAGATTGAAAGCCTGACCTATATTAGTATCTATTCCGCGGTCGTTAGCTCCTATTACGCTTACAAACTGCTCTTTACAAGCGGCTACACATCTGCGGCAGAGAATACATTTATTATTATCCCTTACAAGGTGCGGAGTTGACTCGTCAATCTCATAGTGCGGCTTAAAGCCATCGAAAGCGGATTCTTCCACGCCATAGTCACGACAAAGCTTTTGAAGCTCGCAATTAGTTGATCTCACACAAGAAAGGCATTTCTTTTCGTGAGTTGAGAGAATAAGTTCCAAAGTTGTTCTTCTTGCCTTTTGAATTTTCTCGGAATTAGTGAGAACTTCCATACCCTCGCTTACCGGATAAACGCAGGCAGTTACGATTCTGAATCCTCTTCCCTCGTTTGCTTCGACAACGCAGATTCGGCAGGCGCCGATCTCATTTTTTTCTTTCATAAAGCAAAGCGTCGGGATTTCAACTCCGGCTTTGCGCGCGGCCTCCAAAATAGTGGAGCCTTTCGGCACGCTTACATCAATGCCGTTAATTTTAACATTAATCATATCCATAATATTTACGGCTCCTTTCTTAAACCTTGCTTATTGCTTTAAACTTACAGTTGCTCATACATACTCCGCATTTAACGCACTTATCAGGATCGATAGAGTAAGACGGAAGCTTATGACCGGGAGCAATGTAAGAAGTTTTAACGATTGTGGAAGCGGGGCAGTTTCTTGCGCACATTCCGCATCCGATACATTTATCGGGATCGATCTCAAATTTGAGGAGGTTTTTACATACGCCCGCGGGGCACTTTTTATCGACAACGTGAGCAACATACTCATCACGGAAGAACTTGAGTGTTGCAAGCACGGGGTTAGGAGCAGTCTGACCCAGACCGCAGAGAGAATTCTGCTTTATGTAGAGGCAAAGCTCTTCAAGCTTATCGAGGTCTTCAAGAGTTCCTTTTCCGCTTGTTATCTTATCGAGCATTTCGAGAAGTCTTTTAGTTCCGACTCTGCAGGGCGTACATTTTCCGCAGGACTCGTCAACGGTAAATTCAAGGAAGAATTTAGCCATATCGACCATACAGTTATCCTCGTCCATAACAATAAGTCCGCCTGAGCCCATCATACATCCGATCGCGGTGAGGTTATCATAATCAACCTCTGTATCTATAAGGCTTGCAGGAATACATCCGCCCGAAGGTCCGCCTGTCTGAGCGGCTTTGAATTTTTTGCCGTTAGGAATACCGCCGCCGATATCTTCGATAATGTGGCGAAGAGTGGTTCCCATTGGAATTTCAACAAGACCTGTGTGCTTTATTTTGCCGCCTAATGCGAATACCTTTGTACCCTTTGATCTCTCTGTACCCATAGAAGCAAACCAATCTGCTCCGCGGAGAATGATCTGAGGAATATTTGCAAAGGTTTCAACGTTGTTTTCAACTGTCGGAGAATTGTAAAGGCCTTTAACTGCAGGATACGGAGGTCTCGGACGCGGCTCGCCGCGGTTGCCCTCGATAGAGGTCATAAGAGCGGTTTCCTCTCCGCATACGAAAGCTCCGGCACCAAGACGGATATGAAGATCAAAATCGAAGCCCGAGCCGAATATATCTTTACCTAAAAGACCGTATTCGTGAGCCTGATCGATAGCTATCTGAAGTCTTTTAACAGCTATCGGATATTCAGCTCTGACATATACATAACCCTGTGTTGCGCCGATAGCATAGCCTGCTATTGCCATTGCTTCGATAACGCTGTGCGGATCGCCCTCTAAAACTGAACGGTCCATAAATGCGCCCGGATCGCCCTCGTCGGCATTACATACAACATATTTCTGAGGAGCTTTATTCGGTGCGCAGAGCGACCATTTTCTTCCCGTCGGGAATCCGCCGCCGCCTCTTCCGCGAAGACCGGAATCTGTTACGACCTTAATTACCTCTTCGGGTGTCATTTCAGTTAAGACCTTGCCGAGAGCGGCATAGCCGTCCATTGCGATATATTCTTCGATATTTTCAGGATCGATAACGCCGCAGTTACGAAGAACTACGCGGTTTTGCGATTTATAAAACGCAGTGTCGCCGAGAGAAACATTGCCCTCAATTTCATCTGCTGTATTACCTGTGTCATTATAAACAAGGCGCTCAACTATTCTTCCCTTTAAAAGATGTTCTTCAACGATTTCCTTAGCGTCTTCAGGAGTTACTCTGCTGTAAAAGGTGCCGTCGGGATAAACTATAACAACAGGGCCGAGAGCGCAAAGACCGAAACATCCAGTCTGAACGATTTTTACTTCATCGGAAAGTCCGTTCGCCGCGATATTTTCCGCAAACGAATTCTGAATGGCTTTACTGCCCGATGAAGTACATCCGGTTCCGCCGCATATAAGTACGTGTGCACGAATCATTTTTTTACCTCCAATTAAATTTTAGCGTTCGCAATGGTGTATTCCGCTACAACATTGCCGTCTTTGAGGT
Source organism: uncultured Eubacteriales bacterium (assembly GCA_934454845.1). Classification (GTDB taxonomy): domain Bacteria; phylum Bacillota; class Clostridia; order Oscillospirales; family Acutalibacteraceae; genus UBA737. The sequence continues at coordinate 15,895 of CAKSGV010000011.1, read as the reverse complement.
GTTTAAGCGCAACCTCTTTTGCTTTTTCGGCATTCATTTTAACATAGGTTACCTTTTCTTTTCCTGCTTCGAAAATCTCAACAACAGGCTCAAACTGGCAAATACCGATACATCCTGTCTGAGAAACGGTAATTTTATCCGAAAGACCTAAAGAGTTGACCTCCTCGACAAATGCGTTAAGCACAGGGCGCGCGCCGGCGGCTATTCCGCAGGTTGCCATTCCGACTACTACGCGTATCTCTCCCGAGCCCTCGCGAAGAATAACTTTATTCTTCATTTTGTCCTTTATTGCCTGAAGCTCAGCCAATGATTTCATTTGTATCTTCCTTTCTAATATATTCTGATTAAAATTCGCTGTATTGCTCTAAAAGATAATCTTTTATGAATTTTATGACCTCGTACGAATCAAGAGGAATATTTTCAAGTATATTTCTCATTTCTCGCGTGTCAAGCGAAACGGTCTTATCCGCTTTTATATGTTTTAATAAAAAATCTCTGTCGGGGTGGCCCTGTATTAAGGTCACGATTGTTTCCGAAATATTTCCGAGCGGAATAAAATCAATGCTTTCCTTTATAAATTCCGCTGTAACGCAAGTTCCGTGAAGATCATCGGAATTAACCGATTGCTTTGAAACGATTTCGAATTTTCCGCCCGTCTGCTCTGCCTCCATTTTAAAAAACGGAATTCCGAGGCCTACTTTTCTCGTGGTCCTTGTTGTGTAAAACGGATCGGTTACAGACTTTAAAGTTTCCTCGCTCATTCCGCAGCCGTTATCCTTTATCGAAATTATAAGCTTTTCGTCTGTTTCGCTTAAATCGATCTCAATTAAGGAAGCTCCGGCTTTTACCGAATTTTCGGCAATGTCAAGTATATTTAAAGAAAGTTCTTTCATATTTCACCCCGAAACATCTTAAAAAGCTCTTTTTTAACTTCCCTTTCATCACCGCTTACCGCATTTAAGGAAATTTTGTTTTCTTTGTCTTTAAAATCGGTAAGATAATGAGCGTCGGAACTGACTAAAATCTTTTTATCTTCAAGACCGTATTTTTCTTTGTATAAATTAACATTCTCTCCCAAATAAAACTCCGCAAATAAAAAATTCGGAGTTTCGGGAAATGCTCCTAAAACGGAGATTAACCCGTTCGCCTGTCTGTCAATATGAGCAGGATAACAAATCCCCTTAAAATCATTTGCAAGTCTTGCTCCGCTGACTAAATCAAGCGTTGTAGCGTTCGGAAGTAAATTTTCTTCCGAAGAAATCAAATTATCATCTTTATCCAAAATAAGCTGATCGCCGAAAATTTCCGGCCTGTTTTTTATTTTGACGCGGTGCTTATCCACCGCTTTTGAAAATTCCAAAGCTCCGCTTAAGCTTTCAAACAGACAAATCAAGTGGATATCCTCCGAAGTGGTAAGCTCCATTCCGGCTATGGGAATAATTCCGTATTTCCTTGCCGCCTCAAAAAATGCAGGACAGTTTTCAGCAGAATTATGATCTGTTAACGCCACAATATCAAGCCCGCAAAGCGAAGCCATACCGGCTATGTTGTTCGGCGTATTATCATTATCCGCACAGGGCGATAGGCAAGAATGAATATGAAGATCATAATAAAAATCTTTCATAATTTTTTATTTATCTCAATAGCCGTTTCATAAGCCGGAAGCGAAGAAGAAATCACATTAATTTTCTTTTCTCTTACGACTTTTATAATATCTTCTTCAAGACTGACATTTTCCGATAAAACCACGCAAGCAACATCCGCAAGCGATGCGACTGCGACAACATTTATATTAGACATAATTGTTATCCAGGCGTCGTTTTCCTTTGCCCTGCCCATAACCCAGCTTAACAGATCGCCGATATATACTCCGCCGATTTCTCTTTCCGGCTCGCTTAAATTTACCGCTTTAAAGACCGTGCAATCAATAAGATCTATAACCGTCATTTTGCTCTTCCCTTCCTCTTGCGGCATAGGCATTTTTTATAAGGCAGTCGTTAAGATCGGCATTTGATTTTGCAACATCTTCCGCAAATGCTCTGCAAGTAGGCGCTCCGCACGAGCCACAGTCTATCCCGGGCAAAATATCTCTTATCTTCTGAATATCCGCCATCATTCTCATCGACTCCGCCATACTGTCCGATAGCTGAGAAATAGGATGATACTCGGGCAGATCGTCAAACAGATAATATTCGGGAATATATTCAAGCTCTTTTTTCGAGAGATTGTTCTGCGAAACCGGCAGATATCTTCTCAGCGTCTGAATTCTTGCTTTTGCGATAAACGGATTTTGCATCGTAAGCACTCCGCCGACGCATCCGCCCGTGCAGGCATTTAGCTCTATGAATTCAAGCGGCGGGATATTCCCGTTTTCGATCTGGTCTAGCACGTGTATAACATTATCGATACCGTCAGCTGCGAGATAACTGTCGTTTAATATTGCCGAGGCCTCTCCGCCTGTTCTTGCCCATCCGAGGCCTATCATTCCCGATTCCGACAGCGCTTTTATATTGCTGTCGCCGCGCATTTTGCTTATAAGCATAAAGTATATGTCTTTTATTGATACTGCTTCATCGACATGGCTTTTATAATCGGCAAATCCATTTTTTATGTAGCTGATTTTAGCGGGACACGGAGAAATAAAACATACCCCTATATCCTTTTCGGATAACTCGGGATGATTTAAAAGCGCACGCTTTTTTGCAAGTTTAGCGGCAATTTCCATCGGCGGCAGCATATGAATAACATTTTCATTTAGCGCGGGAAATCTTAAGCCGATAAGCCTTACTACGACCGGACAAGCCGAGCTGATCGCAGGCTTTTTAATCCCTTGAGTTTTAAGATATACCCTCGTATATGCGCTCACAAGCTCCGCCGCTTTTGAAACTTCAAAAACATCGTCAAACCCGATTTTTAAAAGCCCATCAAGAACATAATCGATATCTTCAAGATTATCAAACTGCCCGTAAAGAGTGGGAGCCGGCAAAGCTATCTTCCATTTGAAGCGCTCCATATTTTCAAGATTGCCGCAAACCGCCTTTTTCGCTTTCTGCGGACAGACTCTTATACATTCACCGCAATCGATACACCTGTCGGGATCTATCGCGGCGTGTCCGTTTTTAACGCGTATCGCCTCTGTCGGGCAATGCTTTAAGCAAGTGGTGCAGCCGTTGCATTTATACTCATCGAGAAAAACCGAATGCTCGTATCTGTGCATAAAATCACCCTTATTTTAAGCTAATGGATATTAACTGTCATTTTAACGGTGGTTCCGACATTGAGTTTTGAAGCGATCTCCATTGAATCGGTGTATCTTTTCATATTCGGAAGTCCCATTCCGGCTCCGAATCCCAAAGATCTTATTCTGTCGGGTGCAGTGGAAAAGCCCTCCTGCATTGCCTGATCGATATCCTTGATACCCGGTCCGTGATCTTCCAATATGATTTCTATTTTTTCTTCGCTTACCTTGACGGTGGCTTTCCCGCCCTTGGCGTGAATGACCATATTTATCTCGCCCTCATACATAGCGATCGATACCCGTCTTATAACCTCGGTCGGAATTCCGAGCTGTCTTAAATTTTTCTTGACCTGAACGGAAGCCTGACCGGCGGAAGTGAAATCCTCGCCGTCAACATCGAAATTAAAAATCAATTCCTCGCTCATTTTTTTACCTTATTTCCGACAAGGCCGTTAGAATACAAAAGCCCGCAAGCCTCATACATTCTCTTGTCGGTTGAAAGTACCACGATACCTGCGTCTTTTGCAAGCTCCAGCATTTCATCAGTCGGCATTTTAGAGCGGACAAATACTATACAGATCATATCCATCATTTCCGCAGTGCGAACGACCTGCGGATTTACAAGCCCTGTTAAAAGCACCGCCTGATCTTTTACATATGCCAGAACATCGCTCATCAGATCGCACCCGCAGGCTGAATAAACGTGCCTGCCGATGTTTTCTTCACAACAGAGTATTTTTGCGTCAAGCAAATCTTGCATTGTGCTTATTTTCATAAAGATTCTTTCCTTTTAATTTATTCAGGAAATCAGTCGGCGTACTTTTCAAGTATGCCGTCAACATCGTCGGCTGTAAGTCTGCCGTAAACATCATCGTTAACGGTCAGTACCGGCGCCAATCCGCAAGCACCTATACAGCGGCATGCGGTGAGTGAAAATTTTCCGTCAGCAGTACATTCGTCAGCGCCTATACCGAGCTTTTCGGTAAGCTTATCGAATATCTCTCCCGAGCCCTTGACATAGCACGCCGTTCCAAGACATACCGAGATGTTGTACTTACCCTTAGGTGAAAGTGAGAACTGAGCATAAAAGGTTGAAACCCCGTAAACCTTTTCGAGCGGTACTTCCATACCGTCTGCAATCATTTCCTGCACTTCCAAAGGCAGATATCCGTAAATATCCTGTGCCTTTTGCATAACTACCATTAGGTTGCTCTTATCATGCTTATTTTCGTCAATGACCTGCATAAGCTGAGCTTCCTGCTCGGCAGTTCCTCTGAAGGAAAGCTTGCTGATTTTTTTCTTCATTAACATATCCTCCTCTATAATGATATGTATCAAACGCGAATATTCAAAATCCTCACAGGTTAGAATACTCACATCTTACATACTTTGATATTATAACATAAAACCTTTTTTTTGAAAAGAGTTTTTTGTCAATTTTTGCTGTTTATTAGATATAAAAAAGAATTTTTTTAAAATAATCTTTATATATTAATTTTATTTGAGTTTTTTAAAAAAAACACTTGCTTTTTAATTTGAATTAGTGTATAATGTATCAGCACTCAAAAATTAAATATCGCGGGGTGGAGCAGCTGGTAGCTCGTCGGGCTCATAACCCGAAGGTCGTTGGTTCAAGTCCAGCCCCCGCAACCATATCGAGTGTTCATAAGGGATTTTACTTTATGGACACTCGATTTTTTATATATTGTGATACGGTTTTATGTACGGAGCAGGTTTTAAGCCTGCTCCTTTTTGCTATGCCGTTTTCGGTTCGGTTAAATACTTGGTCGCGACACCTTTTCGGGTATCGGCGATAACATTCGTTTTGCGTGATACTTCGGGTATCTCCACATACCCGACAAAGCGATAATAGATAATGATTCTCTGCGTTCGGTTTTTACCCCTGCCCTCCGTTTCAAACACTTCAATACGGTCGATGAGTTCTCGTAGCAGCGGTGCTGTCAGCCTGTCCATCCGCATAAATTCTCGAATTGCAGAAGTGAAGCTTTCTCGCTCACTCTCTCGCTGTCCGCATTCCGAAAGCTTTTGTCGGAGCGCTTTTATCTTCGCTTTCAGCTCCATTCGTTCAGCTTCATATTTGTGAGATAACTGCATAAACCATTCGTCGCTCACCTTGCCCGTTGCATTGTCCTCGTAAAGCTTTTCATAAAGGCGGCAGACGGTACCGTTTCGCACGGTTGCCTTTTGAAGCTCTTCCTCATCGTGCTTCTTTTCCTTCAAAAGCTCTTTATCGGTTTTTTGAGCAAGCAGCTCGGCAAAGGCTTCTTCATCCGCGACCAAAAATTCTGCCATCCTTCGCAATTCAAGCATTACCACCTGCTCAATGGCATCTGCTCTAACATAGTGTCTGCCGGGACATTCTCCTCGGTAATCCACCTTGTTGTTCGCACACACGAAATAGTGAATGTCCTTATTGATAGTGTTCGTATGATGACGGAGCTTACCGTGGCAGTCCCCGCAGAACAGCAAATCGCAGAATATGCTTTTTTCGCCGTTCTTTGGCTTCGGCGCACGGCGTTTTGTTTTGGATATTAGAGTCTGTACCTTTTCAAAATCGTTTCGCTCAATAATCGGCTCATGAACATCCTTGAATATTGCCCAATTCTCAGGGTCATTTGGTAGCCTTGTTTTATTCTTAAAAGACTTGGAACAGGTTTTAAAGTTAATGACATCGCCGCAGTATTCCTGCTGGGAGAGAATTTTTTGAACGGTTGTCTTGCACCACTTACAAGGATTTGGCTGTGTTTTCTTGCCGCCCCTCGGCAAACCCTTGCTCTGCCAGTAGGCCATAGGCACTAAAACTTTTTGCTCTTGCAGTATTCGGGCGATTGTTTCATTGCCTTTACCTTCAAGACACATTTTAAAAATGCGCTTTACCACATCTGCCGCATCCGGATCTATGACCCATTTCTTTTTGTTTTCGGGAGATTTCATATACCCATACGGCGGTTGAGATAACGGCTCACCCATGCTGCCGCGCAGACGGTGAGAAGAACGGACTTTCTTTGAAATATCCCTTGCATACATTTCGTTTAAAATATTCTTAAACGGTGCAATTTCACTTTCGCCCTCGTCGCTGTCGATGTTATCGTTTACGGCAATAAACCGAACGTTGTGGTCGGGGAAATATACATCGGTATAATTACCCACCGAAACATAATCCCGTCCGAGTCGGGATAAGTCTTTTACCATTACGGCATAGATATATCCCATTTCGATATCGGAGAGCATCTGCTGAAATCCCGGTCGGTTGAAATTTGTTCCCGTATAATGCTCATAAGCTTCGGTTAAGGTTGCTTTACTGCCTTTTCGGCAGACATTTCGGTTTCTTTCTTCATCATAAAATCTCCTTAAATTTTCTTTGTCTGCCGTTTCTTTTGTAAAAAAGAGAGTATAGAAAAATATGCTTGAAACGGCAGTTTGGTTTACTTTTGTCATAATTACTGCCTTTCAATACTGTTATTTTCGGTTTTCGCCGTAGTGCGCTTCTGCGAATAATCCTTTGAAGGTAATTTCGCAATCGTAATTGTTTATCTCTTTTGATAGGTTTTAATATTTCGCTTTTATTGCTTCAGATAAATTAATGCCACAGAGCCAAATATGGGCTACATTGGTTTCCATTCTCAACATCAATCTTGTGATTTTGAAAAAGATTTCGGGCGGCTTTTCGTAGACAATCATATCGTTTAGAAGCCAATACAAAACTGTTTTCTCAGGGGCACGGCATAACTCACTGAGCTTTAAGAAATTCTCTTTTTCGCTTTTTGTCATCCGAACGGGGACATAGTGCTTTCCGTTTCTCAAGTGTTCACCTCCTTCGACTTTTCAATTTCAACATCCAGCTTTTCGGTCAGCTCGTTTGAAAGTTGTTTCGCCGTTTCGATTGCCTCCTCGCAGAACCTATGAAACTGCAGCTCATCCAATGTACCGATTTGATTCAGAACAATTAAGTGGTGGTTTATTTCATCACTGATACATTTAAGTCTGCTGTAATAGTCCTCATAGTCAATACTCGGCGTGTGAACAAGCTTGCAGTTGGCGATGAGATAGCGAATATACTCGGAACGATTCATACCGAGCTTTCCGGCTTTACGTTCAATTTGTTTCAGTTCCTTATCTGTCAACCAAAACTTGATTCTTTCTGTTCTTTTTTCCATATTGAACAACTTCCTTTCATAATCGGATTTTTTACTTCGGGGGTTTTAGGGGCGCGGAAAGCTACCCCTAACAAGTGTGTTTGCGGTGTGTGCACCCAAACGCGATGCTTGCTAATGCGATGCCATTTGCAAGCAAATAGAATTTGGTGCACCCAAATTCAGTGCTTGCTAAGCCTATACCTCTCGCTAATGCCGTTTTAATACAATCAATTTTCATCGCCTCTTTTCTGAATTTTTGTATAATAAAAGACCGACTTTTCAGCCGATCCTAATTACACTTATGCGACAGCAAAGCATCAGGGTGATGCTTTGGCAAATATTATCGGAAGCGGCTTCGGATATTCACCGTTCTTACCACCTGCCTGTCTTACGCACACGAATCAAATATGCTTTAATTTCTTTAACCGTGTACCCCATACGGTACTGCTTCGCTGCTACTGTTGCCGCCTCAATGACGCTGTCTTCACTGTAACCGTCCTGCACCAGCATTCTGCCGAGCTGTTCAATAATTTCATCTTTTTGATAACAGGCGGGTCTTGAATTATCTATCCTGAAAATTTTTTCAAGATACGGAATATCGCTGTTGTCCTCTAAAAGTCCAAACACGGCACCACGGTAATATTCTGCAATATGCGTTCTGTGCGTACGGTCAATATCCGATTCACATATGGCTTTCATGTCCTCTCTGTAATCTCTTTGGTATACTGTCGGTCTTCCTCGGCGTTTTTTATTTTCGGAAGCGGTTTCCGAAATTCCGATTTTCTCTTTTTTCAAAATGTTTTCCTCCTTGATTTTTTTATTTTGTTTTTTGCTTTCCATATACAGTACAGGGTCAAAATTCAAAACTGTTCCTGCGTTCGTGAAATTTTTTTCGGATTTTTCAAAAATATTTTTTGCGCATAAAAAACGGCGGTGCTCCTTTTTTGTTGGAACACCGCCGTAAATTATTACTTATTCAGTTTTCAAATCCTAAGAATTTTTTGAAATCCTTATTCATTATTTTCATTCGCTTGCTGACTGCACTATGAGTTTTGTAGCCAAGCCGCTTTGCAATCTCTTTTTGAGTAATCCCTTTTTCCGAAAGATAATATATCTCTTTGTCGGTGCTGTTCAGCGTTTTGGCAAACTCATCACGCAGGAATATATACCGTTGTTCTTCCTCCGGGTCATTTGCGAAAAACATTTTTGCGCCTTCAATATCGGTTGTTTCGTCCTCCGACAACTCGCTGAAAAGGAGCGGAGCGCCGAGCTTTGTTTTTGCGTGCGTCCACTTGTTGTAAAAGTTTATTTTGTCCTGATTCAACCGTTCTGTAAAATCTTCGTGCTGCGGAATCTTTTTGGAAATGCCGAAAATTGCGGGAACCTGCTGACCCTGCATAACTGTTTCAATCAGCGTTTCGTCAATTACTCCGGCAACCTTTTCAACTACCGTATGTATTTCTTCATCGGTAAGAGCACCGGCCTCTTTGCCTACCGATTTTGCATAGCAGTCAATACCCAGCATAAGCGGCTCGCCGTACATTTCAAAAAATCGGTCAATATATTCGTTCAGCTTGTCCGGTTCCGTGTAGATTTTAGAAATCTGTTCGGAAAAATAGTCCGCGTCGGCGTTCTCCAAAAAGTTTACCGGATGATCTTTGGAGTAGTTTTTCATCTTTCGGTTTACATCGAGCGGCCGCAAGTTCCCGAGCCAATATTCCCCGAAAATCTTTTTGGTGCGAACAAAAATTTCAGCCTGTTTGCCTTTAAAATTACATTCGCGGTTCAGCGTCATATTAGCTGTAAAATCATTTTGCTTAAAAAATGATTGAAGCTCGGTTAACTGTTCGGGAGTGAATTTGAGTTTATTCGCCATAGTTACACCTCAAACCAAATATTTTTCCATACAACAAACCATAAGGAACAAAAATCTGCATAAAGATGCATCATTTATTATTTTGTTGCTTTTCTGTAAAAATAGCAGGTGAATTAGGGACTGTGGGTACTATTGGAATTGTAACATTTGGATCCGGTATAGGCATTGAAAAATCATTTTTAACTGGCGCTTTAATTGCGCTTTCAGTAATTGTTGATGCTTTTGGAGCAGGAGTAGTGTAATAATCTCCGCCAGCACTATAATTTGAATTGGAGTGTGCAGCCGTATTAGAATGAGAGGTATGTGAAGCATGACTGCTATGAAAATTGCTGTGCGAATTGTGAGAGTTTGAATGATTTCTTCGATATGAAGTTGATGAATGAGAACTGTGCGAACCGTGAGAGCCGTGTTTAGCAGATACATTCATTGAGAATATGGTTCCTAATAATACAATCATTGTGCCAATCGAAAGTAATTTTCCCCTTGATATATTTCCATCCTCGTCATTCATAAAATCTGTAATCGATTTTTGGAATTTTGGAAATTCAAAATCTTTTTTGTTTTTCATTCTATCACCTTTTTGCATTTTCCATTTTCCCAAACAGTTTCATAACTATTTATGCTTGATGCGTAATATGTGCATGTGCCGTTTGGCTTATCATTTACAAAAGTGCCAGATATTTTATAACCATTTTCGCCAGGAGCATACATATATGTTCCTTTTCCGTTCATACAATCATTCTCCCAGTCGCCATCATAACTTTGGCCCGTTGACCAAATATATTTCCCACTTCCTGATTTCTTGCCGTCAACAAATGCTCCTGTATATGAATCTCCGTTTGTGTAATCCATTGTACCATATCCGTTTACAGTCCCATTACCGTATTCGCCTGAATATTTAATGCCGTTTGAAAAAGTAACCATTACCTTAGGAGTGGCATTTTCAGAAAATGTATATGTATATTCTATTTTATCTTTTGTAGTGACAAATGCGCCTCCTATTGGATTGGCATCCAATATTTTGCCTTCAAATTTATCGCCATTTGAATATGTAATAGTGCCTTCTGAAAAAACACTATCTTTAAATTCCCCTGTAAAAATATTTCCGTTTGAAAATGTCAATGTTCCTTTTCCGTTTATTTTATCGTTTGCCCAATTACCCTCATAAACATCACCGGTTTCCCATACAAATTTTCCGAACCCGTCACGGCGCGATTTAGAAAAATCTCCGGTATACTCACCAATACCGGGAAATTTCATAGTGCCTTTTCCACTTATAATGTTGTTTTTGATTTCTCCATCATAGATTTCGCCGGTATTAAATGTGAATTTTCCTTTTCCGTTCAACACACCAAAATCCATATCACCTATATATATTCCGGTATCGACGGTCGCAGAATGATGTTTATAATAATCATATTCAATTTTAATTCTATCAAAAACACTATACTTAACACATAAGCCCAAGCATATAATTATAACTAATACCATAGGAACAATAATTAGTGGTGCTTTGTTTCTATTTGTCATCATAACCACTTCCGCAATATCTCAATTTGATTTTTATCATTTTTCTGCAAAACTTCAAAAAGCTTGTCCAACATTCCAGAATATATTTCGCATCTGTAATTATGCCAATTCCTAAATATGAGATCTTGATTCATGGCATAATTTACAACAGGACATACACCGCAATATGGCTGATAAACACAATCACAGCATTTTGGTAATGACTCTAAAACACTTGATGAGCATACCCTTTTGCATATTGATGAATTCATTAAATCATCATAATTGCTTTTAAAAACATCACCAAGTTTAAATGCAGAACTGCCCATTTCGTACATCATTCTGCCTTCGTCACAAGTGAATATTCCACCATCATAATAATAAGCCAATTGCCCTACAGATGCACCACACGGCGATCTTAATTCCATATAATTTGGAGAAACTCCGGTCAAAATTTTATTCAAAAACAGAGCCGCATGGTTTTCTCTAATATATGTTCCGTTGAGATTTAATGAGATAATGTAATCGAAACAGTTTTCGTAGAAATCAACAAACTCTTTAGCAGTATATCCTATTGATGACCAATTCTGTTTTGCATATCCCAATGGAGACAGTGGGCGAATAAAAATATTATTAAACCCAAGACTTACATATGTATTTATTATTTCTTTTGTATATTGAAATGATCTTTTTGTAGTTGTCTGTATTGCTCCGGCAGAAATATCAGCATCTTTTAATTTGGATAATGATTGTAATATATTCTCAAACGATCCCGTTCCGTTAATACATGGACGATTATAATTGTGCAATTGCTCAGGTCCGTCTATTGAAGTTGAAATATTGATGTGATGTTCTTTAATAAAATCTGCTATCTCATCGGTTAGTAATGTTAAATTTGTTACTATTGAAAAATCTACATTTTTATCTTTTTTATTTTTTTCAATATATAAAACCGAATATTTTATTATTTCGAAATTTAGCAGAGGCTCTCCACCTTGGAATTCAATGGTAATATCTTTTTGCGGTGAAGATAGTGCAATATCAGACGCTTTCTTTGCCACCTCTGTCGTCATTAATCTTGTGGTTTTGGAATACTCATTTTGTGCCTGACAATAGCGACAACTCATATTGCAACTGTCTGTAACAACAAAAACGTGTAATCCGGTTGATGAAAAAAGATAGTCCTTAGCATTTCTGTAATGAAAAATGGCATTATCTGTAAAAGAATCGGAGCTTGTTTGATATGCAAACAAATTATCTACCAATAATTTTCCAACATCAGAACTCAGATTTGTCCTACAACAGACAAAATCTTTAAAGTCATCATTGGACAAAAATATATATCGCCCTAAATCATTAGTTATTAGATATTCATTATTAAATTTTTTAAAATTAAAATAATTGTTCATATTTAACCTCTGGCTTTAAATCATCAACCAAGCGAATGGTACCTTCGAAAATTCCTCCACACGAATCTTTATTCAAACAGTTTTTACAACCCTCGGAATATTTGATTTTATAATCAGTAATGCTTTTATAAGACAAATATCTGTACCTCTTGGATATTGTACATAATGGGAAATTGTAAATTCCTACATCAATTCCATTAGATACTAACAAATCAATGGCCTTTTCGCATTTGGCAAATGCTTCGTGATACGGAATCCAAACATCGTTTTTGTTCTTTGCAGCATTTCCCAACATTTCCAATCCTATAAATTTAACACAAAAAACTCCACAGAATTCTTTTACTATCAAGTCTGCAATTTTCGAAATAAATAAATAATTTAATTTGCTTACAACTATTCTTATTTCAATAATAAAACCATACTTTAATATATTTTTCAATCCGTAAAATGTTTGTTCAAAGCTGCCGGGAGATTGTGTAATATAGTCATGCGTTTCAGCATCATATCCGTGTAGCGGAACACCGATGATCATTTTTTTAGGGCTTGTCTGTAAGAATTGTTCTGCATATTTCTTTATTGAGAAAGCTCTACCATTAGTCAGTAGTAAGTATTCAGTATTTGTTAAACGGTTTTTTAAATCTGAAAAAACATCAAAAATACCTTCTCCAATAATAAATGGCTCTCCGCCTGTTATTGTAATATGCTCGGCAAACTGTGGAATATATTTTATAATTTCTTTTATAATTTCTACTTCTTTTGAAGAGCCTTTCATCCGTATTGATTCCGCTATGGGACACATTAAGCAATTTGAATTGCATTTATCTGTTACAAGTAATGCATTATCTGGACTGTCACTGCAAAAAATTCTAAAGCAATTTCCGTTTTCTTGTATTTCCACAACATCATAATTTAATAAATACTTAATTTTTTCATTATCATTTTCACTTAATGCCAATACCTGTCTTTCGGGGAATAATACTATATCTACATTTATGTATAATACATTTAAATTTTGGTTTATAAGTATTTTAAATAATTCTTCACTTCTTGCAACAACTGCTATTTTATGACCGAGATTATATTTACTGAAATGAAGTATCATATAATAAAGCCTCCTAAAGTCGAATAAATTATGACTCCCAAAGAAATAAAGATTGCAAAAGGAACTTTTCTTACAATAGTTATTTTTTTAGCACCATAACGAGATTTTCCCCAGGCAATAACAGCTTCTGATTCCGATACTGTCAACCTGTTTCGTTGATCCTCTTTAGATATTCCGGGTATACTTTCTGATTTTGACATATTTATTAATACTGATGAAGCGGTCGATAATATCATTCCGGGTTTAATGTTTTTCGTTTCAATTTCGATGTAATTATATTTTGAAGCAAAGAATCTTATTATTTCAAAAGTGATGACAAAGACATAGTTTTTATAATCAATTTGATATAATCCGATTTTTAATATGATACCTATTGCCACGTTTATTATAAAAATCGGCGCAATAAAATATATAGATCGTAATATTTTTGTCTTCGATATTATTAGAGAAATTAATAAACCTATTGCAAAATATGCAATAAAATCAAGCATTATATATTTTGAAAAATATATAATGTCAAATAAATTGAAAATCCAAAGATAGTTGATAATCGCAAGGTAGTTAATAAAAAACTGCTTAAAATAATCTAAAAAATCTTTTTGCAGTATTACTGCTTTTTTCTTTATGGCAGAAATTATAGAATCAATTATTATATACATATACCCGGCAACGAAGGAAAAAGCAACAACAAAAACAAGAGTATAATTTGAATTTATAACTGACACATACCATCTCGCCGGAAAACTAAGCAGTGCAACAATCAGCATTTTGGAATCGCCTCCAGCCCAAATGTGAAAAGCATATAAAATTATCGAAAGACAAGCAATTATGAGTATGTTAACAAAAAAATCTATTATGTACTCGTTAAAAACAAAATAATATATACTATCCAATATTATATCAATTACAACAATGCTTATTAAAAATGAATTATAAATTTTTCCGCTTTTTATATCTGTGTATGATGATACAAAACAAACGACAAGCGTTAGCGTAATCATTATAATTTCACATATAATCATTTGATACCTCTTTTGACATTGCTAAGATCAAATAATTGTCAAACTCTTCTATTGTTAAAGTTTCATCATAAATACATTTGCTGAAACTTAATAAATAGCTATCTTTTTTCTCTGTTATTATAATTTTACAAATGTTTTTGTAATCATCAACAGCACGCTCTATAGCAGATTTAGTATAAATTGTTTTGACATATAGTTTATTCATTTTTACCAAACCAATCCTTTAAAATATCGCTTTCTTTAAAGCTTTCTTTTGAGGCATCCTCCATTAAATCTGAATTGTTTATTACTGTCGATGCTAATGAACGTGCAACTAAAAGCTCTCTAATATTTTTTGTGCTTATATAAACCGTATCCCGGATTGCCTGCGTAAGCATTTCGTTGTCAAATTCTTGTTTTAAATCTATATTAGATTCTTCCTTTTGAGTTATTTCGACAATATAGTTTTTTTCATTAGTGTCGAGATGAATATATGCTATATCGACAAAGGAATAGGCTGCTTTTAGTAGCGCCATTTTAGAGTATAAATCTTTTGAATAATATAACTTCATTTTTTGTTCCTCGTTATGAAAATTTTATAACAGCATCAGTTAAACCATTTTCGTCATAATAAAATCAGATATTATGACGAATTTTTTACTGATAGTCATGCTATTTCTCCCCCAATACTCTCAAATAATCGTCAAGTCTTTCGTTTACATAATCTGCAACAAGTTCTGTCATCTTTCCGGCACTGCCGTTCTTGTAGTATTCATCAAAGGCATCATAATACTTCTTGCGATCTGTAAACTTGACATTAACAGGCGGATACCCGTTTCCGATCAAATCAAGATTAAGTATCAATCTGCCGGTTCTTCCGTTGCCGTCAATAAATGGGTGGATGCCCTCAAACTCCAGATGAAAACGGGCAATTCGCTCGATAGGGTTCATTGTTTCTTTTCTCTGTTCGTTTTCAAGAAGGAGTGCTGTCAACTTCGGCTCAATGAGATACGGTTGAACCGGTTCGGTGTACGCTCCCATAATGCGAACGGGTATTTTCCGGAAAACACCTTTATCCTCCGGTCTGTCAATAAGAACGAGAGAATGAATTTGCTTAATAATACTCTCCGAAAGAGGCATCTCTTTTGATGCAATATCAAGCACAAACATAAACGCATCACGGTGTCCTATAGCCTCCATATGATCCTTCAGAGGCTTTTGGTCAATCGTCATGCCTTCAAGCGCCATGGCAGTCTCTTTGAGTGTGAGAGTATTTCCTTCAATAGCATTCGAGTTATATGTGAATTCAACCATAAACTCTTCACGCAAGCGTTCAACTTCTCCTTGTGTTAAAGGACGAAGATCAGAAAGCAATTTTTTCTTTTGTGCAATTTCATCAAAAACCGTAGGCTTTTTTAACCTGCCGTCACGAGGCTTTTCAGCATCGGCAGGAATCATATATAAATTTCCTTTTCGTATTGTTCCGGGAATTTTTCCCTCGGCACACAAAATGCGAACGCGACGCGCAGATAGTCCCCATTTTTCAGCTGCCTTTGAAGCTTTTATATATTCCATTTGGCTTCCTCCAAACTTAAATACACTT
>CAKSGV010000010.1 GCA_934454845.1 uncultured Eubacteriales bacterium | reverse complement strand
TGCCAGGCGGTACTAATAGACCGAGGGCTTGACCTACTTTTCGTTCCTCCATTACTTGTTCAGTTTTCAGGGTGTGAGTAAATATCCTGATTTTTTACGCTTCACAAATTTGTGAAGCGTTTTTTTATTTTGTTCATAAATTTTAATTGAAAAATTAATAAATAAATGGTACTATATAGACATAATCCGAGCAAGATCGGATAAATTTTAATAAAAAAGGTGATTTTATGAACAGATTTATTCTTAATGAAACTTCTTATCACGGCTCGGGCGCCGTGAATGCCGTTGTTGATGAAATTAAAAATCGCGGCTTTAAGAAGGCTTTTGTTGCCAGCGATCCGGGTCTCGTTAAATTCGGAGTCAGCGCAAAAGTAACAGACTTACTTGAAAATGCTTCTATTCCTTACACCTTATATTCGGATATTAAAGCAAATCCGACCATTGAAAATGTGCAAAACGGCGTTAAAGCTTTCAAGGAAAGCGGAGCCGACTGCATTGTGGCTATCGGCGGAGGCTCTTCGATGGATACATCAAAAGCTATCGGAATTATCGTTACTAATCCTGAATTTTCCGATGTTCGCTCGCTGGAGGGAGTTGCTCCCACGAAAAATCCCTGTGTTCCGATAATCGCCGTTCCGACTACTGCGGGTACTGCTGCGGAAGTTACAATCAACTATGTTATAACGGACACCGAGAAAAAGCGTAAATTCGTTTGCGTTGACGCGCACGATATCCCGGTCGTAGCAGTTGTTGACCCCGATATGATGAATTCAATGCCTGCCGCGCTCACCGCCGCAACAGGTATGGACGCGCTCACCCACGCGATTGAGGGCTATATCACTAAAGGCGCTTGGGAACTCTCCGATATGTTCCACATCAAGGCTATCGAGATAATCGCAAGAAGCTTAAGAGGCGCCGTTAAGAATGAAAAAGAGGGCAGAGAGGGCATGGCTCTCGGTCAGTATGTGGCAGGAATGGGATTCTCCAATGTTGGACTTGGCGTAGACCACTCTATGGCACACACACTTTCCGCTTATTATGATACTCCGCACGGCAAAGCCTGCGCAATTCTCTTGCCGACCGTTATGGCTTACAACGCCGAATACACCGGAACAAAATACCGTGACATCGCTAAGGCTATGGGCGTTGAGGGCACGGAAAATATGACTCAGGAAGAGTACAGAAAAGCCGCTGTTGAGGCGGTAAGAAAGCTTTCCGAGGATGTCGGAATTCCGACAACCCTTAAAGGCATAGTTAAAGAAGAGGATATCGATAATCTGGCAAAAGACGCTTATGCAGACGCCTGCCGCCCCGGAAACCCGAGAGAAACTTCCGTGGAAGATATCAAAGAGCTTTATCGCAGTTTGCTTAAGTAATTGTTTTTTCGGTGCTTTTACTTTTCAAGTAAAAGCACCTTTTTTACATATATAATGCTCTTTTCGGGAATTATAATACCTGAAAGGGTGATTTATGTGAATAAATATAAGGGAACTAAAACCGAACAAAACCTCCGCGACGCTTTTTCCGCTGAAAGCGAGGCAAGAAATAAGTATTATTTTTTTAGCGCCGCCGCTAAAAAAGACGGTTATGAGCAGATCGCGGAAATATTCAGAATTACCGCCGAAAACGAAAAGGAACACGCCGAAATTTGGTTTAAAGAGCTGGGCGGAATAGGCTCAAATACCGAAAAAAATCTTGAAAGCGCCGCTAAAGGCGAGCATTTCGAGTGGAGCGATATGTATGAAAGCTACGCTGCCGACGCCGAGGAAGAGGGATTTACCGCGCTTGCCGAAAAATTCCGAATGATAGGCGCTATCGAAAAGGAACATGAGCAGAGATACAGAAAACTTATTAAAAATATGAAAAACGGCGAGGTCTTTGAAAGAGGCAGTGTTAAAATTTGGGAGTGCCGCAACTGCGGACATATTGCCGTGGCAGCTTCCGCACCAAAGGTCTGCCCCGTTTGCGGTAAAAAACAGGCATATTTTGAAATCAAAGCTAAAAATTATTAAAGTAAAACGCAGTCAAAACAAGAAATTTGCTTTGACTGCGTAATAATTTTATTTTTTTATAAATATTTTGACTTTTTTCCCGCGTTTTTTGCACTGATCTATCACATATTTTGTTCCGTGCGACTCACCGTCCCAAAAAGCCAGCACTAAATCCGCATAGTCTATTATCTGTATGTTTCTCTTCAGCGGAGCGCTCCTGCCGTAAAGATCATATTCGGGAAGAAATTCTTTAAGCTTTAAATTGTTTTCAAAAGCATAGTTTTTCGCGCAGGTATCAATTCCCCTCGCTCCTCCCGATACTATTTCGGTGACTTCGCCCGGCAGATAATTCTTCAAATTTCGCACGGTAAGGTTTCTTGAACCTATTACTGCTACTTTGATAATAAAACCTCCCAAAATTAACTCATTTGAGTTTATTTTAACGCGTAAAATCCTGTTTGTCAACTCTTTTGGGGTAAGCTTTTTAACTCATTATAGTTAGAATTATAATGTGGTAATACAAACCTTGTGAGGTGAAGCAATGAATATAGGCGAGGCTGTAAGACTTCGGATACTTGAAATTTGCGCCAAACAGGGAATTTCAATAAATAAACTTTGCAATATAAGCGGTGTGACGCAGTCCACCGTAAATAATATTATGAGCGGAAGAAATAACAGCACCACCGTTTCCACGATCAAAAAGCTTTGCGACGGTCTTGAAATAACCGTGACCGAATTTTTTGCGGCGGATGTTTTTAATAACCTCGAACAGGAAATAAAATAGATGTTTATGCGGCTTTCCCGAAAAAGGAAAGCCGCTTTTGAATACAAAAGATATTATTACATATAATATATAAAATTAAAAACTTACTATATTATATTCCGTTTCAGACTATTTGTCAATAGTCTTTTTTGGAATATGCTATCATTCTTCCGGGTGAAGAAAATGGATTTTGTTGATAGACTGACGGAATTAAGAACAGACAGAGATATAAAGCAAGCTGAAATTGCCGAAGTTCTTAATTGTAAGCAATCGGCGGTTTCAAAATATGAGTTGAGAAAAAACTGTTATTCTGTTGATGACATTA
The DNA here is from genome assembly GCA_934454845.1 of uncultured Eubacteriales bacterium. Lineage (GTDB taxonomy): Bacteria > Bacillota > Clostridia > Oscillospirales > Acutalibacteraceae > UBA737. Next base: position 62,499 of record CAKSGV010000010.1, on the reverse strand, counting down.
TAAAACTTTGTAAATATTATAATGTATCTGCAGATTATATTTTAGGTTTGCCTGATTTACCTTATCCAAAAAGGTGAGAACGGATCAAGGCTCCCGACTATGAGGGAGCTGTAGCCGCAGGTGACCGAGGGAGAAAAAATAAAGAGTTTGCTGACAGCTTTGAAATTTTCTATAAAGCTTAAGCCTTTCTCTCCTTTCGTCAAAGCTACGCTTTGACGTTTTCTTCGAAAGAGGGAAGCTTTTTATATTATAAAGGATATATGTGTCCTTTGTCAAGGGAAAATTTATTTTCCGTGCTATAATTTTTTAAAATTATGCAAAGGAGATAAATTTCCTATGAAAAGGTATTATGAAATATTAAGAGAATTGCGCGAAGATCACGATCTTGAACAAGCAGATGTTGCAAAATATTTAAATATAGATAAGAGTTATTATGGCAAATATGAAAGAGGCATTCATCCATTGCCTATTGAAAGACTTGCATTACTTTGCAAATATTATAATGTATCGGCAGATTATATTTTAGGCTTGCCCGATCTGCCTTATCCGAAAAGGTAAGAACGGATCAAGGCGCCCTCTGACGAAAAGACTTTTTGTTTAATCTCATTATACAACCATTCGTTTGTGAAGTCAACACAAACGTTTGATTGTATGATAAAATTGTAAAAACTCACAAAAAAGGAAGAAAAAATTGTGAAAATTTACAATGAAGTTTTAAGAGATTTGAGAGAAGATAAAGATTTAAAGCAGGAAGATATTGCAAAAATTCTGAATATGAAACAGCAACAGTATTCAAATTACGAATGCGGAAAAAGAGCACTGCCGATAGAGCATTTAATTACCCTTTGCAAATTTTATAACATATCGGCAGATTATATTTTAGGTTTGCCCGATTTACCATATCCGAAAAGGTGAGAACAAACCAAGACTCCCGACTATGAGGAAGCTGTTACCGAAATGTGACTGAGGAAGGCTTTTTATCTTAATCTATTATATATCACTTCTGAACTGTTGTCAACAGTTAATTTATGAACTATGATAAACTTTTTTAAAAACCAATGAAGGGATTTGGAAAAGTTGGGTTATGCACAAATATTAAGAGATTTAAGAGAAGATAAAGACCTTTATCAAAAAGATATTGCAGAAATTCTTAAAACAACGCAAAGTTATTATTCACAATATGAAAACGGCAAAAGACCTTTGCCGTTAGAGCATTTAATAACTCTTTGTAAATTTTATAATGTTTCGGCAGATTATATTTTAGGTCTGCCGGATCTGCCGTATCCGAAAAGGTAAGAAGAATACCTTGGCTTCCGACTATGAGGAAGCTGTTACCGAAATGTGACTGAGGAAGAGAAAAGCCAAAGGTTGAGAGCGTGCCGTTAAAATAAAACTTAGAGAAACATTTTTTGTTTCTCTAAGCATATTGAGGCAAAAAATGATAGAAAAGAAAAAATATTGTAAAAGCATTATACAACACTTGTGTTCATTTGTCAACACAAGTGTTGTATTTTTTGATAAAATTTTTTTGGGAAGTGAAAAAATGTATTATAATGAAATAATTCAATTTGAAAGAGAAAGCAAAAATATTACCCAAAAGCAAATGGCAGAGCATTTGAAAATAAAACAGCAACAATATGCCAGATATGAAAAAGGTATAAATCTTATGCCGATAACACATTTAAAACAAGTATGCCTTTATTTGGGAATTTCGGCAGATTATATTTTAGGTCTGCCGGATCTGCCGTATCCGAAAAGATAAAAATTGTCCGCGGTTCGCTGTTTTAAGCGAACCGTGGACTTGTTTTTCTTTCATACAATATCCGACTTTATATTTTTCCGCTGTCTTTTAAAATTTTAAGCTTTAAGATCGCCGCTTGAGTTTTCGCATCGGTAATTTCGCCCGAAAGTATCATATCGGCAAGATCTTCAAGCTTTATTTTTTTAATGTTTAAAAATTCGTCGTCATCAAAATCGGTTTTGCCCTTATGAAGAGAGGTGGCAGCGTACATCCAGATTATCTCGCCGCAGTATCCGGGGGTCGGATAGAGCTTGCCCAAAAAGATAAAATTATCGGCCGTGAGCCCCGTTTCTTCTCTTAATTCCCGCTTTCCGCATTCAAGAGGATCCTCATTTAAACTTTCTCTTTTGCCGGCGGGAATTTCTGTTATCTCCTCGCCGTAAGGGTAGCGAAACTGCGAAACGGTGTAAACATAGCCCTCGCTGTCAAGCGCCGCGACGCACACGCCGCCGTTATGCTCCACTACTTCTCTTACGGCCTCTTTACCGTTTGGAAGCAAGGCTAAATCTTTTCTCACATTTATAATTTTACCTTTAAAAACATATTCTTTTTTCAGCTGTTTTTCCCTGACATTCATTTTTTAAGATTTCCTTTCATATATTTTTAAAAAACCGCAAAGAGGTCAAAAATGGTTGAAAATATAAATTATTCTTATACCGAGCTTTTAAAGCTTACCGACGCTCTTATAAAAAAATATCCCTTTATAAAAAAGATCATCCTTTCAAAAAGCTGTGCGGGAAGGGAAATATTCGCTCTTAAAATAGGCAGACTTAAAAACTGCTCTTTAATAGCCGCCGCATTTCACGGCAGCGAGCATATCACGACGAATATCGTTATGTATTTTTTATCGGAGCTTGCAAGCGCGCTTTTTACCGACAGTCCGCTCGGCGGAATAAGGGTGACCGAGGCTTTTAAAAACTGCGGAGTAATAATAGTGCCGAGAGTAAACCCCGACGGCTGTGAGATATCCATAAGCGGCGCGACTTCCGCAGGCGGATTTTCGAAGTTTGTGAAGAAAGCCTCCCTCGGCGATACTCTTCACTGGAACGCAAATGCCAGAGGCATAGATATAAACCACAATTTTGCGGCGGATTTTCAAAATGTGAAAATAACAGAGCGCAAGCACGGAATTTTATCCCCCGGACCTGCGAAATTCGGAGGAACTAGACCCGAAAGCGAGCCCGAAACCGCTGCGCTCTGCGCGCTTTGCAGGACTGTGAATTTAAAACAGGTGCTGGCTCTTCACACGCAGGGCGAGGTCATCTATTACACTTTCGGGAATAAAAACCCGAGAAATTCCGAGCAAATGGCGCAGATTATGGCTACTGCTTCAAATTATGCTCTTGATATCCCCGAGGGCACTGCCGTAGGCGGAGGGTTTAAAGATTGGTTTATAGAAGAATTCGGCCGCCCGGGATTTACAGTGGAGGTAGGCTTGGGGGAAAATCCGCTCGATATAGGAAAAGCCCGCGAAATTTATGAAAAAATAAGAAGTATGCTCACGCTTTTTACTATAATGTGATTATGTATTGTCTATTGATATAAATTCATTATAACATAAATCAAAAGACGAAGTCTTTCAGTGCAACAAAGTTGCACCGAGGAATTTGAATTTTCAAATTTCGAGATTGTGTTTCAATGTTCTCTCAGGCGTCAAAATCTTCGATTTTGCTAACGCCGTGAGGTTATTATAACATACCAAAATCAATTTTTCCATTGACAAAGTCATATAAATGATTTAAAATTTAACTAGACAATACAATTAGGATACAATGCTTTTTTGAAGAAACGGCGCATTTATCGGCATTGTTGCCCTCCGCTCACAATACGACAGTATTCTTCGGTCGGGCGCCGCGCCGCTAAACAGCGCCGTTATCTTACAAAATCTTCGACTCATAGCGAGAAAATTTTTTTGATTATGAAGTCGAGGAATGCAGGAATACTGCCGTATTTCAAATGACGAGACAATATAATCGGACAAATTTTCCGCTATGAGAAGCGTTGTATCCTGATTGTATTGTCTAAGCAACGGCGCTTTACTTATTTTGTAAAGCGCCGTTTTGATTTTGGAGGAACAGTTATGAAACCGATAATAGGAGTAACACCTTTATTTGACAGCGAAAAGGACTCTGTGTGGATGCTCCCGGGTTACCTTGAGGGGATAACCGCCGCCGGAGGAATTCCGATAATTCTTCCGCTTTATTCGGACAGCGGGGATATCAAAAAATGCTCCGAGCTTTGCGACGGCTTTTTATTCACAGGCGGACAAGATGTATCGCCAGAGATTTACGGCGAGGAAAAAACCGAGTTCTGCGGAGAAACAAGCGAGCTTAGAGATACTCTTGAAAGTACGCTTTTAAAAATCGCGATCGATGAAAACAAACCGGTTCTCGGTATCTGCCGCGGTCTGCAATTTATAAACGCGGCGCTCGGCGGCACGCTGTATCAGGATCTTGATGAATTTTATAGAAGCGGAATGAATCACCATATGATTCCGCCTTATGACCGCGCGGTGCATAAAGTAAGCATAAATAAGGAATCTTTACTTTATGATATACTTAAAACCGATACTTTAAGCGTTAACAGCTATCATCACCAGGCGGTAAAAAAACTATCGGACAAGCTAAGCTGCGCTGCTGTAAGCGAAGACGGACTTACAGAGGCGGCATTTATGAAAGATAAAAAATTTCTGCTCGCAGTGCAGTGGCACCCCGAATTTTCCTTTAAGTCGGATAAGCACAGCCTGGATATTTTAAAAGCGCTTATAAACGCGTGTTTATAGTTGCTTTAAAGTGAAATATATGGTATAATTTAAAGGATTTTAAATTCGGCGGTGAAGATAATTGATTTGCGAGTTTGCGGGAATCTGTTTTAAAATTGAGGGAATATTAGATTCCACAAAGCTTTTTTTAAAGGATTTTTCATCCGATAAGGAGCCTGAAGAAACGATAAGGCTGAGCAAAGCCGATTTTAAAAGAGAATCGGAAATTTCCGGTTGCTTTGACCGCAAAATGCTCGAAATCACCGCTCTTTACAGAAAAATATCGGAAATTGCTCCGCTTTACGGTGCATTTTTAATGCACGCGGCGGTGATAGAGGCGGATGACAAAGGAATAGCCTTCACAGCCTCGAGCGGAACGGGTAAAACCACCCATATGCAAAACTGGATAAAGGTTTTTAAAAGCAGGGTAAAGATCGTAAACGGCGATAAGCCACTTATAAGGCTTGAAAGCGGAAAATTTTTCGCTTATCCCACCCCCTGGTGCGGAAAAGAAAAGCTTAAAGGCACTGATAAATGCGAGCTTAAAGCCGTCTGTTTTATTAAAAGAGCAAAAGAAAACGAAACGCTTAAAATATCAAAAAAAGCGGCTTTAAGGGAACTTTTAAACAGAATTTATATCCCGCAAAACGAAAAGCTTTCAAATCTCACTTTTTCGCTGCTCGATAAATTTTTGGAAAGCTGTGAGTTTTACGATATTTTCTGCAATACTTTTGAAAGCTCGGCTGAATCTGCTTACAATTCTATTTTTAAAGAGGGAAAAATATGAAACTTAAGTATAAATTCACGGTAAATAAGGTAGGGGGCGAGTATATTGCCGCCGCCGTCGGGAAGAAAAACGGCGCAAAAGATAAGGTTATATCCTTAAATGAAACAGGTGCCTTTATCTTCCGCGCGCTTTTAAAGGAAACCGACGAAGAAGCTATAATAACCTCGCTTTTAAAGGAATATGATGTAAGCGGGCAAGATGCGGCAAAATCCGTAAGCGATATTATAACCGCTCTAAAGCGTGAGGATCTGCTCGAATGAATATAAATGATCTAAGCACCGCCGAGGAAAAGCTTAAATATGAAGACACGGTCTTTGTAAAAACAAAGGGCGCGAGTATGCGGCCGCTTATTAACTCCGAAAAGGATGTGGCAGTCCTTAAAAAAGCAGGGGAAAGCCCTAAAAAGAATTCCGTGGTTTTATTTAAGAAAAACGGAATTCTCATCCTGCACAGAATCCGCGGAATTTCGGGCGATGATTATGTTATGCGCGGCGATAACAACGCCTTTTATGAGTACGGCGTTAAAGGTGCGGATATACTAGGAGAGCTTAAAGCTGTTATAAAAAACGGAAAGTATAAAGAAATAGAAAGATCATTTTTTTTAAGGCGGATATACCCTTTTTTAAACACCCTGTTTTTCCCTCTCAAATTTGTTTACAGCAAGCTTATGAAATTAAAACGGAAGGATTTTTTTAAGTGACTTTAAAAGAAGAAATCAACCGCAGACGGACATTTGCGATAATCTCCCACCCCGACGCGGGTAAAACCACGCTGACCGAAAAGCTCCTGCTTTACTCAGGAGCGATAAAAACGGCGGGCTCCGTAAAAGGTAAAGCAACCTCTAAGCACGCGGTTTCGGACTGGATGGAGCTTGAAAAACAGCGCGGAATTTCCATAACCTCTTCCGTTATGCAGTTTGAATACAAGGGGTGCTGTATAAACATTCTTGACACTCCCGGACATCAGGACTTTTCCGAGGATACTTACAGAACGCTTATGGCGGCGGACAGCGTTGTTATGGTGATAGATGCGGCAAAAGGTATCGAACCGCAGACGAGGAAGCTTTTTAAAGTCACCGCTATGCGCCATATCCCGATATTTACTTTTATAAATAAGCTTGACCGCGAGGCAAGGGATCCTTTTGAGCTTATCGACGAGCTTGAAAAGGAATTCGGCATAGGAACTTATCCTATGAATTGGCCTATCGGCTGCGGGGTAAGTTTTAAAGGAGTTTTTGACAGGAACAAAAGGCAGATAATGGCTTTCAACGAGTTCCACAGAGGTCAGGAAAAAATAAGCTCCGTTTCCTGCGATATTACCGACACGGACACTTTAGACGAATTAATAGGCGAATATCAGAGAAAAGAGCTTGTTGATCAGATAGAGCTTTTAGACGGCGCAAGCTTTGATTTCGATATCGAAAAGGTTAAAAACGGAACGCTCACACCCGTATTCTTCGGCTCGGCGCTCACGAATTTCGGAGTTGAGCCGTTTTTGGATTATTTTATCGACCTTGCCGCTCCTCCGCTTGAAAGAAAGAGCAAAGAGGGCAAAATTGAGCCGGACAGCGAGGATTTCTCGGCATTTGTATTCAAAATTCAGGCGAATATGAATAAAGCTCACCGCGACAGAATGACATTTATGCGTATCTGCTCGGGAAAATTCGAAAGAGATAAAGAATATTACCATATCCAGGGCAAAAGGTCGCTCAGGCTCTCTCAGCCCACACAGCTTATGGCTTCCGACAGGCAAGTTATTAACGAGGCGTATGCAGGCGATATTATCGGAGTGTTCGATCCCGGAATTTTTTCTATCGGAGATACTGTTTGCGAAACAAAGCATAAGGTGGAATTTGAGGGGATCCCCACATTTGCACCCGAACATTTCGCCGTGATAGAGCATAGGGATAGCCTTAAAAGAAAGCAGTTTGTAAAAGGAGTGGAGCAGATAGCGCAGGAAGGCGCTATCCAGATATTCCACGAGCCCGATTCGGGAATGGAAAGGGTGATTGTCGGTGTTGTGGGAGTTTTGCAGTTTGAAGTGCTTGAATACAGGCTTAAAAACGAGTACAATGTCGATGTTATCCGAAATAATTTGCCCTTTTCTTTTATCCGCTGGATAAAAGAAAAAAATTGTGAGGTAAAGGATCTCAATCTCACTTCCGATACAAAGTGGGTGCAGGATTTTAAAGGAAACGACCTGCTTATTTTCACAAGCGATTGGAATATCAAATGGGCGCTTGATAAAAACGAAGGCCTTGTTTTGGAAGATTTCAGCAAGGAATAAAGGCTTGCGGGATTTTCGGCTTCCTGTGAGAAGAGAATTTTATAATTATATCAAACCCCGTCATTTCTAAATCCTCCCCTGCAAGGGGAGGATTTAAATTTGGCGGACTTGAAATCTTTACTGAAATGATGTAATATTATTTTTAAAAAAGGAGGAATTTTTTTGGCGAAAAGTAAAAACCGATCTAAAATTTTTCTTTTGATATTGCTTTCGTTCTCCGTGCTGGTTTTGTGCAGCGCGGTGTGGTATATAAGAATTTTCGGCAGAACGGGTTTTGACTCGGTCGTGTTTACACTTATTGCAGGCACGGAAGGCTCCAACCCTGTGTTTTTCAAGCTTTATTTCCTGTATGCCTTTTTGCCGGCGTCGCTTATTTCGGCGGTGCTTGTAACTTTGGCGGTCTTGATCAAAACAAAGCAAAGGCTATTAAAAGCGATATCGCTGATTTTAAGTATTATTATGCTTGTTTCCGCCTCTGCCTATGCCGGGCTTTCCGGATTTATTATCGATAGGCTAAGCTATTCGGATATTTACGAAACCGAATTCGTTAAGACGGATATAAATAATATCACTTTCCCTGAAACCAAGAAAAATCTTATACATATTTTCTTAGAATCGATGGAAACGACCTTTGCTTCTTCCGAGCAGGGCGGAGCGCTCGAAACCGGCGATATCGACGGGCTCTATGAGCAGGCGGTTAATAACATCAATTTTTCCGATAATTCGGGTTTTGGCGGAGGGTACGCAATGTCCGGCTGCACCTGGACCACCGCTGCGCTCACGGCTTACACTTCGGGCGCGCAGATGAAAATAGGTATTAATAATTCGGTCGATTTTTCCGCTCCGCTTAAAAACACACTGACAATAAACGATATTTTAAAGGAAAACGGTTATTCTCAGTCGGTAATGGTAGGCTCACCTATGGAATACGGCCTCAGGCAAAAGCTTTTTGAAACCCACGGCGTGCACGAATTTTATGATTATGACACCGCCTTAAAAGACGGGATAATCGAAAAAGGCTATAAAGTGAATTGGGGATTTGAGGACTCAAAGCTTTTTGATTACGCAAGACAAGTTATCTTAAAAAAGTCTAAAGAAAACGCGCCGTTTGCCTTTTATATGCTGACTTCCGACACTCACCACCGTGACGGATTCCTTTGCGATGAATGTGAAAACGACGGCAAAGAAAAGTACGACACCGTGATTAAATGCTCTTCGAGGCAGGTAAACAAATTTATCGAGTGGATAAAAGAGCAGGATTTTTATAAGGATACGGTGATAGTGATAACAGGCGATCACCTGTCAATGGCAAACGAGTACATTGAAAGAAATGTCGATAAAGCTTATTCGAGAAGGGTTTATAACTGCATAATAAATTCGGATAAAGAAAAAACAAATATAAAAAACAGAAATTTTACCACGCTTGATATGTATCCAACGGTTCTTTCGGCTCTCGGCTGTGAGATAAAAGGAGCGAGATTGGGTTTAGGCACCGATCTGTTCTCGGGAGAAAAAACGCTTGCCGAAAAATACGGAATTAAAAAACTCTCGAAAGCGCTTTCGAAAAATTCGCGATATTATAAAAAAATATAAAAAATTTTATTTATGCCCCCAAACCAAAACGGTTTGGGGGCATAATATTATCCCGGGGGTGAGAATTATAAAAAAGAAGATATTAGCTTTTTTGTTTGTGGCGCTGACTGCCGTTTCGTGCGCTTTTGCAGGCGGTGAAGAAAGAGCGGAAAAAACAAAACCAAAAAGCGCAGATCAAAAACTAAATGCACAAAAAGAAAGTGAAGAAGATTCAGGCTCTTTTAATGTGATATTTTTAAATACCGCCGAAGATACCGACAAGATAAATTTTTTTGTACCTAAAATGAAAAAAAGCGGAACAAAGGCCGAGGCTTTAAAGGATGAAAAAGAAAGTCCCGTAAGCCTTATATTCGAGGCAAGCATTGACGGCGAGGCTTTACCTATCGATAAATTGGAGGGCCCGGGCAAGCTTAAGCTTAACTGCAGACTCGAAGAAAAGGAGAACAGAGCCGGCGGAGATATTTTCGTTTATGCGCTGATCCTCGGAGGGGATACCGAAAATATGAAAGCGGAAAATGCAAAAATTTTTGATATAAGCGGACAGGGGGGAACAGCGGGATTTTTTATCACGGGCGGTGAAAAAAGCGGTGATTTTTCAGTTTCGGCGGATATTAAAGAGGACTGCGCGGACATAAGCTTTATAGCACTTTCGGTAAACGGTGCATTTGACGGAGTAAAGAAAAGCGCCGAGGAAAAAGTTACCGCTTTAAAGGAAAACTTAATTACGGCTTTAAACGAATTTTTGAAAAATGTAAAGACCGATGGAGAAAAAATCGGTGAACCTTTAACCGAATTATATGATTTCGCCGTATCACAGGAAAAAACCGCACTTGATTCGGCTTTAAAAGCCGAAAATTTAAGAAAAGAGCTTGAAAGTGATTTTTTAAGCGAATTATCGGAAGCTCAAAAGCTCATAGAAGAGAGCGGAGCAGATATTAAGCTTACTAAAGAAAACTACAGCGAAATATTAAAATCAATAAATTCAAAAGAATCTTTAAATGCCGAAATGTTGCTGCGAAAATCGGAGCTTTGCATAAAGTTTGCAAAAAGCGGTGAGGAACAGGCAAAATCCGTCGCAAAAAGTGCGGCGGAGCTAAAAGAATACGCAAATGCGGCTACGATAACTTTAAACGAAACGCTTGCAAGCTTAAGCTCCGGGGACACGATTAAAATTTCCGAGCTTGAAAAGAAGATAAATAATATTTTAAATTAAAATCCTCGGCTCCCGAAAATCGGGGAGCCGAGGATTTATAATGAAAATTTTGCTCCGATCTATTCCAAACCTTTTCCGCAGCAGCGCTTATACTTTTTGCCCGAGCCGCAGGGGCAGAGCGCGTTTTTACTTACAGCGCCTTTACCTCTGACTGTTGTCGGAGCGCCGGTTTCGGTTTCTTCGGCGACCTTTTCGCGCTTGACATCCTCCTCGCGGCGGATTTCAACCGTGAGTGTTAACTTGGCTGTTTGCTCACGGATGGCGTCACGCATAGCGGAGAACATATCATAGCTTTCATTCCTGTAAGCTACAACGGGATCGTGCTGACCGTAAGCTCTGAGGCCTATACCCTGCCTCAACTGATCCATATTATCGATATGATCCATCCAGTTTGTATCCACGCAGCGAAGCAGAATAACTCTTTCCATTTCCCTTGTTATCTCACTGCCGAAGCGAGCTTCTCTCGCTTCATATTTTTCGTGAGCTTTTTCTTTTATCTTTTCGGAAATTTCTTCTTTTTCGGAAGCTTTTAAGTCCTCGGATAAGAAATCAAGCTCATCAGGACTGCTTACCCAACCCGAGAAATACTCTTTAAGGCCCTTGATATCCCAATTATTCTTTTCGGGATCGGAGAGATAGATAGAAACATAGGAGTCGATAGTTTCATCTATCATGCTGAGGATACTGTCTTTTAAGTTCTCGCCGTCAAGCACCTTATTGCGCTGCTCATAAATAAGCTCTCTTTGCTTATTCATAACATCGTCATACTCTAAAACATGCTTTCTTGCGGCAAAGTTCATTCCTTCTTTTTTGCGCTGTGCGCTTTCGATAGTTCTCGATAAGAGCTTGCTTTCAAGGGGAGTATCTTCTTCGACCTTTAAGGTATCCATCATCTGAGAAATACGCTCGCCGCCGTAAAGCCTCATAAGGTCGTCTTCAAGAGAAATATAAAATCGTGTGGATCCCGGATCGCCCTGACGGCCCGCACGGCCTCTCAACTGATTATCTATTCGTCTTGAATCGTGGCGCTCTGTTCCTAAAATAATGAGTCCGCCTGCATTTCTTACCTTATCTGCCTCCGGGGCGATCTCGGCTTTAAATTCATCATAGTAAGCTTTAAACTTCGCTCTTGCGGCAATAATTTCCTTATCCTCGGTATCGGCAAAGCCTGTAGCCTCTGCGATAAGTTCCTCGGAAATACCGTCGTGACGAAGTGCGTTTTTCGCTAAATATTCTGCGTTACCGCCGAGCATAATATCGGTTCCGCGGCCCGCCATGTTGGTGGCTATCGTGACCGCTCCCGGCATACCTGCCTGTGCGATTATCTCCGCTTCTTTTTCGTGGTGCTTAGCGTTTAACACATTATGCTTAATACCTCTTGATTTAAGCATTTTGGATAAAAGCTCGGATTTTTCTATCGTAATAGTACCCACAAGCACCGGCTGATCTTTTTCGTGGCAGGCGATTATTTGATCTATAACCGCATTAAATTTGGCTTTTTCCGTTTTATAAACGGAATCGTTAAGGTCTGTTCTTGCGAGCGGTTTGTTGGTGGGTATCTCTACGACATCAAGCCTATAGATCTCTCTGAATTCGGCTTCCTCCGTCATGGCGGTACCCGTCATTCCGGAAAGCTTTGAATAGAGCCTGAAGAAGTTTTGGAAAGTGATGGTTGCAAGAGTTTTCGATTCGCTCGCTATCTTTACGCCCTCTTTTGCCTCTATCGCCTGATGAAGGCCCTCATTATATCTTCTGCCGAACATAAGGCGGCCGGTGAACTCGTCGACTATTATTACCTCGCCGTCTTTAACGACATAGTCGATATCCCTCTGCATTACACCGTAAGCCTTGATCGCCTGATTTATATGGTGGGCGATCTTTATATTTTCCGTATCGTTAAGATTTGAAACAGAGAAATATTCCTCGGCTTTTTTAACACCCTGCGGAGTGAGGGTTGCGGTGCGTGCCTTTTCGTCTACAACATAATCGCCGTTGTAATCCGCCTCTTCGTCGGTTTCCTTATCGTCCATTTCCTTTACTTTTACCATTTTCATACTTCGCGCCAAAGAATTGGCTTTAAGATAAAGGTCGCTCGATTTATCGCCCTGCCCCGAAATTATAAGCGGAGTCCTCGCCTCGTCGATTAGGATAGAGTCCACCTCGTCGACTATAGCAAAATTATGCCCTCTTTGCACCTTTTGTTCTTTATAAATTACCATATTATCGCGCAGATAATCAAAACCGAGCTCATTATTGGTGCAATAGGTTATATCGGCGTCATAAGCCGCTTTTTTCTCATCGTGATCCATTCCGTGAATTATAAGTCCCACGGAAAGACCTAAAAATCTGTAAAGCTTGCCCATCCATTCGGAGTCGCGCTTTGCAAGATAATCGTTGACCGTTACAATATGCACGCCCTTGCCGGTTAATGCGTTTAAGTAAGCGGGGAGTGTGGCTACAAGTGTTTTGCCTTCGCCCGTTTTCATCTCGCTTATTCTTCCCTGATGAAGAATAATTCCGCCGATTATCTGCACGGGGAAGTGGCGCATTGAAAGCACTCTGTCTGCCGCCTCGCGGCATACGGCAAACGCCTCGGGCAGAATATCGTCAAGCGTTTCGCCGGCAGAAATTCTGTCTTTAAACTCGTTTGTCTTGGCTTTCAGCTCTGAATCCGAAAGCTTCTTATAATCTTCTTCAAGGGAAAGCACCTTTGAAAGAACAGGCTTTATCCTTTTTACTTCTTTTTCGCTGTAATTTCCGAAAATCTTGTCAAGAAGTCCCATAAAATTGCTCCTTATATTTTAAATAAAAATCATTATTTGTTTTTTTAAGACCGGAGGAATAAAGAATTTCCCCGTTTCGCTTTATTATAATCGCCTGTGCGCCGGAAGTATTTTCAATAAGCTTTAAGCCGTCTTCACTGCCCGAAAGCACAATGCAGGTGGAGAGAATATCCGCGTCAAGCGAAGAGGAGGATATCACCGTTGCCGATGAAACGTCGGTATTCGCAGGGTATCCCGTTTTCGGATCGATGATATGGTGATAAATTTCGCCCGAGCTTTCGAAATATCTTTCGTATATCCCCGAGGTAACGACGCTTTTATCTTTAATGTTTATATATCCCGAATATTCGCTTTCGCTAAACGGCTTTTTTATTGCGATACGAATTTTTTTACCTATACATACTATATTCCCGCCGAGATTTAAAACCGCGTTTTTAACTCCGCTGTTTTTTAGGTACTGCGCGGTTTTATCCGCTATATAGCCTTTTGCGGCGGCGCCGAGGTCGATACTTGCTCCGTTTAAATTGATTTTCCCGTCGCTTTCTTCTATCGACTCGTAGCCCACTCTTCTTAAAGCTTCGCTTATTTCGTCTGTTGACGGAACGGTTTTTAATTTAAAGTCCCAGATCTTTGTAAGCGGTCTTACGGTGATATCAAATTTACCGCCTGTTAATTCGGAGTAGTGAACACAGCTGCCGATAAGCTCATAAGTTTCCTTGCTCACCTCGGTGAATTCACTGTTTTTTGCGCTGTTAAGCTTTGAAACATCGCTGTTTTTTACAGTTACGCTGAAAAGCTTCTCATAATCCGAGATCTTTTCAAAAGCTTGATTTATTAACTCTTGCGAGCAGTCGGCACTTATGGTGACCACCGTGTCGAGCAGAAATCTCGTTTCGCTTGTCTGCCCCGATTTTGAGCATCCGCAGAGCGAAATGAGAAATAAAACCGTAAACACACGAGAAAAATTTTTCATAAAATCAATTATACAATATCTTTCTTTTTTTGTAAAGATGTGTTATTATATTTTATATTATATAAAGGCAGTATAAAGCTATGTTTAAAAAAAGAGATTTAATAATTTACTTTTTTATTCTTCTCTTAACCGCAGGCTCGCTTTTTGCGGCTTTCGGCCGGAATGGCGGAAGCTGTGTTGAGATCCGCGAAAACAACTGCGAAGTTATAAAAGCCGATTTAAATAAAGACAGGGAAATTTCGCTTTCAAAAAACACGGTTATAATAAAAAACAAACAGGTCTATATGTCTTATGCGGACTGCCCCGATAAAATATGCATAGCCAAAGGGAAAATTTCTAAAAAAGGGGAAAGCATAATATGCCTGCCAAACAGTGTTTCGGTGGAAATAAAATAAATGCTAAGCGCTTATGCCTGCTTTCCTCACTTTGCGTGCTGAGCCTCGGGCTTTCGTATCTTGAAACATTGCTTCCCACGGCGTTTATAGCTCCGGGAATAAAGCTCGGCCTTGCAAATGCGGCGGCTGTGGTGCTGATATATAAAAAAGATTTTAAGGCTGCCGTGATGATAAGCGCGGTTAGGATAATTTTAAGCGCGCTGCTTTTTTCGGGCGCATTTTCTGCGGCTTTTTCGCTCGCAGGCGCGGCTGTATCGCTTAGCCTTTGCCGTGTTTTGGCAAAAAGCGAAAAATTTTCCGTCGTTGCAGTGTCGGCGGCAGGGGGAGCGGTGCACAACCTCGCGCAGGCGGCGGTGGCTTTATTCACGGTGGGTAAAGCGGTCATTTATTATCTGCCGGCGCTGATAATCGCAGGCGCGGTGAGCGGAGCGGCTGTGGGATCGCTTTCATTCTTAATTTTAAAAAAATTGAAGACAAACGATCGAAAATAGTGTATAATAAAAGTTGTGACAGGAGTTGATTTGAATGTGCGGTTTTGTAGGCTTCACAAATTTTATAAAAGATGACGGTTCGGTGCTTAATCTTATGATGAACCGCATAGTCCACCGCGGACCTGACAGCGGCGGAGTTTATCTTGACGATGATATTGCGCTCGGTTTTCGCCGTCTTTCGATAATCGATTTATCGGAGGGCGATCAGCCGATGTTTAATGAAGATAAAAACCTTGTTCTTGTGTTTAACGGCGAAATTTATAATTATAAGGATTTAAGAGCCGAGCTTTTAGACGCGGGTCACAAATTCAGCAACAATTCTGACAGCGAGGTCTTGCTCCACGGTTACGAGCAGTGGGGCGAAGAGCTTGTTAAAAAGCTTAGGGGAATGTATGCTTTTGTTATCTTTAATAAAGAGGATAAATCTCTTTTCGGTGCAAGAGATATCTTCGGAATCAAGCCTTTTTATTATACTTTTATGAAAGAAAACTTTATTTTCGGCTCTGAGATAAAAGCTTTTCTGGATCATCCGGAATTTGAAAAGGAACTTAATGAAGAGGCTTTGGGGCATTTTCTCTCATTCCAATATTCTCCCACGGAAGAAACATTTTTTAAAAATGTGTTTAAGCTTCCGCCGGCGCATTATTTCACTTATAAAGACGGGAAATTTAATAAAGTCAGATATTTCCGCCCGGAATTTTCTCCGGAAAACGGGGTACTTGAATATTTCGCCGACAGAGCCGATGAAACGGTGAGAGAATCCGTAAAAGCGCATAAAATAGCCGATGTGGAAGTGGGATCTTTCCTTTCGAGCGGTATAGATTCTTCTTATATAGCAGAGGCGGCGGATGTGGATAAAACATTTACTGTCGGATTTGAAAGTCCCGACGGTGACAGATATAATGAAATTCACTATGCAAAAGAATTTGCAAAAACAATAAATGTTGAAAATATTTCAAAGGTAATCACTCCCGATGAATATTGGGATTCCTTTGCGAAAATCCAATATCATATGGACGAGCCTTTGGCAGATCCTGCGGCTATCGCGCTTTATTTCGTGAGCAAGCTTGCAAGCGAATATGTAAAAGTCGTAATGTCCGGCGAAGGGGCAGACGAGCTTTTCGGCGGATATAAAATATATCAGGAGCCTATCACTCTCACGGCTTATGATTCTCTGCCTTTCTGCATAAGAAAAGTCATAAGCAAAATTTGCGAGCATTTGCCTAAAGTGCACGGAATAAACTATCTTATCCGCAGAGGCAAAACCATCGAGGAAAGATTTATCGGAAACGCTTATATTTTTACAAAAAAAGAGCGTGACCGCCTTTTAAAAAGCGAGCCGGCAAAAAAAGCTTCCGAGCCGAAAGTGCTTTGCGATAAATTCTATTCGGAAGTTAAGAATAAAGATGATATCACAAAAATGCAGTATCTTGATATCAATATGTGGCTTATGGGAGATATTTTGCTTAAAGCCGATAAAACAAGTATGGCAAATTCGCTGGAGCTTAGAGTTCCTTTCCTTGATAAAAAGGTTTTGGAACTCGCGCAAACGATTCCGCTTGATTGCAGGGTAAACACAAAAACCACAAAGCTGGCTTTGCGCAAAGCGGCGGAAAAAACACTCCCTAAGCGCACCGCCGATAAGGATAAGCTCGGATTCCCGGTGCCGATAAGGGTATGGCTTAAAGAGGAAAAGTATTATAACAGGGTTTCCGAAGAATTTACTTCGGAAAACGCACAGAAATTCTTCGATACCAAAAAGCTTATAAAAATGCTGGAAGTGCATAAGTCCGGCAAAGCGGATTTAAGTCGCAAGATATGGACTGTTTACACCTTCCTTGTGTGGTATAAAGAGTTTTTCGGCGAAAGCGAAAGGGTATAAATTTTATGTATGAAGAGCTTTCGGTTGTTTATGATGAACTCACATTCGATGCCGAATATGATAAAAGAGCGGATTATATTTTAAAACTTTTCGAAAAATTCGGAAAAAAGCCGGATTCTATAATCGATCTTGCCTGCGGAACAGGGAGCTTTTCAAGGCGATTTGCCAAGAGCGGAATTAAAATATCGGGTGTGGATTCTTCTCCCGAAATGCTGTCCGTTGCCGAAAGCAAAAATCACGGCGAAGTGTTTTATGTCTGCCAAAAGGCGGAAAATCTTAATCTTTTGCAAAAAGCACACGGTGCCGTGTGCCTGCTCGACGGGCTTAATCATATCACCGATTATAATAAGCTTAAAAAGGCCTTTAAAAGGCTTTCGCTCAATCTTTATCCGGGCTCGCTTTTTATATTCGATCTTAACACTTTTTATAAGCACCGCGAGATTCTCGGGAACAACACGATTGTTAAAGAAACGGAAGACACATTCCTTGTTTGGCAAAATGCTTTGCGAAAAGATAATGCCACGGTAGATATTTATCTCGATATTTTCAAAAAATCCGAAACCGGCGATTATAGCAGAACTTCCGATATTATCACCGAAAAAGCATATTCGGACTCCGATATAGAATCCGCCTTGAAAGAAGCGGGATTTAAGCTCAAAAAAATATTCGGCGAGTTCACATTCCGCAAGCCTAAAGAAACCTGCGAAAGAGCAGTGTTTATAGCAGAAAAAATCTGAAAGGAATTTTAAAATGGGAAAACTTATCCGTGCGATAACATCCGACGGTCTTGTCACCGCAATAGCGGTCGACAGCACGGATATCGTGGCAAAAGCCGAAAATCTTCATAAAACTTCCGCTGTTATTTCAGCCGCTCTCGGCAGACTTTTAACCGCTGCCTCGCTTATGGGTGATATGCTTAAAAACAAAGAAGATTCTTTAACTCTTAAAATAGACGGCAAAGGCCCGGCAGGCTCTTTGATAGCCGTGGCTGATTATAAGGGAAATGTGAGAGGCTATGCCGTAAATCCGAGAGTTGAGCTGCCGCTTAAAAGTAACGGCAAGCTTGATGTTTCGGGAGCGGTCGGGAAAGACGGTGTGCTCTATGTGATAAAGGATCTTGGACTTAAAGAACCTTATAATGGCTATGTGCCGATTGCAAGCGGCGAAATTGCCGAGGATATTGCGGCATATTATGCCGTGAGTGAGCAAATTCCCACGGTTTGTGCACTGGGAGTGATTGTTAATCCCGATCTCACGGTCAAAAAAAGCGGCGGATATATAATTCAGCTTCTTCCCGCGGCTCACGGCGATGAGGAAATTATTTCAAAACTTGAAAACAATGTGCGAAAAATCAAGCCGATAAGCGAGCTTTTGAGCGAAGGAAAAAGTATCGAAGAAATTGTGGAAGAAGTGCTTGCGGGATTTGAAACGGAAATTCTCGATTCTTCAAATCCCGAATATAAATGCGCCTGCTCAAAAGAAAGATTTAAAAGAGCGCTTAAATCTCTGGGGAAAACTCAGCTTGAGGAATTTGAGGAAAATCCCGAAGATATAGAAATCAGATGTGAATTTTGCAATAAAATCTATAATTTCAAAAAAGAAGAAATAAATGATATCATAAATTCACTTTAAAAATAATAAAATATAAAAAAACGCTTGACAAATATCTTGCTTTATGGTAATATTATGTTCGTCGCCGATAAGTTTGCATAGCAAATCAGCGAAGATGTGGGAGCATAGCTCAGCTGGGAGAGCATCTGCCTTACAAGCAGAGGGTCATAGGTTCGAGCCCTATTGTTCCCACCACTTTTTGGCCTGGTAGTTCAGCTGGTTAGAACGCTAGCCTGTCACGCTAGAGGTCGTGGGTTCGATCCCCATCCAGGTCGCCATTTGCCTCTGTAGCTCAGTCGGTAGAGCAGGGGACTGAAAATCCCCGTGTCGTTGGTTCGATTCCGACCGGAGGCACCATTTAGTATGCGGATTTAGCTCATCTGGTAGAGCGCAACCTTGCCAAGGTTGAGGTAGCGAGTTCGAGCCTCGTAATCCGCTCCATAGGGCGCTTAATCCTTTAAGCGCCCTTTATTTAAGAAAATAAAATATTCGGCACCATGGCCAAGCGGTAAGGCAGGGGCCTGCAAAGCCCTTATCCCCAGTTCGATTCTGGGTGGTGCCTCCAAAGCAAAAATCCTATCACATTTTGTGGTAGGATTTTTGCTTTGTATTATTAATTTTTAAGTATTCATTCTTAAGTATTCATTAATTTTTGTGATAGGATTTTTTAAATGAATAATGAATACTTAAAACTTAAAAAAGAATAATTAATTTAAATTTTCCCCCTCATCTATATACTGCATAATATCTTCGACATTGCAATTTAAAATCCTGCAAAAAATCTCTATTGTGTGCGTGCTGACGCTTTCGTTTCGCTTTAATCTTGTGATTTGCGCAGGACTTATATTATACTTTTTTATAAGAGTATATTGTGTAATATTCTTTTCTTTCAGTGTTTGCCACAGTCTGTCATAGGAAATCATATTTTAAATCCTCCCTATTGACATATTAACCGAATACGGTATATAATAATATTAACCAATATCGGTTATTATTATTTATATAAATTATCAGGGGGAAAAATATGTTTGAAAATGTAGGAAGAAAAATCAAAATGCTTGCAAAAATTATGTGCGGAATGGGAATGGGTCTTTCACTCATTCTTGCGTTAGTTGCAATAATGTATACTGAACGTTTTTTCCCGGGAACATCTATAATCTGGGGCTTTTTGGTTTTACTTATAGGCTCGCTTGTTTCGTGGATATCCTCACTTTTTATGTATGGTTTTGGTGAATTGATCGAAACAAACTACATAATCGCAGAAACAAACACAACTATTGCCTACAAGATTCAAAACAAGTAACCTTTAACTATTTTTATTACATTTAGAAAAAGTTGAAATTACTACATTCCAGAGCCGCGGGAAATTATTTCGCTCCAGATTATCGGATCGACCGCTCCGCTCGGCTCTCTTCCGAGCTGTGCCTGCAAAACGGCGACCGCCGAAACCGTGGCGTCGTCGAAAACTCCGTTTACCGTTACTTTCGGCACTGCGGGATCGATTAAAGCTATATTGTTTATATTTTCCTGGATAAGTTCTACATCTTCGCCAGTATCGCCGAACGAGAGCGCTTTTCCGGGATAAACTCTGCCGAGCAGCGTCTGATAGTCCCTCGGCAGATCCGCTACAATACTGTTATACACCTCGGTCAGCTTGTTAAAAGTTGCCCTGCCGACAATGCCGTCGGGCGTTAAGCCGTATGTCTGCTGAAACGCTCTGACGGCGTTTTCCGTCTGCTCGTCATAAACTCCCGTAAGAGGAATAAAATCGATATTGTCAAAACAAAAGGAAATAAAGCTTAAATAATACTGCACTGTCCTTACCGCCTCGGCTACCGTGCCCGGGATGAGTGTACGCGGATAAATTCTTGCCGCTTCGCTTATCGTAAGCCCCTCGCTTGTCAGCTCGCTTAACTTCTTTACCCCTGCATAGACCTCTTTTATTTTATACCAGGTCGATTTTCCTACAATGCCGTCGGGAGTCAAGTTAAAAATACGCTGAAAAGCCTTTACCGCCTCTTCCGTTGCGGCGTCAAAAGCTGCGCTCATATAAGGGATTTCGGGTATTGCGGGATAATTTTTTCCTATACGGTTTAATTGCAGTTTTATTCTGTAGACCTCTTCTAAAAAATCGCCCCTTTTAAGCGGTGTGCCGGGATAAGAGGGGATATTATCGGCAACGGGAGCGTCGGTAATTATATTTATATCGTCGCCGTAATAGTATTTTAAAATATCCAAGTAGGAATATCCGTTGTTCGCAAGCTCAACGCTCCCCCATTGCGAAAGACCGCTGCACTGCGTGCGCACGCCGTCGCAGAACTGCGCGAAAAGCGGCTCGATATTGCCGTTTCTTACAATATAATTATTGAAAATATCGTCTACAAGCATACTGATATTTAAAAAAGTTTCTCCGTTTTTTTTAAACGCGTGGTCGTACTGCGTGGTGCTTGTTATGTCGAAATCGTAACCGCGGCTGCGGTAATATTCGGTATAAATGCGGTTTAAGGTATAAGATATCTGCGCTAAAATATTGGCTCGCAGTGCCGCCTCGGGCCAGGTGGGATAGATTTCAGACGACGCAACATTTTTTATATATTCGTTAAACGGCACCGTGATATTTTCCGCCGCGCTCCCCGGCGCACCCATATGTACGGTAATAGTCGTCGGTATTATAGGCAGATCCACATTCACACCTCCCTTTTGACAAGATCGACAGGAAGTATCGTTTCAATTCCGTTATAGATCTGAACAGTTCTATCGTCTGCAGGGACAAAGCCGGGGTGAAAGACCGATACATAATAAGTCGTATCAAAATCATCTTTTGTGGCATAATCCTGCGTATGCATTAGCCCCGGTGCCGGGAGCAGAATATCCTGCACAATGCCCGAATTATCGGTCACGCCGTTATAAAGCTCGGTGACAACACCGTTTCTTTTTGATTTCACGCTGACGCTCGCATTTGAAACAGGCAGCGAGTCATAGGCATAAGTCACTTGCACTTTAAGCTTGCCGTTGCCGTTTAATATTTCGGGCTCTTCGGGTCTTATTGCGGGAGCGTCTGTTTTAACAGCTCTCTTTGAATAATTTTTTGCCTGCGCGGCATAAAATTCGAGAGTGCTTTTATCAATGCCGTTTTCCATAAAAAAATCACCTCTTACCATTTTATTCAAAATAGTAAAGGAGGTGAAAAATAGAATTTCGGATGATTTTTTAAAATGAAAAAAATACGAACAGTGTTTTCTCACTTTACTCCTTTCCTCCAAAAACTATTAAAAAGTTATAAAGAAGTAAGATTGAAAAAGTGATAAGTAAACCTCCCTACCGCTTTAGCGGTCGGGAGGTTTGTCAAGTGACTGCAAAAAAGTATTGTACCCTGATTGTATTGTCTATGCAAAGAGATTTGAAGCCTATAAGCATTTAAATATACAAAATTTTAATCACCGAATTTAGCTTTTATTTGTTCGTTAACAATAGCGTGCATTACAGGAATAACTTTCAAATCTTGTTCATCAACTGATATTGTAGAAATATCGTTCTTCTCGCCGTATTGTGGGAAATTGACAAGCCATGTTCCGTTTGAATTGTCATCTAGGCATATCCAGCCCTGCATTCCTTTGTGAACGCCGTCTTTGACATACTTTTCTTTTTCAACAATAACTTCTACACAATCCATTTCTTTCATATCATTTACCTCCGTAAGGTGTATTTAATTTAAATTTTCCATATTACTTATTACTTTCCAAAGCCGTAAAGGCTTTTTTTAGTGAAGAGTGAAAAGTGAAAAGTTAAAGCCCCAAAGGCTTTTGCCTTTAGGGCTTTGGTCGAGGTGACAGGACTTGAACCTGCGGCCTCTGCGTCCCGAACGCAGCGCTCTACCAAACTGAGCCACACCTCGATAAATTAATTAAATTTTCTTAATTTAAAAAGCTTTAAAAAACCTTTTCGCGCTGCTCGCAGCTTACTCTTGCGGTGCCCGAAAATTTTTTTACCTTGGAGCGGTAAAAATTTTCGACCGCTGCGCCTTTTCGTTTTCCCTGCATCTGCCTTGGGGCAGCGGTCAAACTCAAAGCTACCAAACTGAGCCACACCTCGAAGTACAGATTAAGTTTTTTACAGCCATATAATTATAGCTAATTTTTTTTTAAAAGTCAATATCTTTTTTAAATGGGGGTAAAATTGGGGTGAAATTTAAATTTTTTCTTTTTTTTCTTATTACTCTCTGTTATAATAAATATATATAATATTATCGGAGGGAAAAATGGAAGAATTAAGAAGCAAAAAAGGCTTTATCTGCGATATGGACGGAGTTATATATCACGGCAACCGTCTGCTTGACGGAGTAAAGGAATTTGTAGATTGGCTTTACAGAGAAAATAAGCAGTTTCTTTTTCTAACAAACGCCAGCCAGCGCTCGCCCAGAGAGCTTAAGCAAAAGCTTATGAGAATGGGGCTTGAAGTAGGCGAGGAGCATTTTTATACAAGCGCACTTGCCACGGCGAAGTTTTTAAAGAGCCAAGCACCCGGCTGCAGCGCATATGTTATAGGCGATCACGGACTTTATAACGCGCTCTATGACGCGGGTATTACTATAAATGAGGTCGATCCCGACTTTGTGGTTGTCGGTGAAACGGAAGACTATTGCTACGACCACATTATGAAAGCAATGAACTTTGTGAACAGGGGAGCAAGACTTATCGCGACCAACAGCGATATCACAGGCCCTGTGGAAAACGGAATTGCGCCTGCCTGCAGAGCGTTTGTCGCTCCTATAGAGGCGACCACGGGCAAGACCGCCTATTATGTCGGCAAGCCTAACCCTCTTATGATGAGAACGGGGCTTAAGATGCTCGGCGTTCACTCTTCGGAGGCTGTGATGATAGGCGACAGAATGGATACGGACATAGTCGCCGGAATCGAAAGCGGACTTGATACCGCTTTAGTACTTACAGGTGTTTCCACCAAAGAAACGGTGAACAGCTTTCCCTACAGGTCGCGCCTTATTATAAACGGCGTCGGCGATATCCCGACAAAATGAGAGAACTGAAAATGCAGAAAATATTTTTTATGGTAGCAGGCTTTTTAAAAGCACATTTAAAAGCAACTGTCGCGGTGTCGTCTGCTGTCTTGGTGCTTGCCTGCGGTGTAACGGCTGCAATATTTTTAAGCGGCAAAAAAGACAAGGCGGATAAAACCGCTCCGACTGTCAAAACGGTTTCAAGTATGAAAAGCTCATCTTCCGAAACTTCTTCCGAAGAAATTGCGAGCGATCCAGAGCCTATCGCACAGCAGGCTCCGGGAGCTGTGCTTAAAAGCACTAAATACAAATACAGTGCTAAAGAGGACCCTCTTAAAAGCAACAACGCCGCTCTTAAAACCGACCCCGAGCCGGAGCCTGTGGAGTTTAAAGTGACAAAGGTTATCGACTCCGGCCCGAAATACGAAACAAAAGAGATAGACGCGGTTACGGTAAAAGAGGTCTGTCCTGTTTATGAAGATGCGCAAAGACCCGAGCTTATCGCTTTTTCGGCTCAGCCCGATAAAGAATATGAATTGCTTGAAAAACTGCAGATAAAGCCGGAAACTTCCGGCACGGAAGTTTCCGAAGAAGTTACATTTTCGGAGGAAGAAAAAGAGGAAAAACCGGAAGAAGTAAAGGAATATTACAAGATAAAATACGATCCCGAGTTTGACGAAGATAATGAAGACGAAAACGCAAAGCCGATAGTCGGGTTTATCGATAAAGAGTTTGTCAAGGAAGAAAAGAAAGCCCTGAGGAAAACTGTTATTAAAACACAGCTTCCCGACGGCAGGTATTTTAACGAGGGATTTAACACCGTTGACGGGAAGACCTATTTTATGTCAAACGGGGAACTTCTTACAGGTTATGCCGAGATTAACGGTCTTAGATATCACTTTGACGAGGTGACGGGAGTTAAGGACTGCGAAGTGGGAATTGACGTATCCGTTTACCAGGGAAAGATAGACTGGTCAAAAGTAAAGTCGGCAGGAATCGATTTTGCTATAATAAGGCTCGGTTTCAGAGGCTATGAAACCGGAAACATCAAGCTTGACGCTAATTTCGAGCAAAACCTTAAAGGCGCGCAAAAAAGGGGAATAAAATGCGGAGTTTATTTTTATTCCGTGGCGGTAAATCAGGCGGAGGCCGTAGAAGAGGCAAACTTCGTTTTAAATGCGCTTGCCGGCAGAAGTCTTGAGCTTCCCGTCTATATTGATATCGAGCATAAAGACAACAGGGTAGCTTCGCTTAACAAAACGCAGAGAACGGATAACGCCGTAGCATTTATGAACACTATAGCAAATGTTGGGCGTACTCCGGGAATTTATACCTATATCAACTATTACAACAATTACCTTGAAAGCGGAAGAATAAAAAATAATAATCTTTGGATAGCGTATTACACCGAAAATGTCAGGACAAAGAGACTTGAAAACGTACCCTATATTATCTGGCAGTACTCTTCTTCGGGCTCGGTTTTAGGCATAAGCGGAAGAGTTGACATAAACATTAAATTCAAAAAATAATTTTTAAGGGAGAATTTATTTTGGAGACAAATAAAACTATCGGTCTTATAAGGGAAAATGTCAAAAAAGCGATAATCGGCAAAGACGAGGTAATAGACCTTATGCTTATGGCGCTGATATCTTCAGGTCATGTGCTTATAGAGGATGTTCCGGGACTCGGGAAAACCACGCTTGTTTCGGCGCTTGCAAAGTCGCTCGGGTGTTCTTTTCAGAGAATTCAGTTTACCCCAGATGTTTTGCCGAGCGATATCACGGGATTTAATATGTTCGATATCAAAACCGGCGAAAAAACTTTCCATAAAGGAAGCGCTTTTAATCAGATAATTTTAGCCGACGAAATAAACCGTGCAAGCCCTAAAACACAGTCGGCTCTCTTAGAGGCAATGCAGGAAAAGCAGGTCACGGTGGATCTTAAAACCTATGCCCTGCCTGCTCCCTTTATAGTTATGGCAACTCAAAACCCTGTTGAAATGGCGGGAACTTATCCTCTGCCCGAGGCGCAGATAGACCGCTTTCTTATGAAGATAAGCGTAGGCTATCCGTCAAAAGAGGCGGAAAAAGAAATACTTAAAATGAAAAAAAGCTCTGCTGTTTCTTCGGAAATCTCGCAGGTTGCAGATACTTCCGATCTTTTAGAACTGCAAAAGGCGGCAAAGGGTGTTAAAATTGACGACAGTCTTATGGAGTATATAATTTCTTTAGTCGAAGCTACGAGGAATTTTGACGGCGTTTTATCGGGGTGCAGTCCGAGAGCGTCTATCGCGCTTATGCAGGCAAGCTGTGCCAAAGCGCTGATAGATGGAAGAGATTATGTCGTTCCCGACGATATCAAGTTTTTAGCGCCCTATGTGCTTACTCACAGAATTATCTTAAAAAGCCGCTTCGGCGCAGGCGGACTTACTGCGCAAAAGGTTATAGAAGATATTTTAAAGACTGTTAAAATTCCGAAAAATTAAACATACGGGGAGAATTAAGAAATGTCATTTAAAGCGGCTTTATTTGCGGCGGCATTTGCCTTTTCACTTTTCCTCGGATTAGGAACGGGGCTAAGAGAATTCTTTATAATTTCCGCGGTTTTCGGAGCGGTCTTGGTTTTTTGCCTTATTTCGGTGCTTTTATCCGCCACGCTTATAAAACCCTCTTTTCATCTTAAAACAGATATAGTTTCAAGACTTGAAGAAGGGAGTATGAAAGTTACTTTAAAAGGCGCGGCGGTGCTTCCGTCGGTCGTGAAAATTGAGATAATCGACTCGGCAAGAGATCTGAGATCGGGAAAACTCAATGATAATTCCGTTTTTTTAAACATCGGAAAAATAAATAAAAGCTTTGATTTTAAAATTAAGTGTCCGCACTGCGGAAAGCTTATCTGCGGAGTTAAAAAAATTTATGCCGAAGATATTTTCGGTTTATTTTTCATACCCTTTTTCTTTAAAGGCAGCAAGCCTGAAAAAATCAAGGAAATAAGAGTGCTGCCCGTATCCTGTTCTCCTGAATTTGGCGGCGGAAAGCTCGATCCTGCAGAGGGCAACAAGCAAATGTCCGTAAAATCGGGTTTTACAGGCGAAACACCCGACGATATAAGAGATTATCACCCCGGCGATCCGATAAAGAGAATAAATTGGAAGCTGTCGGCTAAATTTAACCGCCTGCTTATAAGAATTTACGAGGATAAGGAAGATCCGAAAGTATTTGTTCTGCTTGACGGCGCCGTGCTTAAAAAAGATCCCATAATTTCCGATATAGCACTTGAAACGGCGCTCACTTTAGCCGACAGCTTCGGAGGGAAGAAAAAAAGTTTCACATTTTCCGCCTGCAGGCTTAGCTCACAGGATTTGGATTTCACGGTTGAAAACAGCGAGGATCTTTTGAAATTTCCTTTCATACTTACAGATTTGGCAGGCAAAGAGGAAAACAGTGCCTGTGATATCCCTTATTCGGTCTCTGACGAGGCGTTCGATACAAGCGCCGAGCTTTATATAATTTCAGATAATGTTTCAAAAAAATCGTTAAAAAGAATTTCAAAAATGATAAATAACGGCGTAAGGGTAAGCTTTATAATACCATTTAAAAAGAATATTCCCGATTTTCTTTCCGAAGAAACGGGCTCGGGATTTTGCGCAGCTTATATTTCCGATTGCAGTCAGATTCTTGAAAAGGTGGGTGGACTTATTTGCTGAAAACAAGAAAAAGATCGTTTTCTCCCTCCGCCGCCCAAAGAATATGCGACGGTATTTTTGATTATTTATCCTGCGTTTTATTATCTCTCGGCGTGCTTTTCGCGCTTAATTCGCAGTTTCCGATAAGAATGTCGGTTCCGTTTATATTAAGCGCGGTTCTGATGTTTTTAGCGGTTATGTTTTTTATCACGGTAAATCCGATGATTTTTGCGGCGGCTTCGGGCGTGATAGGAATATTTTTATCCCTTTATATCACACTTTCCGTTAAATGGAGCGTGTTTTTTCGCGATGTTTCGGGAATTGCCGGCTGGTGGTTTGCCGGAATGGACCCCGACGGCGAATTTTATTCCGCAAAAGGCTTTGACGCGGTCTTTTTCACCGTAACCTTAGGAATAGCGCTTATAGCTTTTATAACCGTCAAAGTTATAAAAAAATCGGCTGTGCCGACTGTTGCTTTCGGCTTGTCCACCGTGATTTTGTGCGCTTTAAGCGACCGCAAAAGCTGTAATATTTCGTTGCTGTTTTATCTTGCGGGCGCTCTTTCTCTAATATGCCGCGATCACTTTTTTGGAAAAAGAATTTTTTCTTCAAGGAATAAAAGAAGAGTTTTAGGCTCGCAGGTCTTATTTTGTGCGGTGAGCCTTATTTTAAGCTCCGCAATAGCGCTGTCTGCCGTGTTGGGAATGCCTGAAAATATGCTTCGCCACCACAAAAGAGGAGCCGCCGAAAAGGTTGCGGATTTTCAGAGCAAAACGGGAATTTACACAGCACCCCAAAAGGAATTTAAAACAGCCACTCTGCACGAGCTGGGGCTTTCTCCCGATGAAAGCAGGATAGGCGGAAATTTAGAACCTGCGGAGGATTATGCAATAGCCGAGGTCATCACGGATACCGACCGCCCGATGTTATTCAAAACCGCTGTTTTTGACGAGTTTAACGGCTCTAGGTGGACTTCAAGCGAAAGCAGAGCCTACAGAATAGACGGAAAATATAAAAACAAATCCGAAAATTATTTTTATTCAAAGGCGTTTAAAGAAAATAATTCGGGGTCTGAGTTTAAAACTCATAAGATGAAAGTAAAGCTTTTATCCCCTCAAAATGGACTTTATACTGCCGATAAAGCGGAAAATTTCAAAGAGCTTACAAAAACCGAAAACCCCCTGCTTTTTAACGAGCATTCCGAAATATTCAGCTTTTTCGGGGAAAATGAGGGATACGAGTATTCCTTTGATACGAGAATTTTTCCTGCCGCAGAGTGCGGAAACGCGGAAAAGGAAAGCATTGAGCTTATAAATTCGGTAAGTAACGGATATGACGATAAGCTTTACACCGATGATTTTGTAAGGCATTATACAAAGCTTCCTAAATATTGGTCGAAAACCCTGCTTGAATATGCGCTCACAGTTAAAAACGAGGGGCTGTCAAATTACGAAACAGTTCTTGATTTCTGCGCTCTTTTATCCCCCTATAACGATTTCACCTACTCCGAAAGTCCCGGAGATATCAAAGAAAGTGTTTCGCCCTGTGATCAGATTCTTATAAATAAAAGCGGTTACAGCACCCTTTATGCCACGGCGCTTTGCCTTATGGCGAGAGCCTGCAATATCCCCTCGCGCCTTGCGGCAGGATATAAATCCACACCTTTGGGCGGCGGAAACCACACTCTTGAAAACAGGGGGAGATATGCCTGGGCGGAATGCTATTTTAAAGGTATAGGCTGGATATCGTTCGATCCCTTTGCGGGCGCCGATACTGCGAGCGGAAAAACCAATATCGGCTTTAAAAGGCTTGATTCACAACAGATAAAAGAGGCGGAAAAAAGCTATACCGAATTTCTTGATTCCGATACCCTGCCCGACGAAAATAATAACGGCAATAAAAAAATATCGCTATTAAGCTTTTTTGCCGTTTCGCTTGGAGGACTTATATTATTCATAGTTTTTTTAATGCTTTTAAAATTTTATCTTGCAAAAAGATTTTTCGATGAGCAAAGGATAGAGAAAAGATATTCTTTAAATTCCGCAAAAGCCGTGTTTTATATTTCGGATATAAAAACAATGCTTGAAACTCTGATAAATAAGAAAAATAATGCTCTCACCCTTTCGGAGCTGAGCTGTCTTGCGGGAAACGAGGAATTAAAAGAACTCTGCGCCCCTGCGGCAAAAATTTTCGATTCCGTGCTTTACGGCGAGAAAGAGCCTCAAAATTCCGATATAGAAAAAATAAAAGAAATAAGAGCACAGCTTGAAAAAAGGCTTAAATTAAATTTTGGCGGCGCGAGGTATTTTAAAGAAAGAATTCTTCTCGCTAATTTTACCTGCAAAAAAGCCGATGATATTGAAAAAAGCAATAAAAAGTGATAAAATATTGAATTTAAAGGAGGTCTTTTCTATGCCTGAAAAAACAATAGCCGCAATTTCCACCCCAAAGGGCCGCGGAGGAATAGCCGTTATAAGAATTTCGGGAGAAAAGGCTTTCGAAATTGCCGATAAATGCTTTTTATCCTTTTCGGGGAAAAAGCTTGCCGATCAAAATGGTTACACTGCGCTCTACGGAAAGGTGACAGACGGTAACAACGAGGAGATAGACGAGGCTGTCGCTCTCGTCTTCAGAGCGCCGCACAGCTTTACCGGGGAAAACACGGTTGAGCTTTCGGTACACGGCGGAATGCAGAGCGCTGAGGAAACTTTAAAAAGAACGCTTGAATGCGGAGCCGTGTCGGCAATGCCGGGCGAATTTTCAAAAAGAGCTTTTTTAAACGGAAAAATGGACCTTGCCCAGGCAGAAAGTATTGCAGCGCTTATAAATGCCGAAACAAAACAGGCTTTGAGGCAGTCGATATCCGTTAAAACCGGCGGTATTTCGAAAGAAATCGAAAAAATAACCGATAAGCTGTTGGAAACCGCCGCCTGCTTCGCGGCTTATTCCGATTTTCCCGACGAGGATATAGAGCAGTTAAGACCGGAAAATTTTATCTCGCTTTTAAATGACACCGAGGCAGAGCTTTCAAAGCTTTTAAAAGGCTTTGAAAGCGGCAGGATAATAAGAGAGGGAATAGACTGCGCGATAGTCGGCAAGCCGAATGTCGGAAAATCCACTCTTATGAATATGTTGTCGCGCACCGAGCGGTCGATAGTCACCGATATAGCAGGCACCACGCGCGATATAGTTGAGGACAGGATAAATTTAAACGGTCTTATTTTAAATCTCGCCGATACCGCCGGAATAAGGGAAACCGAAGACGAGGTGGAAAAAGTCGGCGTAATAAAAGCTAAGCAGAAAAAGGAAACGGCGGCTTTGGTGCTTGCCGTGTTCGACTGCTCAAAAGCTTTGGATAATGACGATATTTCACTTTTATCCTCGCTTGATCCCGAAAATACCGTGATAGTTTTAAATAAGTCCGATCTTGGAAATAAGCTTGAGTTTAAGGATTTTGAGGGCTTTTCTTCCGTGCTTATAAGCGCGGCGGAAAACGAGGGCGCAGATGTGCTTAAAAAAGCAATCGAAGAGATCTTAAATATTAATGAGTCCGATTTTTCGGGCGCTGCGCTTATAACGGTGCGGCAAAAGGATTGCGCCAAAAGAGCGCTTGATGCCGTAAATGAGGCGATAGCAGCCTTTAACGGCGGCGTTACTTTAGACGCAGTTGCTGTGATTATAGACGACGCCGTTTCGGCGCTTTTGGAGCTTACGGGCAAACGAGTTACAAACGAAGTGGCCGACGAAGTATTTAAAAGATTTTGTATAGGAAAGTAAAGGTAAAAAAAGAAATGATACCCGAATATAAAGCCGGAAGTTATGATGTAGGAATAATAGGAGGCGGTCACGCAGGAATAGAGGCCGCGCTTGCCGCCGCAAGGCTTAAAGCAAACGCAATTATGTTTACTGTCACTCTCGATTGGATAGGAAATATGCCCTGCAACCCCTCTATAGGAGGAACGGCCAAAGGCAATCTTGTCCGTGAGCTAGACGCTTTAGGCGGCGAAATGGGAATTGCCGCCGATTTAAACACTCTGCAAAGCAGAATGTTAAATCGCGGCAAAGGCCCCGCTATGCACAGTCTGCGCGCGCAGATTGACAGGCGCAATTATTCGGGATATATGAAGCACACCGTGGAATTGCAGGAAAATCTCGAAGTCAAGCAGGCAAAGATAGTAAAGGTCGAAAAAAAGGATGACGGACTCTGGCACGCCGTGACGGAGCTTGGAGCCGATTTCGCCTGCAAAACGCTGATTCTTGCAACGGGCACTTTCTTAGGCGGCAAGGTGTTTGTCGGAGAGGTAAATTATGAAAGCGGACCCGACGGCGCCGCGGCGGCCACGGAGCTGTCGCAGTCGCTTAAAAAATTAGGTCTTTCGCTTCGCAGGTTTAAAACAGGCACGCCTGCAAGGGTTTTAAAGCAGAGCATTGATTTTTCGGAACTTGAGGTTCAGCCGGGCGACGATGAAACCGAGCCTTTCAGCTTTAAAACCAAAAAAGTGCCTGAAAACAAGGTGCTTTGCCATATAACCTATACAAATTCAAAAACAGAGGAAATAATAAGAAAAAATCTTCACCGCTCGCCGCTTTATTCGGGAGTTATCGAGGGTGTCGGCCCGAGATACTGCCCGAGTATAGAAGATAAGATAGTCAGGTTTGCAGATAAAAAGCGCCACCAGCTGTTTATAGAGCCGTGCGGAGAAAACACGGAGGAAATGTATCTTCAGGGAATGAGCTCGTCATTGCCGGAAGAAGTGCAGATAGGGTTTTACCGCACTATAAAAGGTCTTGAAAATGTGAGCGTTATGAGAAACGCTTATGCTATAGAATACGACTGCATAGATCCTCAGACTCTTAAGCCCTCGCTTGAAATAAAGGGCTTTGACGGCCTTTTCGGAGCCGGTCAGTTTAACGGCTCTTCGGGGTATGAAGAGGCGGCTGTTCAAGGTTTTATAGCAGGGGTAAACGCGGCAAAAAAAGTAAAAGGCGAGGAGCCGCTTATCCTGCCGAGATCCTCTTCCTATATTGGCACTTTGATAGACGATCTTGTAACCAAGGGCTGCTCCGATCCTTACAGAATGATGACTTCAAGATCCGAATACAGGCTCATTCTCCGCCATGATAATGCCGATGAGCGCTTAATGCCGATCGGTCATAAGTTGGGACTTATAAGCGAAGAAGAATATTCGGAATTTTTATTAAGAAAAGATAAAAAGGAAAAAGAAATAAAAAGGATGAAATCCGTATTCATAGCTCCGAGCGAGGAAATAAATAAGGTATTGGAAGAGGCAAATACAGCCCCTTTGAAAACAGGAACAAGATTATCGGACCTTATTAAAAGACCGCAGTTAAGCTATGAAATGCTTAGGCCTTTCGATAAAACCGCGAATTGCGAAAAGGAAATATCTTTAAAGGCCGAAATAGAAATAAAATATGAGGGCTATATTTCAAGGCAGAATGCCGCTATCAAAGAGGCTCAAAGGCTTGAAAACACAATTATTCCCGAGGATATCGATTATTCCGGCGTGTATGGTTTAAGAATAGAGGCAAGAGAAAAGCTTGAAAAAATAAGGCCTCTTAATATCGGAATGGCGTCAAGAATATCGGGAGTGAGTCCTGCGGATATTTCCGTATTGCTTATTCATCTTAAGGCGGGCGAAAAATGAGCGGATATTTTGAAAATTTAAAAAAAATATGCGATGAAAACGGTATTTATTTAGATGTTTTGGCAAAAGAGCGGTTAGAAATTTATAAATCTATGCTTTTAGAAGCCAATAAGTCCGTCAATCTCACCGCAATAACCGAGCCCGGTGAAATTTATATCAAGCATTTTTTTGACAGTCTGTTATTCTTCAAAGCGGCAAAGGTAAAAGAAAAAGCGAAAATAATAGATGTCGGCACGGGCGCAGGCTTCCCGGGCCTTGTTCTTAAAATCGCAAGACCCGATATAAAGCTTACTTTGCTTGACGGACTTAATAAAAGACTTATATTTTTAGAAAATGTTTTGCTGAAATTAGACCTTGAATCCGAAATCAGGCATATGCGTGCGGAAGATGGCGGAAAAGATAAAAAATTAAGGGAAAGCTTTGATTTTGCTACGGCGAGAGCGGTTAAAAATCTGCCGGTGCTTTGCGAATATTGCCTGCCTTATGTTATGCAGGGCGGAAGTTTTATCGCGCTTAAAGGAGCGGGCGGAGAGGAAGAACTTGAGAATGCGGCTAATGCTATAAAACTGCTCGGGGGCAAAACAGAGTCGGTTTTGCGTGAAAATTTGCCGGGCGGAGATAAAAGAGTAATAATAAATATAAAAAAGATATCGCAAACTTCGCCGAAATTCCCCAGAGAGAACGCTAAAATTTCAAAAAATCCTCTTTAAATTGTCGAAAAATCAAAAAACGCGTCGGATTTTCCCGACGCGTTTTTCTTTACTTTTTTAAAATTCGGTGCCATAATTTAATCACGGAAATAAAACAGCAAGGGAGGACAAGCGGTCTTATGCACACGATAGCGGATAAAAAGCTTTTAATGCTTAAGCCCTCGCAGATAATCGCAAATCCCGATCAGCCGAGAAAGATATTTGATGACGGCAAGCTTTCTGCTTTAAAAGAGAGTATCGCGAAAAACGGAATTATCGAACCTTTGCTTGTAAGGCGCACAGCTTATAATAAGTATGAGCTGATAGCCGGCGAAAGAAGACTTCGCGCCGCAATTCTCGCAGGGGTGAGGAGAGTGCCCTGCGTGCTTCACGGCACCGACAGGGTGACTGCGGGTATTTATGCGATTACCGAAAATCTTCAGCGCTGCGATCTTAATTTTTTTGAAGAGGCGGCGGCAATAGAGAGCCTTATAAACCTTTCCGGCAGATCCCAGGCACAGATAGCGCAGTCGCTTGGCATTGCACAGTCCTCGCTTTCAAATAAATTGAGGCTTTTAAAGCTTGATGACAGTTTAAAAAAGACTATCAATGAATATAATCTTTCAGAGCGGCACGCAAGAGCGCTTTTAGCCATTCCCCCGGAGAATAGACCCGAGCTTTTGAGAGAGATAATAAGCCGGGGCTTAAATGTCCGCCAGACGACCGAGCGGATAAGCGAAATACTTGCTAAAAACGATACGAGCAATATAAATTACGAGTCTGTAAAACCACCTGTCAGAAAGACAGCTATCGGCGACGAAAAGATATTCCGCAACAGCTTGAATAAGCTTGTCGGATTTCTGCAGAGCTCGGGAGTTGACGCAAAGACAAGACGGATCGAAAATGAAAAATATATTGAATACAAGGTCCGCATTCCGAAAGCCGAAAAGAAGTCGGAATATACCCAGTTAAAAATCTGCTGACCGCGCCTTTTATCCCCTTGGGCGCCGCGGCGATTTTTATAAAGACTCGATAACCCTTTTATAAAAAACGGTTTCGTGTCTGCCATATTCATCCCCATACAGTAACCGCCCGGAAGTAAACTTTCGGGCGGTTACTGTATTTGAATATCAGACTTTAGACAAACCCTTAGGCTATCAAAGCCGATAACCTAAGGAAAAATGTGCGTTTAATTACTCTATTTCAAGTCTGCGGGTAGAGGACTTTGTTTCGGTCTTTTTCGGCATCGTGAGTTTTAAAACACCGTTTTCATATTTCGCGGTGACTTTGTCTGCCTTAACTCCCGAAAGATCAAAGCTTCTTGAGTAATTTCCGTAGGAACGCTCGCAGCGGATATACTTACCTTTTTTGTCCTTTTCCTCATGCTCCGAATGGCGCTGTGCACAAACGGTAAGCGTATCGTCTGAGATGTCAAGCTTAATATCTTTTTTATCAAAGCCCGGGAGATCGGCTATAAGTTCATAATGATCGCCCTCGTCTTTGATATCGGTCTTGAATTCGTCGATCGCATTTGTAAAAAATCCGAAAGGCGAACCAAAGAAACTGTTTTCAAGTTCATCCATTTCCTTGAAAGGATTGTAAAGAGAATTGTTTTTGCGTGAATAAGGTCTAAGTTCAAACATATAAATACCTCCGAACCGATAATTTGATTTTTTTGTAAACCCGAGGTCCGCTTTTGCGGTCCTCTTTTTGTTTACGACTATATTATAGCACAAACCGTTGACGCGGCAATGTGCTTATTGTATAATTAAATAGAAAATATATGTGCTGTCGGCACAAAAAGAGGTATAATATGATAAAAGAAGAACTGCTTAATTTGTTTTTAAAGACAAATTCGCTCGACAAACTTACCGAGGCGGTAAGCCTGAGCCTTAATTGCCCTGTTGTTGTCGCGGATAACGGGTTTAATGTCGTATCGGGGTTTGCCCCGATAGGAACAGACAATGAGGTCTATCTCAAAACGGTTTCTCACAGCAAGCTTCCTGATTTTTTATGTGAAAAAATAGTGAATGAGGCTAAATTTATTATGGTAACCGACGGCGCCGAAACCTATATAGCCGATAAGCTGATGTTTGAAAATGCGGAAATAGGCTATGCGGTATATTTAAAAAAGCCGAAAAAATCTTCGGACAGCGAAAACATAATTTTTGCCGACAGCCTGATTTCAAAGCAGTTTTACTCTCAAAAGCAGTCCTTCGGAGCTCCCGGCGACTGTGCGGAAGAAATTCTTTTAGACCTGATCGTAGGCAGATTTAAAGATAAGGATACCTTTAGATTAAGGACTTCGGGCACATTTCTTTCAAACTTTTCTCCCGAAAGATTTGCTCTTTTAAAAACCGACGGCGATCAGAATTCTCTTAACTTTTTAAGAGCCGAAATTTCCGATAATTTTCATGCCTCGCTCTCTTTGAAATATAAAGACGGCATAATCGCTTTTTTGCATAAGGATCACGATATAGGAGAGCTTAAAGCGATAGCAAAAAGGAACGCCGCCTCCGCCGTGATATCGGACAGCCTTGAAGATCTTTACGATCTTAAGAGGGATTACGAATCGGTAAATATAGCTTTCGATTATTTAAAAAATCGGAATAAACCCGCCTTTTTCGAGTTTTATTCCGATTGCTCTTTGATGGTATTATTTAAAAGAATAAATGATGAAATTGGATTTAAAGACGATAAAATAAGGGTGCTAAGCAACTATGACGCTGCGACAGGCTCGGAGCTGTGCCTTACTCTTTATACCTATTTTATCTGCGGCCGCTCGCTTAATAAGACGGGCGAAATGCTTTTCACTCACAGAAACACCGTGCAGTACAGAATAAAAAAGATAAAAGAAGATTTTGATATAGATCCGCTTGATCCGTCGCTCTTTGCAAAATATTTTATCTGCAGCGCGCTTGAAAGCTTTAAAGAGAGAAAGAATTAAGAATTTTTCCGTTTAAGTTTTTGAAGATAAACGCTTTATCGTCAAGCAGAATATATCCTCGCTCGCTGTTTCCTTTTGGAATAGAAACAGAGCCCGGGTTAATATAATAATTATCGTTCGCAAGTTTTTCAAAAGCCGGTATATGGGTGTGGCCGTGGAGCAGAATATCGCCCTTTTTAAGCGGCGGAAGATTATCCTTATTGAAAATATGCCCGTGAGTGGCAAATATCGTAAGCCCGTTAAGGCAAAGATAGGCGTAGTCCGCAAGTATGGGGAAGTCAAGCACCATCTGGTCTACCTCGCAGTCGCAGTTGCCCCGCACGCAAAGCAGGCTTTCTTTAATGGGATTAAGCATTGAGATCGCTTTTTTCGGCGCGTAGCCGTCAGGCAGGTCGTTTCGTGGGCCGTGATATAAAATATCGCCTAAAAGAATAAGCCTTTCGGGCGCTTCGGCTGAATAGCAATTAAGTAATTTTTCAAGATAAAGAGCGCTTCCGTGAATATCGGAGGCTATCATATATTTCATAATTATCACCTGATAAAAGTATATCACCGATTACAAATTTTTTCAATTAAAAAAAGTAGACTTATATAATAATGTGTGGTATAATCTTTTTAGGTATAACTAGACAATATAATCGGACAAATTTTCCGCTATGAGAAGTGTTGTACCCTGATTGTATTGTATATATTTTTTTCGGGGGAATTTAAGATTATGTTCAGTGATAAGGGCTTTGAAAAATTTGATAAAAAGGTGTGGCTTTCTTCTCCCACTATGCATGGGGAAGAGCTTAAGTACATTACCGAGGCTTATAACCTGAATTGGATGTCCACAGTGGGCAAAAATATCGATGAATCGGAAAAAGAGATAGCTCGGATCGTAGGCTGTAAGTATGCAGTCGCACTTTCTTGCGGAACGGCGGCATTGCACCTGGCTGTCAGACTTGCGGCTTTAAAGCTTTACGGTTTTATGCCTGCAAACAAGGGAATGCTTGAGGGCAAAAAAGTTTTTGCCAGCGATATGACTTTTGACGCCACCGTTAACCCCATTGCATATGAGGGCGGCGAAGCGGTGTTTATCGGCACTGAAAAAGACACCTGGAATATGAACCCCGAAGCGCTTAAAAAAGCTTTCGAGCTTTACCCCGAGGTAAAATTGGTGGTAGTGGCTCATCTTTACGGAACTCCCGGAAAAATAGACGAAATAAGAAAAATTTGCGATGATAACAACGCATTGATAATTGAAGACGCCGCAGAATCCCTGGGCGCGACCTATAAGGGCGTGCAGACCGGTAATTTCGGGGACTACGGCGCGATTTCATTTAACGGCAATAAGATAATCACCGGCTCTTCAGGCGGAATGTTCTTGACAGACTCAAAAGCCGACGCCGAAAAGGTGCGCAAATTATCGACCCAAAGCCGTGAAAGCGCTCCGTGGTATCAGCACGAGGAGATAGGATACAACTATCGAATGAGCAATGTTATAGCGGGAGCGGTGAGAGGTCAGATTCCTCATTTATCCGAGCATATAGCGCAGAAAAAAGCTATTTATGAAAGATATAAAGAGGGGCTTAAAGGTCTGCCCGTTAAAATGAATCCGTATGACGAAAAGTCAAGCGAGCCGAATTTCTGGCTTTCGTGCATCACGGTTGACCGAGAGGCTATGGCTAAGCAGGTAAGATCGGATAAAGAGGGGCTTTACATAAAAGAACACGGCAAATCCTGCCCCACTGAAATTCTTGAAGCAATATCGAGCATTAATGCCGAGGGCAGACCTATCTGGAAGCCTATGCATATGCAGCCGATATATATGAACCACCCCTATATTACCGCATTCGGCAATATGAGAGCGCAGACTAACGCTTATATAGCAGGCGAGGTTTATGACGCGGGCGAGGATATTTTCGAGCGCGGCTTATGCCTGCCGAGCGATAACAAAATGACAGCCGGGGAACAGGCAAGAATAATTGAAGTTATAAAAGCCTGCTTTGAATAATTTCGGGTGAAATATCATGTATGCAAAGTTTATAAAAAGATTTCTTGATTTCTTTCTTTCTTTGCTGGCGCTTATCTTTTTATCGCCGCTGATAATGGTGCTGATGGTTTTAGGTGCGGTTTTTATGGGCGGAAATCCTTTTTTTGTTCAAAAAAGGCCGGGCAAAAAGGATAAGAGCGGAAAAGAAAAAATATTCGATCTTCTTAAATTCAGAACGATGAGCAATAAAAAGGACGAAAGCGGAAACCTGCTTCCCGACAGTGTAAGGCTCAATTCCTACGGAAAGTTTTTAAGAAGCACTTCGCTTGACGAGCTGCCGGAGCTTATAAATATCTTAAAGGGCGATATGTCTGTAGTAGGACCGCGGCCGCAGCTTGTAAGAGATATGGTGTTTATGACCGAGGAGCAGAGGATGAGGCACAATGTAAGACCGGGGCTTACGGGTCTTGCTCAGGTGAACGGAAGAAACAATATCCCCTGGACCGAAAAATTCAAGTGGGATTTAAAATACATAAACGACGGTATCACTTTTAAAAACGACGCTAAAATAGTGCTTTTAACGGTGCTTAAGGTTTTAAAGCGCTCGGATACGGTAAGAGAAGGCACCTCCTCCGATCTCGATCTCGGGGATTGGCTGCTTGAAAACAGAGCTATTTCCGAAGACGAATACACCGAAAAAATAAAAGAGCTTGTTTAAATTTAAGGGTTTAGGAGTTAAAAATGAAGATCTGGATTTTAAATCATTATGCGGGAAGCCTTGAATACGGTATGGAATTCAGGCATTACTATTTTGCGTGCGAGCTTAAAAAAGCCGGCCACGATGTAACGATCATTGCAGGGAGCTATTCGCACCTGCGAAAGTATAACCCGGAGGTTGAGTCTTATCTCGAAGAGGAAAACGGGGGAATTAAATTCGTATTCGTAAAGACCCGCAACTATGAGGGCAACGGCAAAGCAAGGGCTCTTTCGATGATCGATTTTTACAGAAACTCATTAAAAGTGCTTAAAAAATTCGATAGCCCCGATGTTATAATTTCGTCAAGTCCGCACCCGTTTGCCTGTCTTGCGGCAATAAAGCTTGCAAAGCTTAAAAAATGCAAATGCATAAGCGAAGTAAGAGATCTTTGGCCCGAAGCTTTTGTTTATTACAAGGGAATATCCGAAAGCTCGCCGCTTGTAAAAGCACTGGAGCTGATAGAGCATAAGATCTATAAAAGGTCCGACGCTATGATATTCACCAAGCCCGGCGATACGGATTATCTTAAAGAGAAAAAGTGGATGAAATCCACGGGCGGCGATGTTGACGATGATAAGTGCTATTATATCAACAACGGCGTGGACTTAGAAGCATTCTTAAGCCAGATGACTGACTGCAAATGCGATAAAATCGAAGAGTCCGATAAAAGATTTGCCGTGACATATGTAGGAACGATAAGGGAAGTAAACAATATCGATATGCTGCTTGACGCCGCGAAATTGCTTTTGGACAACAAGGATATCGTGTTCCGAATATTCGGCGACGGCGAGGAGCTTTCAAGGCTTAAAAAGAGGAAAGAAGACGAAAAGCTCGATAATGTTGAGTTTTTCGGAAGAATTGAAAAGCAGTTCGTTCCCTATATTCTTTCAAGATCATCGGTAAACATTTTAAACTATTCGCCCACTCTTTATAATTGGACAAGGGGAAACAGCTCAAATAAGCTTTTTGAATATATGGCTTGCGCAAAGCCTATCATTTCCACGGTGAAAATGGGGTATTCCCCGATCGAAAAGTATAACTGCGGAATTGAGATCGACTGCTGTGACGGCGAAAAACTCGCAGGCGCCATAAGCGGGCTTTTCGGCAGCGGAAGCGAAACCCTTGAAGCTTTAAGCCGTAACGCCTCGGCGGCGGCAAAGGATTTTGATTATAAAAAGTTATCAAAAGATCTGATAAATGTGATAAATAAAACGATAGGAGCAAAAGAAAATGGTTAATGTTATAGGTCTGGGTTACATAGGTCTTCCCACAGCGCTGATGCTTGCCTCGCACGGGGTGGAGGTTATCGGAACGGATTACAACAAAGAGCTTGTAGCAACTCTTAATGCCGGCAGGACCACATTTAAGGAAAAAGGATTAGACGAGCTTTTTGCCGACGCACTTAAATCGGGAATTAAATTTTCAACCGAATATCAGGTAACCGACACCTATATCGTTTCGGTCCCCACACCCTATGATAAATTTTCAAAAAAGGTTGACGCCTGCTATGTCGTAGCCGCTATAAAAAGCGTTATGGAAGTCTGCCCTAAGGGAGCGACGGTCGTGGTTGAGTCCACCGTATCGCCCGGAACTATTGATAAATATGTCCGCCCCGTTATCGAGGAAAACGGATTTAAGATAGGCGAGGATATAAATCTCGTTCACGCACCCGAGAGAATAATCCCCGGGAATATGGTCTATGAGCTTCTTCATAACAACCGCACCATAGGAGCTGACGACAGGGAAGTCGGCGAAAAAATAAAATCGCTTTATGCAAGCTTTTGTCAGGGCGATATCGTGGTAACGGATATCAGAACAGCTGAAATGACAAAGGTCGTAGAAAACACATTCAGAGCGGTAAACATAGCTTTTGCAAACGAGCTTGCAAAGATCTGCCGTCACGATAATATGGATGTTTACGAAATAATAAAGATCTGCAATATGCACCCGAGAGTAAATATTTTACAGCCGGGTCCCGGAGTCGGAGGCCACTGTATTTCTGTTGACCCGTGGTTCCTGGTAGGCGACTATCCGAGCCTTGCAAAGGTTATCGATGAATCTATGAAAACCAACGACGGTATGCCCGATTTCGTTTTAAACAGAATTTATGAAATTATGAAAGAAAAGGGTATTAAGGATATAAAAAGAGTCGGACTTTACGGTCTTACCTATAAGGAAAATGTCGACGATATGCGCGAATCTCCCACATTGCAGCTTCTTGAAAGTCAGGAGCGCCACTTAGCCGATCCGCTTTTGGTTTACGATCCCTTTATAAAAACAAAAGAGGTTAAAAACCAGTGCTTTGAGCTTGATGAGTTTTTAAACTCTGTCGATATGGTAGTTATTATGGTCAAGCATTCGGAAATTATTGAAAATATGGATAAGCTTAAAGATAAAGTCGTTCTCGATTGCCATAATATCTGCGATCTGCCAGGAGTATATCATATTTAATTTTTTTCGAGGATAAAATTTTGAAAAAATCATCAATTATCGGACATTTCGGATTCGGGCTCAATTGCTTAGACGGTCAAACGGTAAAAACCAAGACTGTTACCGAAGAAATGGAAAGAAAGTTCGGATCCAGTGAAGTTGAAAAATTTGATACACACGGCGGCAAAAAAACCTTATTTAAACTTCCGTTTCTAGTGCTTAAAGCTTTGAAAAGTAGTAAGAATATTATAATATTACCCGCTCAAAATGGACTGAAAGTAATTACTCCAACACTGCTTTTTTTAAAAAAATTCTTTAAAGGCAGAAAAATTCATTATGTTGTAATCGGTGGCTGGCTTCCCGAATTTTTGGAGAAGAAAAAATATTTGTTATGTTCATTGAAAAAATTTGACGGAATCTTTGTAGAAACCGTTTCTATGAAGTCGGCTTTGGAATATTACGGATTTAAAAATGTTGCGGTAGTTCCAAATTTCAAAAAAATACCGGTAATCGACGAAAAAGAGTTGGTTTATAACAATAAAGCCCCGTTTTCGGTTTGCACTTTTTCGCGCGTTTCAAAAGAAAAAGGTATTGAAAATGCAGTTGAAGCGGTAATTAATGTTAATAAAAGTTTGGGAT
This sequence comes from uncultured Eubacteriales bacterium, assembly GCA_934454845.1. Lineage (GTDB taxonomy): Bacteria > Bacillota > Clostridia > Oscillospirales > Acutalibacteraceae > UBA737. The sequence goes on along the minus strand of CAKSGV010000010.1, from coordinate 20,121 downwards.
ATCAGGCTTTTTCTTTGGATATTTACGGTCAGATAGATGATGATCAGAAGAACTGGTTTAAAAAATTAAAATCATCTTTTCCCGAGTATGTTTCTTACGGGGGTCTGGTGCCTTTTGAAAAAAGCGTTGAGAAGATAAAAAATTATTTTGCTTTGCTTTTCCCCACTTATTATGAGGGAGAAGGTTTTGCCGGCACTCTTATAGACGCGTTTTCAGCAGGCGTTCCCGTAGTTGCAAGCGATTGGAAATACAATTCTGAAATTGTTAATGAAAATGTGGGATTTTTATTTAAAAGCCAAAATCTTAAGGAATTTGAGAGCATTTTAAAATCGATTGCAGTAAACCCGGAACAAATAAATATGAAAAAAAAGTCTTGTTTAAGAGAAGCTTTAAAATATATACCTGAAAATGCTCTTAAACCGCTTTTTGATTGGTTAATTTAAAAACAGGATTGAATGAAAATGGTTTTTATAAAATATTGCAGTAATTCTGCGGTTACGGAGAAATATTTAAATATCATTGGTAAAATGTTTTCTGATGAATGCGTAAAAGAGTTCAAAAACGCTGAGGAAGTTAAAGAAACAGATTTGCTGATAGTTGCAACCGAGATCGACTTCTTAAAGTGTTATTTAAAGGGTATTCGAAATATTGTATACTGGATGCAGGGTATTACTGCCGAAGAGAGTTATTTGAAGCATAAAAGTTATCCGCGTAAAGCGGTTTTAAATCAAATAACTAAATTTGCTCTTAAAAAGTCAAAAGCAATATTTTATGTTTCGGAAGAAATGAAAAGGTTTGAAGAAAACAAATATAAGATCGATACTTCTTTTAAAAGCTTCATAATGCCTTGTTTTAATACTGATTTAGATGAAAGCAGCTTTTCTTATGAAAAAAAATATGCAAATAATGTTTTTGCATATGTAGGCTCTTTAAGCAAATGGCAATGCTTTTCTGAAACAGTCGATTTTTATAAAAAAATAGAAAACGATATAAAAGATACCAAACTTATGGTTTTTACTTCAGAACAGGAATTGGCAAAAGAAGTATTAGAAAAAAAGCGTGTTAAAAACTATTCTGTTTCTTTCGTTACTCCTCAGGATATGTGTAAAGCGCTTTATCCTGTAAAGTTTGGCTTTGTTTTAAGAGATAATATCGAAGTCAACAGAGTAGCAACTCCGACAAAGCTTTCCTCTTATATGGCAGCGGGAGTAATTCCGGTCTTTAGCGATTGCTTGTGTGATTTTAAAAAAAAATCTGCGAATATGAAATTTGCAGTGTCTGTAAAAGAAAAAAAAGTGCCGGAAAAACTTATCGCTCTTATAAACGACAAAATTGACACAGAAGATATAAGCTCTGAGTATAATAATCTTTTTAAAACATATTATAATCCTGATTATTACATTGAACGTTACGCTCGTTCTCTAAAAACAATTTGCAAAAGGAAATGAAAATGGAATTTTCTGCTAATGTTAAAAAAGTATGGAATAGTATCGCCGCCCTATTATTGGTATTTTATGTTTTTTGCGGACATTTAAATTATCCTTTTGTTTCGACATATCTATTATATGCTTCGTTTTTTATGGTTGCAGTTTCTTTGATTTTCGATTCTTCTATCAAAATATCTGTAAATCTTATTATGTTTTTTATAATTATCCTAATATCTTTGATAGGATTGATTTATACAAACGATTTTTCGACAGGGAAAAGACAGGTCGTTTTTTTTGCTGTTTATTTAATAATTTTCGCTCATAGCTTACAAAACAACGAATTTTTATCTCTAATTGCTAAATATATCACTATTTTTGCTGCAATAGCTTCGATATCTGTTTTTCTGCAATTCATTTTTACGGATAGCTTTAATCAGTTTATTAAACCATTTTTCAGATCAGACGCTTATGAGAATGTTATCAATGCTTATGAGATAAATAAAACTTTTTCAGGCTTTACTTCATCGGTTTCAATGGCGTCATTTTCTTTGGCGATAGTGTTTTTTGAAACACTTAAAAAATTAATAGTATCATCTCCTAAAGAAAATGAGGAAAGCGGAGAAGTAAAAAGGTCTAAATTATCAGTTATAATCTTTGTTATTATTTCATTGCTCGCCTTGTTTGGAATTATTCTGACCAGCAAGCGAGGAATCTTTTTAGCAACGATCCTTTCTTTTGTTTTAACTTTGTGTCTTGACAAAGAAATTAGTTTAAAGAAGATCAAACCTCTGCATTTTTTCTCCTGTGTTATTTTATTGACAATAATATTTATTATCCTTTATTTTATGTTGGAAAATAATGAGTTTGTACTTGACTTTTTAAATAGATTTAAAGGTGATGATATAACGACCGGCCGAAGTGATATTTACTCGAGGGCGATAAGCGACCTATCGGGTAAAGGTGCCCTGACTTACTTGTTTGGGAACGGCACGGGATCGGCGGTACTTATCAATGATACCGGATTACATAATGTTTATCTGCAGATCTTCTATGATCATGGAATATTCGGAATTGTTTTTTATTTGGCATTTTTTATTGTCAATTTAAAAAGAGCAGTTAACAAAAAACTTTTCTTTTCAATGTCTATGCAAATAGTTTTTTTGGTTTACTGTATGTCGGGAAATCCGCTTTACGATTATTATTTCTTTATTCCGTATCTGATATTTGTGAGTATGAATAAATAAAAGGAGGATTAAAAATGAAAATAGGAATTCTTACTTTTCATCGCCCCATTAACTACGGAGCATTTTTACAATCCTATTCTTTAAGTAACCGATTAGCAAATGATTTTCCTGAAATAAAAATAGAAATAATAGATTATATTGCCCCAAAAGAAAAAAATAAAATTTATTTAAATTCTTTAAGAGCGCTTAAATATAACGGTTTAAGCGCATTCCTTAAAGAATTATTTAAAATAAGAAGATTTAAAAAGGCATTAAAATATTTGCCATTATCAAACGAATCTTTTTGTACAAATAATCTCGAAGAACTGTTTAAGTTCATTGATAAAAATTATGATATTCTTATTATCGGAAGCGATGCGGTATTTAATTGGAATCAAAACGGATTCCCTACAGCTTTTATTCCGAATTATGATTTTAAAAACTGTAAAGTTTTAACCTATGCGGCTTCCGTGCATGGATTGAAATATTATGATGAGAATAAAGAAAAAATCGAATACTGCAAAAATTCTTTTTCTAAGATGAGATTTATAGGAGTAAGGGATACAAACACGGAAAAATTTGTAAATTTCTGTAATGCTTCTTCTGAGCCGATACATTGCTGCGACCCGACCGTTTTTTTAAATTATAACGCTCTTTATAAAATTCCGCACAGAGATTTAAAAATTCTATCTGAACAATATAAGTTCGATTTCTTTTTTCCATATATAGTTTTGATGCTGGAAGATGAAGAAATAAGCAAAAAAATAAAGAATAAATATGGCGGAATTTTTAAAATAGTGAGTTTATTTAAACCCAATAAATTTGCGGATATTTTTTTGTATGATTTGTCTCCGGTAGAGTGGGCTTTAGTTTTGAAAAACTCTAAATTAGTGTTTACTAATTATTTTCATGGAACTTTAATCTCCTTAACTCAGAATACACCTGTTTTTGCCATAGATCTATCCGGATATTCCGATCCTTATGAAGGCAAAATGCCGGATCTTATGAGCAGATTGGGGCTTACAGAATATTTTGTAAACGGTTATGAATGGGAAAGCAGAGAAAAAATAGTATTTTCTCTTGCAGACAAATTGCTTAAAAATCGGGATGAAACGAACTTTGGCAAAGTTTTAAATTACGAAAGAAAAACATATGAAAAATTCAATGAAATATTAAAAAATGATTTAGATTTAAAAAGGATTAGTAGATGAATAAAACAAATTCTTCGGAGAATAAAATAAAATCGCTTTTTTCTGATACATTAGCATTTACTCTCAGTAATTTTGCTTCTAAAATCCTGGTTTTTTTATTATTGCCGTTATATACGGCTGTTCTTTCCACTAAAGAATACGGTATAGCGGACCTTATAACAAATACTGTTAATGTTTTATACCCAATTTTAACTTTAAGTATAATGGAAGCAACGCTGAGATTTGCGTTTGAAAAAAATTCTAATAAAGAGAATGTGTTATGTAATTCGCTTTTAATTGTTTTCTTAAGCGAATTAATTGTAATTCTTTTTTCGCCTTTTGTAAGCAGAATCAATAAAGATATCTCAGATTTTTGGATTTGGTTTATAGTAATTTATTTGGGATTCAATTTGCAACAGGTTTTTTCACAATATTTAAAAGGAATAGGAAAAAGTAAGATATTCGCAATTTCAGGTGTGGTTCAGACTGCCGTTGTGTTAATAAGCAATATAGTTTGTCTTTTGTTGTTGAAAACAGGATTGTCCGGATACCTATTGTCCATTGCATTAGGTTATTATTTTAACTGCTTATTTATGCTTGTTACAGGTAAAATAAGAATAAAACGATTTTTTATCGATAAAGATCTGATGAAAAATATGCTGAAATTCAGTATACCGACTATTCCTGTAATTATTTCCTGGTGGATCAGCACTTCTGCGGACAAGTATATTATAATAGCTTTTAACGGACTTGCGGCAAGCGGAATTTACAGCGTCGCCTATAAAATACCTTCGATTTTAACAATGTTTACAAGCATATTTAATTCTGCTTGGACGCTTTCTGCGATAAGAAATGTTGAAGAAGAAGATAACGCTGCTTTCCACAGCAAAATTTATAAATATTATAATACGATAAACGTTTTAGCTTGTTCTTTGCTTATAATTTTATCTAAATGGCTGGCAAGCTTGCTTTTTGCAAAAAAATTTTTTGAAGCTTGGAAATTTGTACCGTACTTATTAATTGCATATGTTTTTTCCGGTTTGGCAGGTTTTTTGGCAAGCAGTTTCAGAGCTTCCAAAAATACAAAAGATTTATTTATTTCCACTCTGATAGGATCTTTAGCAAATATTATTCTGAATTTTTATTTTATCAAGCATTTCGGCAATATGGGAGCCGCTTTCACCACCTTGTTAGGTTTTGCTTTGACTTTCTATATCAGAAGTTACAATATCAAGAAAATAATTGATATCAAAATAAATATTTTAGGTGATAGTTTAATTTATTCATTGTTATTTATTCAGGCAAGTTTAATTGCTTTTGAAGTGAAATACGGAAATTATATTTCTATTTTGATCTTCATAATAATTTTGATTTATTTTAGAAAACAAATCAAACAAATAATTATAAGTTCTTTTAATTTGATAAAAAAATTTTTTAAGATAGGAGTTAAGATATGAAAACTATTATGCTTGTATTCGGAACAAGACCCGAAGCTATAAAAATGTGCCCTCTTGTAAACGAGCTTAAAAGTAGGGACAATGTCAAAACGGTCGTCTGCGTAACAGGTCAGCACCGCCAGATGCTCGATCAGGTGCTTGAAACTTTCGGTGTTACCCCTGATTATGACCTTTCCATTATGAAAACCTCGCAGACCCTCTTTGATATCACAACAAATATTTTAAACGGCATAAAAGAAGTGCTTGAAAAGGAAAATCCCGATGTGGTGCTTGTTCACGGCGATACTTCCACCACTTTTGTAACTGCGCTTGCCTGCTTTTATCTGCAGATACCCGTAGGCCATGTTGAGGCGGGTCTGCGAACCTATAATATCTATTCGCCGTATCCCGAGGAGTTCAACCGCCAGGCGGTATCTATAATTTCAAAGTATAACTTTGCGCCGACCGAGCGCTCGAAAAATAACCTTTTAAAAGAGGGCAAAGCCGAAAATTCGATTTTTGTTACCGGTAACACCGCTATCGACGCTCTGAAAACCACTGTTAAAGACGATTACACTCATCCCGAGCTTGATTGGGCAAAGGGCAGCCGCCTTATCTTCATCACCGCTCACCGCAGAGAAAATTTAGGCGAGCCTATGCATCATATGTTCAGGGCGATAAGAAGAGTTATGGAAGAGCACCCCGATGTTAAGGCGCTTTATCCTATACATATGAATCCGGCGGTAAGAAAAGCGGCGGCAGAGGAGCTGTCGGGACTTGACAGGATACATATAATCGACCCTGTAGAGGTATTTGACTGCCATAATATTATGGCGCGCTCCTATCTTATCCTCACCGATTCGGGCGGAATTCAGGAGGAGGCTCCCTCTCTCGGAAAACCGGTGCTTGTTATGCGCGATACCACCGAGCGCCCCGAGGGAATAGACGCCGGAACTCTTAAGCTTGTGGGAACAGAAGAAGAAACCATTTATCAAAATTTCAAAAGACTATTAGAGGATAAAGCCGCTTATAACGAAATGGCCCACGCCGCCAACCCTTACGGCGATGGTCACGCAAGTGAAAGAATTGCTGATATTTTGGAAAAACAAAAATGAAGCAATTATGCTGAAACGATTTGATTTCTTGAAAACGGAGAAAAGAATTGAAACCCGAATATGAATTTTTAATAGGCTATTTAAGGTCGCAGTTTAATAATGAGCCGTTTGAGTTTGATAAAGAAAAAATCAGCGGCGGATTTTTAGCGGAGCTCGCCTTTGCTGCCAAAGCACAAGCTTTTATTCCTGCGGCTTATTCGGCACTTGAATCGCTCGGCGTCGGCAAAGAAAAGCTTGAAGGCTTTAAAAAATCCGCTGCCGCCGCAAAATATTATTCTTCCGTGCAGAAATATACTTATGCGCAGGTTTGCAAACTTTTCGGAGAATGCGGAATAGATTATATTCCTCTTAAAGGAATAATTCTTGAAGATCTTTATCCCGAAAGTCTTTTGAGAATAAAGTGCGATCTTGATATTCTGATAAGGCCGGAAAGCTTAAAAGAAGCTTCAAAAAAGCTTATAGAAAGCGGATTTGTGCTTAAATCGAAGGGCTCTCATGAGGATGTTTTTATAAGCCGAGAAAAAATCACCTTAGAGCTTCACTATTCGCTTATTGAGGATAATCGGATAGGAAAAATCGAAAAACCTCTTAAAAATATTTTCGAAGTTGCTCTTCGTGAAGACGACTGCAGATTTTTAATGCCCGATGAATATTTTTATTATTATCATCTGGCGCATATGGCAAAGCATTTCACCACGGGCGGCTGCGGAATAAGACCTTTTGCCGATCTTTATATTTTAAATAAGAAAATCCGATATGATTTGGATAAACGAAGAGGGCTTTTGATTTCGGGAGGACTTGATAAATTTGAAAAGGCGGCTGCGGAGCTGAGCCTCACCTGGTTTGAAGACGCACCTTACACCGAAACTGCAAAAATGCTTGAAGATTTTATATTAAACGGCAGCATTTACGGCTCTCGGGAAAATCAGGCGCTTATCAATCAAGCGCGCCACGGAGGAAAGGCAGGCTCGGTTTTATCGAGAATATTTATATCTCCGAAACTTCTTTCAAACACTTATCCAAAGCTTAAAGAGCACATATGGCTTCTTCCTTATTATGAGGCAAAACGGTGGGTTAAAGTGCTGACGGATAAAAGAATTAAAAGATATATTAAAGAATTAAAAGCAAATGCCGAAGTAACCGATGAAGAAAGGCGGGAAGCATCGGCGCTTGTGAAGGAGCTCGGACTGGATGAATAAAAAAATGATTATTTTAATTATGGCTTTATTGGTTGCCTTTTCATTTTGCGCCTGCAGGAAAAGAATTCCCGATGAAACCGCAAAGCCGCAATTGGCAGGATTAGTGCAAATATAATTTTGCTTTAAATCGAAGCGCCCGTCTTATAAAAGACGGGCGCTTCGGTATTTTATTTTATTTTTTTAATTTTTGCGATATTTGCATATTTTCTCATATCGAAAAAGCTCGGTTCCTCTTTTGAAAATACCCTTGCCGCCGAAGCCGAAAGCGCGCTTTTAAGTGCCGAAACTTCATCGAACGAATTAAAATATTCGCTTAAAAATCCCGCAAGTGAAAAATCGCCGGCTCCCACAGTATTCACCGCATTGCCGCTTATCCCCTCGGCTTTATAAACTCCCGAGTCGCTTATAAGCAAAAGTCCTTTTTCTCCGCGCGAGATAAGCACATATTTTATGCCGTTCGCTTTAAGATTCAAGCCTAACCTTATTAAATTTTCTTCGCTTGAATCTTTCTGCGAAAAAAGATCTAAAAGCTCAAAAGAATTAGGCTTTATTAAAAACGGCTTTTGCTTTACCGCTTCCTTTAAAAATTCACCGTCTGCGTCGGCAATTAATTTAACATTTTCAGGGACTGCGGAAAGAATTCTTTTATAGCTTTCTTTATCCGCCGCGGTGCCGCAGAGGCAAAGAATATCCTGCTCTTTAAGAAGAGATAAAAGATTTAAAAGGGAAGTTATATGTTTTTCCTGCGGTTTCGGGCCGGGGGCATTGAAATCCGTGTCCGAATCGGAATGAAGTTTTATGTTTATTCTGGAATTTTCGGGAGAAATATCAATAAATTTGTTTCTGATTCCTTTTTCGTCAAGAAGCCTTTTTATCTCTTTTCCGCAAAAACCGCCTGCCAGACCCAACGCGACGCTTTCGGTATTTAAAATTTTAAGCGCATAGGAAACATTGAGCCCTTTGCCGCCGAAAGTTATTTCAGCGTCGGTTATGCGGTTTACTTCGCCTTTTTTAAAATCATCTTTATAAATATGATAGTCAAGCGATGGATTTAAAGTTAAAGTATAAATCATTTTTTATATTCTTCCATAAGCTTTTTAAATGCAGGCAGGGATCTTTCTATTTGCTTTAGGCTCACACAGTACGATATTCTCACATATCCTTTGCAGCCGAAATCATCGCTCGGAACAAGTAACAGCTCATACTTTTTTGCTTTCTCGCAGAATTTCACGGCATCAGCCTCCAAAGCTTTAACGAAAAGGTAAAAAGCACCGTCGGGATATAAAGGCTCATAGCCCATATCCTTTAAAGCGGAATATAAGGTAAGGCGATTTTTATTATAAGCTTGAATATCCGATTTCTTCATATCGCAGTTTTTAATGAGAAACTGCATTAAGCTCGGTGCGCACACATAACCCATACTTCTTCCCGCGCCCGCCACTGCGGCGCAGATATCGGAGCCGTCGGTACATTTCGGCGATACCATTATGTAACCTATCCTTTCTCCGGGAAGAGAGAGGGATTTGCTGTAGGAATAGCAAACAAGGGTATTATCATAAAGATTCGGTATATAAGGCACGGGCGAACCGTAGCTTAATTCGCGGTAGGGCTCGTCACAAATTATATAAATATCGTGCCCGAATTCCTCGGATCCGAATTTAAGCAGCTGCGCGGCTTTTAGAAGCTCCTCCTTTGTATAAATAACGCCGGTCGGGTTATTCGGAGAATTTATAATGATAGCTTTGGTCTTTTCGTTTAAAGCGCTTTCAAGCGCATTAAAGTCGATATGCATAGTATCGGGAGATAAAGGCACTTCTTTTATTTTCGCATTCGCATTTTCTATAAACACTGCGTATTCCGGGAAATAAGGCGCTAAAACTATTACTTCATCACCCTCATTGCAGAGAGCTTTCAGGGAAACGGTGAGCGAGGCGGCGGCGCCGCAGGTCATATAAATATCTTTAAAATCGCACGAAAATCCGAATTTTTTAAATATATTTTCAGCTATCTGCTTTCTTACGGATATATCACCCGGAGCGGAAGTATATCCGTGAAGCTTCACGGGTTCGGTATCCGTTACAAGTTCTTTAAGCGTTTGAGTTACCTCTTTAGGCGTCGGAATGCTCGGGTTGCCGAGAGAAAAATCGAAAACATTTTCTTCGCCGATTTCCGCTTTTCTCTTATTTGAGTATTCAAAAATTTTGCGGATAACGGAGGGCTTTCTGCCGAGTGCCGTCATTTTTTCATTTATCATATTAATTTCCTCTTTTAATTGAAATTTCTGCCATAGGTTGAAGTGATATCGAGCAGGATATCTGCGAGCCAGTCGTTAACACAGCCGTCTGCTATTCTGAAGCACCAGTTGTTTCCGATAGTTCCGGGGGTGTTTATTCTTCCTTCGCTTGAAAGTCCCATAAGATCTGAAAGGGTGATTATCACAGTGTCCGCAACGGAGGACATCGCTGTTCTTATCATTGCGATATTAAAGCCCTCTTTTTCGCCGAAACCGATATAATCGTAAATAAATTTAAGCTCGCTTTGAGATTTTGAATTTTTCCAGCCTATGATGGTATCGTTATCGTGAGTTCCTATGTAGCAGACGCAGTTTTTAATATGGTTATGGAGGATATGCTCGCTTTTGGGGCCGTCGTCAAAACCAAACTGCAAAACTTTCATTCCGGGAAGTCCGGTTTGCTTTAAAAGGGCTCTAACCTTATCGTCTATGATTCCGAGGTCCTCGGCGATAAGGGGAAGTTTACCCGAAAATTCCTTTTTCATTTCATCGAAAAATTTTATTCCCGGCCCTTTTTTCCAGACTCCTCCGATAGCGGTTTTTTCCCCGCTTTTTATCGCATAGTAGGACTCAAACGCCCTGAAATGGTCTATCCTCACGATATCATAAAGCTCAAAAGCCGCTTTCAGTCTTTTTTTCCACCATGAAAAGGGCTCTTTTTCATTTTCGGCCATTTCCCAATTGTAAAGCGGATTTCCCCAGAGTTGACCGTCTTTTGAAAACACATCGGGCGAAACTCCTGCGACGTGTTCCGGTCTTAATTCCGAATTAAGGTTGAATTGCTTGGGATCCGACCATACATCGGCAGAATCCAGCGCCACATAAATCGGGATATCGCCGATGATCTCAATGCCGAGTGAGTTGGCAAAATTTTTAAGCTTTGACCACTGCTTATAAAACTCAAACTGTTCGAATTCATAATATAAAACCCTTTCGGGGAATTCGCGCAGGGTTTGTTCCAAAACCGAAACGGAATAATCTTTATATTTTTCTTCCCATTCGTAAAACGGCTTGTTTTCATGCGCGTCTTTCAAAGCGGAAAAGCAGGCATAGCTTAAAAGCCAGGGCGTTTTATCGACAAACACTTTAAAATCGTGATTTTCCTTATCAAATTTAGCAAACGCCCGATTAAATAAGACCTCTCTTGATTTTATAACATTTAAAAAATCAAGTTTTGAATTATCGAAAGAGAATTCGTTTATATCACTTAAAGCGAGCAGACCGTCTTTTACAAGCTCGTCTAAATCGATAAGCAGGCTGTTGCCTGCAAAGCAGGATTTTGACTGATATGGAGAGCCCGAATAATCTATAGGGCAAAGAGGCAGTATCTGCCAGAAACTTTGTCCCGCTCTTTTTAAAAATCTCACAAATTCGAAAGCCTTTTCTCCCATTGTTCCTATCCCGTAAGGCGAGGCGAGAGAAAAAACAGGCATTAAAATTCCGCTGCGGCGCATAAATATCCCCTTTAACAGTATTTTGTAACATAATAATTATACACCATTTTTAAAAAAGTGCAACTACAGCCGTTATTAGTGCCAAAGCGGCTGTAAGGCACAAAGCGCTCTTTTGTTTAAACCCTGTTTTTTTTAAAAGCAGGGTGATGAGTTTTAAGTCCGTGCCGGCTCTTAAAATAAACACCGCAAAGAATATAAAATAAGCGGCAAAATCCATTCTCGTGAAGATATTCCCCGCGCTCACGGTGCTTATCACCGCGGCATAGGGAAACTGCACCTTTGCGGTGAAGCTTTCGGAAAACACCGAGGTTATCTGAAAAACGGTAAGAACGGTAAAAACAAATCCCGTTAAAACTCCGAGGGAACCGTATTTATATTTTTTATTTTCATCTTCCAGATTATAAACAAAACAAAAAAGAAGAATAAGCGGAAGAAATATTTTTAAAATATAAAATAATGTTTCTTTTAAAAATGGCGGCGGCTCTATATTTTTAAGCGGGCCGAGATTATAAAAATGCATTTGCTTAAAACACATCAAAAAAAGCACCGCAAAGCATATAAATGTGACCGCAAAAAGAAATACCGAGAATTTCAAAACGGCGGAAATTTTATTTGCCGTCATCCAAAATGCGGAAATTATCAAAAGCAGGGCGCAAAGCCATAAGCTTACCGTGGGCATCATAATAATATGCACGAATTTTAAAAGCTCGCGGAACATCACGGCGGCGTCAAAAACAGCACCGAGAGAAATAATGATATAAAAAGCCATAATCGGATATTTACTTAAATTTTTATTTTTTAATCTTTTAAATGCTAAAGTTATGATAAAAGCAAAAAAGAATGAAATTACAGCGGCAAGCAAAAGGGATAGCAGGCTGTTAGAGCTTTCAAGGGGCTTAGGCAGGCTTATAAGAGCACCCGAAAGAAAATAAACTGCGCAAAGCGCGAAGATATGAAGCTTTAGGCTTTTACTTTTCATAGAAATCTTCCTCTGAGCTTAAGATGAGACCGTAATGCCCTTTTAAAAATATTCTTTTGTCGGAAAGGGCGATGTAGGGCAGGGTGATATCCGATTTATCCGCTATCTCATAAAATTTGCATTTAAAATCGTCTTTATTTTCCCTTATTTTTGAATTTATCATCACGGCAAGATCATAGCCGGAAGTTATTCCGGCTATTTTTTCGGCGCTTAGAATTTTTTTTGCGTTTTCCGCAAAGCAGACATTAACCGCAAGATTTATATCCTTTCTTTCGAGGCAGAAATCCCTCACATCTTTAAACTGTTCTGGCTTTAAATCCTTTGAGCAGATAAGCACGGCGCAATGGTCGAAATTAAGCGGTTTTATGCATTTTGTTCCTATTTTTTTAACGGCTGTTTCGGCGTTTTTTGCCGAAGAACGGATAAGGAGGACTTTTGGCTCGTTTTCAAAATCGCCCTCGCCTATAGCTATCACCTGCACGGTGAGCATTATATTTCCGTTATCGTTATCCGCGGCTATTGCGGATACTATAAATCTCGCGTCAGCCTCATAAGAGGGATTGCAGGATGTAATGAAAAGCGAAAGTATTATCACTGGAAAAAGGCAAAATATTTTTTTAATCATTTGTTTGTTTTCCGCCTTTTAAGATTTTTTGTTATAAAAGGTCTTAATTTCATAAATGTCCACGGAGCGCGGATAATGCTGTCTTTAAGCCTTTGCGGAGTGGGATTTTCAAGCGAAGAGGTGTAATCCTCGCCGAATGAAGAAAGATTGAATATTCTTAATATCACGGCGCAGATACCGGCTGTTACTCCTGCAAGACCGAAAAGCGCCGCAAGTATCACAAAAGCGAGCCTTAAATAAAAGACCGCTCCTTTAAGCCTCGGGATCATAAGCCCGGCTATTCCGCTCAGTGCCACCGCAATAAGCATAGGCGCGCTGATGATTCCTGCTTCCACCGCCGCCTGACCAACGACAAGACCGCCCACTATCGAAAGCGCGTGTCCGAGCGACTGCGGCATTCGCACACCTGTTTCTTTCAGAATTTCAAAAACGAGAATTAAGATCACACATTCGACCACGCTCGGCATAGGCACTCCCGCCCTCAGCCTTGCGACGGACAGCGCAAAATTAGTAGGAAGCAACTGAAGATGAAAGGACATCAGCGCCAAAAATATCCCGGGCACGCACACTGCGAGGAAAAAGCAGATGTATCTTAAAAATCTTCCTATACTTGAAACTGCAAAATTAAGATAATAGTCCTCGTCGGACTGAAAGTTTTCTGAAAAAAGGTAGGGAAGAGTGAGCACAACGGGAGAGCCGTCGCAAAATACGGCTATTCTGCCCTCAAGCAGTCTTGCCGCGACGGTATCGGGGCGCTCGGTCGTTCCCGTTGTTTTAAAAAGGCTGTGCTTATGATCGCGTATGCTTTCGGCTATATAGTTCACATCTAAAATTCCGTCGGTTTCGAATGAGGAAAGCCTTTTTTTAAGCTCTTTTAGGGTGTCTTTTTTAGCGAGGCTCCCGAGATAGCAGATAAATATCATAGTATCTGTTCTTCTGCCCATTCTAAGCGACTCAATGCAAAGGTCGGGGGTAGGGAGCTTTCTTCTGAGCATTGCGAGATTGAGCATTGCAACCTCGTCAAACCCCTCGCGGGGGCCCTGCAAAACCCGTTCGTCTTCAGGCTCGGAAATCCCCCTTGAGCGAAAGCCTTTTGTGTTTGCCACTATCGCCTTTTTATTTTTATCTATAAGCAAAACGGTATCGCCGTAAAGCACTCCGCGGATACAGTCGCCCAAATTATCGGTTATCTTTATATCACAGGAATAAAGGAAGTTTTCGGCTATGAATTCCGTTGAAAGATCATCGTCGCTTTTTATCTTTACTAAAGATTCCACAAGCGAGTCGTTAACTACCTGTGTATTTACCATTCCGTCAAAATTAAAAAAAGAGCATTCTGTGTTTCCCGCTATAATCTGCTTGCGGTATCTTAAGATACTGTCGTTTTCAAATATTTTTTTGAAATTTTCGGTATCGGTCTTTATATCGCCCGTAAAGGTCTTATCGGTATAAAAATTTATATCTTTTCCCACTTTAATCAGCTCCTTAGACAATACAATCAGGGTACAAAACTTCTCATAGCGGAAAATTTGTCCGATTATATTGTCTCGTCATTTGAAATACGTCAGTATTCCTGCATTCCTCGACTTCATAATCAAAAAAATTTTCTCGCTATGAGTCGAAGATTTTGTAAGAAAACGGCGCTGTTTAGCGGCGCGGCGCCCGACCGAGGAATACTGTCGTATTGTGAGCGGAGGGCAACAAAGTCGAAAATTAAGCCGTTTCTTCAAAAAAGCATTGTACCCTGATTGTATTGTCTAAATTAGTATTGTCAGATCAAAGATTAAAAATACTTTGTAAGTTTTAAAAAAATGTGTTATACTTTCTTTCGGTGATATGAATGTTTTTTAAGTCGGAAAAGTTTGAATATCTTATAGCAGGGCTCGGAAACCCCGGCAAGGAATATGAGGCTACCCGCCACAATGCAGGCTTTATGGCGATAGACGCGCTTTTAAAGGATTCGGAAATTGTTTTAAACAAGCATAAATTCGAGTCTGAATTTGCAACCGCTTCTCTTGAGGGCAAAAAAGTAATTATTTTAAAACCGCTCACTTATATGAACAATTCAGGCGAGGCTATCGGAGCGATTTCTAAGTTTTATAAAATTCCGCCTGAAAAATGCATTATAATTTTTGATGATATTTCGCTCGATGTGGGAAAAATCAGAATAAGAAGAAAAGGCAGCGCGGGAGGGCACAACGGAATAAAAAGCATCATCTCGCACTTAAACAGCGAAGATTTTCCGCGAATAAAGATAGGAGTAGGTGAAAAACCCGATAAGGATTATGATTTAAAGGATTGGGTCTTAGGGAATATTCCGAAAGTGCAGAAAGAAGAATTCGATAAAGCGTGTTCAAATGCCGCAAAAGCTGTGAAAGAGATTTTAAAGAATTCTATCGACAGCGCAATGAACAAATTTTCAAAATAAAAGGTCTTTAAAAATGAAATTTTTAACGGATATAATATCTAAAGATAACGATTTTAAAGAGCTTTATTCCGAAATAGAAGAAAAAAGGCTCCCTATTTGCTCTTTGGGGCTTTCGGATATTCATAAATCCGCTTTGATTGCGGGAATTTGTGAAAAAAGCGGTAAAAAAGCGGCGGTGCTCACCGCAACCGAAGCCGAGGCAACGCAGGTGACAGATGACCTAAAGTCTTTCGGAATAAACGCAGTTATGCTCAATTTCAGAGATTATGATCTGACGAGGAGCATTTCCGGATCAAGAGAATATGAGCAGATGAGAACGGACACCCTGTCAAAAGTTTTAGACGGGGATTTTGACGCGCTTGTTTTCAGCTGTGACAGCGCCGTTTGCTATACCGTTTCTCCCGAAATATTAAAAAACTCCAAATTATCGGTGAAATTTGAAGATACTGTCGATTTAGACGATTTCTGCGAAAAGGTAACTCTTTCTGGATACCAAAGAGCGGAGCTGTGCGAGAGCGCAGGGCAGTTTTCCGTAAGAGGCGGAATTCTTGATATTTTTCCGGTAAATCTTGAAAATCCGGTAAGAATTGATCTTTTCGGCGATGAAATTGACGGAATGTCCTATTTCGATCCCGATACTCAGCGCAGAACTTTGGATTTAAAGGAATTTGATATAATTCCCGCCTTTGAGCTTTTGCAAAGCACGGATGTTTTAGCAGATAATATAGAAAATTTTCTTACAAAAAACGAAAGTGAAATTTCCGAAAAGCAAAAAAGATATATAAGAAGAGATATTGAAACTCTAAGAGCCGGCGGCTATGTAAACAGGGATATTTATCTTCCGCTTTTATATGATAAGAAATATTCCGTTTTTGATTATATAAAGGATATTCGGTTATTCTGTTTTGAATCGGCGAATATCTCTTCGAGAATTAAAAACCTTTCAAAGCTTAACAGTGAAGATATTTCTACTTTGCTTGAAAGCGGCTCGCTTTGCGGAAAATTAAGCTCGCTGTGGATAGAGGATGAAGAATTCTTTTCATATCTTAAAAATGCGGTATTTTTAAACAACTTCAACCAGTCCGTACCCGTTAAGGGTTTAAAAAAACTGATAGAATTTAACTGCCGTGTTTTAAGCCCTTTTTACGATATAAAGGTTTTAAATGACGATCTTCTTTCTTTGAATAAAGGCGCCACGGCTTTGATATTCGCAGGCGAGGAAAAATCCGCCGCGGTTATTTCCGAAGAGCTGAAAAGATCAGGCAAAGAAAATATTTTATTAAAGGCAATCCCTTCGGAAATTAAAAGAGGAATTTATTGCTTAAAGGGCAGTTTATCGAGCGGATTTGAATTTAATAATATCGGGCTATCGGTTTTCACTTTAAGAAACGCCGCACCTTTAAAAAAGAAAAATAAAAGGCCTAAAAACGCGAAAGAAATAGGTTCTTTAGACGAGCTTAAAAAGGGCGACCTTGTCGTTCATTCCGCGCACGGAATAGGCATTTTTGACGGTATAAGCAATATAACCAATTCCAAAGTTACAAAAGATTATATTAAGATTAAATATAAGGGTTCGGATGTTTTATATGTTCCGGTAACACAACTTGACCTCGTATCAAAATATATCGGCTCCGCGCAAGACGGCACAGTCAAGCTTAACCGCTTAGGATCCGACGATTGGAAAAAGACCAGAAGCCGCGTAAAATCGGCTGTAAGGGATATGGCAAAACAGCTCACTGCGCTTTATGCAAAAAGAATGGCCGTAAAGGGTTACGCTTTCGGCCCGGATACCGATCTTCAGAATAATTTTGAGCAGAGATTTGAATATGAGGAAACAGAAGATCAGCTTAAATGCATTGACGAGATAAAAAAAGATATGGAGCGCCCTGTTCCTATGGATAGGCTCCTTTTAGGCGATGTGGGATTCGGAAAAACAGAAGTTGCCCTGCGTGCCGCATTTAAATGCATAAGCGAAGGCAAGCAGTGCGCGATGCTTGTTCCTACCACGGTGCTTGCTATGCAGCACTATGAAACCGTGAAAAGAAGATTTTCAGGTCTTCCGGTAAAAGCGGAAGTGATTTCGAGGTTTACGACACCGGCAAAGCAGAGAAATATTTTAAAAGGATTAAAATGCGGCAGTGTGGATATGCTTATCGGCACTCACCGCCTGATATCAAAGGATGTGGAGTTTAAGGATCTCGGCCTTGTTATAATAGACGAGGAGCAGAGATTCGGAGTTGAGCAGAAAGAAAGGCTTAAAGAAAAGTATCCCGCAGTTGATGTTTTAACTTTAAGCGCAACGCCTATTCCGAGAACTCTTAATATGTCGCTTTCGGGACTCAGAGATATGTCCTCTATAGACGAGGCGCCGTCAGACAGGTACCCTGTTACGACCTATGTCACCGAGCTCGACGAGGGGATAATCACCGAGGCAATAATGAGAGAGTTAAGGCGCGCCGGACAGGTCTATTATCTTCATAACAGAGTGGATACCATTACCCGCTGCGCCGCAAAGCTTAAAGAAAGATTGCCTGACGCAAAGATAGGTATTGCCCACGGCAGGATGAGCGAAGAAGAACTCACGGAGGTTTGGCAAAAGCTTATCGAGAGAGAAATTGATGTTTTGGTTTGCACCACTATAATCGAAACCGGTGTGGATGTGCCGAATGTTAACACTCTGATAATCGAAAATGCCGAGAAAATGGGGCTTTCTCAGCTCCACCAGCTGAGAGGAAGAGTTGGAAGATCCGCAAGAAGAGCGTATGCTTATTTCTGCTTCCCTAAGGGCAGGGAACTTTCGGATATAGCCGCAAAGCGGCTTGAGGCGATAAGGCAGTTCACCGAATTCGGCTCCGGCTTTAAGATTGCTATGAGAGATCTTGAAATAAGAGGAGCCGGAAGCGTGCTTTCCGCAGAACAGCACGGTCATATAGAATCGGTAGGTTACGATATGTACCTTAAAATGCTCTCCGATGCGGTAAACGAATTAAACGGCACGCAAGAAAAAGAAGAAGCGATAGTCTGCACGGTGGATCTCAATGTTTCTGCGCATATCCCGGAGCGGTATATTCCCTCGCTTACGGCAAGGCTTGATATCTATAAGCGCATAGCGGCTATAGAAAATGATGAGGATAAATCAGATGTTATTGACGAACTTTGCGATAGGTTCGGCGATCCGCCGAAAGCGGTTATGGGACTTATCGATATTTCGCTTTTAAGATCTGCCGCGGCAAATTCGGGTATAAGCGAGATCACGGAAAACGCCTCCGCCGTGATACTTCACACCGAGAAAGTAAGGGAGGAAACGGCGGCAAAGCTGTCGCTTAAGTTTAAGGATAAATTTGTGGTATCCGTGAGAAATTCCGTACCGTGTTATGTAATAAGAAAAAAGCCGGGAGAAAAAACGCAAAATATCGTTTCTTCGCTCGCAGAAATTTTAACAAAATAGTTATAGACTTTTTTGCTTGTTTAAGATATAATTAACAATATATAGAAAAATTCTCATAAGGGAGATATTTATGAAATCGATTAAAAAGCTTTTTTGCGCGGTACTCGCCTGCGCTGTGGCGGTATCGATGTTTGCCGGCTGCCATAAAAAAGACGAGATCGGCGTAACGGTTACCGACTCAAAAATCACTTCTGACGCCGGAAAGGCAGAGTTTACATCGGCTTATTATTCTTGCGCTCTTATAATGTCATTCAATTCCGCAAAATCCGAAGTCTATCAGAAATACCAGAGCGATGCCGATAAGCTGAGCAGCGGAATAGATTATTTCAAAGAAAGTGTTGACGGCAAGAAGTTTTCGGACTATGTTATCGATCTTACGGAGGAATCTTTAAAAAAGATCGCCGCTTATAAAATCAAATGCGCCGAGAATAAGATCACTTTGACCGACGAGGAGAAATCCGCCGCCGAGCAGTATGCAGAGTCTTATTGGAACAACGAGCAGTATAAGTATTCCGATTATTTTGAGCCTAACGGGGTTAGTCTTGATACCTATAAGGCTTATATGACCGATACTTATTATGCAAGCCGCTATTTTGATTTTCTTTATGCCGAGGGCGGAGAAAAAGCTATTGATGACGCTACAATCACCGATACAATGCAAAAAAATTATATGATCTGCGATATTCTCGATGTTTCTTTTGATAGCCTTACAGATGAAGAAAAAGCCGCTAAAAAGACCTTTGTAAATCAGGCGCTCAGCGATATAAATTCCGGAAAGAAGAATTACGCGCAGGTTTTCGCAGAGTATAACTCTACTGACGAGGTGGCAAAAGAAAACACCACCGATTCTTCCGCTCCTCGCGATTCTCTTGCCGATATTATCGGAACTTCCGATACGAATTATAACACCTATGCCGACTATTTTGAGCAGTTAAGCGGTGTCGCCGCAGGAAAAGCCACTCTTATAGAAAAGGAAAGCGACGGCGGTTTGATCCTTTTTGTAAAAGGCGATATTATGGCCGATCCTTATTATAAGACCTATCTTGATTCCGAGATAAGAAGTCTTGTTTCGGGCGAACAGTTTACCAAGGATATGGAGGCTTATGCCAAAAAGCTTAAAATTTCTGTAAAGAAATCCACTGCAAGGCAGTTTACTCCCAAGAAAATAACGGAGCCGGATTCTTCGGCTTCTTAATAAAAAATCAAGGCCTCCCCTAAAAGGGGAGGCTCAGACTGTAGACAAAGCAGGTTGTATTTAAGCGATACAACCTGCTTTGTTGGAAAATCGGACCGAATTTTCAAGG
>CAKSGV010000009.1 GCA_934454845.1 uncultured Eubacteriales bacterium | reverse complement strand
CCTTGAAAATTCGGTCCGATTTTCCAACAAAGCAGGTTGTATCGCTTAAATACAACCTGCTTTGTCTACAGTCTGATCCTATCACAAAAGTGATAGGATTTTTGCATTAAATTGCATAATATTTATTATTTGTGTTGTTATAATCTTACAACTATTTTGTCTAATAAACAATTTATTTTTTATAACAATTTCCTCAAATGGTGTTTTGCTTTTAATTTTTTATTGACCTTATTATAAAAATATGTTACAATATGAATAACAAATTTAGGGGGATAAAGTTATGAAAGGAGATCCTTTTTAGCAAGTCTGAATTACTTTTATTATAAGCACAAATTTTTCCTTATCTGTGTATAGGGGGAATTTGTGCTTTTTAATTTTTTACAATTTAAAATACACGGGAGTTTTTTTTATGAGGAAAATCAAAAAAAGTAAATTTGCAGTATTTGTTAAAAAAGAAAATGGTAATTATATTGCATATAGCTCAATGAGCGGTGCAGTAATAGTTTTTAACCAAGAAAAATATATCAAAACGCTTAAAGATGTTATAGAAAAAGATATATTTGAGTATCAAGATAATGAATTTTTTAATTTGATGCTAGAGAAAAAGATATTTGTTGATGATTTTATTGATGAAGATTTAAAGGTTCGCGGAATGTATGAAGAACAAATTGTTCGTTCACATTCTTTAGAAATAATGCTAATAGTTACGAGACAGTGTAATTTCCGCTGCGTTTACTGCGGGCAACCTCATTTAAACGAAAATATGGATATTAAAACTTATGATTCTGTATTAAATTTTATTGAAAATCAGATTAATGCATATGGATATACATCAGTATTTATTAGTTTCTTTGGCGGAGAACCTTTGATTGCAAGTAAAAACATATGTGTTTTTTTAGAAAAGCTTCAAGTTTTGTTAAATAAATTAAGTACGGCACAAAGGACAATTACATATGAGGCAGGAATGTCAACGAATGGATATTTACTTACTCCGCAACTTTTTGAGCAACTAAACAAACTAAAATGTAATTTTTATCAGATTTCTATTGATGGTATGGCTGGGACACATGATAAGTTGAGACCGTTGGTTTCTGGCGAAGGAACTTGGCAGAAAATTATAGATAATCTTTCTTATATGGTTTCAACGGATAAAGACTTTACTGTCCAGTTAAGGACGAATTTCAATGTAGATGTTGCTGAGAGCTTAGTTGAATTTTATAACTATGTCGGGAAAAAACTCAATGATAACAGAATAAGTATTTATTATGAGACAATAAAAAATCAAGGGAATGAAAAAACTCCAACTACAATATGCGGCATGCAAGAACTTGTTTTAAATGTTGACATAGCACAGCTTATTAGTGAAAACAATTTAACATGCAATAATTGCACAACAAGACTTATGCCTTGCAGTCGAGTTTGCTATGCTTCAAAACCAAATTACTTTATTATTGATGAAAAAAATCAAATTTTAAAATGTTCTTTCGAATTAGATTCTCCAAATTCTAATAATATTATTGGTATATTAGATGAAAATGGGTCTTTTGTTGAAAATAAAGACTACTACTATAATTGGGTATATAGGGATTATTTAACTTCAGATAAGTGTAAAAATTGCAAAATATTACCTTTATGTTTTGGTAAGAGTTGTCCTAAAGCATTAAATAAGCTTGGAGATATGCCGTGCGACACCGATATGATCCAAGCTGAAATTGAAGGCTTGTTGGATAGCTATTATTAAAAAAATAAAACGAAAGGAGTTTTAGTAATGGATGTAAAACAAAATGGTGCAAACTATGAAGAACGCGGATTAGGCTTCGGTTGTAACTGTGTATGCCCCGAACTTCTTTGTACGCAGATTGGTTGTCCTACAATTAACCCAGGTTGCTCATAAATTAAACATCGGGAGAAGCATTCTCTTGAGAGTGCTTCTCCTAAACCACCTAAAAGGAATGTTTATATGTTGAAAATCAAATCAATATTTTATAATATCAGATATATGTTCAAAGCTATGTGGAGTTTTAGCAAAACGCTTTTTGTGGGAAAATTTTTCTTAGCTGTTTTGAATGGGATAATGGCACCAATAAATGCATATATTTTAAAAATTCTTATAGAAAACATAACAAAAAAAGATTTTGAAATTTCATTAATAACTATTGCAATAATAATGTTTTTTAATCTATCCTCGGGCTTTTTTATAGCTACAATAAGAAAAAAATTAGGAATACTTGTTGATTTATTTAAAAATAAATTGTTGTTTGAGTTTTATTCGAAAATAGCGGATATGGATTATGAAATATTGTATACACCAGATATGATACAAAATAAAAACATGGCACTTAAAGCTATTCAAGGCGGTTTAGCTATTAATTATTTAGATATTATGTTTTCCTGCTTATCTGCTATAATTACTTTTCTTTCAATACTATATTTGTTATCATCAATTTCAATATGGATATATATATTAATAATTCTTTTGACATTGATTAGGATATTCACAGTTGTAATAGATAAAAAAAGAAAGTATAAAACCACTTTAGAACTTTCCCGTGTTAACACCGAAAATTCTTATTACATGAGTGTATTAACAGATGAAGCATATGTTAATGATATTAAAATGTTTTCAATTTCCGAATGGATAATAAATAAATCAAAAAAATGCATACTTAATGTGCAAAATTTACTGCAACAATTACTTGCGTTTGTTTATAAAAACGATTTGATTCGCAATTTGCTTTCATGTATAGAAATAGTCTTCCCTTATATTTATGTAACTAATCAAATGATTTTTAATGATATGTCGTTTGCAAATTTCACATTAATTACTACCACATTAAAAACACTTACTAATTCGGTGACTAATATTACGAATAGTTTGGTTGATTTAGGCGAAAATAGTGCATATGTAAAAATTTATATTGATTTTATGAAAGTTGAAAATGTTATTGCTGTTCCAAACAAAGGAATGCCTGTAGAACAAATTATTGATACTAATGCTGCCTTTGAACTTAAAAATGTTAGTTTCAAGTATCCATCTAGTAAAAATTTAGCGTTAAAGGAAATAAACTTAAAAATTGAACGAGGTAAATTTTATGTTATAGTCGGCGAAAATGGTGCAGGAAAAACAACGCTTGTGCGTTTATTGTGTAGGCTTTATGATGTTTCAGACGGTTCATTGCTTTATATGAATACTAATGTTAAAAGTATTGAATATAAATCATATAGAAATAATATAGGAGTTGTTTTTCAGGATTATAAATATTATTGTTTATCTTTGGCAGAAAATGTCGCAATGAATGAGTATAATAATTCTAAAGAAGTAGAAAGCCGAATTTTAGATGCATTAAATATGGCAGGATTAGGCGAAAAAGTTGAATCTTTACCTAAAGGCATATATACACAACTCGGTAAAATATTTGATGACGAGGGAGTTTTGCTGTCCGGCGGGGAACTTCAAAAACTTGCATTAGCGAGAGTTTTGTTTAAAGACCCATCTATTGTTATTTTAGATGAACCCTCAAGTGCTTTGGACGCATTTGCCGAGGATGAATTGATAACTACATTCAATTCAGTGTTAAAGAATAAAACCGTTATATATATATCACATAGATTATCGGTAGCTAATTATGCGGATAAAGTAATTTATATTCAAGATGGGATGATTAAAGGATTTGATACTCATAAAAATCTTTTGAATAATTTGCCATCTTATAAAGCTATGTATGAGACACAAGCAAAGCACTATAGTTAGAGGTTGATTTTAATATGTTTTGTTATAATTTATATGGTAAACTTGTTATTATAAATATTGAACTGCCACTTTTAAGCAATATTAATGATGTAAATAAATTTGATTTAAAAGTGGATGTAAATTTTGATAATATTATTGGCGATACAATAAGTATTAAAAAGGATGACGAACAATATTTAATAGAATTAGGTTCATTGGCAATTTATCACATAGACCCGACAAATAATATGATCACTTGCAAAGCACGGGATTTTGAATCGTTTTTTTCTACATTTTTTAATATTCCGTTTTCCGTTTATTGCTTATGTAAAGATGAGTTGTTATTTCATGCATGTTCATTACTACACGATAATAAAGTTCTTTGTTTATCCGGGAATAAGGGTGTCGGAAAAAGCACATTAACTTCGATTTTAAGTTCTAATGCAAACTTTTGTATTTTTGGCGATGATACAGTACAAATTTCGAAAGGTTTAATTGCCAAAAGAGCGCATAATTTAATAAAACAAACTACGGAAACTGTGAATGCATTAAATGTTCCAACACTTAATGTTCAAAATGTTGCAGGAAAATACTATTCGTATTTTGATACTGTTGAAAGAACTGCAACAATAGGGAAAATATTCCATCTTGTTAGATCTGATGAACTCAAATTTAAGATTGAGTTGATTACAAGTGAATTAAAAAAAGACTGTATTTTTAGAGCTAATATTGTTGGCGTTGAACATATGCCGTATTCATTAATTAATAAAATTCTAAAAGTTAAGCCGAATAAAGAAATACAATTTTATGAGTTGATTATTCCAAATGATTTAAATTATTTAATTAAAAATATGAATATACTTACGAAAGAAATTTTGTCAATTTGTGATGGGTGATTTATAATGAAAGAAACTTTGAAGAAATATATAATAGACAATTATGGAATTGATAGATTTCAAGATGTTATTAACAAAAACTATTTGCAGTATCAATATGTTGAAGATGTACATAATGTTAAGTTTTTATTGAACAAGGCAAATGTCATCTTATTGCAAAACGAGTTAATTAAAATAGCCAAAGAGTTCAATGAACATGGAATTAAATATATTGCATTTAAAGGAGCAATTTTAGCAAATAGATTATACGATAATATTTTTACTCGCTTTTTTAGTGATATTGATGTTTTTGTATTTCCTAAACATTTTGATAATGCTTTAAATTTATTATATAAAAACGGGTATGTTCTTCGATATCCTAATGCGCTGACGGGAGATCATCATGTTGCTTTAAGAAAAGATAAAATTGTGTTAGAGCTACATAAAAATATATTAAATCCATTTACTCAAATAGATGAAACTTTTTTACGTAGTAATTTGGAAATAATAAATTTATCAAGAAATTGTGTTACGACGTTTAATAAAACAGGAACATTTTTACACATGATTTATCATTTGTATATGGACAGTTTGCAAACAAGTTATAATATTTATAAAGTTTATACGACTAAGTTTTTAATTACAGCTAAAAGATTTTTTAATCGTGCTTATGAAATAGCATTGTTTTCAGAAAAATATTTAAAGCAAATTAAATGGGATGAAATTATTAAGGATATAGAGAACCAAAAATTGCGCAATATATTTTATATAATGATCAATAATATTCTTAAAATATTCCCCGAAGCTTTTCCGAAACGCTTTATTGACAGAGTAGCGGATATCAAATATTTTAATGATGAAAGGGATATTTTGTATAAATATATAATTGATTTTAATTTATTAAATGAAAACATAAATGTTGTTTTAAGTAATTTTATTGATTCTCAATGGAACAAGAAAGCGGCCGAAAATCTTAAAATAAATTCTGCAGGTAGATTCATATTAGACAATCCAATTGTCAAAAATCAGACAATAGATAATAATTTTCTACTCGTTTGTGTAGCAGAAATAGAAAAAATTGATGTCGGAATAAAACTGATATTTAGAGTCACAAATGATGATTTTTGTTTCAGTGAAATTGACGACTATAACACGCAGACAAGTGACGGAGTACATTTAATTATTTGTGGTACAAAAAAGTATTCATTTAATAGTATTTTTCTGTTTCCTAAAGTTATAAATGATAAAATGGTTGCTTTACCGGTTAATGTTTTAAATGGTGTAAATTCTAAAATTGATAACTCATTAATTTCTACCTCATTTCACAAATTTGAATCCGAATATATTATTAAAATTGTTTTAAAAAATGAGTTTCTAAAAATAAATAATATCGAGGAATATTTTTATTTAGGATTAATAATTTCGGATTGTTCTAGTAAAATGAAAAAACGCAAAGCAGAATTGATTTTATCAAAACCGGCAAATGAATGGTATAATCCGGTTCATTTTGCTAAAATCATTCTATAATAAAATTTTTTAATTCTAAAAAATCCAATTTCAAATCATACACTAATTTATTTCATTATTCATTTAGAAAATCCTATCACAAAAAATTAATGAATACTTAAGAATGAATACTGAAAAATTAATAATACAAAGCAAAAATCCTACCACAAAATGTGATAGGATTTTTGCTTTGGTGGAGACAACTGGACTTGAACCGGTGACCCCTTGCATGTCAAGCAAGTACTCTGACCAACTGAGCTATGCCTCCGAACAAATTTATTATGCCATAAATTATTTTAAAAGGCAAGAATTATTTTCAAAAATTGAAAATAAAGTAAATGTGTGGTATAATTTTAATATCCTTAATATTGGAGGGATAAATATCAATCCGATTTTATATATTGTTATTCCTTGCTATAATGAAAGCGAGGTTTTGCCGATCACGGCGCCGATGTTTTTAAAATGCCTCGAAAAAATGGTTGAAAATGAGCTTATAGATAAAAAAAGCCGAATTCTTTTTATTGACGACGGCTCATCGGATCAAACCTGGAAAATAATCGATGATCTCAGCCGGGCTGATGATAGGTATTGCGGAATAAAGCAGAGTAAAAACAGAGGCCACCAAAGCAGTTTGCTTGCAGGGCTTATGTATTCTAAAGATATGTGCGATATAACGATATCTATCGACTGCGATGGGCAAGACGACATTTCCGTTATGCCCGAAATGGTAAAAAAGTACCGCGCGGGTTCCGATATTGTTTACGGAGTGCGAAGAAGCAGGGGTACCGATTCCGGATTTAAGAGAAACTCCGCCCGCGCTTTTTATAAATTTATGGGTGCAATGGGCGCCAAAGTGGTTTACGATCACGCGGATTACAGGCTTATCTCTTCTAAAGTTCTTTCGTATTTAAGCGAATTTAAGGAGGTTAACCTTTTCTTAAGAGGAATGATACCGCTTGTCGGGTTTAACAGCACCTGCGTTTATTATGACCGTGAAAAAAGAATTGCGGGAGAAAGCCATTATCCGCTAAAAAAAATGCTTGCTCTTGCTCTTGACGGAATCACGAGCCTGACGACAAAACCTTTAAAGCTTATTATTTCACTTGGAATTATCGTTTCGCTTTTAAGCTTTATCGGCGTGATCTATGCGTTTGTTTCCTATATCGCAGGCGCTGCTGTAACGGGTTGGGCAAGTATTGTCTGCATTATTTGTTTTATGGGCGGAATTCAGCTTATTTCACTCGGCATCATAGGCGAATATGTGGGAAAGACTTATCTTGAAGTCAAGCACAGACCGAGATATATTATCAGTGATAAAACGGATAATCTTGAAAAATAAAAACATTTCGGGGCTTATGCTTTAAAGCATAAGCCCCGAAATGCTAAAAGAAGTTATAAAAAAGAAAAAGTGAAAATCTAATTTCTGTCAAGAAGTTTTTCGGAAAAGTTTGAACCTTTTAGCACTTTAAAGCGCTTTCTTCTGAAGTGTGCAAATATCCTGTCCTCCACAGCTATAAAGAAATCCTCGTGGAATAAAGCCCAAAGTGTGAATAAAACGATAATCGTTTCAAATATACTTAAAACAATACCTGCAAAACTCATAAATGTACCTCCGACGAACACTTGTTCGCTTTCTGTATTTTTATTATAGCCTGACGCGTTTGATTTGTCAAGTCTTTTTTTTGATATATTTATAATAATATTTTCTGTGTCCCAAAATATTCTCTTTGCTCGGTAATTTAGTTGCTATTGTAATTTTTTAAAAAATATGTTAAACTATTATAGATTATATGGGTTAAGTTCCGAAAGGATATGATTATATGGAAGAAATTCAGAAAAAAAGAGTATTAAGCTGTATTCAGCCGAGCGGTATGCTCACCTTAGGCAATTATCTCGGTGCATTGAAAAGCTGGGTAAAAATGCAGGAGGATTTTGAGTGCGTTTATGCCGTGGCCGATCTTCACGCGATTACCGTAAGGCAGGAGCCTGCTAAATTCAGAGCGCAAATTTATTCCACTTGTGCGCTTTTATTGGCTTTAGGTCTTGATCCGGAAAAAAATATTTTATTCATTCAGTCACATATTCCCGAGCATTCGCAGTTAAGTTGGCTTTTGTCCTGCTATACGCAATTCGGCGAAATGTCAAGAATGACGCAGTTTAAAGATAAGTCCGCAAAGCACGCGGATAATGTCAATGTCGGTCTTTTTTCTTATCCCGTTCTAATGGCTGCCGATATTTTGCTTTATAAGCCTGATTTCGTTCCGGTGGGAGCGGATCAGAAGCAGCATCTTGAAATTGCGAGGGATATCGCGAGCAGATTTAATAATGTTTACGGTGAAGTTTTCAAGCTCCCCGAGCCCTATATCCCCAAAGCAGGCGCAAGAATAATGTCGCTGCAGGATCCCGATAAAAAAATGTCTAAGTCTGACGATAACGCGAACGCTTATGTCGCCATACTTGACGACAGGGATACTATCATAAGAAAATTCAAAAGAGCCGTTACGGACAGCGAGTCCTGTGTTCGCTTAAGCGAGGAGAAAAAAGGAGTATCAAACCTTATCGGTATTTACAGCTGTGTAACAGGCAAAACACCTGAAGAGATCGAGCGCGAGTTTGAAGGAAAGGGTTACGGCGAATTTAAATTGGCTGTAGGTGAGGCTGTGGCAGACGAACTTACTCCCATAAAAGAAAATTATGAAAAGATAATCGCCGATAAAGCGGAAATAGAGAGAATTTTCTCGCTCGGAGATGAAAGAGCGGAAAGGATAGCCGGAAAAACATACTTTAAGGCAATGAAAAAGGTCGGATTTGTTTTATGAGCAAATTTTCGGGCGAATTTGATATTGCTTATGAAAAAATAAATAACTTCATAAAATCAGGCAGATTTCCGCACGCTTTTTTGATCGAGGGCGCTTCAAATCCGGAAAAAACCGAGCTTGCAAAAATCATAGCACAGATATCTGTGTGTAACGGCGCACAAGTTCCCTGTAAAACCTGCTTGGATTGCAGGCAGGCAGAAAATAATACTCACCCCGATATATCCTTTATTTCCGAAGAAAAAGGAAAGAAGAATATCACGGTTAATCAGATAAGAGAGGTAAAAGCGCAGGCTTATGTTATGCCGCATTCGGGTAAAAGAAGAGTATTTATAATTGAAAATGCGGATAAGATGAACGAGCAGGCGCAAAATGCGATACTTAAAATTCTTGAGGAGCCGCCCAAAACCGTGGTGTTTGTTCTGCTCTGCTCTTCAAGAACGCTTTTGCTCGATACGGTCGTTTCACGGTGTATAAACATTTCGCTTTCTTTTTCGGATAAAACTTCCGAAAAAACAAAATCCGAAGAGGCGGCGGAAGAGTTTTGCGAGCTTTATGAGAGGGATAAGGATTATGAAATTCTTTGCCTGCTACAGGGCTTTGTAAAAGACAGGGTTTTTGCAGACGAGTTTTTTGCCGCTCTTAAAATTGCCGCGGAGGAAAAGCTTAAATCAAAGCTTTCTTCAAGGGTTTTATGTCGCAAATTTGCAAAGCTTTATAAAAATATATCAAAATGGCAGGAAATGCTGAAGATAAACATTAATCTTTCTTTGCTTTTCTGCTGTATCTTGACGGAGGTTTAAAAGTGACAAAGGTCATATCGGTAAAATTTAAAGAAAACGGAAGATCCTATTATTTCGATCCTAACGGGCTTAATCCCGATATCGGAGAAAAAATAATAGTACAAACTTCTAACGGTCTTGCTTTCGGCTTTGTCAGCGAAGCTGTAAGCGAGGTCGAAGATGAAAAAATAGTTTCCGAGCTTAAAAAGGCGGTCCGCATTGCAACGGACAAAGACTTAAAGCAGCTTGAAGAAAATAAGAAAAAGGAAAAAGATGCTTTCGCGATCTGCGAAAAAAAGATAGCGGATCACAGCCTTGAAATGAAGCTTGTGGAAGTGGAGTATTCTTTTGACGGTTCTAAGATAACATTTTTCTTCACTGCCGACGGCAGGGTGGATTTCAGAGAGCTTGTAAAGGATCTTGCTTCGCAGTTCCATACAAGGATAGAATTAAGACAGATAGGTGTGCGCGATGAGGCGAGAATGCTTGGCGGCCTCGGAATTTGCGGTCAGCCATATTGCTGTAAGAGGTTTTTAAACGATTTTGAACCTGTTTCAATAAAAATGGCAAAGGATCAGGGTCTTTCTTTAAATCCCACAAAAATTTCGGGCAGTTGTGGAAGACTTATGTGCTGCCTTAAATATGAGGAAGACTCATATAAGCACCTCATATCTATCACTCCGGGTATCGGAGCGTTGGTTAAAACGAGCGAGGGTATCGGAACGGTCGTAGACTCAAATCTCATTACCGGCAACCTCATTATAAGACCTAAAGACGGCGAGGGCGCGCCGTATAAAGTGCACAGAAACAGCGTAAAAGTCCTTTCCCGCTCCAAAAAAGGCGGTAAAACAGAAGAAATTGATAAATAATGCAAATATTTACTCTTGCATTTTTCGCGGTTTGCTGATACAATACAGTTAGTAAATGCAGTTTCTTTTAGATTCAGGCGTACTATATACCACTTTATGGAGGTGTGACAAAATGGCATATAAAATTTCCGATGAATGCATCAGCTGCGGAGCTTGCGCCGCCGGATGTCCCTGCGAAGCTATTTCCGAGGGTGACAGTCATTATGAAATAGATCCGGATAAGTGCTGCGATTGCGGCTCTTGTGCCGAAGGATGTCCTGTAGAAGCAATTTCTAAAGACTGATTAACAAAAAGCGGGAAAGTTTGTTAAAAACTTTCCCGAATTTTTTTGCCGAAAATTGTTTAAAATTTTTGAAAAAAATCACTTGACAGCCAAACTTTGAATTTACATAAATATTAATTCATTTTACTTTTGCATATTATGTATTTCAACTTTTCCACAGAGTTATCCACCGTTTTCATCCCCGAAAATTCATAATTTTGATTAAATCAGTGTATTTTCGGTTGAATAGTCGGTGGATAAGTTTAATAACTTATATGGTTGTCCGGGTTTACATAAACTCTAAAAATGCAAAAAATTATCGAATAAAATAATATTTTGCTATAACAAAATAAAGGCGAGTGCCGCGAGCAATAATTTATCGCCGCTTTCGCTTGAAATCAGAAGAATAATTCCGAGAAGCAGAAAAATATCAGGGTCGTTTTTAAGGTTTAATGACCCTCCGTTTCCTCCTAAAACAGAGCTTAAAAAATTCAAAGGCTCATTTATTTCTTCCTTTTTAGAGGGGCTTTGTTCGGATTTTCTTTCGGGCCTTTTATAGCCGCCCGTTCTGTTCACCCTCACAAAAGGAGGAACGGGCGGCATTTTATGTGAAGACTGCTCAAATTTGCTCTGCGCGCTCATTTCTTTCATCCGCTCTACGGCGCGCTGCTGCTCGAGTATAAATTCTTCGTTGTTCAAAGCTTTTCACCGCCCTTTTTTAAATGTCAAAAAGGCCGCACTCTTTTAAATAAGGCAGCATTTCAATAAGCTTAATAAGCTTTACCGCCGCGTCTACCTTTGCGCGCCTTTCTTCGCTTAAATTAGGCTTTAATGCTAAAAGCAGCGCAGTTCGCTTATCGTTTGTGTCGGAATTGAGTCTGTTTATCACAGGCATAAGTTTTTTTAAAAACATAGGATCTATTCCGTTTGCAGGGGGAGCCGATTTTTCTTCCTCTTTCGAGCTTAGGAGCTGCTCCGCCATTTGCCTTACCCTGTCCATACTGTCGGGATCGTTTAATATCCCCTCAAGCTTTTGATTGAGATCATCCATTTTTATTACCGCCGTTTATGAAATTTCTTAAAATATCCATCGTGCTTTTATCGCTTAAAATTTTGTTGAGCTGTTCTTTGCTATTAAGAGCGGACATAATTTTATTTTTATCTTCCAAACTCAGATTTTTGAACAGTTCGGAGGAATCACCGTTTTTGAGCTTGTTCAGAGCGGAGTTGTTTATTCCTTTTTTGTTAAGCGTTTGCATAATTTTATTTATATCGTATTTGCCGTTATTCATATTTATCCCCCAAATAAATTTATCTATTTTAATATTATGAGGTAAGCGCCTATGAGATTACTTATAATTTCAGATTCCCACGGCAATTCTTTTGCCGTGGATAAAATAATCAGAGAAAATCCGGAGTGTGAGCATATATTTTTCTTAGGCGATAAAACGCCTGATATTGAAGATGCCGTGTATGAGTACACTTCGAAAAAATTTCATATAGTAAAGGGAAATTGCGACGGCTTTTGTTCCTACCCCGATTATGATATAATAAGGTTAAACGGGATAGATATTCTCTATTGCCACGGCCACACTTTCGGCGTGAAATTCGGTACTTCACGACTTTATGAAGCGGCGCTTAGCGCAAACTGCAAAATAGCGCTTTACGGCCATACCCATATCGCCAAATCGGAATATACCGACGGAATTTATCTTGTAAACCCCGGCTCCTGCTCAAGACCTCGGGAGGGCGGGCCCACCTATGCGGTGATAGAGATAAGAGATAACGGAATACTTGTAAATATTAAAAAGGAGTAAATATGCAGCTTAAGATCACATCGGGAGCGGTATCGCTATCGGGAGATGATATCCTAAAGGATATTAATGTGGAAATAAATACGACCGATAAGGTCGGAATAATAGGGAGAAACGGCTCCGGCAAGACCACGCTTTTAAAGGCTCTTGCTGGAATTTATGATGTAACTCCCGCTCTTTCAAGAACTGTGACAAACGGCGCGGTTTTGGGAATGCTCGACCAAATGGCTTTTAAAGACGATTCAAAAACCCTCCTTGAAGAAATAAGATCGGCATATTCGGAAATTTTAGAAACCAAAGAAAAACTAAACATAGCTTTAGATAAAATGCAGGAAGAGCAAAGCGAAGAAAACATAAAAAATTATACGCTTATTCTCGATGTTTTTACCAATCTCGGCGGATTTTATTTTGAAAAGGAATATGAGTCCGCACTAAAAAAATTCGGGTTTGAAGAACGCGATAAATCAAAGAAATTAAGCGAATTTTCGGGAGGGCAAAGGACAAAAATAGCCTTTTTAAAGCTTTTGCTCTCAAAGCCCGATCTTCTTTTGTTGGACGAGCCGACAAATCACCTTGATTTAGAGGCTATAGCTTGGCTTGAAAGCTATATAAGGGAATATAAAAAAGCGGTTGCCGTGGTTTCTCATGACAGGTCTTTTTTAGACGCAACGGTAACTAAAATTTACGATATAGAAAATCATAAAACATTTTTATATAACGGCAATTACTCATATTTTGCAGCGGAAAAGAAAAAAAGAAAAGAATTAATGCAAAAGAAATATGAGCAGGCGCTATCGGAGATAAAAAAGACAAACGAGCTTGCCGAGCGGTTTAGATATAAAGCCACAAAAGCGAGAATGGTGCAGTCAAAATTAAAACAGCTTGAAAAAGTGGAAATCCCCGAAGCCCCCGAAAAATCGGACAAAAGAACTTTAAGCTTTAATTTAGAGCCTAAGTATAAAAGCAGTGAAAGCGTGCTTACTGTGACCGATCTTGAGATCGGTTATGAAAAGGCGCTTTATAAAACCGATTTCAGCATAAAAAGAGGGGACAGAGTAGGTGTTATAGGAGGAAACGGGCTCGGAAAATCGACCTTGCTTAAAACTATCGCCGGAGTGATACCTAAAATCGGCGGTGATGTATCTTTCGGCGAGAGGGTAAGTATCGGGTATTTCGATCAGCAAATGACGCATTTTAAGGGAAATATTTGTGTGCTTGATGATTTTTTTGAAACATATCCTTCTTTTTCCGAATTTGAGGCAAGAAGTATGCTCGGAAAATTCCTGTTTACAGGCGAAGAGGTTTTTAAAACTCTCGATATGCTTTCCGGCGGAGAAAAGGTTAGATTGGCGCTTTGCAAGCTTTTTATAAAACAGCCGAATTTCCTTATATTAGACGAGCCGACAAACCATATGGATATCGAATCAAAAGAGGCTTTAGAGGATATTCTCTTAAGTTACGGCGGAACGCTTCTCTTTGTTTCGCACGACAGATACTTTATCAGAAAAATTTCCGATAAGCTCATAGATTTTAAGGCTGATGAGATAAAATTTTATGAGTACGGTTACTCGCAGTATTTGTCCGAAGAACAGGAGCAAAAAGAAGAAATCAAGGAAGAAAAAAAGCCTAAACGAGAAAAGAAAAAGTATCAAACCCCCGGAAAAATAAAGGCGAAAAAAGAACAGGCGCTGATAAAGACCGAGGCGGAGATATCAAAGCTTGAAAAAAGGCAGGAAGAATTAAAAGAGCTGTTAAACGACGGCAAAATTCAGTCCGATTATATAAAACTGCAGGAAATTTCAGCCGAGATAAAGCAAAATGATGAATTGCTTTTAAACCTTATGGAAAAATGGGAAGAGTTAAGCTCTTGACAAATAAGATTTTTAATGTATAATAAAAGATACAAATTCAGAGTAGATATTTTAGCGTAAAGTGTCAGCGGAACGGGGAGTTGTCCGCCGAACGAAAGGCAAGGTTTATCCTGCCTGCGGTTAAAATATCGCATCCCGCTGGCAGAAAATAGAAGAAATGCCTCTCTATTATCGGTTAAGCTCGGATGATAGGGAGGTTTTTTTTATGGAAAAAAATAATTTATTTGTAAAAAAGCTGTGCTTTTGCGCGGTGATGTCGGCGCTTTATGTGGGGCTTGATTTTTTAAGCACCACTTTAAGCGCGCCGTTTTCAATGTCATTTAAAATATCGCTCAATGCGTTTCCGGTGATCGTGGCGGCTGTTTGTTTCGGTCCTGTCTGGGGTGCGGCAACGGGATTTATCGGCGCATTTATCGGTCAGCTGATAACCTACGGTATCACGGCTACAACTCTTCTTTGGACTCTCCCCGCTGTAATAAGAGGCCTTGCTGTGGGTCTTATGTTTATCGCGTTTAAAAAGAGCCTTAAAAGGCTGCCGCTTATATTAAACTGCGTAATTTCAGCGCTTTTGGTTACCGCGTGCAACACGGTAGTTATGTATATCGATTCAAAAATTTTCGGTTATCCTGCGGTGCTTTTCGGAATAATGCTTTTAAGCAGGATTATTTCAGGCGCCGCCACTTCGGCGGTGATAGCGGTGATTTTACCGCCGATAGTAAGAAAAATCAAAACTATCGCAAATATATAAAAAGATAAAAATACGCGGTGCTTAAGCACCGCGTATTTTTATCTTTTAAACTGTAAAGAGTAAAGATTTTCGTAAGTTCCGCCGAGTTTCATAAGTTCGTCGTGCGTTCCCTTTTCGGTTATCTTTCCGCCGTCGATAACGGCTATTTCATCCGCGTTTTTAACTGTCGAGAGCCTGTGGGCAACAATTATCGTCGTTCTGCCCTTGCAAAGCTCGTCAAGCGCGGACTGAATGAGAATTTCGGTCGTATTGTCAAGTGCGCTCGTCGCCTCGTCAAGAATAAGCACCGCGGGGTTTTTAAGAAAGACGCGCGCTATTGAAAGCCTCTGCTTCTGACCGCCCGAAAGCCTTATTCCACGCTCGCCCACCTCGGTATTGTAACCGTTCGGCAAAGACATAATATAATCGTGAATATTCGCCCGTTTTGCGGCAAGTATTACTTCTTCATCGGTTGCGTCAGGTCTGCCGTAAAGAATATTATCCCTGATATTTCCCGAGAAAAGGAAAACGTCCTGCTGAACTATACCTATATTTTTTCTAAGCGAGGAGAAGGTTATATCATTAATGTTTATTCCGTCAAGCGTAATTTCTCCTGAGCTTACTTTATAGAAGTTAGGTATCAGGTGGCAAATTGTAGTTTTTCCGCCGCCGGATTCTCCCACGAGCGCAAGCTTTTCGCCTTTTTTGATTTTAAGATTGATATTTTTAAGCACTTCGGGGCTGTTGTCAGAATAGGAAAAGCAGACATTTTTAAATTCTATCTCGCCTTTAACATCGGTTATATCCTTTGCGTTTTTATTTTCCTTTTCGGGTTCTTCATCCATAACCTCTAAAAATCTGTTAAACCCGCTCACGCCGTTTTGAAACTGCTCCATAAATCCGATAAGCACCGTTACCGGGTTTATAAAGACATTGACGGATACTATAAAAGTGGTATAATCGCCGAAATTTATTTTTCCGTTATAAAGAAAAAGTCCGCCGGCTATAATGATTATAACGTTAAACACATTTGTTATAAAGCTTGATGTGGAATGGAAAACTCCCATAGAGCGGTAAGCTTTTCTGCACGCCTCCACAAAAAGCATATTATTTTTCTCGAACTTTTCATATTCCCTTTCGCTTCCGCCGAAAGCCTTGGTTGTTCGAATTCCCGTGATGCTGCTTTCTATAGAAGCGTTTATCATTCCCGTGGTCACTCTTCTTTCTTTGAAAGCCGCGCGCATTTGCTTTCTGCAATAGGAAGAAATAGCTATAAGTATCGGCACGCAGGCAAAAATAATAAGCGTGAGATAAATATTTATCGTGCAAAGGTAGATAAAAGAGCCTATCACAGTAAGCGAGGAAATTATGATGTTTTCGGGGCCGTGGTGAGCAAGCTCCGCTATATCGAAAAGATCGTGGGTTATTCTTGATAAGATTTGCCCCGTTTCATTCTTATCAAAATAAGAATAAGGAAGACTTTCAAGTTTTTTAAACATATCTCTTCTCATCTGCGCCTGCATTTTAGTGCCGATCATATGTCCGTAATACTGAACAAAGTATTCAAGAAACATTCTGATAAGATAGAGCAATAAAACTGTGAGACCGGCAAACACGATAAGTCCGATCTTTTTATTCGGAATGAGATCGTTTAACATTCTGTTAGTGACTATAGGATAGACCATACCTATCACCGATATGAAAAACGACGCCGTCATATCAAGAGCAAACATTTTTTTATGCGGTTTATAATAAACCGCGAATTTTTTTAAGGTTTTCATAGTTACTTTGCTTGAGTGTCGTTTGTAAGCACTGCGCAAACAAGATATCTCTCCGAAGGATTATCGGTGCAGGTGCTGAGAGTAATTATTTTATCTTTTGATGTAACGCTTATATCGGATCTGATATTTTTAACAAGTGATTTTGGATTTGTGCATTCATCCAAAAATTCCGAATATCCTTCTTCGGAAGAAAAATCAAAGGAGTTTATAATATGCCTGTCATCATATACAAATGCGGAAAATATTTTATATGTTAAAATATGACCGGGAGTGTAAATGTTTATAGTGTCATTTGTATTGAAAAAATCAGCTTTGCGGTATTTTCTTAAGGGGGTAAACATCGTGCCGTCGGCAAGGTCGTGCCCGTAAATCACAGTGTTATTATCATTAAATTCTGAACTGTTGCACCTTTGGATATAAACGCTTCCCGCAAATTTATATTTTCTCTCAAGATCGTGATTTAAATAAAAGTTTTCCTCAGTGTCGTCTCCGCTTTGGAGAATCGGATAATCAATAGTGGTACCGGGAATTGTTATCCACCCGACAACGTCGGGATTTTGATTTTTCAGCTGTGCAAAATTAACCGGATTATCCGCTTTTTGTGCGGAAGAAACCGAGTCTTTATATTTTTTATAAGTATTCTTTTTGGGGATCAGCTGAATTACGAGTATCGCCGTTGCGCCTAAAAAAAGAATACCTGAAATTATCATCAGTATTATATTCAGTGCTTTTTTATTTTTCAAGATCATTCACCTCTAAAGCTTAAAAAGCCTGCAAAAAAATTGCAGGCAGAAAAATTGTTATTTTGTTTCGTATTTTTTAAGCGCTTTGATTTCTTTTGTTCCGCCCATATAAGGTCTTAAAGCCTCGGGGATCTTTACACTGTAATACTCACCGTCAAAGCAAAGGTTGTTTTCGAGAAGTGCTATAAGCATTCTCGGGGGTGCTACAACGGTATTGTTAAGAGTGTGAGCGAGATATTTAGAGCCGTCTTCTTTGCGGACTTTTATGCCGAGTCTTCTTGCCTGCGCGTCGCCTAAGTTAGAGCAGGAGCAAACTTCAAAGTATTTCTTCTGCTTCGGGCTCCATGCCTCAACATCATAGGATTTGACCTTAAGATCGGCAAGATCGCCTGTGCAGCATTCGAGTGTTCTTACAGGAATATCAAGGCTTCTGAAAAGCTCTACAGAATAGCTCCACATTTTATCAAACCACTGCATACTCTCTTCGGGCTTGCAGATTACAATCATTTCCTGCTTTTCAAACTGATGAATTCTGTAAATTCCGCGCTCTTCTATTCCGTGCGCGCCCTTTTCTTTTCTGAAACAGGGAGAATAGCTTGTAAGGGTAAGAGGAAGCGACTCTTCGGGAGTGATCGTATCGATAAATTTACCTATCATCGAATGCTCGGAAGTGCCTATAAGATAGAGGTCTTCGCCCTCTATTTTATACATCATCGCGTCCATTTCCTCAAAGCTCATAACACCTGTTACGACCTTGCTTCTTATCATAAACGGAGGAATGCAGTAAGTAAATCCTTTATTTATCATAAAATCTCTGGCATAGGCTGTCACAGCGGAGTGCATTCTCGCGATATCGCCCATAAGATAATAAAATCCTTCGCCTGCAACTCTTCCGGCGGCGTCTTTATCAATACCGTTGAAAAGTGCCATAATATCGGTGTGATAAGGGATTTCAAAATCAGGGTGAGTCTGTTCGCCGAACTGCTTGACTTCCACGTTTTCGCTGTCGTCTTTTCCTACCGGAACGCTTTTATCAACTATGTTCGGGATTTTCATCTGAATTTCTTTAACTTTTTTGTCGAGCTCTTCTTCTTTTAGCTCAAGCTCTTTTAATTCGGCCGCCTGCTTTGATACAAGCTGTTTCATTTCCTCGGCTTCGCCTTTTTTGCCCTGACTCATCAAAACGCCTATTTCGCGGCTTATTTTATTGCGGTTGGCTCTAAGCTCGTTTGCTCTGCTGTTTGCCTCGCATTTTTCGGAGTAGAGCTTAACTATTTCGTCAACAAGTCCAAGCTTTGAATCCTCGAATTTTTTCTTTATATTTTCTTTTACCAGATCCTGATTTTCGCAAATAAATTTAATATCTAACAATTTACTTCCTCCGATATCATCATTATTAAAAATAATTATATCATATCATTGTAATTATGTCAAAGCACTGTCACGGTTTTTTTCTCTTAACTTTGCCTCTTTTTTTGAAAATTCGCAGCCGCAGTAATTCTGCCTGTAAAGAGAATATTTTTCAGAAAGGATAACCGAGCGCTTAAAACCGTCTTTTTTCTTGAAATCCGAAAATAAATAATTCACTTTATAGTTTTCAGCGAGCTTTTTTCCTATTTCGTTTAATTTCTGTGAATTTTTAAGCGGTGAGATCGAAAGAGTGGTTGTAAAATAGTCAAATCCCTGTGCTTTTGCCGATTGTGCCGTTTTATCAAGCCTTAGCTCATAGCACTTAAAGCAGGCTTCGCCGCCCTCGCGGTCATTTTGCCTTAATTTTTTTATATCATTATAATCTTCGGGTGTAAAGGGCAGAATTTGCACTTTCACGGGATTTTTAAATTGCATTAAAGATATAAGTCTTTTAAGTTCGGCTGCTCTTTTTTCGTATTCCTCGGATGATGAAATATTTGGGTTATAGTAAAGCACCGTTATATTAAAATATTCGCTTAAATATTCAAGCACATAGCTTGAACACGGAGCACAGCAGCTGTGGAGCAGCAATGATGGCGTGTGATTTAAGCTCTTTAAAGTTTCGTCTAAAACGATTTGGTAATTTACAGCCATTTTTCCTCCAAAAGATTATTAATTTTTTTATAGGAAATAATATTATAGGGGTGAAGATATGAAAAAAAGAAAGAAAATAAGGTTAACTCCGTCTTCCACAGCGGTGCACGGTCAGCCGCATGATGTGTTCGATCTGTTAAATAAATACGGCACTTATAATATTCAGCCTACCGCCGAATCGGATAACGAATTTCCGCATATAGCGCAGGGACTGCCGAAAGAAAACGAATTCTTTAAAGAATAAATTCAAAAAAGACCTGATGAGAAATCATCAGGTCTTGAAATGTTGGCATCTACTTATTTTCCCGGGCAGCTGCCCGCCAAGTATCTTCAGCGCAAGTGAGCTTAACTTCTGTGTTCGGAATGGGAACAGGTGGACCCTCACCGCAATCAACACCAACTATTTTGTTGCCCTGATCAGGCAACAAAAAGATTATATCATAGGTTAGTATATTTGTCAATACTTTTTTTAATTTTTTTAAATTAAAATCCTCTGCCTGCCCCTCCGCCTCCGAAAGAGCCTCCTCCGCCGGAAAATCCTCCCGAAAATCCGCCGGAGCCTTTGCCGAAGCCAGAACCTCCGAAAAAGCCTCCGCGAGATCCGCCGCCGAAGAATATTATCGAGTTTTTACCGAATATCAGCACTATTATCGCGACAACCGCGATTAAAGCTAACCAATAAATAAGTACCTTTTTTGAATAAGAAGTTTTGCTGTCGGAATTTGAGGATTCGAGCATATCGATAGGCGTGTAGCTTTCGTCGTACTCAAGTCCGTATTCGATACATATCTCGTTTATTACCGAGCGGTAAATTTCGAGAACGCCTTTGTCAAAATCGTCTTTTTTAAGGTACGGAATTCCGTAAGTATCTATAATTCTTCCGGCTTTGCTGTCAGGAATAGCGCCCTCGAGTCCGTATCCCACGGAGATCTGAATTTCTCTTTGCTCCGTTGCGAGCACTATCATCACGCCGTTATTCTTTTCGCTGTCGCCGACTCCCCATTCTCTTCCGAGATTAAGTGCATAGTCGGATATCTCTTCGTCTCCCGTGTCTTTTACGGTGACGACGACCGCCTGCGCTTTGACTTCTTTGTTTTCCGAAAGCGCTGCCGAGCGGGATATTATTTCGCTTTTGGTGGAATCGGATAAAACATTTGCAAAATCGTTTACAAAAAATTCCTTAGTGGCGTCAGGATATTTTTTGGATTCCGAGCAAGAGCAGAAAAACACCTGGATGACAAGGAACAGAGCTAACAGCCCCGAGAATTTTTTAAAGTTTTTCTTCATAATTAATCAAAGCTTACCTGCGGAACGGATGAAGAATCGGCAGTTCCCTCAAAATAAGCCTCTTTTTCAAAGCCGAACATAGAAGCAATTATATTTTTAGGGAATTTTCCGACAGAAGTGTTGTATTCCTTGACTGTTTTGTTAAAGTCTTTTCTTGCAGTTGCAATTCTGCTTTCTGTACCGGCAAGCTCATCCTGAAGAGCTGTAAACTGACTGTCCGCTTTAAGCTCAGGATAATTTTCGGTTACAGCATTTACCCATACATCTATCGCGCGGTTAAGTTCATCGTTAGCATTCTGCTGCTCTTCGGTGGTTTTGGCATTTCCTACCGAAGCTCTCGCCTCGGTTACAGCTTTATAGGTATCGCCCTCGTATTTCGTGTAACCTTTTACGGAATTAACAAAATTGGGGATAAGGTCTGCTCTGCGCTGGATCTGTGTCGAGATATCCGATCTTGCATTTTCAACTGATTCTCTTTTTGAATAAAGGCTGTTGTAAGTACCGCCGATAATCAGCGCCAAAACGGCGACAATCGCAACTACAATAATGGTTATTTTAACGGATTTTTTCATAAAGTTTTCTCCTTTTAATGAGATCCCGCCCTGCCGTAACGGCTTTTAATAACCTGAAATTAATCCAGGTGGATGTCTGTCGAACGGTTTCGCGCTCCCTTCTTCCGAACTCGGCACCGCCGCGGGAGGTCTGCAGGCCCGCCGCCCGAAACCTGACTCCTTTAATAAAGCTTGTAGGGTTATAACAGCATCGATTCGCGAACAGGGCAGGATATTATATTATATGTTATTTTTCGTCGATTTCAAAAAAATCTTCAAGTCTGTCTACAAAAGCGTCGGCGATAGTTTCATATTCGTCGTCGTCTTCAATCTCGCAGTAGTATTCCTCGCCGTTTTCTTCTTCTACTTTGACTATTACCAATTCCCCGGAATCTTCGAGCATTTTTTTCGGATCCTCATAGGTAGGAAGCAAGGCGAGATATCTGCTTTCATCTGTTTCAATAGCGTCTAATACTTCAAATGTGTATTCCTTTCCCTCATCATCGGATAATGTGATAAGATCGGGATCATACGCCTCATTATTTATATCTTCACTCATAATTTTCTCCTTTTTTTGTTTTACTATATTTTAATCCAAATTTTTATATTAGTCAACAGTTTAGATAAAAAAGCGGGAAATTTAAAGTTTTTAATTAATTTACACAAAAGTTTTTAAAAAACACTTGACAAATAATGCAGTTTGCATTATAATAAAGACAGAAAAAAGAAAGAGGTGAGTCCGAAGGATAGTTAAGCTTGTTTCGTAAATTCAGAAAGGATTGAGTCCGATGGGTATGTAAAGCCCAAATATTACGAATTTTAAAATTTTCCAAAAGGTGATTTGAATGTTAACTCTAAGATTAAAGCATCAAATCAAATAAAAGAAATAGGTGGGTCCGATGTACAAATAATTTAAAGTATCGGAAAATTTAATATATATAAATCAATTAAAAAATAAAGTCAGTCGCAGTGTGTTTCTGCGGCTGTTTTTTTTAGTCAACTATATATTTTTTCCCTTTTTGTCACGGCTTGCGCCGTGTCGCTTCCCTTAAGCCGAAAGGCAGGGCTTTTACGAAATTAAAGACTCTCTTATTCAGAGAGTCTTTAGCTTTTATAAAACCTTATTCAAAAAATCAATGGTTCTTTGGGCTTGAGGATGATTTATAACTTCATCGGGGGTTCCCTCTTCGACTATAAATCCGCCGTCCATAAATATTACCCTATCCGCAACCTCTTTTGCAAAGCCTATTTCGTGGGTTACGATCACCATGGTCATACCGTCGGCAGCGAGCTGTTTCATAACATTGAGTACTTCTCCTACCATTTCGGGATCAAGCGCACTTGTTGGCTCATCAAAAAGCATAATATCGGGGTTCATACAAAGCGCGCGCGCAATAGCTACGCGCTGCTTCTGTCCGCCCGAAAGCTTCGACGGGAAAACATCTGCCTTGTCTTCAAGACCGACCTTTTTAAGCATATTGAGAGCGAGCTCTCTTGCTTCATCCTTAGTTTTCTTTTTAAGCTGAACAGGGGCA
Organism: uncultured Eubacteriales bacterium; assembly: GCA_934454845.1. Classification (GTDB taxonomy): domain Bacteria; phylum Bacillota; class Clostridia; order Oscillospirales; family Acutalibacteraceae; genus UBA737. Next base: position 47,794 of record CAKSGV010000009.1, on the reverse strand, counting down.
AGCATAAGGTTATCGATAACAGAAAGATTTTTAAAGAGATTGAAGTGTTGAAAAACCATTCCGATATTTTCTCTTACCTTATTTATATCCACCTTTTTATCGGAGATATTATAACCGTCAACAATAATAGTGCCGTCGGTAATATCTTCAAGTCTGTTCATACATCTCAGGAATGTGGACTTACCGCTGCCCGAGGGCCCGATAATAACGACAACTTCGCCCTCATAAATATCTGTGGAGATATCTTCAAGAACGCTTAATTTATCAAAATATTTTTTGAGCGACTCAACATGAATTTTAACATTTTCTTTATTAACGGCCACGGTTAAGCCTCCTTTCAAGTTTTTTCGCAATCTTTGAAAGGATCTCAATGATTATAAAGTACATAATACCGACGATAAGCCAGGTCTGGAAAGACTTGAAAGTTATCGAAATAATATTCTTAGCGGAATTTACGAGCTCCGGGAAGCCTATAACCGAAAGAATAGAGGTATCCTTAAGAGTGATAATAAACTGGTTGATAATGCTCGGTATCATAGTTTTGATAGCCTGCGGCATAACGACCTTGCTCATAGCTTTTGAATAAGTAAGGCCGAGACTTCTCGCCGCCTCCATCTGACCTTTATCGACAGATTGGATACCCGCTCTTATGATCTCGGCCATATAAGCGCCGCAGTTAAGCGCGAGCGCTATCGTACCTGCCTGAAGACCTGAAAGGGTGATAGGCGAATTCAGATAATTTTTGAAAAAATAAGGGATACCGAAATAAATGAAGAAAGCGAGGACTATCATCGGGACGCCTCGTATAACATCAACGAATACGGTAGCAATCGCTCTGCTTACTTTATTTTTCAGAACGCTTAAAATTCCGAAGAAAAGACCTAATATGCATGCGAAAAACAGGCCGCAAAGGGCAAGCAACAAAGTTTTGCCCATAGCCCGCAGAAGCAAATGGCCGTAATCGGTAATAATACTCCACATCGGAACGGTTCCTCCTTTCGTGACAAAAGCGGAACACCGCATTTTCCTACGGTGCTCCGCAACTATATTTTAACTAAAAGAGTAAAGATTATCAGCCGAGATATTTCTCGATAATTTTATCATACTCTCCGCTTGCCTTGATGTTTTTAAGACCTGCATTAAAGAGATCGAGAAATTCCTGATTATCCTTGTTGAATATTGCAAGACCGTAAGGAGCGCCTTCGTTTTCGGAGCTCTCAATGACTTTAAGCGCAAGGTCGCCGCTCTTGATAGAAGCCTTCATAACAGGGGTATCTTCAAAGAGAGCTGCCGCCTGGCCGCCGATAACAGTTTGATAAACTGTCGGGGAGTCTTCAAGATAGGTGATCTTAAATCCGTATTTATCCTTAAGGCTTTCAGCGTAAGTTGCACCCATAGTGCCTGTTTTAACGGCTACTGTTTTGCCTTTGATATCATCAAAAGATTTGATGTCGGAATCTTTTGCAACTGTCATGCACTGAGTAGCGGTATAATAACCGTCGGAGAATATCCAGCCTTCGTTCTTTCTTTTCTCAGTGATAGAAGCGCCTGCAATCATAGCGTCAGCCTGGCCTGCCTGGCAAGCGGCAATAGATGCGTCCCAACCGAGGGAATTGAGCTTATATTCAAATTTCTGATCCTTTGCGATAGCTGCAAGGACATCAACGTCTATACCTACAAAGTTACCCGAAGCATCGGTGTACTCAAAGGGATTGAACGCAGTATCTGTAGCGATTACCCAAACTTTGGATGATTTGTTGTCTTTCTTACCGTCTTCTTTCTTTTCTCCGCAGCCTGCGAAAACGGCTGAGAGCATAAGCACGCTCATTAAAAGAGCAATAAACTTTTTCATAAAAAACGATCCTTTCATAAACTTATGAATTAAATTTTACTGATTTATTATAATAAAAAATTTAAGTTTAGTCAACTAAATTTCATTTTATTTTGAAAAATTCGGCAAATTTAAAGCTCATTTGCAATTTTATTTAATAAAATTAAGTAAAAAGCTTAAATAGGCTTATTTTCATAATTTGCCTGTAAAATCCCTGTCTATAGTAACAATGCAGTGGTAAGACGGATCACAGGCTTTTGCTCCGGCATTTATCGTGCTTATCAGCTCTTTTTTACTCATTTCAAAATTCTGAGGAACTACCACATCAAAAATAAGATTTGTGCGCAGCTTTGAAGAGGGGGTCATTCGAAAATCGTGAAGATCAAGTCTTTTATCGATAGCATGAATTACCCTTATCAGTTGTGATTTTGCTTTTTTGACATTTTCGTCGTTAGTGTCAACGGGATCCATATGTATAACAAGGCTTATCCCTGTTTTTTCTGTGACCAGCCTTTCACAAAGGTCTATTTTTTCGTGAGTTGAAACTATATCCGCCTCCTGCGGCACTTCCACATGAACAGAGGCAAATTTTCTTCCCGGACCGTAATCGTGAACGAGCAGATCGTGGACTCCCAAAAATCCGTCAAACTTCATAATCTCGCTTTCAAGCTCTTTAACCGTTTCTTCCTCTGGAGGCTTTCCGAGAATTTCATCAAGCACGCCTTTTGCGGAGGAAATGCCCGATTTAATGATAAACAGCGAAACGAGCGAAGCCATTGCGCTGTCGAGATCGAAAGGAACATTTACAAATCTTACAATGACCGCGGAAATCAAAACGGCAAGGGTGGAAATGCAGTCGCTTTCGCTGTCTTTGGCGGCGGCAAGCAAAGCGGAAGAGTCTATTTTTTTGCTTAATTTCCTGTTAAAAAAAGAAAGCCAGAGTTTTAAAAGTATCGAAAAAACAAGTATCGCGAAGAGGTACCACGGCTTATTATCTGGCAAATTTCCCGAAAACAGCTTTTTTACCGAAGAAATAAGCAGCTCCGCACCGACTGTTAAAATAATAAGAGAAACGGTAAACGCCGAAACATATTCCATTCTTCCGTGGCCGAAAGGATGCTCTCGGTCGGCAGGCTTATCGGACAGCCTGAAGCCTATAAGCGTTATCACCGAAGAGCCGATATCGGACATATTGTTAAGACCGTCAGCCGTAACAGAGATACTTGAAGTGATAATACCTATAAGAATTTTAAAAAAGCCTAAAAGGAAGTTACAGAAGATGCCCACATAAGAGCCGAGGGTTCCGTACTGTTTTCTTAAAGCTTTTTTATCGCTGCTTTTGCCTTGCTTTACAAAAAGTTTTATTAAGATGTCCGTCATTAAAATTTCGATCCTTTAGATCCTTTAGAGCCGAAGCCTACGCCCGAAAGAATATTGGTCTTAATTCCGAACGTGAGGTTTTCACGATTTCTGTGGCGCTTGAATGCTATTGATGCAAGCCTGTCGATAAGCTCGGTGTAGCTGATTCCCGTCGCTTCCCAGAGATAGAATGCAAGGGATCCCGGAATAGTGTTTATTTCGTTAGCGAAAAATTCGCCTGTCTTAGTGTCGAGAAGATAGTCTATCCTAACAACTCCGCTTGCTCCTGTTACTTTCATAATTTTTTCAGAAACCGATTTAATCTTGTCTGAAAGCTCTTCGCTTATATTGGCGGGTATTTTTCTTCCGAGCGACGCCATACCTTTGGATTTTGAGGAACCTTCGTATTTATCGGCATAGGAAAGTATTTCGTCATGCATAAAAGGCTCTTCGCAAACGCTTGAAATGCAACTGTCCGCGTCGCCTAAAACAGAGCAGTTTATCTCCCTTAAAGCGGTTACGGCCTTTTCGGCAAGGATTTTTTCTGCAAACGAGCAGGCGAGCATAATTGCACTGTCGAGCTCGGAGAAGGAGTTTACCTTTGTTATTCCCACGCTCGATCCTAAATTTGCCGGCTTTATTATCATAGGAAATCCTATGTTTTCGCTTAAATTATCAAGTATGCTCTGCTTATCTGCCGCATATTCCCTCGATCTGAATACGATGCAGTCAAGTACGGGAAGATCTGCCGATTTAAGAACGCTTTTAAACACGGCTTTATCCATTCCCACAGCCGCCGAGACAATATCGCAACTGATATAGGGAATATCTAAAAATTCGAAATATCCCGCCATTGTTCCGTCTTCACAGTTTGTTCCGTGAACAATTGGGAAAGCGAGGTCAACGGGAATTTCCTTTGGCTTTTTGAAAAGACCGCTTGAAAGTGTTTTCATAAATACCTTATTTTTTGATCTTACAAATGTTACCTTATCGCATTTTTCGGTAAGCTTTTTAAGATCCTGCTTATAGTTATCGATATCGAAGAGCAGCGGTGAAGAAAACATTTCGCTTTCCTTGGAAACATATACGGGGATCACCTCGTATTTTGTTTTATCGATAGAATTCATAGCCTGGACCGCTGAAATGATAGAAACCTCGTGCTCTACCGAGCGGCACCCGAAAAATACTGCGATATTAGTTTTCATTATAATAACCTCTTTAATGATTTCTTTTTGATTCGGAAAGATAATTATCGGGAAGATCGTTTTCTAAAAGACAAACACTGTTTTCATCCGCCGTAGGACCGAATATTTCAAGTGCTTCTGCAAAGCTGTTTGTGCAATGAAGATTTTCGGGATCGAACTCGGTGGAAAGCACAGCCTCTTTTATAGGAGCGCTGTAGCGGCTGCCGACAAGTATTATCGAATCACACACCTTGGCGCAGGCCAAACCTAAATTATAATTATATGTATGTTCTTTTTCTCCGAGCTCTATAAGTCCGGGAGTGATGATCGTTTTTTTCATTCCCTTAAAGCAGGAAAGCACTGCAACCGCTTCAATACAGCCCTCGGGGTTTGAATTATAAGCGTCGTCAATAATAAGCGAGCCGTTGCTGAACTGCTTTAATTCAAGGCGGTGCTCCGTGGGCTTTAAAGAGGATATCGCAAAAGCAATATCGTTAATATCCACTCCGAGCATATCCGCCATAGCCGCCGCGGCGACTATATCGCTTACCGAGTGCTTGCCTAAAAGCATAGTTGAAACTCTTATTGATTTTGAGCCTAAAATAAGATCAAATTCGGAGCCTTTTTTGGAATAGGTTATATTTTCGGCGCGGTAATCGGTGTTTGTGCCGTAAAACACGATGTTATCGCCGCTTTGAGTTTTTTCGGCAATTTTTTCGCTGTCGTGATTTAAAAGGCAGATGCCTTTATTTTTTATCACCGCGTCGGCAAGCTCAAACTTCGTTTTATAAACATTATCGATGGTTTTAAAGGTTTCAAGGTGCTGTTCTCCGACAGCTGTGATAATTCCGAAATCGGGATTTACAATATCACAAATCTCTTTTATATCGTTCGGCTTTTTAGCGCCCATTTCGCAGACGAAAATTTCCGTTGCCGGAGTGAGCTTTTCTCTTATTGTTCTTACAACGCCCATAGTTGTGTTAAAGCTCTGCGGAGTGCATACGGTATTATACTTTTCGCTTAACATTCTTGTTAAGATGAATTTCGTGGTGGTTTTTCCGTAGCTTCCCGTGATACCTATAACCTTAAGATCAGGGCTGTTTTCAAGCTTCTGCCTTGCGTCGTAAATAAACCAATTTGAAATTATTTTTTCCAAAGGATAGCTTAACCCCCAGGATAAAAATACGAGTATCGGGGAGAGGGTTGAAAAGAGTAGTGAAACTATAAGCATTATACTGCAGAAATTTTCATATCCCACTGTTATTCTTCTGCCGAACTGCGACATATAAATTACAGCCGGCACGCTTTCGATTAAAAGCGAAGAGATAAAAAGGCGGATAATTCTTGAAGTGAAAACGATTTTTTTGACAGAACTTCTGTAAACCGAAATGCAGTTAGCTATTCTCCAACCTAAAAGCAGCGCTAAAACTATGGTCTGAAAAATATAGTATCCGCAGGAATAAAGCACGGAAGATATGCAGAATACAACCGCGCTTGCCGCCGCGTCTACCGAATAGGAGGATTTCAGCCATTTAAAATATCTCGAGGGGAAATAAGAATTCTGCTGAAACATTTGATATTGGCGCACAAGTGAGAAAAACGCCGATATAATTCCGCAGAACATAGAGATGATAATAAAAAGTTCCTTATAATTTTCCATAATTACTTCTCCGCATTTTATTTTATAAAGCTTCTCAGAATTGCCGCCGCTTCATACGGCTTTTCGCAAAACGAAAAGTGACCTGTATTTTTTATAACGCAAAGTCCGCTGTCTTTGATAAGCGATTCGATTTTTTTCCCGCAGTAAAGCGGAGTATCCGTGTCGTTTTCTCCCCAAATAAGTAAAGTGGGGCATTCGATTTTAGGAATGATATCCGAAAGGTCTGTGTTTACAAGCGATACCATCGTTTGCCTCAGCACGGGCTTTGCCGCGTTATAGTCGGCCGAGCCGTAATGCGCTCTCGCCTTATCAAGCAGAGCTTTTGAGTGGTTTTTAAATAACGGTGACAACAAAACCTTTTTTATCGCCTTAAAGCTTTTGGCACGAAACTTTTGCTTAAAGCTTTTTTTGGGTATGATCCCCGCAGAGTCCAGCAAAACAAGCTTTGATGGTTCTATTATTTTTTCGGCGGCAAGCTTTAAAGCCGTGCGGCCGCCGTGCGAATGCCCTATAATTACGGGAGAATCAATATTAAAGGCTTTTGCAAATTCTTTTACAAGGCTGCAGTAATCGTCAAGAATCCAGGGGCAGGACATGATCTGTGAATTTCCGCAACCGGGGAAATTAAGCGCGTAAAATCTGCACCTGTCGCTTAGAGCGCGGATAATCCCGCTGTATATTTCAAAGCTTGATCCCCAGCCGTGGAGAAGAATAACGGGGATATCTCCCTCGCCCTGAACGCAATATTCAATTTCAAGACCGCAAAGATTAATAAACACTTATATTCTGTCTCCCAAAAAATTGCTATTATTTACTATTATACCAAAACCCGTTTAAAAAAAGAAGAGTTTTTTTGATTTTCTTTAAATTTATTTTTACAAGTGTATTTTAAAATTTTTAAGAAAAGATAAAGAAGGTGAGAAATATGAAAAGAAAAACAAAAACTTTTTTTAAAAACGCCGCTTTAGGCACTATCATCGGTGTTGTAAACGGCTGCTTCGGCGCGGGAGGCGGAATGATTGCGGTGCCGCTTCTTAAAAAGAGCGGAATGGATCAAAAACAGGCTCACGCTAACGCGATAGCGGTTATTTTACCGATAACCGTGTTAAGCGCCGTGTTGTATCTTGTTTCGGGGTATGTAAAGATTTCTCAAAGCTTTGTTTTTATTCCCACGGGGCTTTTAGGCTCGCTTATCGCGACGGGTATTATGAAAAAAATAACTCCGAGCATTTTAAAAAAGATTTTCGGCGGCTTTATGATCTATGCAGGCGTTCGCCTGCTTCTTAAATGAATATCGCCGCCCTTTTAGCAGGGCTTTTTTCGGGAATTATCGGAGGAATGGGATTGGGCGGCGGAGCGGTGCTTATAATCTATCTCGCCGTGTTCACAGAAACCTCTCAGCTGACGGCGCAGGGAATAAATCTTTTGTTTTTTATTCCTATCGGCGCACTTGCAGTATTGGTTTATGCCGTAAAAAAGAAGATAAAATGGAAGATAACCTTAGCTTTTGCCGCAGGAGGCGTTGTAGGGGCGCTTGTAGGTATGTTGTTTTTAAAAATAGCCGGAGGCGAGCTTATGGGTAAGCTTTTCGGCGGATTTCTTATATTGCTCGGCATTAAAGAAATTTTTACTAAATCGGGAAAATGACTTGAAAGATGGAATATGTGATGTTATAATTATATTGAATAAATGTTCGGGAGGAAAAAGAGTTGAAAGAACAGAAAACTCCGCTCTCAGAAAACCAGCTTGCAGTCTATAAATTTCTCGTAAAAAAATCGGGAGAAGGTCTTCCGCCCACCGTCAGAGAAATATGCCGGGCAACGGGGATAAGATCCACTTCATCGGTTCACGCTATACTCAATCATCTTGAAGACGAGGGGTATATAAGCAGAGATCCCGGCTTTTCAAGAGCTATTAAAATAGAAAAAGAGGGAGATTCATCAATGGTTCCGCTTGTCGGAAGAGTAACGGCGGGCAAGCCTATTCTCGCTATCGAGCAGATAACGGATTATATTCCCTATCCTGCAAAAAGCCCGGAGGGACTTTTTGCGCTTAAGGTTTCGGGCGAGAGTATGAAAAATGCCGCTATTTTAGACGGCGATATAGTCATTGCCGATAAAAATGCCGCCTGCAAAAGCGGAGATATAATTATTGGTATGACGGAGGACAGCGCCACTGTAAAAAGGCTTATTATAAAGCCTGATAAAACAGTTGTCTTTATGCCCGAAAATCCCGATTTCGAGCCGATAATTCCCGAAAAGCCCGCGGTGCTAGGAAAGGTTATCGGAGTTTTCAGGAGATACAAATGAATTCAATAAAAAAACACGTTGAGCTGTTTACCGACGGCGCCTGCTCGGGCAACCCCGGAAAAGGCGGCTGGGGAGCTATCCTGCGCTATGGGAAAACTCAAAAGGAGCTTTCCGGCGGCGAGGACCTTACCACCAACAACCGAATGGAGCTGACTGCGGCAATAGAAGGCTTAAAAGCGCTTAAAGAGCCTTGCTTTGTCACGCTTGTGACCGATTCAAAATATTTAAGCGACGGTCTTTTAAAAGGCTGGGCGGCTTCCTGGAGGAAAAACGGGTGGAAAAAAGCCGATAAAAAGCCGGCTTTGAATTCCGATCTTTGGGAAGAGCTTTTAAACCTCTCGGAGATACACAATTTGGATATTGTATGGGTAAAAGGCCACGCAGGGCACCCGGAAAACGAGCGGTGCGACGAGCTTGCAACATCATATTACAAAGGAAAAGATTAATGCTTAGGAAAAACACTTTAAACACAGTTATCGGCGCGTTTATCGCCGCCGCTTATATCGCGCTTACATATATAAGCAATATTTTCGGTCTGGCTTACGGACCTGTGCAGTTCCGCATATCGGAAGCGCTCACAGTGCTTCCTCTTTTTTCGCCTAATGCCATCTGGGGACTGACGATCGGCTGCTTTTTCTCGAATATCGCTTCTTTTAACCCCGTGGATATGATCTTCGGCACAGGCGCCACTCTCGCGGCGGCGTGTGTTACATATCTTTTAAGAAATGTAAAGGTATGTAAAATTCCGCTTTTTTCACTGCTTTCCCCGGTTATTATTAACGGGTTTACCGTGGGAGCGGAGATTTCGCTGTTTTTAAGCGAGGGGGAAAGCACCGGATTTTTGCTTTCTTCGCTTTGGGTAATGGCAGGAGAGGCGGCGGTAGTTTTGTTTGTGGGAGTGCCGCTTTATCTTATTATGAAAAAATATAATTTTCTCTCTGGATTTCAAGGAAAACAATAATTGTTAAATTATTTTTAAATTGCTTGAAAAGTATTATATAATAATGTATAATTAAACCGAAAAAATTTCAAAGGAGATCTTTAAATGGTTAAAGCAGTAGTAGGCGCCAACTGGGGCGACGAGGGAAAAGGGAAGATAACCGATATGCTCGCGACTGACGCGGATATCGTCGTCAGATTTCAGGGCGGGGCGAATGCCGGCCATACTATTAAGAACAGTTATGGAAAATTTGCTCTTCACACTCTTCCGTCGGGCGTTTTCAATCCCGGTGTTATCAATTGCATAGGTAACGGCGTGGCTTTGGATATAGACAAGCTTTTAAATGAATATAACTCCATAGTAAAAGCCGGAGTTCCCGCTCCTAAGCTTATGATATCGCCCCGCTGCCAAATGGTTATGCCTTATCATGTTTTATTTGATGTTTACGAAGAGGAAAGATTGGGAAAAGCCTCTTTCGGCTCCACAAAATCGGGCATTGCTCCCTTTTATTCGGATAAATACGCAAAAATAGGTTTTCAGGTATGCGATCTTTTCGATGAAAAGGCGCTTATGGAAAAGCTCGAGAAAACTCTTGAAGTCAAGAATATCCTTATAGAAAATCTTTATCATAAACCTAAACTTGATAAAAAAGAGATATTCGATAAAATGATGGTTTGGCGCGACGGAATAAAGGATTTCGTCGGTGATGTCAGAAAGCTTTGCTATGAGGCTGATAAGAGCGGAAAGACCATTCTTTTAGAGGGTCAGCTCGGTACCCTTAAGGATGTTGACCACGGAATTTATCCTATGGTCACCTCTTCAAACACTATCGCGGCTTACGGCGCGGTAAGCGCGGGACTTCCGCCTTATTCCGTAAAGGAAATTTATACTGTTATTAAAGCTTATTCTTCGGCTGTCGGAGCAGGCGCGTTTGTCAGCGAGATATTCGGCGAAGAGGCACAGCAATTGAGAGATCACGGAGGCGACGGCGGAGAATACGGCGCTACCACCGGCAGACCCAGAAGAATGGGCTGGTTTGACTGCGTTGCTACTAAATACGGTTGCGAGGTCCAGGGTACTACCCATGGGGTTTTGACTGTTGTTGACGCGCTCGGTTATCTCGATGAGATAAAGGTCTGCGTAGGTTATGAGATAGACGGTAAGGTCACCACCGACTTCCCTGTTACCCACGATCTTTATAACGCTAAACCCGTGTTCAAAACACTCCCCGGCTGGAAATGCGATATTTCGGGTATCAAAAAATATTCCGATCTTCCCGAAAACTGCCGCAAATACATAGAATTTATAGAAAAACAGATAGGTTTTAAGATTTCTCTTGTATCAAACGGCCCCGCGCGTGAAAATATAATAGTAAAGGAATAAGAGAATGAATTTTACTCCTGTTGACGGGACAGGCCGTGTAGACGGGTTTTGTCTTGTAAAAAGCGTAGAGAAAAAGACCTCTTCAAAGGGAGATACTTATCTTGACTTTACTCTTGCGGACTCTGACGGTGAGATCAACGCCAAGCTTTGGTGCTATTCGCCGATAGAACACGGAGAATATAAGGCGAATGAGATCGTAAAGGTAAGAGGCACCGTAAGCGCTTATAACGGCTCGGATCAATTAAGAATAGAAAAAATAAGAGCGGCTATAGAGTCTGACGGTGTAAAACCCGAGGACTTTGTCCCCTCGGCGGATTATTCTTCCGAGCAGATGTATAATGAGCTTATAAAAATCGCCGAAAGCTTTTCGGATTCGGAGCTTAAAAAATTAGCTTTGGAGATATATTCCGATAACCGCAAAGCTTTGCTTTATTTCCCCGCCGCATTTAAGCTTCATCACGCCGTTCGCGGAGGGCTGCTTATGCACACGCTCTCTATAGTGAGAATGTGCGAAAGCGTTTGTGAGATATATCCTTTTGTGGATAAAGATCTTTTGATCTGCGGAGCAATGCTTCACGATATTTCAAAAACAGAAGAGTTTATAGTCGATGAAAATGTCGGACTTGCCGAGGGCTATTCTGTTTGCGGCAATCTTTTAGGTCACCTCACAATGGGCGCTAAAAAGGTAGCTTTTTATGCCGAAAAGCTTGGTATCAGCGAGGAAACCTCAATGCTTGTTCAGCATATGATTCTTTCTCACCACGGTCAGCCGGAATTCGGCGCCGCTGTCGTTCCGATGTTTATAGAAGCCGAGCTTTTAAGCGAGCTCGACCTTTTGGACTCCAGGGTTTACGAAATGCGCGAGGCGCTAATTCCAACAGCCGTAAAACAGTTCTCGGGCAGAGTATGGGCTCTTGAAAACAGAAAGCTTTATAATCACGGCAGAAAAGATTTAAAAAATGAAAAGGTAAAATTATTTTAAAGGAGTTAAAACTAATGAAAATAACAAAAGATATGCTTATAGGCGATGTTCTTGAAATGGATGAAACTTTAGCGGAATATTTCTTTGCTATAGGAATGCACTGCCTCGGCTGCCCCGCTTCAAGAGGCGAGTCAATAGAACAGGCTTGCGAAGTTCACGGTACAGATTGCGACGAGCTTCTTAAAAAGTTAAACGAGCATATTGAAAAGAATGCTTAAGCTTAGTCTCAGACTGTCTGTAATAACCGGTCTGATCGAAGCAGGCGGAAGTGTTTGTGATGTCGGTACGGATCACGGATACCTGCCTGCTTTTCTTTATTTATCAGGCAAGTTTTCTAAAGTCACAGCCACGGATATCAGGCAAAAGCCTCTGCTTACCGCCGAAAAAAATTTAAAAGAGCTGAATGCAAAAGGGGTTAAGCTTATCCTTTGCGACGGTCTTGAAAAGGTTTCGCGCGAGGAAGCGGATAATGTTGTAATAGCGGGGATGGGCGGAGAAGTGATATCGGGAATTATCGACAGGTCGAAGATTTTAAAGGACCCGACTGTAAATATCGTGCTTTCTCCCACAACTTCCGCCTCGGAGTTAAGAGAATATCTTTTTAAAAGCGGGTTTGAAACAATTAAAGAAACAGCGGTTAAAGAAAACGGAAAATATTATGCCATAATGAAAGTTAAATATACGGGCGCGGTTACTTCCCCCGATTTTGCGAAGATTTATCTCGGAAAATTGGACCTTAAGGATAAAACGGCTTTGGAGTATGCTAAAAAGCAGCTTGCGATAAAGCGAAAACTTGTAAATGACCTTTCTTCTACCGATAAAAATCGCGAGGAATACATAAAAGCACAAAAAATTTGCGCAGAAACAGAAAAAAAGATTTCGGAGGCAGAAAATGGCGCTTGACGGCGGATTTATCCGTAAAACGGTTATTGAATTATCTGAAGCTAAAGACAGCAGAATAGAAAAAATTTATCAGCCCTCTAAAGAAGAAATAATTTTACTGCTCAGGAAAAAAGATTTTTCAAAGAGGCTTTTATTAAGTGCGTCTAACGCGCCGAGAATTTACTTTACAGAGGAAAAACCGGAAAATCCGCTTTCTCCTCTGACATTTTGTATGCTTGCGAGAAAATATTTTTCGGGAGCTAAAATATTATCCGTATGTCAGCCGGGGCTTGAGCGAGCTGTGGAGATAAACTGCGAGGTTTATAACGAGCTCGGCGACAGGTGCGTTTTTAAAATTATCTGCGAGCTTGTAGGCTCGGTCAGCAATATAATTCTTTTAAATGAAAAATCCGTTATAATCGACGCTGTTAAAAGAAGCGATATCGAAACTTCTTCAAGACTTATTTTACCCGGCGCTAAATATGTCCCCCTTCCTTTACAGAACAAAGCCGATATCACAGATGAAAATTTTTCTTTTGATAATATCGTTTTTTCGGGCAATGATCCTTTAAGCGAATTCCTGCTTAAAACCTTTAAGGGGCTTTCTCCTCTTGTTTGCAGAGAAATTGCATTTGATGCCTTCGGCGAGGATTTAAGGCTTGATGAAATCGCTGAAAAGAGTATTGTAAAAGAAAAGATACTGACTTTAAGAGAAAAAATATTAAATAAAAAAGGCTGTTACCTTTTAAGGGATAAAAACGGGGATTTAAAGGACTTTTCTTTTATTCCGATTTTGCAATACGGCGCTCTCTGTTCCTGCGAGGAATATGAAAGTCCGTCGCAGCTGCTTGACGCTTTTTTTAAAGAAAGGGATATCTCTTCAAGGCTTAAAAAAGCTTCTTCGGATATTTTAAAAACGGCGGTAAATGCTCTTAATCGCGTTATAAAACGCTCGGCTAACAGAAAAAGGGAACTTAAAGCCTGCGAAAACTGCGAGGAAAAAAGAATTTGCGGAGAGCTTATAAAAGCTAATATTCATAATATCGCTCCGGGAGCGGAATTTGCAGAAGTGGAAAATTTTTATGATCCGGATTTGAATTTGAAAAAAATAAAGCTTGATCCGGCTCTCGGCGCTTCGCAAAACGCCGCAAAATATTTTAAAGAATATAAAAAAGCCTGCATAGCACGGCAGACTTTAAAAGAACTTATAGAAAATGACGACCGCGAGGCGCAGTATTTAAGATCCGTCTGCGATAATATCGGCAGGTGCAGAAATATTTCGGATATTGCTGATATAAGAGCAGAGCTTACCGAAACCGGGTACATAAAGCAGAAAAAAGTAAAAAAGCCGGATAGAAGAAAGCCTGCGTTTTCCCCTCTTGAATTTAAGAGCAAAGATGGCTTTAAAATACTTGTCGGCAGAAATAATATTGAAAACGATCATTTGACGCTTAAATCTGCGGATAAGCTTGATATCTGGTTTCATATCAAAAATGCTCCCGGCTCTCACGTGATCCTTGAATGTGCGGGTAAAGAGCCGAGCGAGGAAACGCTGATATTTGCCGCAAAGCTCGCAGTCAAATATTCTTCGGCTGAAAGCTCTTCGAATGTGCCTGTGGATTACACTTATGTAAAATATGTGAAAAAACCGGGCGGCGCAAAGCCCGGAATGGTGATTTATAAAACAAATAAGACCTTGTTTGTTACTTTTGATAAAGAAGAGGGATTTAAATGAGTTTCGGAATATCAAGCGCGTCGCTTTATCCTCTTGAAACGGAAAAAGCGCTTGAAATGATAGGGAAAAAGAATATACCCTGCGCCGAAGTGTTTTTTAACTCTATAAATGAGCATAAAGACGATTTTGTAGATAAGCTTGTAAAAATAAAGAATGAATACGGGATAAAAATTTCGTCTGTTCACCCCACATTTTCGCTTTCAGAATCGTTCCTGCTTTTCTCCGCCTATGAAAGAAGAACGGAAGAGGGCTTTGAAATATATAAAAGGTACGGCGAGATAGCGTCAAGGTTAGGCGCAAAATATGTAATTCTTCACGGCGGAAAACCGAATAATGTTCTTGATGATTACGGATATATAGAAAGATTTTATAAGCTTTCTAAAGTTGTAAAAGAGCAGGGCGCGGTGCTTTTGCAGGAAAATGTTGTTAATTTCAGAGCAGGAAGCGCGGAGTTTTTAAAGAAATTCACCGAGTATTTAAAAGACGACGCCCATATCTGCTTTGATATCAAGCAGGCTATCAGAGGAAACTATGATCCTATAGAAACGATAAACAGTATCGGAAAATATATCCGGCACTATCATATCAGCGATAACTGCGAGAATTTCGACTGTATGCTTCCGGGTCTTGGAAACTTCGATTTTAATGAGCTTATAAAAACCGCTTCGAAGTTCGATTATAACGGCGATTATATCATAGAGGTGTACAGATCCGCTTATAATGAATACACAGAACTTTTTTCTTCTTATTACAATCTTATGGAAGATATTAAAAAATAGCTTGAAATATATGCCGGGCAATGGTAAAATATTTTTAGAATTCTAACGAAAAAGAGGAGAAGCAATGAAAGAAATTTCATTTTTTGATCTTTTATCCCTTGCATGGGAAAAGCTTTGGGCGCTTTTGCTTGCCGGAATCATAGCGGGCGGGTGTGCGTTTGGCGTGTGCACTTTTATGCTTAACGATAAGTACACTGCAACTGCTTCGATCATGGTAACTAACGGAGCTATTACCGATAATACCGCCTATGAAAAGGTTCAGGGAACGGATCTTTCCGCTTCGCTTGAACTTACCGACACGGTGGTAGAGTTGCTTAAGACCTCAAATATTTTTAAACAGCTTGAAAATAAAACTACTTACGGCTATAGCTATAAGCAGCTTAAAAGTATCGCGAGCATTTCAAGAGCCAGTCAGGATACTCTGTTTGTAAAGATAAGATTTACCACAAACTCAAAGGAAGAATCGATAAATCTTTGTAACGCATTTGCGGAGCTTGTTCCCGAATATGTTTCGCAGACTCTTAAAAATTCAAATATAAAGGTAGTTGAAGAGGCGGATTCCGCTCCTAAGGTATACCCGAGAACAGTGGTAGCCACGGCTATTTCCGCATTTATCGGAATTGTGATCTGCTATATTATTCTGCTTATTGTCCGCAATATGAACCATACAATTACAAGCGATGAAGATATCTCCGCGGTGTACGGCGTACCGCTGCTCGGAACTGTCCCCATCTTTGAAGCGCTTGTTTCCGGAAAGGCAGGTAAGAAGAATGAATATAGATAATATCAATGTAACCGAGCAGTCTAAAGATCCGGAAACACAGATAACGGGCCTTTCGGAAGAAAACAGCCGCTCGGCGGTTTCTTTCACCGTCGCCGAGGCTTATAAGACTATCAGAACAAATATCAAATTCCTGCTTAATAAAAAAACCGGTAATATTTTCACCGTTTCCGGCTCCGATGTCGGAGAGGGAAAATCAACCACCGCCATAAATATCGCGGTAGCGTTTTCACAGCTCGGCGAAAAGGTATTGCTTATTGACGCCGATCTTCGCAGATCCTCCGTTCATAAAAAGCTCCACCTTGAAAACAAAACAGGGCTTTCCGAGATCCTTGCCGATTTCACGGATTTTGAGTCCTGCGTTCAGAGCTCAGGCAATAATCTCGATGTTCTTGCTTCCGGCCACACCGCTCCGAATCCGAGCGAGCTTTTAGGCTCACCGAGATTTAAGGCCCTTTTAGATGAATTAGGTAAAAAGTATAAGTATATAATTATCGATACGCCGCCGATAGGAATAGTTTCCGATCCGCTCGTCGTCGCTTCCAATACCGACGGTATTGTGCTCGTCGCAAGATGCGGTTACACGGTAAACGATATGCTGAGGCAATCGATAGAGGCGGTTGAGTTCGCTAAAGTAAAGGTTTTAGGCGTTGTCCTCAATGCCGCTGATATAAAGAATTCCACTAAATACAGCAAGAGAAAATATTCCTACCGCAAGAAATATTATAGGTATTACAAAAAATACGGAAACTGATTTTTAAGAGGTAAAACCTGCATGGTAGATATTCATTCTCATATTCTCCCCGGAATTGACGACGGCGCAAAATCCCGCGAAGAATCCCTGCAGCTTTTAAAAATGATGAAAGAGCAGGAAATTTCCGAGGTTATCGCAACTCCGCATTTTGTTCCGGGCAGAGAAAATCTCGAAAGCTTTTTAAACAGGGTGGTTATTTCCAAAAACGAGCTTTTTAAATCGGAAATGCCAAGTGATATTCCGAAAATTTATTTTGGGTGTGAAATTTATTATTTTCACGGTATGGGCGATGTTGAAAGTCTTAAAGCTTTAACGCTTGCCGATTCGAAATATCTGTTAATTGATTTCACTTTTACCGAGTTTGACGATTATGTTATTAACGACATAATAAATCTCGATGATAATTTCGGAATAATTCCCATAATCGCTCATATAGAAAGATACTATCATTTTAAAGGGTTTAAAAAGCTCCTTAAATGTCTTGACAGCGGAATAGGAATAGCTCAGATAAATGCCGATTCTGTATTGGAATCCGATTATCAGGGAAGAATAAAAAAGCTTGTAAAGAGCGGTTATGTTAGTGTCGTTGCCACAGATACCCATTCGGTAAAAAACAGGCCTCCGAGGCTCGCCGAAGCTTATAAAGAATTAAGAAGATTATGCGGCGATAAAAACACAGACAGGCTTATTTCTTCACAGGAAAACCTTAGAAATCGAATTTTAGGAGTATGAGTTTTGAAAAGCCGTAATTCTATAATTGTGAGATCCGGCGATCTTGTTTATATTCAGTTTAAGATATTTTCAGATATTGATTTTTTAAGGCATTGCTTTTCCACCCGGCTCGGAGGAGTAAGCAAAGGCTATGTCGGCTCTATGAATTTGAGCTTTCACAGAGAAGATGAAAGAGATAATGTTATAAAGAATTATGAGATCCTTTGCTCTGCCGCCGGAATTTCGACCGACGACCTGGTTTTAAGCAAGCAGACTCACACGGACTTTGTCCGCACGGTAGGCTTCAAAGATAGGGGCACAGGTTTTTCAAAACCAGAATTTGAAGATGTTGACGGGCTTGTTACAAGCGAAAAAAATGTCGCTTTAGTTACTCAGTATGCCGATTGCACTCCGCTTATTTTCTGCGATCCTAAAAATAGAGTTATCGCCTCTTCCCACGCAGGCTGGCGAGGAACTGTTAAAAAAATAGGACTTAAAACCGTGGAAAAAATGGTTTCCGATTTCGAATGCAATCGCGATGATATAAAAGCCGCAATCGGGCCCTGCATTCACAGCTGCTGTTATGAGGTGGATGATCCTGTTTTTGAAGAGTTTAAAAAAGCCGGATTTAAAACAAACGAAATTTTAAAGCAAAAAGGCGGCGGCAAATATATGCTCGATTTGCCCGAAGCCAATAAAGATGTGCTTTTGCAAAGCGGATTAAGATCTGAAAATATAGAGATTTCGGATCTTTGCACCTGCTGCAACAGCAGTGAGCTTTTCTCGCATAGGGCGAGCGGCGGCAAAAGAGGAAATCTTGCCGCTATAATAGAAATGATTTAAAAAAACCGACCGTTTAAAAAAACGGTCGGTTTTATTATAATTCCATAGACAGCGATAAAAAACTGTCGGATAAAAAGACGTTTTTAATATGAATATCTTCCGATTTCGCTTTGAGCTCGCAATTAGTGAAATTTATGAATCCTTTGACTCCTCTTTTAACAAGAGCTCCAAAAATTTCTTTTGCTCCGCTTTCGGTCAAACACAGCATTGCGGCTTCGGGGCGCTGTTCAAGGCAAAATTCGTCAAGCAAAGAAATACTTCTTACAGGCGTGTTTTTAACCATTTTTCCGATAAGCGGCTCTTTTTTATCAAAAATACCAATTAAAGAAAATCCCATACTTTCAAAATTCAAATGCGAAGCAAGCGTGCTTCCAAGATCGCCCGCGCCTATTAAAATAAGCTTTTTTATATTGTTTAATCCTAAAATTGCGCTTAGCTCGCTTAAAAGATAATCTACATTGTAACCGTAACCCTGCTGACCGAATTCTCCGAAGCAGTTAAAATCCTGCCTTACCTGACTGGGCGTCAGATCCAGCATACTTGCAAGCGTAAGAGATGAAATCTTTGAAATATTCTGCTCTTTCAGGCTTTTTAAAATGCGGTAGTATTTAGGTAATCTGTTTAAAACGGCTTTTGATATCCTGCTGTTATTCATTTTCTTCCCTTTCAAAGCGTTCTTTTAAAATATATTAAATGAAAACAAAAAAATTGTCAAGAAAACTCTTGACAAATCGCAAAGGTTCGATTATACTAAAATAGTAATCATTACTGATTTAGGAGATTTTATGAAAAATTATTCAAGGCAACGAGAAGCGATCCTCGAAATTGTTTCCGCTTCTCATTCTCACCCTACTGCCGCGCAGGTATATGCGGCGGTAAAAGAAAAAATTCCTAATATCAGCCTCGGCACGGTTTACAGAAATTTAGCCCAGCTTTCTCAAAACGGAGATATTTTAATGCTGAGCGTCGGCGAAGGCTGCGAGAGGTATGACGGGAATGTTAAAGCTCATCTTCATCTTCACTGTAAAGTCTGCGGAAATATTTTCGATATTCCGCTGGATGAGAATAACGAGCTTTATGTCCTTGCCTTAAAAGAAGGATTTAAGTGCGAAAGCACTATATGTATTATTGAGGGAATCTGTAAGGATTGCAAATAAAAAAATAAAATTAATTTTTCGGAGGTAAATTTTTATGAAAAAGTATGTATGTCTTGTTTGCGGATATGTTTATGAGGGCACGGAGCCGCCGGCCGAATGTCCTATCTGCCATGCTCCCGCATCAAAATTTGCGGAGCAGAGCGGCGATAAGTCTTGGGCGGCAGAGCACGTTATCGGTGTTGCCAAGGGCGTAGATCAGAGAATTATTGACGGTCTCCGCGAGAATTTTAACGGCGAATGCACCGAGGTCGGAATGTATCTTGCAATGTCGAGAGCGGCTCACAGAGAGGGCTATCCCGAAATCGGAATGTATTGGGAAAAAGCGGCTCTTGAAGAGGCGGAGCACGCGGCAAAATTCGCAGAAATGCTCGGCGAAGTCGTAAGCGACAGCACTGAGGAAAACCTCAAAGTCCGCGTAGAGGCAGAAAACGGCGCAACCCTCGGCAAAACCGAGCTTGCAAAGCTCGCCAAAGAATTGGGACTCGACGCTATTCACGATACCGTTCACGAAATGGCTCGCGACGAGGCCCGACACGGAAAAGCATTTGAGGGACTTTTGAAGAGATATTTCGGCAAGTAATAATGCCGCATAAATATCGGTTTTTAAGGCACCACCTAAAACGGTTGGTGCCCTTGCTTTTATTATGATATTCAAAACAGAATCTAAATTTAAAGCGCAACACAAAACTTTTAGCCTCTTCTTTATAAAAAGCTTGACAAATTATCAAAAAGGATATAAAATTATTTTATATTTATTTATTAATAAAAGCGTTTGAGCAAAAAAGAGTAATGCGGTAAAAAGTTCAAAGAGAGCCGTCGGTTGCTGTGAGGCGGCAGCGAGTATCCGTATGAAATACATTTTGCAAGCTGCGTGCTGAAAATTTTAGTAGGCATTGCCGGGTATAAAAGCCGCCGTTATCAGGGCTTAAAGAGGCCTTATCCTTTAGTATAAGGCAAAGCAGAGTGGTACCGCGGATCATTTCTTGAATTCGTCCCTGCATCCTTTTTCGGGTGCGGGGGCTTTTTGTTTAATAAAAAAACGGAGGTAAAAAAATATGAAAAAAGCAGTTTTAAAAGTTGCTTCTTTTGCGCTTTGCTTAGCTTTGGCATTAAGCTTTGCAGGCTGTAAGGACAGCAAGAAAGATGTTTACAATGTCGGAATCTGCCAACTTGTAACACACGGTGCGCTTGATAAAGCGACCGACGGGTTTAAGCAGGCTCTTATCGATAAGCTCGGTAAGGACAAGGTAAAATTCGATTATCAGAATGCGGCAAACGACAGCAACGCCTGCGCAACAATTGTTAATTCATTTGTTCAGAAAAAGTATGATCTTATAATGGCAAATGCCACACCGGCGCTCCAGGCGGCTTATAATGCCACATCCACCATACCGATTCTCGGAACATCCGTAACGGAATACGGCGTTGCTCTCGGGATTGACGGGTTTGACGGAACAGTCGGAGGAAATGTTTCCGGAACAAGCGATTTGGCACCGCTTGATAAGCAGGCTGATATGATAACAGAGCTTTTCCCGAACGCAAAAAAGGTAGGAATCCTTTATTGCTCCGCAGAGCCTAATTCGAAATATCAGGTTGAGCAGGTGGAGAAATTCCTAAAGGCAAAGAATATTGAAGTTTCGAGATATTCTTTCTCCGATTCAAATGATATTGCATCTGTTACCACTACCGCCGCTTCAAACAGCGATGTGATCTATGTTCCCACCGATAACACCGCCGCCAGCTGCACGGAAACCATAGGAAATATTGTTGTTGAGAAAAAAGTTCCGGTTGTTGCGGGTGAAGCTTCTATCTGCCGCGGATGCGGAGTTGCAACTCTTTCTATCGATTATTATGACCTCGGCTATAAAACGGGTGAAATGGCTGCCGAAATTTTAACGGGCAAAAAAGATATTAAGAATATGAAGATCGAATATGTTGATGCTAAAAAACAATATAATAAAACTATTTGCGATAAGCTCGGTATCACCGTTCCTTCCGATTATTCCGATATGGGAGAGGAATAATGGAACTGTTAAGCGCATTCCCCGGTGCAATTGCCCAAGGTCTTATTTGGGGTATAATGGCAATCGGTGTTTATATAACCTATAAAATTCTTGATGTCGCCGATCTGACGGTAGACGGTTCAATTTGTACCGGTGCCGCCGTTTGCACTGTTTTGGCCGTTAAGGGTATAAATATTTATGTTTGCATTTTAGCGGCAATAGTTGTCGGAATGATTGCGGGAGCAGTAACCGGAATTATTCATACGGCTCTCGGAATTCCTGCCATTCTTGCGGGAATTTTAACACAACTTATCTTGTGGTCGGTCAATCTAAAAATTATGGGAAAGGCCAATATTTCACTTTCCGCAAGAAGCTTTAAAGTGCTTTTAACTCAGATGAATATCAATTCATCGATTGTCGTTCTTCTGATTTTCAGCGTTGTTTTAGTGGCAATTTTATATTGGTTTTTCGGAACGGAAAGAGGTTGCTCCGTTAGAGCGACGGGAAGCAATCCGAATATGAGCCGCGCTCAGGGAATTAATACCAATGTGAATATCGTTCTCGGTCTTATGATTTCGAACGGTATCGTTTCTCTTGCAGGCGCTTTACTCGCACAGTATCAAGGCTTTGCCGATATTAATATGGGTAAAGGTGCGATAGTTATAGGTCTTGCGGCTGTTATTATAGGAGAAGCTGTTTTTTCGAAAATCGCAAAGAATTTTGCCGTAAAACTTTTGGCTGTTCTTGCAGGCGGAATTATATATTATATCGTTTATCAGGTGATAATCTTCCTTGGAATAGATACCGATCTTCTTAAAATGCTTTCGGCATTGGTTGTTGTCGTCTTCCTCGGATTGCCCTATGTTAAAAAGCATTACTTTTTGACGCTTAAAAAGGGAGGTAACGATTAATGCTTGAGATTAAGAATATTAAGAAAACCTTTAATGCCGGAACCGTTAACGAAAAGGTCGCTTTAGACGGATTAAGCCTTACTATAAACGACGGCGAGTTCGTTACCGTGATAGGAGGTAACGGCGCGGGGAAATCCACGCTTTTAAATGCCGTATGCGGTACCTGGAGGGTTGACAGCGGAAGAATTCTTATCGATAATTCCGATGTTACAAATATGCCGGAGTATAAAAGAGCAAAATTTTTAGGCAGAGTTTTTCAGGATCCAATGATGGGCACTGCCGCCGATATGGAAATTGAGGAAAATTTGGCTTTGGCAACAAGAAGAGGTAAGCACAGGGGTCTTAAAAAAGGTATCACCTCAGCCGAACGAGAAAACTATAAAAAGCTTTTAAGCGAATTGGGATTAGGCCTTGAAGACAGGCTTAAAACAAAAATGGGACTTCTCTCCGGCGGTCAAAGACAGACTGTTACCTTGCTTATGGCGGCTATGAATAAGCCTAAGCTCCTTCTTTTAGACGAGCATACGGCGGCACTTGACCCTAAAACCGCCGCAAAGGTGCTTGAAATCACACAGAGAGTCGTAACCGAAAACAATCTCACAACCCTTATGATAACTCATAATATGCGTGACGCTATTAAGTACGGCAACCGCCTTATTATGCTCTATGAGGGGAAAATAGCTTTCGATGTTAGCGGAGAAGAAAAGAAAAATCTTTCTGTTGAGCAGCTGCTTGAGCTGTTTAATAAAGCAAAGATAGATTTTTCATCCGATAAAGCCATTCTTTCATAAAATTATAAAAACCTTCATACTTTTTAGTATGGAGGTTTTTATTTATGCAGTTTTTAAAAATCTTTGCGCTTGCTTTAAGTTTAACGGGAGCTTTATGTATTCTAGGCTTCAGCATAGGCAGCAGAAAGCCTTTTAAATATATTTTTATCAATTTTTTAATCGGAGCCGCGGCGCTCGCCGCAGTAAATCTGACAGCAAGGTTTACGGGAATAAGAATTCCCGTAAATCCTTATTCTGCGTGCGCAGGCTCGGTATTCGGTCTTCCCGGCGTCTGCGGACTGCTGTTTTTAAGGCTGATTATGTAAAATCCGTTGACTTTACACGCAAAAAGTATTAATATAATATATGTAAAAATCTTTTTGCGGAGAAAAAAATGTTTTTTTTATTATCGTTTTTATTTGCTTTTTTGCAGTGCGTTTTAACATATAATTTAACCAAATTTTCAGAAAGAAAAATTTTTAAAAGCGCAGTTTTGGTTTTTATTGTTAAATTTTTGCTTTATGCCGGAGGAGTTTATCTTCTTGTTTTTAAATGGCTCGGCTATATCGTCGGCATTCTCGGCGGATTTTTGTCGGGAATTTCGATAGGATTTATTTGCTGTATTATTTACAGAATGTTTTTCTGCGATAATCTTTATGGACTGTGGCTCGTTATCAAAGGCGGATATAATTGCGTGGTTCGTTTCTTTAAAAACACGGCTTATAAAAGGAAAATGAAAAAGCGCCGCAGGCAGGTAAAATAAACATAAAAAACTTCGGTCGGGAGCAGACATGCTCCCGACCTTTTATTTTTAAAAAAATTTTTTAAAACCGGACAATATGTGTCCGGTTTTATCATTATAATAGCTTTGCAGCTGCAAAAAATGTAAAGGAGGTTTTTTATTTGGAAATTTTTTTGGGCGTTAATTCAAAAATACCTTTAAATAAGAAACTAAAAAACGGTTATACAATGTTCGATTGGTTTTCCAGACAGAAAGGTTTTCCCGCCTTTTGTATGCGGACTTTAACGGGTGAGAATAAAATCACCTTTGAAGAAATAGAGTTTCTGCATAAAAAGGGTTGTAAAATCGGATTTGTGGAGCAATATTATCAGCTGGTTTAAATCAGTTTAGCATTGATAGTATAACAGTTGAAAACTAGTAATTGAAATTATTTTAAATTTTGCCATTTGATTTTGTCGTTATCAATTTTAAAGATTGGTTTTGAAACGGAATCAAAGATTTTTTTTGATGTTTCTATATTATTCAAGAAATATTTAATTTCAGTATCGGAAATTTTATATTCCGAAAAGGATTGCTCGAAGAGCTTTTCGCCATCTGTATTTAAAATGGTATAAATATAATCAGTATGCTCGGGGGCAGCACCATCTCTTACATATAGAAAAGCACCGTTGTTTAAAGGCATGTAATAAGTTGGTAACTCGATTACAAGATAAAGAGAATTGTCTTTTAAAGTAAAAATATCTAAGGATTCATTTGATTTTATCAAAAGTTCTTCTTTTCCATCTTTATTTATATCAAAAAAAGTATACTTTGATGTCTTATCAAAAGTATATTTTGATATCATAATATTGTTGTCTTGATTATCAACAGCTGTTTGTTCGCCGGAAATAAATTTTTTAAAAATATTATGAAGATTATTTGATGTTATATTTGTTTCTAAAGTGTAACAAGAACACAAACTGTTAATTATAAAAAATAGATATAAAACCAATATTGATTTTTTCATATAAGATTCCACCTTTAATTTTAAATGGTAATAAATAA
Source organism: uncultured Eubacteriales bacterium (assembly GCA_934454845.1). GTDB lineage: Bacteria > Bacillota > Clostridia > Oscillospirales > Acutalibacteraceae > UBA737. Next base: position 23,034 of record CAKSGV010000009.1, on the reverse strand, counting down.
TATTAATAACAAAAGTGCAAGTTATTTAGCAGGTGCATTCATATATAATTATGAGAGTCCGGGAAGTTATTCCACATTAGCCACCAGACAATCACAGGCAACATATTGGTATAATAATCTTATTTAGTTTTGGTACATGTTATTCTTTAACTGAAATCTTTATTGTCTAAGCAAAATTAAGATATCGTTTGTAATTAAAACGGCACCTTAATTATTATTTATATTTTTAACACTCCATTCAACACTTGTTTTATTATTAAAACTTGTTATAAAATCATTTATATCATTCAGACTGCATTCATTGCCGTCGATACGGTAAGTTTGCAAATCGTCATCGCGGTAAGCTTCTTCTATAATTTTATAGGTGTTTTTATCAAATTTTAATACGGCATACGAATTAATTCCGGCGCCGCTGCTTTGAATAAAGCTGCCGTCCTGCTTTAGATCGATCATAGCCCGTTCTGCAAATTCAAAAGAGTAAATTACTCCGTTATATTCGTGGAATACGAGATATAGTCCGAAATCCGGCGAAGCATATAACACAAGCTCGTTTGTACCGTCGTTATCCAAATCAATTATTGCATACTTTTCAGGCGCAATTTGCAGATCGGGATATTTTTCGGAGCGGTAATTTTTCAAATATACTGACTTTCCGCTTTCATCGGTAAAAGAAATTTTATTATTAAGAATGTCGGTCAATTCATATTTTGCGGTATTACTTTCTTTTACAATACTCGTATTTTTTCCGCAGGCGCAAACTGAAAGCATAGTTATAATCAAAATCAGAAATAAAGCTGTTTTTTTTCATATGCAAAACTCCTCGAAACTTTGTATTTTAATTATATGCTATTTAAGACAAATTTAAAAGTTACAAAATAATTACAATTTCTTTCAAATAGTTTCCTTGCAAAGTACAAATCTTTTTGAAAAACGTATTTAACTTCGGCATTGGAATTAGTTACAAGTTTTGTTTCTTTGGCAGATATTGCAAACAGCTGGAATCACGGAAAAATTATTATCTTGAAGATATAAGAAAAGTTTTAAATTAATTTTATAAAACAGTCCGTAAAAGCACAAGCTTTTACGGACTGTTTTTTTCTTCCATTTCAAAGTATTTTTTGTTATATATTAAAAAAGGCTTTTTGTTTTTAAATCTTATCACATAAAAATCCTGGTTGACTTCGGAGATAAAGTTATCGTAAATAGAATTGTCGGTATCCTTTTTCGCATCGCAGGAGGCAAGGCTTAAAACAACAGCCGCTAAAAAAATCAAAGCATAAAATTTTTTCATAACAAATCCTTTAGAAAATATAATTTTTAAAAAGTGTGATATCGATATCTGTATCGCCGAGTTTTTTGATGTTTTCAGAAATTTCGGTATCCGAAAGATAAGCATTATCATCGGTGACGGGAACGGAAAATTTTGATACTGTTTTCATTTCCCCGTTTTCAAGGCTTTCTTTTTTAAATATCATTTCGTCGCCGTCACGGGTGTAAGAATAAGATCTTATCACATTAGAGCTTTCAGGCGACTGATCAAACTTGCTTAAGCTGTAGACAGTGATCCCGTCTCCTGAAAAACTTGAAAGTATCAACCCCTTTTCTTTATCTGCCGCAACATTTGCAAGATTTTCAAAGTTATCCGCTTTTACAAGCTCCTTTTTTTCGGGATCCCAAAGATAAGCGTAAAAATATTTTGCGTATGCACTTTGCTCAAATGGTATAAGTATATCGTTATATCCGTCAAAATTCACATTATAAACATAAAAAGGCTTTTTTGTGAATTTTTTGTTTTCAGATAGTTCTGTTTTTTGGGTTTTGTCTTCGGTTTTAAGCGAAAAGGACTTTATGTTGAGTTTTTGCGAGTCGGAATAATCAAACGAGATATCATAAGTAACCGAGGAATTCAAAGCGTATTTATAGCTTTCCGAGCTTGCTTTTGAATTTTTGCAGGCAGTAAGACCTAAAATCATAAAAATTGCGATACTAAGCGTTAAAACTTTTTTCATATTGCTCCTCCTTTAGGAAAATTTAATATCTTTATTTTCGTTATAAAGTCTTTTTGATTCTTCTATCAGAGCTTTATTTTCACAAAGCTCGTAAATTTTTCCTTTTTCGCCGAGAATCCCGGAGTAATCTTCTTCGAATATCTGAGAGGAAACGAGTTTATTATTTTCAATATTTACAACTCCGAAATGATTTACTCCGCCGCCGCAGCAAAAATAGAATATACCCGGGAAATCCTTTTTATCAGATAAAAAGAGCCTTGTGGTGCCGGTATAAAAATCATAGGAATCAAGTTTAGTGATCTTATCGGAGGAAGTATAAACGGTTATAGCTGTGTTTTTAAGCACTATAAGTTCATCTGAAGAGTTATTGTCAATATCCTTAATTATATAATGAAGATCGGGATTTTTTGTTTTCAGCTCTTCTATAAATGCAGAATATGATGGCTTTTTCTCTTTGCATGAGGCAAAGCACAAAACAGACATTATCAAAACTAAGAAAACCGCAATTTTTTTCATAATATCATCTCCCTGATTTTTATTATATTCTTGCGTGGTACGTTTTAAAAGAAACAAAAAGGTTACTATTAGTTACAATTTGGAAAATTATGGAAACGGTATGTTTTTTAAAAGCTTTGTTATAAGTTTATTTTGATTGACTTTAAGCATAAATTATTGTAAAATAATCAAGTGAGAAAATAATATTGATTTTTAGGAGCTGAATCGTTTTGAAACCTGTTTATAAAAGAATTCTGTTAAAGCTGAGCGGCGAAGTTCTCGCAGGAGAAAAAGGCACCGGAATCGATTTCGATAAGGTTATCGAAGTATGCAAAAGCGTAAAGAAATGCGTGGATATGGGCGTTGAAGTAGCGATAGTTGTCGGAGGAGGCAACTTCTGGCGCGGAAGATCGAGCGGAAAGATGGACCGCACGAGAGCCGACCATATGGGAATGCTCGCTACTACCATTAACTCGCTCGCCCTTGCCGACGCGCTTGAGCAGTTGGGCGTTACCGCAAGAGTGCAGACGGCTATCGAAATGCGCCAGATTGCAGAGCCTTATATAAGAAATAAAGCCGTGCGTCATTTGGAAAAAGGAAGAGTTGTTATTTTCGGCTGCGGAACGGGAAATCCTTTCTTCTCTACCGATACTGCCGCGGCGCTGAGAGCCGCCGAGATAGGAGCCGATGTTATATTTAAGGCAACGAATGTTGACGGGGTTTATGACTGCGATCCGAAAGTCAATCCCGAAGCTAAAAAATTCGAAACTCTTTCGCATCACGATGTGCTGTCATTAGAGCTTCATGTTATGGATTCGACTGCGGCCTCGCTTTGTATGGATAACAATATTGAAATTCTTGTTTTCAATCTTAATGATCCCGAAAATATCGTAAGAGCTGTTTTAGGTAAGCACAACGGCACGCTTGTAAAATAAATTAATTCCGGAGGAAATTTTATGCAGGAACTACTTAAAAACACCGAAGAAAAGATGGAAAAATCCATAGCGGCTTTAGAGCGCGAGTATAAGTCTATAAGAGCCGGCAGGGCTAACGCCTCTGTTCTTGACAGGATCACCGTCGATTATTACGGAGTACCCACACCCATTCAGCAGATGGCGGCGATATCTATTCCGGAGGCGAGAATTCTTATGATTCAGCCTTGGGATATTTCCACTTTAAAGGAAATCGAAAAAGCTATCTTAACTTCCGAAATAGGAATAAATCCTCAAAACGACGGAAAGGTAATAAGACTTAACTTCCCCCCTCTTACAGAGGAGCGCAGAAAAGAAATCGTTAAAGAAGTAAAGAAAAAATCGGAGGACGCAAAGGTTGCTTTAAGAAATCAGCGCAGAGACGCTCTCGATAAGCTGAAAGCACTTAAAAAGGCTTCAAAGATCACGGAAGACGAGGAGTCCGACGGAGAGAAGAAGATTCAGAAGCTTACCGATAAATTCTGCAAGGAAAGCGACGAACTTTGTTCGGCTAAAGAAAAAGAGATTATGGAGCTTTAATAATGCTTTTTAAAAAGAAAAAAGCCTTAAATATCGATATTTTGCCGACATCAATAGCGATTATTATGGACGGTAACGGCAGGTGGGCAAAAAAGCGCGGTCTTCCGAGGTCCGCAGGTCACGCGGCAGGGGCAAAGAATTTCAAGACCGTTGCGAGATACTGCAATAAAATCGGAATCAAATATCTTACCGTGTATGCTTTTTCCACCGAAAATTGGAAGCGCCCTAAAGAAGAGGTCGATAATATAATGGACCTTTTCAGAAGTTATCTTAAAGATGTGGATAATTTCAAGGGAGAAAATATCAGGCTGCAGTTTATCGGCGACAGAACGCCTCTTGACGAAGATATAAAGGAGCTTATGCTAAACGCCGAAAAAGAATCGGAAAACGCAACGGGTCTTCACCTTAATATGGCGATAAATTACGGCGGAAGAGATGAAATCGTCAATGCTGTGAAAAATATAGTTGAAAAAGGATATTCTCCGGATGAAATATCCGAAGATCTGATATCTTCCGAACTTTACACGGCAGGTCAGCCAGATCCCGATTTTATTATAAGACCGAGCGGAGAGTACAGGCTTTCAAATTATCTTATTTGGCAGTCTGCTTATGCGGAATATTGGTTCTCCGATGTTTTATGGCCGGATTTTAAGCCTCATCATCTCGATAAAGCTTTGGAAGAATATTCCCGCCGCAACCGCAGATTCGGCGGAGTATAAATATTTTTAAAACTGGGAGTTCTTTAAATGAAAACGCGAATTATTTCAGGTGCGGTGCTTATATCCCTTATCACCCTGATCTTAGCTTTAGGATATAATCAAAACAGGATAGTTATAACCCTTTTTATAGGTTTTATTGCGGCGGCTGCCGTTTATGAAATGCTAAAAAATGCTTTTAAGGTCGAAAAAAAATTAATTTATATTATTTCGTCTGTTTATGCGTTTTTGCAGGTGCTTTTTATAAGCGGAGTATTTGAAAACATACTCCTTAGTATGTTTTCGCACGAGCGGATAACGAATAAAGCCGATCTTGCAAGGCGGGTATTTATTACGAATACTCTTTATAATAACGGGAAGATGGGACTTCTGGCGATAAGTATTGCCGTTATATATTTCATTTTCGCCGTTTGTATGATTCTTAAAAATCACGGCAGATTCTCGCTTGCTCAAATCGCGGGAATTTCATGTATGCCTTTTATAATAGCGAGAGGTTTTTCGTTTCTTGAAAGCATTGTGGTTTTAAGCGTCGGCACAGTTTCAAATCCGGGGCTTTATTATCTTTTGCTTTTGCTTGATTTTTCGGCTGTCTGCGATACCGGTGCGTATTTCACAGGCGTTGTATTAGGCAAGAAGAAGCTTTGCCCGAATATCAGCCCTCATAAAACAGTTGAGGGAGCGATAGGCGGTATAGTTTCAAGTATTCTTGTTTGCGTGATTTTGGTTTTCGCATTCAAATCAAATAAAATTTTACCCACCATACTCCTTACAATTCCGCTTTGCATTGTCGGAATGCTCGGCGATCTCTTTGCTTCTTCTTTCAAAAGAGCCGCAGATATTAAGGATTACGGAAAGATAATTCCCGGCCACGGCGGTATCCTCGATAGGTTTGACAGCGTGCTTCTTTTATCACCGGTGGTATATATTCTTATAAATTACGGTATAATTTAATGAAAGACCTTGTGATTTTAGGCTCAACGGGTTCTATCGGCAGGCAAAGTCTTGAAGTGGCTCAAAATTGCGGCTTTAAGGTAAGCGCCATTGCGGCGGGCTCGGATATAAAGCTTTTGGAAATTCAGGCGAGAAAATTTTTGCCGAAATGCGTTGCCGTGGCGAACGAAAAAGCGGCAAAAGAATTAAAGCTTCGCCTTAAAGACACAAATATTAAGGTCTTATCGGGGCAAGAGGGTGTCTGCTGTGCCGCTTCGGATTTCGGAGATACGGTTATCAGCGCAATAGTCGGCATAGCGGGATTAATGCCTACATTGACCGCGATAAACGCCGGAAAGACCATAGCGCTTGCAAATAAAGAAACTCTTGTTACCGCAGGCAAGCTTGTTAAAGCCGCAGCAAAAGAGAAAAATGTTAAAATAATCCCTGTTGACAGCGAGCATTCGGCTATCTTTCAGTCTTTGCAAGGAGTTAAAGAAAAAATTCCCAAAAAAATAATTCTTACTGCCTCGGGCGGCCCTTTTTTCGGAAAAACCAAAGAAGAACTCAGAAATGTAACCGTAGAGCAGGCGCTTAATCATCCCAACTGGTCTATGGGAGCTAAAATAACCGTGGACTCTGCTACGCTGATGAATAAAGGCTTAGAGGTTATTGAGGCGGTTCACCTTTTCGGCGTGAAAGCAGAGGATATAGAAGTTGTCGTTCACAGGCAGAGTATTCTTCATTCCGCCGTGGAGCTTAACGACGGCGCGGTAATAGCGCAGCTCGGCACGCCGGATATGCGTCTGCCCATTCAGTATGCGCTTACCTATCCCGAAAGAAAAAAATGCTCTGAAAGGCTGGATCTTTTTAAGATCAAAACGCTTACTTTTGAAAAACCCGATACCGATACCTTTAAATGCCTTCCCCTTTGCATTGAGGCGATAAACAGGGGCGGCCTTTACCCCGCGGCGATAAACGGGGCAAACGAGGAATCGGTTAAACTCTTTTTAGAAGGAAAAATAAAATTTACCGATATTGAAAAGCTTAACGGCGAGGCACTGTTTAATGCTTACAGTTGCGAAAATTACACCATAGAGGGTGTTTTTGAAGCGGATAGGGCCGCGAGGGAATTTGTGCGGTCGCATTTTTAAGACAGGAGTGGTTTTTATTTCCTCGGTATTAAATATTTTAAATAATATCTGGCCGTATCTTGTGGCAGTGCTTCTTTTTTTAGTTCTGATTATCATTCACGAATTCGGCCATTTTATAGCGGCAAAGCTTTTGGGAGTAAAGGTAAATGAATTCGCGGTAGGCTTCGGGCCTAAGCTTTTTTCAAAGAAAAAAGGAGAAACCGAGTATAAAATAAACCTAATTCCTTTAGGTGGTTACTGCGCTATGGAGGGAGAAGACGAGGAAAGCTCCGATGAGCGCGCATTTTGCAAAAAAAGCGCCTGGAGAAGATTTATAATCGTAGCAATGGGCGCGATATTCAATCTGCTTTTGGGAGTGCTTCTTGTAAGCTTCACGCTTATTCCCTCAAAGCAGTTTACTACAACAAAAATCGCCGCTTTTGACGAAAATGCCATAAGCGAAGAAACAGGTCTTAGAATTGACGATAAAATTTTAAAGGTAGACGGCAGAAAAATTTACACGACTTATGATTTAAGTTATGCTTTTACAAATGTTAAAAACGGATCCCTTGATATTGAAGTTGAAAGAGACGGCGCAAAAAAACTTTTAAAAGATGTTACTTTCGCAATAACGGAAGAAGACGATTTCACTTATATAAATGTGGATTTTAAAGTATATCCGCAGGAAAAAACCTTTAAAAGCTTTATAAGCCAGACCTTTAAAATGACATTTTCATACTGCGCCGTTATATACAGGTCGCTGTTTGACCTTATAGGAGGAAAATACGGTATCAGTGCCGTATCCGGCCCTGTGGGAGTTACTGCGGCAATAGGCAGCGCCGCAAAGGCAAGTCTTAAAAACCTTATTCCTATTATGGCGCTTATCACCATCAATTTAGGGCTCTTTAATCTTTTGCCAATTCCCGCTCTTGACGGCGGAAGACTGCTTTTCATCTTCATTGAGATGGTAACACGCAAAAAGATACCTGCTAAATATGAGGCGACTATTCACGCGATAGGGTTTATAATTCTTATATTGTTTATGCTTGCAGTAACGGCAAAAGATATCAGGTCGCTTATTTTCCGGTGAAAAAATGAAAACTAAAAGAATAAAAATAGGAAGTATTTATATCGGAGCAGGAGAAAAGATAGCGGTGCAGTCTATGCTCAACGCGCCTGCCCACGATATAAAGGAAAACATTTCACAGGCTTTAAGGCTTAAAAATGCCGGCTGTGAAATAATAAGAATTTCTGTTCCGGACAAAGAGGCTGTAAAAACTCTTTATGAGATTAAAAACGCAGTCGATATTCCCTTAGTCGCCGATATTCATTTTGATTGGCGACTTGCAATAGAAAGTTGCGAGGCGGGAGCGGACAAGATAAGGATAAATCCCGGAAATATCGGAGCAGACGAGCATATTAAAGCAGTGGCTGATAAATGCAGACAAAAAGAAATCCCGATAAGAATAGGGGTGAATTCAGGCTCGCTTGAAAAACATATACTTAAAAAGTATGGTTTTCCGACGGCCGAGGCCTTGGTCGAGAGCGGACTTTATCATATATCGCTGCTTGAAAAGTTCGATTTTAATGATATAGTTTTATCGCTTAAATCTTCGGATGTTAAAACAGCTTATGACGCTTATTCTTTAGCTCACGAAAAGTGTTCTTATCCTCTTCATTTAGGAATTACAGAGGCAGGCACCGAGTATATGGGAACTTTAAGGTCTGCTGCCGGTATCGGCGGTCTTCTTCTTAGGGGAATAGGCGATACCATAAGAGTTTCTCTTACAGACGATCCCGAAAAGGAAGTAAAAGCAGGAATAGATATTTTAAAAGCGATAGGGCTAAGAAAAGACGGAATAAGATTTATTTCCTGCCCCACCTGCGGAAGAACTTCTATTGACCTTATAGATCTTGCAAAAGCCGCGGAAGAAAGATTTAAAGATATAGATAAAAATTTAACCGTCGCAATAATGGGGTGCGTGGTAAACGGTCCCGGCGAGGCAAGCCACGCCGATATAGGAATCGCAGGAGGAAAGAACTGCGGAGTTATTTTTAAAAACGGCAAAGTTTTAAAAAGCAATATAAAAGAAGAGTATCTTCTTGACGAATTGGAAAAAGAAATCAAAAAGATGTAAACAGAGGGGAAAACAATGCTTAAGCTCTTTGAGCTTTTCGGAAATTTAATAAAGGAAAATTATCCGCCCGCATTTAAAGACGCCGAGCTTTATATATGCGAGCCGGATCCTCAGAACCGAACGCTTGATATCGGCGTTCGGTTTAGTTGCTATGTGGATAATAAGACAATAAATGATTTTAAGGAATCGCTTATATCTGCTTTTTCTCTTCAAAATCTCGATTTTGAGGAGAAATTTCCGCCGGAGGCGCTAAATGAAACCGCCTGTGCGGATATCTGCGAGAGAATAAAGGCTAAAAATGCCGCGATAAACGGTTATCTCAATCAGGCGGAATATTCTCTTTGCGGAAATAATGTCACTGTAACTTTAAAATTCGGCGGTCTTGCAACGCTTAGATCATGCGAATTTGAAAGCAAATTCGAAAGAGCCGTGTTTAAGCTTTTTGAAAGAGAAATCACAGTTTTGTTTGACGGTCAGGCGGAAGATGTGAAAATAGAAATTCCGAAAACCGCGCAAACAGAGCCGCTCAAAAAGCAGGTCAGGGAAAAGGCGGCAAATAAGGCTTTTGTAAAATTTGAGCCCCGCTCGGACAAGCCTGAAAACGGACTTGTTTATCTTGACGATCCGAAAGTGATTTACGGACCGAGAAATATAGATACAAATGTCAAAGAAATGATCCGCGTAACCGAAGAGGATACATATATATGTTGTTTCGGAGAGGTTTTCGGCAGAGAGGACAGAAAGATAAACACAAGAAACGGCGAGAGAGTGATAGTTAAATTCAGCTTTTCGGATTATACTAATGCCCTTTCCGCAAGTATGTTTGTAAAACCCGAAAATTTAACTTCGCTGTCGGCGGTAAAAGACGGACAGTATATTCTTGTAAACGGCTCTTATAAATTTGACGATTATAAAAAATCCTTTGTTGCAGAGCCGAAATCCATAGCGCTTTTGCAAAAATACGAGGAAACCGACGATTACGAGGGCAAAAAGCGAGTGGAGCTTCACTGCCATACAAATATGTCCGCTAAAGACGCGGTATCGAGCGCGGGAGATATAATAAACTGCGCGTATAAATGGGGCCATACCGCTATTGCTATTACAGACCACGGAGTTGTGCAGAGCTATCCTGCTGCCGCGGCAGCGGTGAGCGCAATCAGGAAAAACGGCGGAAATTTCAAGGTTATTTACGGCGTTGAGAGCTATTTTATCGACGATTATAAAAATAAGCTTGATGGGCTCACAACAAAACAGATATCGAAACTCAGAAACCACCAGATAATTTTAGTCAAGAATTTAACGGGACTTAAAAATCTTTATAAAATAGTATCAAATGCACATCTTAAAAATTTTCACGGCAGACCTATAACCCTTAAAAGCGTGTTGGATAAATACCGCGAGGGACTTATTGTCGGCACTGCCTGCGAGCAGGGAGAGCTTTATAAAGCTATTGTTGACGGTGCCGACGATGAGGAACTTAAAAGAATAGCTTCTTATTATGATTATCTTGAAATTCAGCCTTTAGGCAACAATGAATTTATGGTAAGAGAATCGTCGCTTCCCGATAAGGTAAGCGAAAAGACCGGTCAAATTATAAAGGTAAACAGATTTAAAAAGGTTAAAAGCTTAGAAGTAATAAAGGACTTTAACCGCAAGGTAGTCGAAATTGCAGACGCGCTTAATAAACCCGTAGTAGCAACGGGCGATGTGCATTTTTTAACTAAGGAAGACGGCATTATCCGCCAGATAGTTATGGCTGGCCAGGGTTTTGACGATATTGAAAACCAAGCGCCCCTCTATTTTAAAACCACCTCTGAAATGCTTTCTGATTTCGATTATTTCGGCGAGAGGGCAAAGGAATTTGTTATCGAAAATCCGAATAAGATCGCCGATATGATATCTGATGACGTTATCCCGGTGCCGGAGGGCAATTATCCGCCTGTAATAGAAGGCTCGGATCAGCTGCTTGAAGATATCTGCTGGGAAAACGCGCATAAAATATACGGCGACGAGCTTCCCGAAATAGTTGAAAAAAGGCTTAAAAAAGAGCTTGATTCGATTATAAAAAACGGATTTTCCATAATGTACATTTCTGCACAGAAGCTTGTTGCTTACAGTGAGGAAAAAGGATATTTAGTAGGCTCGCGAGGATCGGTAGGATCGTCGTTTGTCGCAACAATGGCGGGTATATCGGAGGTTAATCCTCTCGCTCCGCATTATGTGTGCCCGAAATGTAAATACAGCAAATTTTTCACCGACGGCTCTGTGGGTTCGGGATTTGATCTTCCGGAGGAAAATTGCCCTGTTTGCGGAGAAAAATTAAACCGCAACGGCCATGATATTCCTTTCGAAACATTTTTGGGCTTTAAGGGAGATAAAGTGCCCGATATCGATCTAAACTTCTCCGATGAAGTACAAAACGATGTTCAGGAGTACACGAAAAGCCTTTTCGGTAAGGAAAACGTTTTTAAAGCTGGTACTATCTCCACAATAGCCGAAAAAACAGCTTACGGTTTTGCCAAATCCTACTGCGAGAAAACAGGAAAGATATTAAGTTCTGCCGAGCTTGACAGGCTTGCTAAAAAAGTCGAAGGAGCAAAGGTAAAAACAACTACCGGTCAGCACCCGGCAGGAATGATAATTGTACCCGACGGAATGGAAATATATGATTTTTGTCCCGTTCAGCACCCGGCAGATGATGTTAAAAGCGATATCATCACCACTCACTTTGATTTCCATTCAATACACGATACCATATTAAAACTTGATGAACTCGGCCATGTCATTCCTACTACATATAAATACCTTGAGGAATATACGGGGATACCGGTTAGCGATATTTCGATGAGCGATCCTGCGGTTTACAGCTTGTTTACTTCCACAAAGGCTCTCGGGGTAGAGCCGGAGGATATCGACTCGCAAAACGGAACATTCTGCCTCCCCGAATTCGGTACAAAATTTGTAAGAGAAATGCTTATGGACTGTAAACCGAAAAATTTTGCCGATCTTTTGCAGATATCGGGACTCTCCCACGGTACAGACGTTTATCTCGGCAACGCAAAGGATCTTATCGATAACGGCACCTGCACCATTTCCGAGGTTATCGGAACGCGCGATAATATAATGGTATACCTTATTCATCAGGGAATGGAAGAGGGAAGAGCTTTTAAGATCACCGAAACCGTGCGTAAAGGTCTTGTTGCCAAAGGCAAGGTATCAAAAGAGGACTGGTCCGCTATGGAAGACGATATGCGGTCGGTCGGAGTTCCCGAATGGTATATTAAGAGCTGCTATAAGATAAAGTATATGTTCCCTAAGGCTCACGCGGCGGCATATGTTATTTCAGCGCTCAGAGTCGCCTGGTATAAGGTGCATAAGCCGCTTGAATTTTACTGTGCTTACTTTACCGCAAGACCGGAAGACGTCGATGTTGAAGTGCTTATGGGCGGCAAAGAATCCGTAAGAAGATATTTAAGGGATATCAAGGCTAAGGGAAAAGAGGCTTCAAAAAAAGAACTCGATGTCTATGAAAATATGCTTATTTTTAATGAAATGCTTTCAAGAGGAATTGAGATACTTCCTATAGATATCGATAAATCCCATGCTGTTAAATTTGTTCCGGAAAACGGAAAAATGCGTCTTCCTTTCGGCGCGCTGTCAGGTGTAGGCGAAAAAGCGGCGTATTCAATTTATGAAGCGGCGAAAAAGGGCAATTTTGTTTCAAGAGAAGATCTTATTATAGAATCCGGCGTTTCAAAGACAGTGATCGCGAAGCTCGGCGAGCTCGGAGCACTGGGAAGTATACCCGAAACAAATCAAATTTCAATGTTTTAAACAATTGCGTAAATCCGTTTGTTTGGCGGGTTTGCGCAGTTGTTTTTTCGCTTATAAAAAAATTTTTGTAAAAAAAGGTTGCAATTTTGTAACTTTTTGGTATAATATAATAAGTAAGTTGTTACAAACTTGTAACTTTTAAAGAAAGGAGTAATGCTTTATCTTTCACGATATGCTTTCGTGGGCAGGAGAAATAACCGAGCCCTTCAGAAAAAAAGCTAAGAAATTGAGCAGAGCGGTAAGAGTGCTTATTTTCGCCGGATTTTCCGCTGTTGCAATATTTGCAAGTATCGCGGCCGTAGGCGCGAGATTTGCTTATAAAGTAAGCTATCAGGGCGAATATATCGCAACCGTTAAAAGTAAAGATCAGTTTAAAGCGGCTGTAAGTATCGTAAAAGAAAAAGTCACCGGCAGCGATGTTGAGTCCACAGTCAGCGCTCCGGAATACTCCGCTGTAATAGCTCTTAATAATGAGATATCCTCCGATCAGAACGTGGCAGACGCTATAATTGAAAAAACCGACGATATAGTGCTTGCAAGCGATGTAAAGATAAACGGTAAGGAAATCGGTTTTGTAAAAAAGGACGAGCTTGAGTCCGCTATCAATGATATATATAAGCAGAAAGCACCCGAGGGCGCGCAGTGCAGCTTTGTTGAAGAAGTTGAGATAAGCGACGGATATTGTCTTTCAGACGAAATAAAGGAATCTGAAGAGGCGGTAAGCGAGCTTTCGAATTTGAATGTTAAAGCTGTTGCTACAGTTGTTACCGATATAGAAACCAATTTTAAGGTCGTAACAAAGAAAACTTCAAGCCAGACCGTTGATTATAAAGAGATTCAGGTAGAGGGCAAAAAGGGTGTAAGACGCGTGACCGATGAAGTCGTTTATTTAAACGGCGAAGTGCAGGAGAAAAATACCATTTCCGATGAAGTTTTAAGCACGCCTGTAGACCAGGTCGTTGTAGTAGGAACTGCTAAAACCGCGGCAACTGCCGCTCAGATAAGAATAGCCAAAAGCTCGGGATTTATATTCCCTCTGCCGAGCGGCGTATGGCAGGTCAGCTGTTATTACGGTAGCGGCGGCCATAAAGGCCTTGATTTGAGGGCTCCGAGAGGCACGCAGATATTCGCGGTGGCTTGCGGTAAGGTTGTTTTTTCCGGATATGACGGATCTTACGGCAACTGCGTAAGGATCGACCACGGAAACGGGCTTATCACGACTTATGCGCACGCGTCTTCTCTTTGCGTAAGAGCAGGAGAAACGGTAAATGCCGGCGATGTTATCGCACTTGTAGGAAGCACGGGATATTCCACGGGAAATCACCTGCATTTTGAAGTTAATTGCAACGGCGCAAGGGTAAATCCCGCACCGTATATCGGAGTTAAATAATTTTTGAATTTTTCAGCCGCCCGAAAGTTTTAAGGCTTTCGGGCGGCGTTTTTTTGACTTGACTATTAATAATGTAAATTATATAATATATAATGACATAAAATGTAAATCCGAAAGGTTGGTGCTTGTGGCAAAAACTGTTGCTGAGTACGGAAATGAGAGTATAGAAAAGCTTGAGGGACCGGATAGGGTAAGGAAACGCCCGGCTGTAATTTTCGGATCCGACGGTATTGACGGCTGCGAGCATTCCGTTTTTGAAATTATTTCAAATTCTATCGATGAGGCAAGAGAGGGCTTCGGCAATAAGATCACCGTAACTTATTTCTCCGACGGCTCGATAGAGGTTGAAGATCACGGAAGAGGAGCACCGGTCGATTTTAACAATAAGCAGCAGTGCTATAACTGGGAGCTTTTATACTGCGAGATGTATGCCGGAGGAAAGTATAATACTAACGAAGGTACTAACTATGAATATTCCGTCGGATTAAACGGACTCGGTCTTTGCTCCACTCAATATACCGCCGAATATATGGATGTTGAAATCAAAAGAGACGGATTTAAATACAATCTCCATTTTGAGCACGGCTATAATATAGGAGGACTTAAAAAAGAGCCGTATGCCGGAAAAGATACCGGCACAAAAACAAAATGGAAGCCCGATATAGATGTTTTCACGGATATAAATATTCCGCCCGAATATTTCACGGATATATTAAAAAGACAGGCTATCGTAAATAACGGTCTTCTCTTTATCTTTCGCCAGCAGCAGGGTTCTAAATTTATAAATACCGAATTTAAGTATGAAAACGGCATAAGCGATTATGTTTCCGAATATGTGGGTGACGAGGCTCTGACGTCGGTTAGATTTTTCAATACAGAGCGCAAAGGAAGAGACCGTGCGGACAAGCCGGAATATAAAGTCAAGATCAATGTCGCGATGTGCTTTTCCAATACGAGAACGCTTAAGGAATATTATCACAATTCAAGCTTTCTTGAGTATGGCGGCGCACCCGATAAGGCGGTAAGAAACGCGTTTGTCTATCAGATAGACAATTATATCAAACAGACAAATAAATATAAATCCGGCGAAAGCAAAATCACCTTTGCCGATGTGGAAGAGTGTCTGGTTTTAGTTACCTCTTCATTCTCAACCATAACCTCTTATGAAAATCAGACCAAAAAGGCGGTAACGAATAAATTTATCGCCGAGGCTATGACTGATTTTCTGCGTCATCAGCTTGAAGTTTATTTTATCGAGAATAAAGCTGAAGCGGATAAGATAGCCGATCAGGTTTTGATCAATAAGAGAAGCAGAGAACGCAGCGAAAAAGAACGCATAAATATCAAAAAAACCCTTTCCGGCGGAAATTCTATGATGGATAGGGTGCAGAAATTCGTCGATTGCAGAAGTAAAGATGTAAGCGAAAGAGAGCTTTATATCGTTGAGGGAGACTCGGCTCTCGGCTCTTGTAAGCTCGCGCGTGACGCGGCTTTTCAGGCTATTATGCCCGTGAGAGGAAAAATTCTTAACTGCTTAAAGGCAGAATATGATAAGATTTTCAAAAGCGAAATAATAACAGATCTTTTAAAAGTTTTAGGTTGCGGAGTTGAAGTAAAATCAAAATCGAATAAGGGATTATCCAATTTTGATCTTGATAATCTGCGCTGGAACAAAATTATTATCTGTACCGACGCGGATGTTGACGGATTTCACATAAGATCGCTTATTATCACTATGATCTACAGGCTTGTTCCTACTCTTATAACCGAGGGCAAGGTATTTATTGCCGAAACTCCGCTCTATGAAATAAACACGAAGAAAAAAACATATTTCGCTTATGATGAAAGCGAAAAGACCGATATTCTTAAAATGATAGGCGATGAGAAATATTCTCTTCAGCGCTCGAAAGGTCTCGGCGAAAACCAGCCGGATATGATGAACCTCACCACTATGAACCCTCTCACGCGCAGGCTTATAAAGATTCTTCCGGAGGAAGCGGAGATGACATCTTCAATGTTTGATCTTCTGCTCGGCGATAATTTGCAGGGAAGAAAAGATTATATATCGGAAAACGGTCACCTTTATATTGACAGCACCGATTTAAGCTGATAATTCAAAAATAAGGAGGAGCAAAATGGCTCCGAGAAAGAGTAAAGAAATAAAAGCGCCTAAAGTCCGCAAGGATAACGCATATATAGCCGGTGCGGGAACCGTTCTTGATCAGCCGGTTACCGAAACGCTAAAGCAAAACTTTATGCCCTATGCTATGAGCATAATTATTTCCCGGGCAATACCGGAAATTGACGGATTTAAGCCTTCGCACAGAAAACTTCTTTATACTATGTATAATATGGGGCTTTTAAACGGACCAACTATTAAGTCTGCCAATATCGTGGGAAGAACTATGCAGTTGAATCCTCACGGAGATTCCGCGATTTATGAAACAATGGTAAGGCTTTCCGAGGGCAACGGTGCGCTTTTGCACCCGTTTGTAGAATCAAAGGGATCTTTCGGTAAAGCGTATTCACGCGATATGCAGTGCGCCGCCGCAAGATATACCGAGGCAAAGCTCGCTCCTATATCCGCTGAGCTTTTTGCGGATATTGATAAGGACACAGTCGATTTTGTGAATAACTACGACGCGACAATGAAAGAGCCCGTGTTGTTCCCTGTGACTTTCCCGACTATACTTGTAAACTCAAATATGGGTATAGCCGCAGGAATGGCGAGCCAGATATGCCCGTTCAATTTAAAAGAGGTCTGCGAAACTACGATAGCATATATAAAAGACGAGGATATAAATGTCGCAGATACCCTTTTAGCGCCCGATTTTCCCATAGGCGGCGAGCTTTTATATAACCGCGCCGAAATGGAAAAAATTTATGAAACCGGAAGAGGAAGCTTTAAGGTAAGAGGCGTTTATTCCTATGATAAATCGCAGAACTGTATTGATATAAGCGAGATCCCTCCCACCACCACAACAGAGGCAATCATAGAAAAAATAACAGAGCTTGTAAAGGCTAAGAAAATAACGGAGATAAGCGATGTCAGAGATGAGACCGATCTTTCCGGTCTTAAGATAACGATAGACCTTAAAAGAGGCACCGATCCCGACAAGCTTATGAAAAAGCTCTTCAGGCTCACTCCTTTGCAGGACAGCTTTTCTTGCAACTTTAATATTCTTATTGCCGCATCTCCCAGAGTTATGGGTGTTAAAGAAATAATTTCCGAATGGGTTGCTTTCAGAGAAGAGTGCATCAGAAGAAGAGTTTATTTTAAGCTTTCAAAGGCTAAAAACAGTCTTCATCTTTTAAAGGGTATGGAAAAGATACTGCTTGATATCGATAAGGCTGTAAAAATCGTCAGAGAAACAAAAATCGAAAAAGAAGTCGTGCCAAACTTGATGATAGGCTTCGGCATCGATGAAACTCAGGCGGAATATGTAGCCGAGATAAAGCTCCGGCATTTAAACCGCGAGTATATTCTTAAAAGGCTCGATGATATAGAAAAGCTTGAATCGGAAATAAGTGATTGTGAGGAAACTCTGAATTCGAGAGCAAAAATCAAAAAAATAATCGTTTCGGAATTAAAAGCCGTTATTGAAAAATATGCCAAAGAAAGGCGCACAAAAATAATCAGTGCCGAGGAAAACGAGCTTGCCGAAGTGACAGACGAGCCGCTTGATTCTTCCCCGGTAACCCTATTTTTCACTAAAGACGGTTACTTTAAGCGCATAACTCCGCAGTCGCTTCGAATGAGCGGCGAGCAGAAGCTTAAAGAGGGCGATGAAATAACGCAGGTGATAGAATCCTCCTGCGATAAGGACCTCCTTTTCTTCACGGATAAGGCGCAGGTATATAAAAGCAGAGTGGCGGATTTCGGCGACTCAAAAGCAAGCATTTTAGGTGATTATATCGCTTCAAAGCTTCAGTTTGAAGAGGGTGAAAACGCGGTTTATATGATCGATACAAAGGATTATAAAGGCTTTGTTATCTTTGTATTCGATAACGGGCGTGTGGCCAAGGTTCCGCTTTCTTCCTATATCACAAAGACAAACCGCAAGAAGCTTATAAACGCATACTGCAAAAAGTTCGTATTGCACACGGTGATATTTTTTGAGGATGACTGCGACATAGCTTTGGTTTCCACAAATAACAGAATGCTTATAGTTAACACCGCGTCGATTCCCGCCAAAGCTACAAAGGATAACGGCGGAATTGCCGTGATGACGCAGAAAAAAGGACAGAGAATTTTCTCTGCCGAAAAATTCGAAAGCGGAGCCGTTGAAAGCGAGCACCGCTACAGAACGAAGAATCTCCCTGCGGCAGGCAGTATAATTCAGAATGTTTCTGCCTCGCAGGAAAAAATGGACATTTAATTAATGAGGGTTAAAGGAAATGAGTAAAGAACTTGAAAAACAGTATGATCCGAAAAGCGTTGAAGACCGCATCTATAAAATGTGGCTCGACGGTCACTATTTTCATGCAAAAAGAGAAGAGGGCAAAAAGACTTATACAATAGTAATTCCTCCTCCGAATATCACAGGTCAGCTCCATATGGGCCACGCGCTTGATAATACCTTGCAGGATATTCTTATCCGCTTTAAGCGAATGCAAGGATATGATACCCTTTGGATACCCGGAACCGACCACGCCTCTATCGCAACCGAAGCAAAAATAGTTGAAGCAATGAAAAAAGAGGGTATCACTAAAGATGATATCGGTAGAGAAGGATTTTTAGAGCGCGCCTGGAAATGGAAAGAACAGTATGGCGGAAGGATTATAGAGCAGCTCAAAAAAATGGGTTCCTCCTGCGATTGGGACAGGGAGCGCTTTACTCTTGACGAAGGCTGTTCAAAGGCTGTTAAAGAAGTATTTGTAAAGCTTTATGAAAAAGGGCTTATCTATAGGGGCGAAAGAATTATAAATTGGTGCCCCCATTGCCATACCTCGATTTCCGACGCCGAGGTAGAATATGAGGATCAGGCAGGATCTTTCTGGCATTTAAGATATCCTTTTAAAGACGGTAGCGGATACTTGGAACTTGCTACAACAAGACCTGAAACTCTTCTCGGTGATACTGCGGTTGCGGTAAACCCGGATGACGAAAGGTATAAGGATCTTGTCGGAAAAACTCTTATTCTGCCTATAGTCCACCGTGAAATTCCCGTAATTGCGGATAGCTATGTTGAGCCGGATTTCGGAACTGGTGTTGTTAAAATCACGCCTGCGCACGATCCTAATGACTTTGAAGTCGGATTAAGGCATAATCTTGAAGTTATAAATGTTCTGACTCCTGACGCTAAAATCACCGGGGATTATCCTATGTATGCAGGACTTGACCGCTATGAGGCGAGAAAGAAAATAGTTGAGGACCTGAAAGCAGAGGGCGCGCTTGTTAAAATCGAGCCTTATAATCATAATGTCGGCACTTGCTATCGCTGCGGAACCACGGTTGAGCCGAGGGTTTCAAAACAGTGGTTCGTTAAAATGGAGCCGTTAGCAAAGCCTGCTATCGAAGCGGTAAAATCGGGAGAGACTAAGTTTGTTCCGCAGAGATTTGAAAAGGTTTATTTCCACTGGCTTGAAAATATCAGGGATTGGTGCATTTCCCGTCAGCTTTGGTGGGGTCACAGAATTCCCGCATGGTATTGCGACGAGTGCGGCGAAATAACCGTTTCTAAAGAAGACGCAAAAAAATGCGCTCACTGCGGAAGCGCTCATATTCATCAGGACCCCGACACTCTCGACACCTGGTTTTCGTCTGCTCTCTGGCCATTCTCCACTCTCGGCTGGCCGGAAGAAACGGAAGATTTCAAGCATTATTATCCTACTAACACCCTTGTTACGGGCTATGATATAATTCCTTTCTGGGTAATGAGAATGATGTTCTCAGGTATTGAGCAGACAGGGCAGGTTCCTTTTGATACCGTTCTTATCCACGGTCTTGTAAGGGATTCTCAGGGAAGAAAAATGTCAAAATCCTTAGGAAACGGTGTAGACCCCCTTGAAGTTATAGATCAGTACGGCGCCGACGCTTTAAGATTTTCTCTCGCTACGGGAAACAGCCCGGGTAACGATATGAGATATATCCCGGAAAGAGTTGAGGCAAGCAGAAATTTTGCCAACAAAATTTGGAATGCAGCAAGATTTATTCTTATGAATCTTGAAAAAGGCGATGTTAAAGATTTATCCGCTTTAAACCTTGCGATTGAAGATAAATGGATTTTATCGAAATATAATAAACTTGTAAAAGAGGTTACGGATAATCTTGAAAAATTCGAGCTTGGTCTTGCGGTTTCTAAGCTTTATGACTTTATTTGGGATGTTTTCTGCGATTGGTATATAGAGATCTGCAAATCCCGCCTTTTTGCCGATGATAAGAATAATTATGATACAGCTTGCTCTGTGCTTGTTTATGTTTTCAAAGGCACTCTTGCCCTGCTTCATCCTTTTATGCCTTTTATCACGGAAGAAATTTGGCAGTCGATGCCTGACTGCGATACGGCATTAATGGTTTCAAAATGGCCCGAATATAATTCTCGACTTGATTTTTCAAAAGAAGAAAGCGATTTTGAAAAGATTATGGAAGTAATTAAGGCGATAAGAAACCGCCGAGCGGAAATGAATGTTCCGCCCTCAAAGAAAGTTACGGTAAATATAGAAACCGAGTTTTCCGATATCTTTACTTCGGGGATTCCCTTTATTTGCAGACTCGCATATGCAAGCGAAGTAAATGTTAAAGCTGAATTCGATCACAATAAGTGCGTAAGCATTGTTTGCTCAGGCGCCGCGGTATATATGCCGATGAAAGAGCTTGTCGATGTTGAAAAAGAGCTTTTAAGGCTTAAAAAAGATCTCGAAAAAGCCGAGATCGATAAAGACTTCTTCGGTAAGAAGCTAAATAATGCGGGCTTTATGGCGAATGCTCCCGAAAAGGTCGTTGCCGCTCAAAAAGAGGGCTATAAAAAAGCCGCAGAAAGAATAGAAAAAATCAATGAAACGATCAAAGAGATCGGAAACATCTGATTTTTCGGAGGGTAAAAATGAAATCGACCGGTATTGTAAGACAGCTTGACAGTATGGGAAGAATAGTTATTCCCAAAGAGATCAGAAATCAGCTCGGCCTTCGCTCTAATTTTGACAGTCTTGAAATCTATATGGAGGGCGGCAATATAATTCTTAAAAAATACCGCCCTACCTGCGCTTTCTGCGACCGCCTGGCCGACGGAGTGGAACTTAACGGAATATCCGTATGTTCTTCCTGCGTCGAGAAGCTTGAGGCTCTTAAAAAATCCGCGGAAGAAGAGGAATAATAATTTATTGACTTTTTTATGCCTTTATTGTATAATAATGCAATAAAGGCATAATCTTTGCATATTTATTCAAATACAAGGAGAAAAGTATAATGGCTAAGCTTTGGGCAGGCAGAACGAGCGGAGAAATAGATAAAACAGCAGATGATTTCAATTCTTCTATTAGAGTGGATAAAGCAATGTTCGAAGAGGATATTATGGGAAGTATCGCTCACGCGAAAATGCTTTCGAAATGCGGAATTATAACGGAAGAAGAGGGGAAAAAGCTTGTCCGCGGTCTTGAAAAAATATCCGAAGATATAAAAAGCGGTAAACTTGCTGTCGATGAAAGCTGTGAGGATATCCACACTTTTGTCGAACAGTATTTAACATCTCTTATCGGTGAAACAGGCAAAAAGCTCCACACCGCCAGGAGCAGAAACGATCAGGTAGCGCTTGATTCCCGCCTTTATTTAAGAAAGCAGTGCGATGAAATAATCGTTCTTATTAAAAATTTGATAAATGCAGTCTGTGATAAAGCGGTAATATATAAAGACGCTATAATGCCTGGTTATACACATCTCCAGCGCGCTCAGCCGATAGTGTTCGGTCATCAGCTGCTTGCTTATGCGTTTATGCTTTTGCGTGATATAGGAAGGATCACAGATCTAAAAAAGAGAATGAATATTTCCCCTATAGGCTCCTGCGCACTAGCAGGCACTACATATAATACCGACAGAATTTATGAAGCGGAGCTGCTCCGGTTTGACGGTATCTGTGAAAACTCTATCGACGGCGTTTCGGACCGCGACCATACAGTCGAGCTTTTAAGTGCTCTTTCAATTCTTATGATGCACCTTTCAAGATTTTCCGAAGAGATAATCCTGTATTCAAGCTTTGAGTTCGGCTTTATTAAGCTTGACGACGCTTATACCACCGGCTCTTCCATAATGCCGCAGAAGAAAAACCCCGATATGGCGGAACTCGTGCGCGGTAAAACCGGCAGAGTTTACGGCGAGCTTATCGCGATGCTCACCACCCTAAAAGGTCTTCCTCTTGCTTATAATAAGGATATGCAGGAGGATAAGGAGGGCGTGTTTGACGCCTGTGAAACCGTTAAAATGTGCCTTAAGGTATTTTCTGGAATGGTAAGCACTCTTAAAGCCGATACGTATAAAATGCGTAAAGCCGCAGGCGAGGGCTTTATCAATGCAACCGATCTTGCCGATTATCTTGTTTTAAAAGGTCTGCCTTTCAGATCGGCTTATAAGCTTTCGGGCGAAATAGTTAATTTCTGCGCAGAAAATTCCTGCGTTCTTGAAGATTTGGAGCTTGAAAAGTATAAAAAATTCAGTCCCCTTTTTGAAGAGGACCTTTATGAATTTATATCGCTTGAAAATTGTGCGGCAAAAAGAATAAGCCGCGGAGGAACAGGTAAGGGCAGCGTGGAAAAACAAATTAAAATAATAAAAGAAATGATGAAATAAAAAACGAGGCGTCTGCCTCGTTTCAGACTGTAGACAAAGCAGGTTGTATTTAAGCGATACAACCTGCTTTGTTGGAAAATCGGACCGAATTTTCAA
>CAKSGV010000008.1 GCA_934454845.1 uncultured Eubacteriales bacterium | reverse complement strand
AAAAATTCAAAAACCGTTACAAAAAAATCGAACCTCACATATTGTGAAGTTCGATTTTTCTTAACTTAATGACATTGGGGCAAAACCCGAGCCTTTTTTACTTAGAAATTTCAAATTATTTGAATCTTTTTAAAATTTCGCTGTTCTGAGTGAGAATTTGTCCCATTCCGTAGAGAACAAACATATTGATAAGCGCCAAAAAGGTGCCTGCAACGATAATACCGACAGATAAAGCCATATAAAGCTTTTCTTTTGTGAATATGAAATATGCCGCGACGAGCGAAATAATTATAATTCCGAAAGCTACTATAAAGGAAATGGCTTTAATGATTGTTCCTATATGGCGAAAAATACCCTCGCTGTAAGTATTGATAGGGTTAGATCCGCTGCTTTTCGCAGGTGCTGAATATCCTGAACTGATATCGATTATTTCGTTGTTATTCTGCTCCATTTTTTAACCGTCCTTTCAGACTTTTTCAATACCGATAGTAACATTCTCGCCATTGATATCCCATTCTTTTATAAATTCTTTGGGATCTTCGTGCTTAAGCGAGTCTGCCAAAGTATCCTTTATTATATCCTCGCACATTTTAAGCGCAATGTCAAGAATTTTTTGTGAACCGTCGATCGAAATATTGATATGATCGGTAACGCAGAATCCCGCGTCTTTTCTCATAGTCTGAATTTTGCTTATCATTTCGCGGGCAAATCCCTCGCAGATAAGGTCTTCGGTTAAAACGGTGTCAATAGAAACTATTATTCCGTTATCGCTGACGGTATAATATCCTTCTTTCTGAGAAGTTTCGATAAGAAGATCGTCAGCCGTAAGTTCAACTGTGCCGGATGATAAATTGAGAGTAAGCTTACCGTTTTTATCAAGCTCGGCTTTTGCAAGAGTGCCGTCGAGCTCAGAGAGAGCTTTTCTTATGTCGTTTAACTGCTTGCCGTATTTCGGGCCGACTGTTTTAAGCTGGGGCTTGAAATTATAATTTACAAATCCTTCGACATCGTCTGTAAACTCAACATTTTTGATGTTAAGCTCGTCTTTGATAATATCGGTATAAAATCCGTCGAGCTTATCCTTTGAGCTTACAAACATTTTATTGAGCGGCTGGCGGTTTTTAAGCACAGCACCGTTTCTTGCGGCTCTTCCGAGAACTACTATTTCAAGAACGGTATCCATATTTTCTTCAAGTTCTTTATCGATAGCTTTTTCATCACATTCGGGGAAGTCGCATAAATGAATGCTTATAGGAGCATTTTTGTCTACGCTTCTTACAAGATTCTGATAAATACTTTCAGCCATAAACGGGATCATGGGAGCCGCGGCTTTTGCGGTAGTAACGAGAGCAGAATAAAGCACATAATAAGCTGTGGCTTTATCATCTGTCATACCCTGAACCCAATAGCGCTCTCTGTTTCGGCGGACATACCAGTTGCTCATTTCATCCACAAAGCTTGAAAGAGCCTTTGCGGCCTCGGGAATTTTATATGAATTAAGGTTGTTATCAACGGTCTTTACCATAGAATTAAGCTTTGATATCAGCCATTTATCCATTACCGTGAGCTTAAGATCGCTTGAATTATATTTTGTCGGATCAAAATTATCTATATTTGCATAAAGAACATAGAAAGCATAAGTGTTCCAAAGGGTACCCATAAACTTTCTCTGACCCTCAATTACGGCTTTCCCGTGAAATCTGTTCGGAAGCCAGGGAGCGGAGTTTGTGTAGAAGTACCAACGGATAGCGTCGGCTCCGTAGGTTTCGAGCGCCTCCATAGGATCGACTGCGTTGCCTTTGGATTTAGACATTTTCTGTCCGTTTTCATCCTGAACGTGACCTAAGACGATTACATTCTTATAAGGCGCTTTATTGAAAATAAGCGTTGAAATAGCAAGGAGGGAATAGAACCAGCCCCTCGTCTGATCTACCGCCTCGGAAATAAAGTCGGCAGGGAACTGCGATTCGAAAAGCTCCTTATTTTCAAAAGGATAATGGTGCTGAGCAAAGGGCATTGAGCCTGAATCAAACCAGCAGTCTATAACCTCAGGTACTCTGTGCATTTGCTTTCCGCACTCAGGGCATTTTATAGTTACCGCGTCGATATAAGGGCGGTGAAGCTCGATATTGTCTGGGCAGTTATCAGACATAGATTTTAATTCTTCAATGCTTCCTATGCTGTGAAGATGACCGCATTCGCACTGCCAGATATTAAGCGGAGTGCCCCAGTATCTGTTCCTCGAAATTCCCCAGTCCTGAACATTTTTAAGCCAATCGCCGAATCTGCCTTTTCCTATGCTCTCGGGTATCCAGTTTATGGTATCGTTGTTCCTGATAAGATCATCTTTAACCGCGGTCATTTTTATAAACCACGATTCTCTTGCGTAATAGATAAGAGGTGTATCGCATCTCCAGCAGAAAGGATAATCATGCTCGAATTTCGGAGCGTCAAAAAGAAGACCTTTAGCGTCAAGATCCTTTAAAACGAGAGGATCGGCGTCTTTTACGAATTTTCCCGCATAAGGTGTTTCTTTTGTAAGATCGCCCTTTGAGTCAACAAGCTGAATAAAGGGAAGATCGTATCTCCTTCCTACTCTCGCGTCATCTTCACCGAAAGCAGGCGCACAGTGAACGATACCCGTACCGTCTGTCATAGTTACATAATCGTCGCACATTACGAAAAACGCGTCTTTTTTCTGACTTTCGGCTATTGGCTTTACAAAATCGAATAAAGGCTCGTATTTGCAGTATTCAAGGTCTTTTCCTTTAAATTCTTCCAGAATTTCATAAGGCTTATTATCGTCTTCCGCGAGTTTCGAAAGAACCTTATCGGCCAAAGCTTTAGCAAGATAATAAACATATCCGTCAGACGCTTTTACCTTGCAGTAGGTTTCATTTGGGTTTACGCAAAGAGCAGTGTTGGAAGGAAGAGTCCACGGAGTAGTGGTCCAGGCGAGGAAATAAGCGTTTTCATCGGATTTTTTAAATCTTACAACCGCGCTTCTTTCTTTTACCGCTTTATATCCCTGCGCAACTTCGTGGCTTGAGAGCGGAGTGCCGCATCTTGGGCAATAAGGCACTATTTTAAAGCCTTTATATAAGAGACCTTTTTCAAATATTTTTTTAAGTGCCCACCATTCGGACTCTATGAAGTTATTGTCATATGTAACATATGGGTTGTCCATATCCGCCCAAAATCCGACTGTTTTGGAGAAATCCTCCCACATTCCTTTATATTTCCATACGCTTTCCTTGCAGTGATCGATAAAAGGCTCTAAGCCGTATTCTTCGATCTGCTCTTTTCCGTCAAGACCAAGCGCTTTTTCAACTTCAAGTTCAACAGGCAGACCGTGGGTATCCCAACCTGCTTTTCTCGGAACCATACAGCCTTTCATTGTTTTATATCTCGGAATCATATCTTTGATGACTCTGGTCAAAACATGACCGATGTGTGGTTTGCCGTTAGCCGTCGGAGGGCCGTCATAAAACACATAAGGCTCGCCTTTGGCTCTTTGCTCTATGCTTTTTTCAAAAATTCCGGCGTCATCCCAAAATTTTTTGATTTCTTTTTCGTTTTCCACGAAATCAACATTAGGTGAAATTTCTTTGTACATAACTCTTACCTCTTTAAAAAATAAAATCCCCGCCCATAATAGGACAAGGATGATAATTTTACCTTATAAACCACCTATTACGACGGACTGACATCCGTGAATTCCTTAACGCAGAATCAAACGGCAAATGCTAATCGATAATATCTTTCACACTGCGGCTCCGAAGTGATATTCGCTAAAATCCGGCCTACCGAACTCACACCGCTTTTCGGCTCGCTTAAGACCGCTTATATTTTAGTTACTGTCTTCATCACAGCTTTTAGAATATAATAACACAATGTAATCTAAAAATCAAGTATATTAAATACAATTTAAGTCAAAAATAAATCAGAAAAGCCATAAAAAGGAAGTGCCTTTATGAATAAAATGATGAAGATAAGGATAGCGTCTTTTTGCTCCGCCTTTGTTTTTCTGATAATCGGTGCCGTTATAAAAGAAAAAAGCGTTTCGAACAAATATGAGCTTGAGATAAAAAACAATTATTCAAAAGCCTACAGCGAGCTGGATTCAAGAATAAATAATATCGGGATAATTTTAGATAAAATAGTATATCTTTCGGGCTCGAAAAAATTAAGCGCTTTGAGTGCCGAGTTATACAGCGAGGCTCAGCTTGCAAAAAATGCGCTTTCGACTCTGCCTGTTTTAAATTCCGAGAACAGCACGCTTAACAGGTTTTTGTCACAGGTCGGAAACTATGCTTTAAGCGTATCGGGATCGGTTAGTAAAGACGAGGAGATAACCGATAAACAGGAGAATGATTTTTTAAAGCTTTTAAGCACGGCTAAGACCATTTCTGGAGTTTTAAGCGATAATCAGGAAAATATCAACAGCTCCGTATATTGGGCGGAAGAAATCGAAGAAAAAATATCTTCAGACGACGAATCTCTAGCGACTGTCCTGACAGAGCTTGAAGAAAACCTTACAGATTATCCCACTCTTATTTACGACGGACCTTATTCCGATCATATTTTAAACAAAAAACCGGTTATGACTTCGGCAAAGCCTGAAATTTCAAAAGAAGAAGCTTTAAATATTGCAAAAGAGTTTACAGGTGAAAAAAATCTTAAATTTTCAAATGAAATAAAATCAAAAATCCCCTCTTACAGATTTACGGGCAAAACAGAGATAACCGTCAGTAAAAACGGCGGATATACAGTCTATATGAGAAAAAGCGAAGATTTTAAAAAAGCCGTGATATCAAAAGAAGAGGCGCTTAAAAAAGCCGAAGAGTTTTTAAAAGATAAAGGAATTGAAAATATGGTTTCCACATACTATTACTGTGACGAGGGGGTTTGCACGGTGAATTTTGCCTATCTTGACGGCAGAACGGTATGTTACACCGATCTTATTAAAGTCGGCGTATCGCTCGAAAGCGGGGAAACGGTATTTTACGAGGCGAGCGGTTATCTCACAAACCATATGCAGCGCGCTTTTCTTTCGGCGGAGCATTCTTTAGAAGAAGCGGAGCAAAAGATCAATAAAAAGCTTACGGTCGAAAAATCGGGAATAGCGCTTATACCTACAAGCGGAGGCTCCGAGGTGCGGTGCTATGAGTTTTTATGTAAAACTCAAAAAGATGAAGAAATGCTGGTTTTTATAGGAGTTTCGTCACTCGAAACAGAAAATATTTTTATTCTTTTAAAATCCGACGGCGGAACTCTAATAAAATAAATTGAAAAAATTATAAAAATGTGTTATAATTCTTTTGATTTAGATTTTGTCCCTTTTTAATCGGTGAAAAATATGCCTTTAACGAAAAATCCTACGCATATATTCGAGCCTACCTCGCTTCAGTGCGGGCAGGCTGTTATTGCTATGCTTGCAGGGGTATCGGTCAAAGAAGTAATAAAATTAGTAGGGACAGATAGGGAAACAACTTTAAAAGATATGAAATCGGCGCTCAGAGCGTTCGGTATTGATATTTGCGAAGAAAAAAAGAGCGTTACAAAAAAAGAAGAGTTGCCGAAAATTGCAATGCTCAGCCTAGAAACGCCGAAATGCTGGCATTGGTCGCTTTATTTCGGAGGTAAATTTTTTGATCCCGAATACGGCGTGCTTGATGATTTTCCGATCTGCAACAGAAAATTTTACTGGGAAATAAAATCTTAAAAACATTAAGTCGGCAGACTGTTTTGCAGTTGCCGCATACATAATAAAAACAAAAAAGGAGAAATTATTTATTAATGAATGAAACAAAAAGCAAAATAAGTAACCCGCGCAAAAACACGGGATCAAAGAAGAGAGTTCAGAATTCTTCCAAGCTTGATGTTCAAAGCGTTGTGAGCGAAAAACCTGTTTCTAAAACGACTTCTAAAACGAGATTTAACAAGCAGGGTAAGCCGATTTCTAAAAAAAGAAATCAGCCGGCTAAAAGGAATACCGAAAAGATCAGAAAAACAACTCAAAAATCGGTTAAGATAATTCCTCTCGGAGGAATAGGCGAAATCGGAAAAAACATAACGCTTTATGAATATGACGGCGATATGCTCCTCGTTGACTGCGGAATGAGTTTCCCTGATGAGGAAACACCGGGAATAGATATTGTTATCCCCGATTTTTCCTATATACTTGAAAATAAAGATAAAATAAAAGGTCTTGTTGTAACTCACGGGCACGAAGATCATATCGGGGCTATCCCTTATTTACTGAGAAATTTCAATCTTCCGATCTATGCTACCAGGCTGACTGTCGGTCTTATAGAGGGTAAGCTTAAAGAGCATAAGCTTTTAGCGGGAGCTAAGCTTAATGTAACGGACCCCGGGCAGACAGTCACGCTCGGCAAATTCACGGTCGAGTTTATCCATGTAAACCATTCTATTCCAGACGCGGTCGGCTTTGCTATAACCTGCGGCGCCGGTACCATTGTTCAAACAGGGGATTTTAAGATCGATACTACTCCGATTGATGATAATGTTATTGATATTGCCAGATTTGCGGAGCTTGGCAAAAAAGGTGTGCTTGCGCTCCTTTCCGATTCGACCAACGCTGAAAGACCGGGATATACTCCCTCCGAAAGGCTTGTGGGAGAATCTTTTTCAAACCTCTTTAAAAAAGCAGAGGGCCACAGAATAATAGTTGCGACATTTTCTTCAAACATTCACAGAATTCAGCAGATAATCGACGAGGCTGACAGGTGCGACAGAAAAGTAATAATTTCCGGCAGAAGTATGCAGAATGTTGTAAATGTTGCAGAAGAGCTCGGATATCTTAATGTGCCAAACGATATACTTGTCGGGCTTGATGCTATCAAAAACTACAGACCCGAGGAGCTTGTCATAATCACGACCGGTTCTCAGGGCGAGCCTCTTTCTGCCCTTCACAGAATAGCTTTCAGCGAACACAGGCAGATAGATCTTATACCTGGCGATGTAATAATTATCTCCGCAACGCCTATTCCGGGAAACGAAAAGCTTGTAGGCAAGGTTATCAATGAGCTTATGAGAAAAAGCGCAAATGTTGTTTATGAAAAAATGTATGATGTTCATGTTTCGGGTCACGCCTGTGCTGAAGAATTAAAACTTATGATGAGCGTTTGTAAACCCAAATATTTCATTCCGGTTCACGGTGAGCAAAAGCATTTATATAAGCATTCTTTGCTTGCAAAAAATGTAGGAATAAAAGAAGAAAACATCATTATTCCGATAAACGGCGAAGTGATTGAGCTTAACCGCAGAGAGGCCAAATGCACGCAGTCCGTTACAGCGGGAAGAATTCTTGTCGACGGTCTCGGAGTCGGCGATGTCGGAAGTATTGTTCTTCGCGACAGAAAGCACCTTGCGGAAGACGGAATTATTATAGTAAATGTCGCGATAGACAGCGCTACACGCGAAGTTCTTTCGGGCCCCGATGTGGTTTCGAGAGGATTTGTATATGTGAAAGAATCCGAAGAGCTTATGAATGAACTTAAAGAGCTTGTGTGCGATGTTCTTGAAAAATGCTATATCAACAATATCAGAGATTTTAATGCAATCAAAACCAAAATCAAGGATCAGGTTTCAAAATTCCTGTTTGTGAGAACTCACAGGAGCCCTATGATCCTGCCGGTTATAATGGAAGTTTAATACAAAGGGGATAAGAAAATGAAAGTTATATTATTGCAGGATGTTAAAGGGAAAGGTAAAAAAGGCGAGCTTTGCAATGTGTCCGACGGATACGCAAGGAACTTCCTTTTCCCGAAAAATTTAGCCGTTGAAGCTGACAGCGCCGCTATGAGCGAGCTTAAAAGCAGAGAGGCTGCTAAAGAACACCATATCAAAGAAGAAATCGCCGCAGCTAAAGCTACGGCTGAAAAATTAAACGGGAAATCCGTTACTATAAAAGCTAAATCGTCTAACGGCGGAAAGCTTTTCGGCAGCGTTACTTCAAAGGAGATAGTTTCGGCAATAAAAGCCGAGCATAATATCGAAGTAGATAAAAAGAAAATGAATGTAGCCGATATCAAGAATTTCGGCGAATACACTGCGGAAATCAAGCTCTATAACGGAATTTCCGCAAAAGTCACTGTTAAGGTAACCGAATGATGAGCAACGAAAACAGTTTATTCCTTGATGTTGACGGATTGAGGCAGCCTTATTCCGTTGAAGCGGAGCAGGCGATATTAGGCTCGGTTATTTCCGATCCTAAATGCCTTGACGAAATAAGCGACAGGATAACACCCGATTATTTTTATATTCCGCAGCATAAAGAAATTTTCGGCGCGATATCATCGATGTATGAGCTTAGCCAAACTATCGATTTTATATCTCTGCTTGAAAAATTAAAGCAAAACGGAACTTATGATGAGGCGGGCGGAAAAGCTTATCTTACACAGCTTGTTCAGACCGTTCCGTCTTCCGCGAATGTTATGACTTATGTGTCGATAGTTCGCGAAAGATATTATCAAAGAGCTTTGATGAATGCCGCAAACGGGATTATTAAAGATATCAACGATAATTCAATGGATTCAGGCAAACTGCTTGATTCTGCGGAGCAGAGAATCTTTGAAATAAGATCCGGAAGAGAAATAAGCGGACTAACGCATATAAAAAGCGTAATAGAAACGGAAACATTTGACAGACTTTCAAAAATGACCGATCCCCAAACGAGAAGTGAATATATCGGTATTCCGTGCGGGATAGGCGATCTTGACAGAATGATCACAGGTCTTAATAAGTCCGATTTGATAATATTGGGTGCAAGGCCGGGTATGGGAAAAACTTCATTTGCGCTTAACATTGCAAGAAATGTTGCCGTTAATGAAAAGAAAACTGTGTGTTTTTTTTCTCTTGAAATGACTCGTGATCAGTTGGCTCAAAGAATTTTATCCAGCGAAGCCGGAATAAAAAGCGAAAAAATGCGCACGGGAGAATTGGAAGTCGACGAGTGGACAAGGCTTGCTCAGGCGGGCGATCTGCTTTCTAAAACCGAGCTTTATTTCGATGAAACTTCCGATATCACAGTTCAGCAGATGAAAGCAAAATTAAGAAGAATGAAAAGGGTAGATCTTGTTGTAATAGATTACCTCGGACTTATGCATTCCGCAAGACAAACGGATAACCGGGTGCAGGAGGTTTCTGAAATTACGAGAAGTCTTAAAATTATGGCTAAGGAGCTTAAGGTCCCTGTTATTGCTTGCGCCCAGCTTTCCCGTGCTACGGAGCAAAAGGGCAAATCCCATAAGCCGGCGCTTGCCGATCTTAGAGATTCGGGGTCTATCGAGCAAGACGCGGACATAGTTTTATTCCTTTACAGAGATACTTATTATGACGCCGAAAGAGCGGATGATGAGGATATGAGCGATCCCGGAAAGGCAGAATGCATAGTTGCTAAAAATCGCCACGGCGAAGTCGGCACAATTCAGCTGCACTGGGACGGACAGTTTACCAGATTTACTTCTGTGGATGTGTTCAGAAATGATTGAAAAAGTCAGGTCCGCAATTAAAAAATTCAATATGATAAAAAGCGGCGAAAAAATAGCCGTTGCGCTTTCGGGAGGAGCCGATTCAATGGCTTTGCTTGATATCCTTTTAAAATTAAAGGATGAATTCGGCTTTGAGCTTTGCGCCGCTCATTTTAATCATAAAATAAGAAAAGGCGAGGCTGACAGCGACGAGGAATTCGTTAGGGAATACTGCAAAAATAACTCCGTAGAGCTTTTTTGTAAATCAAGAGACGTTTTGGCTTTCGCTGAGGAAAACGGTTTGGGCACTGAGCTTGCCGCCAGAAAATTGCGATATGACTTTTTTTCCGGACTTCCCTGCGATAAAATAGCGACAGCTCACACTTCATCGGATAATGCCGAAACGATAATATTTAATCTCGCACGCGGATCTTCGGCTAAGGGCCTACGCGGAATTCCGCCTGTTAGAGATAAATATATCAGGCCTTTGATTTTCTGCTCCGGAGAAGAAACGAGAAATTACTGCGAACTTAACAATATTCCGTTTGTTTTCGACAGCACCAATGCCGAAGATAAATACATCAGAAATTATATCAGGCATAATATAATTCCGCTTTTAAAAAAGATAAATCCAACTTTTGAAGATGCCGCTTTGCGTGCGGGAATGTCTTTAAGGGAAGACGAGGAATTTATATCGGAATGCTGTGAGCGCGAGTTTAATAAAAGATTTAAAAATAATAATCTCAATATTTCCGATTTCGAAAACCAGCCTGCTTCTATTAAAAAAAGACTGATTTTTAAGTTTTTGGAAGTTTCCGGTGTTAAAGAGCCGGAAAGCAAGCATATTAATGATGTTTTGAGTATCTGCTCTGAAGGCGGAAAATGTATGATAAAGAATTCGGCTGTTTTTTACACGCAAAAAGGACAGCTCAAAGCCGAAAACCAAGAAAAAACAAAATTCTCTGCTTGTTTTGAAGAAATTTCCGAAGAGTTTTTAAAAAAGAATAAAAAAATTAATAATTTGTTTTTAAATAACGCACTTGATTGTGATAAAATAATAGGCAATCCGAGAGTAAGGACACGAATGCCGGGTGATAAAATCAAACTTTCGGGCAGAGGCGTTACAAAAAGTCTTAAAAAAATATATAATGAATTCGCCGTTCCTGCGGAGGACAGGGAAAATCTTCCCGTTGTCTGTGACGACGAGGGCGTGATCTTAATTTGCGGTATAGGCGTAGCGCAAAGGTGCGCCGTTACGGATCAAACAAAAAAAGCAATAGTCTTAAAAGCCGAAAGGCTGTAAAATTTTGGGGGATAATATGACTAAGAATGATATTTCAAAGGTTCTTGTTTCTGAGGGCGAACTTAAAATGATCTGCAAAGATCTCGGAGAAAAAATAACAAGGGATTACAGCGGTAAAAAATTACTGCTTGTAAGCGTTCTTAAAGGCGCGGTCGTTTTTATGTCCGACCTCTTAAGGGAAATCAAATGCGATTGCATTATCGATTTTATGGCTGTATCTTCTTACAGCGGTGTTAAAACCACTGGCGTTGTTAAATTTAAGAAAGATCTTGATATTAACCCCGACGGAATGGATATACTTCTTGTAGAGGATATTCTCGATTCGGGTATTACTCTTTCGTATCTTAAAAATCTTTTGCTTGCGAGAAACGCGGCAAGTATTAAAGTTTGCGCGCTTCTTGATAAGCCGGGTAATCGCCAGAGCGATATTAAAGCGGATTATGTAGGAAAGGTTATCCCGGATGAGTTCGTTGTCGGTTACGGGCTTGACTATGATGAGAAATATAGAAATCTTCCCTTTGTGGGAATTCTTTCCCCGGAAGTTTATAATAAATAAAAAAGGAGTCTTTCGTCTTTGAGTAAAAACACAAGAAATATCTTGCTGATAGTTTTATCGGTTCTTATTCTGGGCAGCTCTATGTTTATGCTTAGCAGACTGTCAAAAAGCACTGAAAATACGGATTATTCGGAAATTATCAGCTTGATCGAGCAAAATAAGATATCTGAATTTGAGCTTAATCTTTACAGCGGCGATCTTAGCTACAAGCTTAGATCCGATGATAAGAAAATTCATCATTTCACCGTTGCAAATTACAGCATTTTCTATGAGGATATCTCCGATGCCGTAAAGGAAATAAATAAAAACGCCAAATCTGACAGCGAAAAGATAACATTCAATTATGTTCGCGGCGGAGAGGGCGCTTGGCTCACAAATATGATTCCGTCTCTTCTTCTTTTCGGCGGAATAATCATATTCTATATCTTTATGATGCGCCGTATGAATTCCACACTGGGCACGGATAAAACCATGGGATTCGGTAAAGCTAAAATAAAAAAGGCCGATCCGAACAAAAAAACCACTTTTGCCGATGTTGCAGGTGCTGAAGAAGAAAAAGAAGAAATGGCAGAAATAGTGGAATTTTTGAAAAATCCCAAAAAATTCACCGAACTCGGCGCGCGAATTCCCAAAGGCGTTTTGCTTGTAGGCCCTCCGGGAACCGGTAAAACACTTTTAGCCAGAGCTGTAGCGGGAGAAGCGAATGTTCCGTTCTTTTCAATATCAGGTTCGGATTTCGTAGAAATGTTTGTGGGCTTAGGTGCGTCAAGAGTAAGAGATCTTTTCTCAGAAGCTAAGAAAAACGCTCCTTCTATCATATTTATCGACGAGATCGACGCCGTCGGAAGACAGCGTGGCGCAGGTCTCGGCGGAGGCCACGATGAGCGCGAGCAGACTTTAAACCAGCTGCTTGTTGAAATGGACGGTTTCGGAATAAACGAGGGCGTTATAGTGATCGCCGCGACAAACCGCCCCGATATTCTTGACCGTGCTCTTTTAAGACCGGGTCGTTTTGACAGACAGATCACTGTTAATTACCCCGATGTTAAGGGAAGGGAAGAAATATTAAAGGTTCATTCTCGCTCTAAGCCATTAGGCCCCGATGTCAATCTTGCCACTATCGCAAAATCCACTTCAGGATTTACGGGCGCCGATCTTGAAAATCTTCTTAATGAAGCAGCGCTGCTTGCTGTAAGGCACGGTAAAAAGGCTATCACCCAGGAAGAAATAGAAGAAAGCACTATCAAGGTAGTTATGGGTACTGAAAAGAAATCCCATGTAGTTAAGGATAAGGATAAAAAGGTCACCGCTTATCACGAGGCAGGCCACGCAATAGTTTCTTATTTCCTGCCTACGCAGGATCCCGTTCATCAGATATCCATTATTCAAAGAGGAATGGCTGCAGGATATACAATGTATCTGCCGGAAGAGGAAAAAGGTCATACTTCGAGAAATCAGATATTAGAGCAGATTTGCTCCTTGCTCGGCGGCAGAGCCGCGGAACAGCTCACGCAGGATGATGTTTGCACGGGCGCGTCAAACGATATTGAGCGCGCAACCGACCTTGCGAGAAAAATGGTTACTAAGTTCGGAATGAGCGATAAGCTCGGTCTTGTAACTTACGGTCACGATAATAACGAAGTATTCTTAGGCAGAGATTTTTCTTCAACGCCTGATTACTCCGAAAAGACAGCCTCTGTGATCGATGAAGAAATCGAAAAGGTTGTAATGGTTCAGTATAAAAAAGCGCTTGAAATTCTTAATGAGCATATGCCAAAGCTTCACGCAGTTGCAAAGGTTCTCTTTGATGAAGAAAAGATTTTGGGAGAAGATTTCAGAGCGATTATGCAGGCTGAATAATAATAAATTTTTAAAAGCGGTTTTATCTTAAAACCGCTTTTAAATTTTATAAAAATTTTTCTTGATTTTTTATATCTTTTAAGGTATAATAATTTAGTCATTTGGAGATGTCGCCTAGTCCGGTCGAGGGCGCACGATTGGAAATCGTGTAACTCGGAAACGAGTTCGAGAGTTCGAATCTCTCCATCTCCGCCAAAGGTCCAAAAATCAATATGATTTTGGACCTTTTTATTTTATTTATTTTCCTGCAAAATTTTTAATAGGCGGTATGTGTTATGTCTTATGCAGAAGAAATATTAAAAAAGCACAAAAAGAAAAGGAATTATATTGGATCACCGTTATTGAAAACTGTGTCCCAGTAACTAAAAGAATAACTCCTTCAAATAAAACAAATAATTGCTATTCAGTTTCTAAAGTATTTACTGTGACGGCGCTCGGTATGCTTTTTGATGAAGGTTTGTTATCTGTTGATGAAAGACCTATAGATATTTTAAAAGACGAAATTAATTACAATATAAATAAAAAATGGGAACAAATCACGCTGGATAACATTATTCGTCACCGCTGGGGAATAGAACACGGATTTCTTGATATAGATGCGGAAAATGTGAATAAATTCAAAGAGAATTACGGATCGAGAAACGATTTTTTAAAAAATCGTTTTTTCAGCGGATCTGCCAAATACTCCTGGTGCAGAAAGCAAATACAGCGACGCTGCATATTATCTTTTGTCGAGAATAGTTTCCAAAAAAGCAGACAAAACTCTTTTTGATTTTTTACGCGAGCGTCTGTTTGTTCCGCTTGAATTCGAAGAGGCGGCTTGGAGCACTTGTCCAATGGGTTATTCTATGGGAGCCACAGGCCTATTTCTTCGCACACAGGATATGGCAAAGCTCGGTCAAATTTATCTTGAAAAAGGCACATATAACGGAAAAAGGTATATTTCCGAAAAATGATATAATTTAGTTTTTGATCGCGGCTATGAACTAAAAGAAAGTGCGCCGGGATGTTATTCCAAAGGCGGAATGTTAGGGCAGGAACTTCTTATAAATACAAAAAAGAATATTGTGGTAGCTTGGCTTGGATACGATTCCGACGAATATTCTAAAAGAATGTTTGTAGCGGCAACTGATTTAGACTGAATTAAAAAAGTTCTGCGTACTTTATAATAAGTACGCAGAACTTTTTTATTGATTTTATGTTGTTTATTCGTTTGTTATACCGAGTTTTTTCGCGTCGTTTATCTGTTTAAGTCCTAAGTTTATGAAATAGATAATTACTACCCAGGCAAGGACTGTGAGAATAAGAGGCTTAAGATAATAGGGGAGATTGAAAGGCGTATCCCAAATTCCGTGAAGAAGAACGGGTATCAGGCAGACAAGCAAAAATCTTTTATCATTTAAGTGCTTTTTGCTGATAGTATCAAAGCCTTTTGCAAGCATAAGACCCGCACCCTCGATAGCCGCCCAGGCAACGTGGCCGCCGGGAGCTAAAAGTCCGCGTACGACCAAAGTGGTGAGCATACTTTGTAATCCGTTAGCCGCGCCGTAACGATAGATATAACCGGCAGTTTCAAATGCGGCAAATCCCGCGCCTACAGCCGCTCCAACGAGCAGACCGTTAAGAATAAATCTGTTCTTCTTATTTTTGAATATGAAAAGCGCTACTACCGCCGCTTTTGGTATTTCTTCTATAAGGCCGACCATCATAGCACCGGAATAGGTTGAAATATCGGTGTTAATGTCGAGTGAAAAGAACAATAGGGCAATTATCAGCGAGAGCGCTCCGCCCCATATAAAGTATTTCATAACCTTATAAAAAGGAATATTCCTGAAAATATTTATTTCAAAAAAGAATATAAGAACCGTAACCGGCATTGCAAACGCGCCTACAACTATCAGGCCCGGCAGGCAATTCGTGTTGCCGTAAGTAATATATCCTATTCTTAAAGGAATGTATGCAATTACGAAGAAAATAAACATTTTAAGATATACCCACGCGCTTACATTCATCGGGTTAATATCTTTGATTTCCGGGGTTGTTTTATCAGAACCGCAGACGAATACTTCGTCAAGATCCTTTTCCGTGTGTTTTTTAAAAGTGCCTTTAAAAATATCTTTGAAAGAAACAAATGTTTCGGATTTTTCACCGGTTATCCTGTCAAGATTTTCAGTTATCACTCCCACAGGACTTTTTTTATGAAGAGGGCAGCCGCATTCAGGACAGGAAATATCATTAGGACTTACTTCCTTGCCGCACTCGGGGCATAAAACGACTTCGTTTTTAAATCCGCAGTGAGGGCAGTATTCAGCGGAGGAGGAAATTTCCTCACCGCATTCTTTGCATTTAATCATCGCCATATCAGTTACCTACCTTTAAAGTATTGAACATCACTTTTACAATATCGTTGATCTCGTTTGTATTTACATTTTCTTCCTTGGTCGTTATCATAAATACTTTATTATTGATTATAGTAACATATCTGTTATCGACTACAGTGTGACCGCTAGAAGTGTACATATATTGAATTCCGTAAACCAAATAATTACCGATCTGACCGTTAACGAGATCTATGGTTATTTGAACGTCACTGTAAGCATTTCTAAGCTCATCTGTAAATTTATTCAGATACTGAACCGGGTTGTTATAATTTTCATCCCATGTGAGCATAATGTAAGGAATACGGGCACCCTCGTTATCGATGCTCTTTCCGACATAGGTAAGAAGACCTTTTGTATCGGTGTAAACATAATAATTACTCGGAATTTCATAGCTGGCACCGAGATATTGGTCGTTATAAACAACATATCCGTTATTTGTTCCGGGCGCGGTTGATGAAGTGGGGTTTGAGCCGGTTCCTGTTGAAGATGTGGGCTGACTGCTGGTAGTCGGCTGTGGTTGTTCAGTCTTGTTTTTTTCGCGAGATTGGTTTATAATGAAAAAACCGACAACTATAATCAAAAGACCTAAGATAATATATTTATAATCCCTTTGGCCTTTTTTCTTTTTTTCTTCTTTCTGCGGCTCGCCGGATTTTAGTTCATAGCCGCATTTGGGGCATTTTTCAGCCTGATCACTTATATTGTTTTTGCATTCGGGGCAAGTTATCAATGCCATTAATATCACTCTCCTTATATTAATCAGTATAATTTAAAAGCCTATAGTAAACAAGTAACTTGACACCTAAAGCATTGCTTATTTTGTCAAGTGAGATTTTGGGGTGTAAAATATGGAATTCTGTAAAAAATTAAATGAATATCTGGTGCTTTTGGAGTGCAGCTCAAAAGAATTATCGGAAGAATCCGGACTTTCGGAGTCGGTCATCAGCAGATACAGAAACGGAGAAAGAACTCCTCTTGAAAACAGCGAGCAGATCAAAAAAATAAGCGGCGCGCTTTTTAAAATCTCCGAAAGCAAAGGTATCGGAAAATTTACAGAATTTGAAATTTTTAAAGACCTTAACGCTTCCGTTGTGAAGACGGATGATTTTGATCATGAAGTTTTCAGCAGAAGATTTAACGAAATTATCACCGCTTTAAAGATAAATGTTAATGAAATGGCGAAAAGCATAGTTTTCGATCCCTCTCATTTATCGAGAATTAAAAACGGAAAAACAAGACCTTCCGAGCCGCTTGAATTCAGCAAAAAGGTATGCAATTATATTTCTTCAAAATATTGCGGCTCAAAAGAGCTCGATATTCTATCAAATATCGGCTGTAACGTAAGGGAAGAAATGAGCAAAGAAGAGATGTTTAGCGCTTTATTTGAATTCCTTACTTCCCCCGCAAGCGAAGAAGAAAGCAAGGATTATATCGGCGATTTTCTTGAAAACCTCGATAAATTTAACCTCAATGATTATATTAAAGTTATAAAGTTCGATGAGCTTAAAGTTCCGACAGTTCCTTTTTATAAAACGGGCGTGAAAAAATATTACGGTCTTGAAGAAATGAAAAAAGGCGAGCTTGACTTTTTTAAAGCTACCGTTTTATCAAGATCGAAAGAAGATATTTTTATGCATTCCGATATGCCTATGGAAGATATGGCGGAAGATATCGATTTCGGCAAAAAATGGATGTTTGCCATCGCAATGTCGCTTAAAAAAGGCTTGCACCTGAATATAATCCACAATCTTGACAGACCTTTTAACGAGATGATGTTAGGTCTTGAAAGCTGGATACCGATATATATGACGGGGCAGATTTCGCCTTACTATTTAAAAGAAACCAAAAACAGCGTTTATAATCACTTAAATTATGTATCGGGGAAATATGCTCTTTGCGGCGAGTGTATTAAAGATCATCATAAAGACGGCAGATATGTTCTTACGGATAATGCAAAAGAAGTGGAATACTTTAAGAAAAAGGCAGGATTTCTCTTAAACAAGGCAAATCCGCTTATGGAAATTTATAATATTGATAATAAAAATAAATTCAATATATTTTCTGGAAACGATGCTCATTTGTTATCTGAAAGGCGGAGAATTCTTCATTCTCTTCCTATATTCACAATTTCCGATGAACTTCTTGAAGAAATTTTAAAACGCAATAATATTTCATCGGAAGAAATGCAAGCTATCCTTGATTTTAAGCACTCCGAAGAAAACCGAACCAATGAGATATTAAAGGAAAATATTATAACCGATGTTATCAGCAATGATCCTTCGGAAAGATATCTTTCGCTTGAAAATATGTTTTATGATAAAAAAATAAGCTATACTCCCGATGAATTTGCAAGACATCTTGTTTTGACAAAAAATTATAATAACAAAAATTACAGGGTAATAAACTCCGAAAAGGAAGTTTTTAAAAACATTTCTATCACTATGGCGAGAGAAAATTATGTTTTGATTTCAAAAATTTCGGATCCTTGCCTGCATTTTGTTATAAAGCATCCGAAATTAAGGCAGGCAATAGAAAACTTTACTCCCTTGGTCACCGAAAAAATATAACGCTTATGATTGACAAATCACGCATTTTTTGGTAAAATAATATGAAATGATAAAAGGCGGTATTTGTCTTTTTTCCTTGGGAGTGAATTTTAATTGGCAGTAAGTATGACGGGTTTCGGCAGAGCTAAAGGCATAGTCGGAAATTATGATATAACTGTTGAGATCAAATCGGTCAATAATCGCTTTTTAGAGCTTTCATCAAGAATTCCGAGAGCTTACCAGTTTCTTGAAGAAAAGCTTAAATCGGCTGTTAAATCAAAGGTTTCAAGAGGTAAGCTCGATTTAAGCGTGCTTATAGATGATGTTTCCGGCTCGGATGCCGAGATAGCCGTTAATGACTCTTATGTTCAAAAATATCTTGCGGCGGCTGAAAGTCTTTCAAAAAAATATAAGATAAAAAACGATTTAAAAATTTCTTCTTTGATTACAAATGGTGAGGTTTTTAAGACCGTTAAGAAAGATATTGACGAAAGCACCTGCGAAGAAGCTGTTATGTCGGTTTTAGAAAAAGCTCTTGATAATTTCATTCTTATGCGTGAAACCGAGGGAGAAAAGCTTAAAGCCGATGTTCTTTCAAGAGCCGATATGATTCTTGAAAAGGTTAAGTTCATAGAAAGCCGCTCCGAAGAATCGGTAAATGAATATAAGCTTAAGCTTGAGCAAAAAATCAGCGAAATATTAAATAATTCCGATTTTGATGAATCCAGGGTTTTAACGGAGGTTGCCATATTTGCGGATAAAGTCGCTGTAGATGAAGAAACGGTTAGGCTTAAAAGCCATATTTCACAGCTTCGCTCTGTGTTTGAGTCAGGCGATCCGATAGGCAGAAAGCTTGATTTTATCGTTCAGGAAATGAACAGGGAAACGAACACTATCGGATCAAAAGCTCAAAGTATTGAAATTACTTCGGCTGTTGTGGATATGAAATCCGAGATAGAAAAGATCCGTGAGCAGATACAGAATATTGAATGAGGTAAAATATGAAGCTTGTTAATATCGGATTCGGCAATATGGTTTGTGCGAGCAGGATTGTTGCAATAGTCAGTCCCGAATCGGCGCCTATTAAAAGAATAGTTCAAGACGCGAAAGAAAGAGGTATGCTTATCGACGCTACCCACGGAAGAAGAACAAGAGCAGTTATAATAACAGATTCGGATCATATCATCCTTACATATCTGCAATCCGAAACGGTTTCAAATAAAATGCTTAACGACTTTGAAACCGAAGAAGAGGAAGATGAATATGAGTAAAGGAAATTTATTTATTTTATCGGGCCCATCGGGGTCGGGGAAAGACACGGTTTTAGCAAAGGTTTTTGAAAAGTATCCCGATATTTATTTTTCTATTTCCTCTGTTACAAGAGCGATGAGAAAAGGCGAAAAACAAGGCGATAAATATAATTTTATTACTAGAGAAAAATTTGAGCAGATGATAAAAGATAATCTTTTGCTTGAATATAACCTTTTTGTGGATAATTATTACGGTACTCCCAGAGAACCTGTAGAAAAATGCATAAAAGAGGGAAGAGACGTTATAATCGAAGTCGATGTTAACGGAGCGTATAATATCAGAAAAAATTATAGAAATGCCGTGAGCATTTTTATAATGCCTCCTTCTCTTGAGATTCTCAAAAATAGGCTTTCAGGCAGAGAAACCGATTCGGCAAAAGTTATCGAAAGCAGAACGAAAGCTGCTCTAAGCGAGATAGCAAGAGCCGGGGAATATGATTATATAGTAGTAAACAACGAGCTTGACAGAGCGGTAGAAGATGTTTGTGCAATTATCAGAAGCTGTTCTTTAAAGATCGAAAATCAGGAACATCTTATTAAAGAAGTTCTGGGGTTAGAAAGGAATTGATAAATATGTTAAATCCTGCTATTGGAAAACTTATCGAGTATTATGACAACAGATACCGTCTTGTAACAGACATTGCTAAATGTGCAAGAGAGGTTTCCGAAGAGGCTGAAAGAGACGGTGAAATTCTTATTGAAAAGCCTGTAAGCATTGCTATAAATAAGATTGCCGCCAATCTTCATCTTATTTAAATTAAAAAAAATTTAGAAAAGGGGTGTGCTTTTATGGTAACGGCACAGATTGTCCTGCAAGGCGCGTCTGACAGTTACGATAGGAAGTACACCTACGCTGTTTCTTCGGAACTTTTATCTTCCGCCCGCCCGGGATGCAGAGTGACGGTTCCGTTTTCAAACGGCAATATTAAAAAGCAGGGCCTTATTTTATCTTTAGGCGAAGCCGAGGAAAATGGAAAGCTGAAATTCATCTGCGAGGTTATAGACAAAGAGCCTATCTTATCCGATGAAATGCTCAAAATGTGCGAATGGATGAAAGAAAATGTATTTTGCACTTATTTTGACGCGGTAAGCGCGATGATCCCTGTGGGTCTTACCTACAGCTTTTCGGATTATTACACCCTCAATGAGGAATTTTCTTCCGTGCTTTTAAATGAGGATGAAAAGAGGCTTTTTGATTTTATATCCGAGCAAAAAGAGACGGATATAAAAAAGATAAAAAAGCGCTTTGGTGATTGTGAAAATCTGCTTTTAAGTCTTACGGAAAAAGAGGCGGTTTTTAAAAACCGCGAGCCTGTGAGAAAAATGGGTGATCCTTTAAGGAAGTATTTAAGAATAAAATCGGACTTTGATTTTGGCGCTAAGCTTACTCCTAGGCAAGAAGAAATAATTGATATTTTAAAAAATCTCAATGAAGTAAGCTTGAAAGAAATAAAA
Source organism: uncultured Eubacteriales bacterium (assembly GCA_934454845.1). Taxonomy (GTDB): domain Bacteria; phylum Bacillota; class Clostridia; order Oscillospirales; family Acutalibacteraceae; genus UBA737. Next base: position 57,056 of record CAKSGV010000008.1, on the reverse strand, counting down.
TATTTCACAGGCGTTTCCGATTCCGTTATTAAAACTCTTGAAAAAAAGGAAATTATAGAGGTTTTTGAAAAGGAAGAATCAGATTTCAAGCCTTCTTCAAATTATAAATCTATTAGAACCGAAATTGCTCTTACAGATGAACAAAACACGGCTTATCTGGGACTTGAAGCTTTAATGAATGACGGCAAGCCGCATACTTCTTTGCTTTACGGCGTTACCGGCAGCGGAAAGACCTCCGTGTTTTTAAAGCTTGCCGATAAAGCGGTGGATCGGAATAAATCCGTTATAATAATGGTCCCTGAAATTGCGCTTACTCCGCAGATAATTAATATTTTCTGCTCAAGATACGGCAATAAGGTCGCCGTATTCCACAGTGCGATGTCGGTAGGAAAAAGGCTCGAAGAGTATAAAAGAGTAAAAAGAGGCGAGGCGCTTATTTGCGTGGGCACGCGGAGCGCTGTTTTCGCGCCTGCACAAAATCTCGGACTAATTATAATCGACGAGGAGCAGGAGCATACATATAAATCAGAAAAATCTCCGAAATTCCACGCAAGGGAAATAGCAAAATTCCGTGCCGAATATAACAATATTCTTTTATGCTTAGCCAGCGCAACTCCCTCAATGGAAAGCTATAGTAAAGCGCTTCACGGCAAATATGATCTTTTTAAACTTAAAACCCGTTACGGCGGAGTAAAGCTCCCGGATGTGGAAGTTGTGGATATGAAAAAAGAGATCGTATCGGGCAATTCTTCCGCTATAAGTACCGCTCTTGCAGAAGAAATATATAAAGAACTTGATAAATCAAAGCAGGTCATTCTTCTTTTAAACCGCCGCGGGCATAACACTTATATTTCCTGTGCTTCGTGCGGTTGGGTCGCAAGTTGCCCGAATTGCAGTATTTCTCTTACTTATCATTCGGCTAATCACAGATTGATGTGCCACTATTGCGGATATTCGGAAAAAGCGCCATCAAAGTGCCCCGAATGCGGAGCAGAGCATGTAAGGTTTTTAGGAATAGGAACGCAGAAAATAGAAGAGGATCTGAAATTACTTTTTAAAGACGCAAAAATCTTAAGGCTTGACGCCGACAGTACCTCTTCAAGAGATTCTTATACAAAGTATTTAAAAGATTTTTCCGATCACAAATATGATATTATGATTGGCACTCAAATGGTGGCAAAAGGTCTTGATTTCCCCGATGTTTCTCTAGTGGGCGTTATAGGAGCGGATTCCGCGCAATACAGCGACGATTACCGGGGCTTTGAAAGAACATTTTCTCTTCTCACCCAGGTAATAGGCAGAGCAGGAAGATCGGGCGAGCGCGGAAAGGCGATAATTCAGACGGTCGATCCCCAAAGTCAGGTTATTTCTCTTGCAAAAAAGCAGGACTTTGAATCTTTTTATAATTCGGAAATTATGACAAGAAAGCTTATGATCTATCCGCCTTACTGCACGATTTGCCAAATATCCTCTGTATCGCAGGATGCGGCGCTCGCACAGGATTTTATCGGAAAAATATTTGAGAATATAAAAAAACTTACCGATAAGGAACACGGCGAATTTTCCGATATCAAGCTTATTATTCTCGGTCCCTCGAAAGCGGCGGTATTTAAAGTGAATAATAAATTCCGCTATCGGATGATAATAAAATGCAGAAATTCAAAGCGGACAAGAGAATGCTTAAGAGAAGCGGTAAATATAAAAACAGTAAGAGATGTTTATGTGTCGGTGGATATCGACCCCGAAACTATTTTATAGGTGGTATAAATGGCAATAAGAAATATTGTAAAACTCGGTGATGATATTTTAAGAAAGGTTTGCAGAACTCAGCTCACTTTTGACGAGCGCCTGCACACTGTGCTTGACGATATGGCGGAAACAATGTATAATGCCGACGGCGTCGGCCTTGCGGCACCTCAGGTGGGAATTCTCCGCAGATACTGTATCGTTGATGTGGGAGACGGGCTTATAGAGCTTATAAACCCGGTAGTTGTATCCACAAGCGGCGAGCAGACCGGCACTGAGGGCTGCCTTTCACTTCCGGGGAGATACGAAGAGGTCACAAGACCGATGAAAGTAAAGGTAAGAGCGCAGGACAGAAACGGAAAAAACATCACCGTTAAAGGCGAGGGATTAAAAGCGAGAGCATTGCTTCACGAAATAGACCATTTAGACGGTATTCTTTATATAGACAGAGTCGGAAAGGAAAAATAAATGCGGATAGTTTTTATGGGTACTCCGGATTATTCCGTGAGAACTCTTGAGGCTCTTATAAAAGCGGGACACAGCATTGAGGCTGTTTTCGCTCAGCCCGATAAAAAGGTAGGCAGAAAGCAGTTATTGACTCCGCCGCCAGTTAAAGTCTTTGCAAGTGAGCATAATATTCCTGTTTTCCAGCCTGAAAAGTTAAAAGATAACGAGGAAATTTTAAAAACTCTTGAAAATATAAATGCCGATATAATCGTTGTGGTGGCTTACGGAAAGATTCTCCCCGAGAGCATTTTAAATATGTATAAATTCGGGTGTATCAACGGCCACGCGTCGCTCCTCCCGAAATACCGCGGCGCTTCTCCGATACAGTGGGCTATTGTAAACGGCGAAGAGCAAACAGGCGTTACCATAATGAAAATGGACCGAGGAATGGACACGGGCGACATTATAGAAAGCAAAACGGTCGATATTGACGACTGCGATACTGCCGACAGCTTGTTTGAAAAACTTTCTTTTATTTCGGCCGATCTTATGGTTAAGGTTTTAAAAGATATCTCCGAAAAAAAGGCGGTTTTTACTAAGCAGGACGATTCTCTTGCAACTTATGCCCCTATTATAAAAAAGGAAATGGCGCTTATCGACTTTAATAAGTCGGCAAGTGAAGTAAGATGTGCTGTGAGAGGTTATTATTCCTGGCCCTGCGCTTATTTTTTCCTTAATAATAAAAGAATCAAAGCTTTAAGCTGCACGGTAATAAGCGGTATAAATGAAGAGCCGGGGACTGCTGTTTTAACAGACGGCGGACTTGCCATAGCCTGCAAAGACGGCGAGGGAGTTTTATTTGATATTATTCAGCCTGAAGGCTCAAAGGCTATGAAATCATCGGATTGGCTCAGAGGAAACAAAATAAACCTCGGAGAAAAAGTCGGTTAAATGGAAAACGCGAGAAAAACAGCCGTTGATATTCTTTGTGAAATTGAAAAGAATTCGGCGTATTCAAATATCACTTTAAATAAATACCTTTCTAAAGAAATTTCAAAAAACGACAAGAATTTTATTTATGCTCTTGTTTACGGTGTCCTTGACAGAAAGATAACTCTTGATTTTATAATTTCAAAATTTGTCAAAAAAGGCGCGGATAAAATAAAACCCGCAACGCTAAATGCTTTAAGAATAGGTATTTACCAGATAAAATATATGGATAAAATACCCTCAAGCGCCGCAGTTAACGAATCCGTTAAAATAGTGAAAAAATCAAATGAAAGCTATAATTCGGCATTTGTGAATGCAGTTTTGAGAAATTATATAAGGCAAGGCTGTTTGATTCCTGAAGACGACAGTCTAAAATCTATGTCAGTAAGACTTTCGTGCCCGGAAGATCTTCTTAAAATATTTATTTCGGATTACGGCAAGGCTGCAACGCAGGAGCTGCTTACTTCTTTTTTATCTGCTCCGCCTGTTTATCTTAGAGTAAACAATTTAAAAATAAGCGACGAGGAATTGATATCGGAGCTTTTAAAATCGGATATAAAAACAGAAAAGGTTTTTAAAAACTGCTTAAAGGTTCTTTACGGAGAAATTGATTTTAATAACAATGCGCTTTTTAAAAACGGATTTTTCCATATTCAGGATATCGCATCTCAAAAAAGTATTGAAAAATTTTCAGTTTCAAAAAACGACAGAATTCTTGATATGTGTTCTTCGCCCGGAGGAAAAGCTTTTACTATGGCACAGATAATTTCGGATAAGGGAAGTATCACAGCCTGCGATATCTATGAGAAAAGAACGGAACTGATAAAAAAAGGAGCAAAAAGGCTTGGGATAAACTGTATTGAAGCGCGCGCTTCAGACGCGACGGTTTTTGATCCCGATTTAGGGCTGTTTGATAAAGTCCTTTGCGATGTACCTTGCTCAGGGCTCGGAGTTATAAGAAGGAAACCCGAAATCAAATATAAGAAAATAGAATATAAAAGCAGCCTTGAAGATATACAATTTGCTATTTTGCAAAATGCCGACAAATATTTAAAGGCAGGCGGAAGCCTTATGTATTCGACTTGTACCCTCAAAAAAAGCGAAAATGAGGATATTATTAAGAGTTTTCTTGACAAGTATCCTGCTTATGAGTTACAATATTACCATACATATCTTCCGCAAGACGACGGAACAGACGGTTTTTTCTGTGCGTTAATGAAAAAAAGCAGGTGAGCTTATCAGCGTTCTTTTAGATATAAAGTCTTTCGATTTCGAAGAGCTTGAAACTTTTCTTTCAAAAATTGATCAGCCTAAATTCCGAGTTAAACAAGTTTATAAATGGTTCTTAAGAGGAGTAACCGGCTTTGACGAGATGACTGATATTCCGAAAGATCTAAGAAATTATCTTAAGCAAAACTGTTACCTTTCAAAGGCAGAAATTTACAGGAAATATAAATCAAATATTGATGAAACTGTCAAATATGTATTTAAGATGTATGACGGCGAGCTTATAGAGTCGGTTCTTATGAAATATGAGCATGGATACTCAATTTGTATTTCAACCCAAATAGGATGCAGAATGGGATGTAAATTCTGCGCGTCGGGATTAAACGGCTTAAACAGAAGTTTAACTGCTTCCGAAATGCTTGCTCAGATCATTTCCGCTTCAAAGGATAATAGTATAAGAATTTCAAATGTTGTTATGATGGGAATGGGAGAGCCGCTCGATAATTTCGATAATTCGGCAAGGTTTTTAAAGCTTGTATCCGAGCCCGAGGGTTTAGGAATAGGTTTAAGGCATATTTCTCTGTCCACCTCAGGTGTGGTTCCCGGGATACTTAAGCTTAAAGAATTGGATCTTCCTATAACGCTTTCTGTTTCGCTTCACGCTCCTTTTGACGATTTAAGAAAAGATATAATGCCTGTCGCGAGAAAATGGAGCATATCGGAGCTATTACATGCCTGTAAAGAATATCAGCAAAAAACCACCAGGCGTATATCTTTTGAATATGCACTGATCAAAGGTGTGAATGATTCAAAAGAATGCGCAGAGGAATTGTGCAGGATATTAAAAGGCATAATGTGTCATATAAATTTAATACCGGCAAACCCTGTAAAAGAGAATTCATTTGAAAAGCCGGATACAAAAAATATAAAAATTTTTAAAAGCTTACTTGAAAGCAAAGGGATGAATGTAACTGTAAGACGAACGCTCGGGGCTGATATTTCCGCCTCCTGCGGTCAGTTGAGGAAGAAAGTAAAGGAGGATGAGAACCTTGATAATTTACGGTAAAACCGATAAAGGAATGGTAAGAAAGGATAATCAAGATGCTTTCTTCATTTCCGATCTGCCGGACAATGCTGCTCTTGCCGTTGTGTGCGACGGTATGGGAGGAGCAAATGCGGGAAATATAGCAAGCAAAATGGCGGTCGGACATATTTCAAATTTTGTTTTAAATTCCTATAGATCCTCAATGAGCTCCGATTCGATAATTAAAATGCTGCAAAGCGCTTTGCTTTCCGCAAATATTGAGCTTTACAACGCGGCGATTTCTGATCCTAAGCTTAAAGGAATGGGCACCACCGCCGTTGCGGCGGTATATAAAGACAACTCGGCGTTTATCTGCAATATCGGCGACAGCAGAGCATATAAAGTAAATTCCGAAATAACTCAGATAACAAGAGATCATTCGGTTGTGCAGTCGCTGGTTGAAAGCGGAGAGCTCACAGCCGAGGAAGCAAGAAATCATCCTAATAAAAATATGATAACGAGAGCTCTCGGCACTGAAAAAGATGTAATGCCCGATTGCTATGAAATCAGTATGAAAGAAGACGATAAGCTCCTCATCTGTACAGACGGGCTTACGAACTTTTTGAATAACAGCAGTATTTTCAGTCAATTTTCCAGGGAAATAGAAAATGTTCCGGATAAACTTATAGCTGCTGCGAATTCAGCCGGCGGAGGAGATAACATTACCGCAGTAGTCCTGCTTAAAGAAAGGAAATAAGATATGGATAGATTTGTCGGAAAAAGACTTGACGGAAGATATGAAATCCGTGAAGTGATAGGTGTGGGGGGAATGGCAGTAGTATATAAGGCTTACGACAATGTCGAAGACCGCATAGTTGCTATGAAGATCCTCAAAGATGAATTTGTTTCTAATGAAGAATTTATAAGAAGATTTAAAAATGAATCTAAAGCCATTGCCGTTTTATCACATCCTAATATCGTTAAGGTTTATGATGTATGTTTCGGCGATGTGATTCAGTATATCGTAATGGAGTATATCGACGGTATCACTCTAAAAGAGTATATCGAGCGAGAGGGCAGTTTAAGATGGCAGGACGCCGTATATTTTACCATTCAGATATTAAAAGGTCTTCAGCACGCGCACGATAAAGGAATTGTCCACAGAGATGTTAAGCCGCAGAATATAATGGTTCTTCCCGACGGTACTATCAAAGTCACCGATTTCGGAATTGCAAGATTTGCAAGGAGTGAGCAGCGTACTATCACTGATAAAGCAATAGGCTCGGTTCATTATATTTCTCCCGAACAGGCAAGGGGAGAAAAGACCGACGAAAAGACAGATATTTATTCCGTCGGCGTTATGCTTTACGAAATGCTTACAGGCAGATTGCCTTTCGAAGCTGACAGTGCAGTATCGGTTGCTATTATGCAGCTTCAGCGCGAGCCTGAATTGCCGAGGAGCATTAATCCATCTATTCCTTTAGGCCTTGAGCAGATAACAATGCATGCTATGCAAAAGAGCACTGAACGCCGTTATCAGTCGGCGGCGGAAATGCTGTGCGATCTTGAAGTTTTCAAAAAAGATCCTTCGGCAACATTCGATTATTCCTATTTTGTCGACGATTCACCCACGAAATTCATCGGAGGAGCAAATATTTCTTCAAATTCCAATATCAGTTCTGAAAACGGCGAAGAAAAAGCGAAGAGCAAAACAATTCCTATTTTAGCGGGAATTGCCGCTACTCTTGTGGTAATAGGTATTATAATTTTCGCTATATTTTTCAGATCGATATTCGGCTCTAAAAATAAGACAAAAGAGATTGAATGCGAGAATTTTGTCGGAATGACGATGTCCGAAATAGAAGAAAAATCCGATATGTATAAAAACCGTGATAAAGACGGCTATAATTATAAGTTTGTTCAGGTGACCCGCGCTAATGACGAATATCCGATAAATCAGGTTTACGATCAGTCGCCGAAAGCAGGCAAAAAGATAAAAGCGGGAGCAAAGATCACGCTTTATATAAGCTTAGGAGAGGCAACTCAGGTTATGCCCGATCTTAGAAATCATAAAGCCGGCGAGGCTTCTTCCACGCTTTCCACCTATGATGTTAAGGTCGAAATAGTGAAAGAAAATAACAGCGAGATCCAGGAAGGCTATGTTATAAGAACAGAGCCTAAGCAGGGAACGGCTATTACCAAAGGCGAAGTCGTAAAGGTCTATGTAAGTTCAGGAAAAGCCGAAGTAAAAATAGATGTTCCGGATCTTGTGGGATTAAGCGAAGAAAGCGCTAAGGCAGAGCTTACTAAAAAAGGTCTTTTAGCACAGGTTAAGACTGAAAACATTCCTGGCGGCGATAAATACTATAAAGCAGGATATGTATTTAAACAGGATCCTAAAGTCGGCTCGGCACAGCTTTCCGAGGGTGCAACGGTTACTATATATGTCAGCACAGGAAAAGTAGATTATAAAAATAAAGTAACAGTCGGCTTGACCGATACCAATAATTTTAAAGCGCAGCTGGCTATTTATTCGGGGAATAAACAGCTTTCGATCAGTAATGAACTTGATTTTTCAAATGTAAGTTCTTATACTTTCACTCTCTCAACCTCCAATGAAACTGAAAACTATACTGTAAAGATCTGCGCTAAAGACGGCAAGACATATAAATATCAGGATATTGATTTTAATTCAAAGACCGGTGAAGCAACCGTTGTAGCTACTTATAATGAGTGGAAAACACTTCTCAACTCCGGCAACTGAAAAAATGGCAGGAATAATAATCAAAGCTATTTCCGGATTTTTCTATGTTCACTCAAACGGCACGACTTTTGAATGCAGAGCAAGGGGAAGTTTCCGCAACAAGGGGACTTCCCCTGTTGTGGGTGATAAGGTTGAGTTTACTGCGGAAAATAACGGCAAGGGAATAATTGAAAGCATAAAAGAAAGAAAAAACTATTTAAGCAGACCGAATATTGCAAATATTGACCGTGCCTTTATAGTTTCTTCTTATAATGTTCCGTCGCCAGATACAAATATGATAGATTTTTTAAGCGCCGTTTGCGTTTTCAATAACATTGATCCCGTGATCGTTTTTAATAAATGCGATATGGGATCTTTTGAAAAATTCGAAAAGATTTATAATAACGCGGGATTTAAAGTTTTAACAGTTTCCGCAAAAACAGGTGAAAATATAGACGCGCTTGAAAGCATTACTCAAAATGCAGTCTGCGCATTTATAGGTAATTCAGGCGTAGGGAAGTCGAGCATTATCAATGCTGTAACAGGCGATCTCGACCTTAAAACAGGCGAGGTGAGCGAAAAGCTCGGCAGAGGCAGGCATACTACTAGGCACACCGAGCTTTTTATCAGAGATAACGGCGGATATATCGTCGATACTCCTGGATTTTCCACTATCGATATTTCCGATAATATTCTTGAATTTAAAAACAGACTTCCTTTTTGCTTTCCCGAATTCATAAAATATTTTGAATTTTGCAGATTTTCCGATTGCAGGCATATTTCGGAAAAAGGCTGCGGAGTTTTAAAAGCAGTTGAAAACGGGGAGATAAGCAGATCCCGCCATAACAGCTATAAAAAAATATTTGAAGATTACAAAGATATCAGGCACTGGACTGTAAAGAAATAAGGTTAGGGGTTTTATAATTGACGATTTTTGATTTCTTTATGCTCGGGATCGGTCTTTCTATGGACGCGTTTGCAGTGGCTATATGCAAAGGCCTTAAAATGCCGAAAATAAATTATAAGCAGACTTTTTTAATCGCTCTGTTTTTCGGCGGATTTCAGGCTTTAATGCCGTTTTTAGGCTGGCTTTTAGGCTCGGGATTCAGCGACTATATTAAAAAGATAGACCACTGGATAGCATTTATATTGCTCGCTTTTATAGGCGGAAAAATGATCTATGAAGCGCTTCACAGCAAGGAAGAGGAAGAAAGCGGTAATTTCGATATTAAAGAGCTGTTTCTTTTAGCGATTGCAACCAGTATTGATGCTTTAGCAGTCGGAGTGGTCTTCGCAATGCAAAAAGCAAATATCACAGGCGGCGTTGCGATAATAGGATGTACAACTTTTTTATTATCGGCCATAGGTGTTTTTATAGGCCATAAGTTCGGAGAGAAATATAAAACAAAGGCAGAAACAGTCGGAGGAGTAATTCTTATTCTTATCGGACTTAAAATATTAATAGAAGATCTTTTTTAAATCCAGGTGATAAAAATTGCGGCAAGAAAATAATTCATCTGACCTATGTGGATTGTTTAAAAAATGTTTTCTTAAGATCAGGTATCCACTGCTTATTCCGGCTCTGATTTGCAGTGCCGGCACATTAGCTTCATTCAAATTCAGTTGTGCGGCGGAAATATTAATAATTATCGGCGTTTTCGTCTTAACGGTATCTGTAATTCTTAAAATAAAACTAAGAAATTTTATAGGCTTTATCCTTTGTATTGCCTGTGCGTTTTCAGTTAAAAGTTTTGAAAACAACAATAGAATAGCCGATAATTTCAAAGACAGTGAAATAAGCGGCAGCTTTTTAATTACAGAGCTTGTAAGCCGCAGCAATTATGAGAGAGGTCAGCTTAAAGTATTATCGGTAAAGTCGGGGAAATTAGAAAGCGGATCAAAAGTATCTTTCTTTGCTAAATCTTCTTTTGCTTATTCCAAAGGCGATATAATTTCGGGAAAGCTTATAATTAAAAACGGATTAAATAATAAATACCGTAATTATAATATTTCTAACGGCTCGCTCTACGAAACTTTTATAAATAAAGATATCAAAAGATCCGGCAGAAATATAATTTATTCTTCTGCGGATAAAGCTGCGAAATATATTACTTCACTTACAGAAAGCTATACCGATAAAGACTCTTCTGCCACGATCTTAGGAATTATTCTCGGAGATAAAACGGGATTTACAGATGAATTTTATTCGAATATCCGTCATTCGGGCATTAGCCATGTAATGGTGGTTTCAGGTATGCACCTGGCAATAATTATGGGTTTTGTAAGAGCCTTTACAAAGAAATTCGGGCTTAATAAATATCTTGAATTTATTATAACCAATGGATTTTTGCTTTTCTTTATGGCTGTTTGCGGATTTACTCAATCCGTTATGAGAGCGGGGATAATGTATATAATTCTATCCCTGTCAGGGCTGCTAAACAGAGAGGGCGATTCTATTAATGCTCTTTGTCTTGCTGTGATGATCATTCTTATCAGAACTCCGTATGCCGTGCTTAATATTTCTTTTCAGCTATCTGTCTTATCAACACTCGGAATTCTTTATTCGAGCAACACCGTTTCGAAATTTATTAAAATCAATCCAAGGCCTTTAAAAGCTTTGACAGACTCGTCGCTCACATCTGTTTCGGCGCTTTTGTTTACACTGCCGGTGGTAATATATCAGTTTGGAGAGTTTTCGATAGTTTCTGTTATAACTAATCTTTTGATCTCATACGCCGTAACTGCGGTTTTAACTCTTATGCTTGCAGTCACCGCTTTTTCTCTTATACCTTTTAGCGGAAAAATAGTTTATTATCTTTATAAGATTTTGCAGATCTTAGCCGATTATTTAAATTCGGTTATAAATTATTTAGGGTCAAGATCATATTCTTTTATAAAATGCTCTGATAAAGCCGTTGCTTTTGCGGCTGTAATCTTACTAATATTTTTGATATTATGTGCAGGTTCTAAATTCATGTTTTACATAAAAAACAATTCTTTAAAAAGCAAGGATGAAAAAGAATGCCGATTATCTTTGAAGGCGAGTTAAACAGAATACTTAAATCTTCGCTCGATTTTAAAAGCTCTTATATCCTTTTCGGCGACGATGTTTATTTAAAAACTTTTTATGCAAATAAAATTGCCGAAAAATCTTTTGACGGCGATCCTTTTTTCAATTTTCAAAAATTTTCGGGAGATATTTCAGTTTCCGATGTTTGCTGCGCTATAGAGCAAATGCCGATGATGAGCGACAGAAAATGCGTAGTTTTAGATGATTTTGATTATGAACATTGTTTAAAATCCGATTTTGATATTATATGCGAAAAGCTTGAAGATATCCCGGATTACTGCACCGTGATATTGAAATTTGAAACTATAGAATGCGATCATAAAAAAAACAAAAAATTTAAAAAGCTTTTATTGTCCTGTGAAAAGGGAGGCGGAGCAGGAGTTCTTCTTGATCACAGAAAGCCTGCGGAACTTATTAATATGATCTGCGACGGCGCAAAAAAAAGAGGCTGTGAGCTGGACCGCCAAACGGGAGAGTATGCAGTGCAAAACATAGGCGATGATATTTTAACCCTTAAAAATGAGCTCGATAAAGTGTGCTTTTATAAAAAAGGCGGAAAAATAGGAAAAGAGGATATTGATAAAGTCTGCTCGTTTACGGTTGAAGCATCTGTTTATGATTATGCAGGGTGTATAATATCGGGAAATGTTGCTAAAGCTCTCAGCAAGCTTAACGATCTGTTTTATTTGAAGATTGAGCCTATTATAATTGTTTACACGGCGGCGGCGTCTTTTACAGATATGTTCAGGTTATACTGCGCTAAAAAAGAAAATAAAAGCAGGGAAGATGTTAAAAAAGATTTCGATTATAAAAATAAAGGTTTTTTGGTCGACAGAGCTTCTGCAAATTTACGAAATTTTTCAAAATCAAAACTTGATAAGTGCTTAAAAGAAATTTTAAATGCCGAAGTGCTTTTAAAATCTTCTTCGGGAGAGCCAAAAACAATACTTGAAGAGCTTACCGTGAAACTCATATATATTGCCAAAACGGGTGAAAAAGTTGTTAAAGATTAAAGAAGCCGTTATCGTAGAAGGAAAATATGATAAGATAACACTTTCAAATATAATCGACGCCGTTATTATTCCTACAGACGGATTTTCGGTTTTTAAGGATGTGTCTAAAAGAAAGCTGATAAGGCTGATAGCTCAAAAAAACGGCGTGGTGATAGTTACCGATTCCGACAGCGCCGGCGCACAGATAAGAGCCCATATAAAAAATATCTGTAAGGATTGCAAAATAACAAATGTGTATCTTCCTCAGGTAAAGGGGAAAGAAAAGCGCAAGGTAAAATCCTCAAAAGAGGGTTATCTCGGAGTAGAGGGATTTAAAAAAGAAGATATTTTAGAAGCTTTTAAAAGAAGCAAAATAGGGATAAGCCATCAAAAAGAAACAGAAAAAATCACTAAAACCGACCTTTTTATTTTAAAATTATCCGGCGGTGAAAAAAGCTCTTTTGAAAGAGCAAGCTTTTGCAGATTTTCGGGAATCCCCGAAAACATATCATCGGGCGCTTTTTTAGATGCGCTTAACTCTTTATATTCAAAAGAAGAATTTTTAAAGGAAGTGGAAGTATGGCGGCACGGAGCGGACAAAAATTAAAGCTTTTATATATTGTTGATATCTTAAGAAAATACAGCGATGAAGATCATCCGATATCTGCAGCGGAAATATGCTCAAAGCTATCGCTTTTTAATGTGACTGCGGAGCGAAAATCGGTTTATAACGATATCGAACAGCTTATATTTTACGGTTATGATATTATTAAAACGAGAACGCCGAAAACAGGATTTTTCTTAGCTTCACGCGAATTTGAAATTCCTGAAATCTCACTTCTTACCGACGCGGTTAAAACCGCAAAATTTATAAGCGCCAAAAAGACAAGAGAGCTTATTTCAAAATTAGAAGCTATGCAGAGCGTGTATCAGCTGAATAGCCTTAATAAAGGTATTTATTTTGATGTTGACTCTAAAACCAAAAATGAAGAGATATATTATACTATCGACACCGTTTCAAGAGCAATAGAGAATAAAAAACAGATAAAATTTGAATATAATATCAGAACAATAAATGAAAATAAGGAAATAACAATCTCTTCTTCACAGAAGATCATAAGCCCTTATGCTATGACCTGGCAAGACGACCATTATTACCTTATAGGAAATTATGAAAAATACGATAATTTGATTCATTTAAGAATTGACCGTATGCACAAAGTTGAGATCACCGATAAAAATTCGAGGAGCTTTTCAGAAGTAAGCGATTATAAATCTGTTTTTGATGTGGCGGATTATACGAAAAGGCTTTTCGGAATGTATACGGGAAATATAGAAAATATAGAGCTTAAATGCTCAAGGGAAATCCTTGAGCAGGTCGTTGATAGATTCGGCGACAGTATTTTTATAACCAAGCTTACAGATAAAACTTTCAATATCAATTATAAAGCGGTCGTAAGCGAGGCACTCGTGACCTGGATAATCAATTTCGGAAATAAAATCGAGGCTGTAAGCCCGGAAAATTTAAGGAAGATGGTAAAAGAGAGGTTAATCAGTGTAATAGAGCTCTATGAAAATTAAGAGGTGATTTTTTGAAAATGGCAAAAAAGCTTGTTTTTAAGCTTAAAGAAAAATCGCTCCATATCTCGTTCGCCGAATCTTGCACAGGCGGAATGTGCGTATCAAAACTTGTAGATATCAGCGGCTCTTCAGCGGTTTTAAATTCTTCTTTTGTTACTTATTCAAGAGAGGCAAAGATAGATCTGCTCGGGGCGGATCCTGAAATAATAGATAAATTCGGCATTGTCAGCGAAGAAACTGCTTTGCAAATGGCAAAAGGCGCCGCTTTGAAATCGGGAACCGAAGTAGGAGTGGGGATAACAGGTCTTGCAGGACCGGGCGGTGACGGAGTGAACCCGGTGGGCACTGTTTGCTTTGGATTTATAATTCAAGGCAAAGAATATTCCTTTAAATGCCTTTTTAAAAATAAAAAAAGAAACGCCGTAAGAGCTACGGCGGTAAAATTTGTGTATAAAAAATTAAACGAAATGATTTAAGCACATCCGCTTAAATCATTTTTCTTTATAATAAAGCATACAATGGCAAAATCCCTCAAAATCAGGATCTGCTATCTGCTCTCTGAATTCCTTGCACATACATTTTGTATCCTCGTTTTTCTGGAGCCTGCAGGGGCAGTAGCCGCCCCGTTCTTTCAGGCCTTTTTTAACTGTTTCTACTATTTTTTTATCAGGATTGAGTTTTATCTTCATTGTTTGTTTCTCCGATTTTATTTATGATTTCCTGAGCTGCGGAATAAATCTTTTTTGATTTTGAGCTTTTTCCGATAAGAGATTTTTCTGTATCGCGGCAGGATAAAATGAGGCTTTCGGGTAATTTTGAAAATCCGCTTTTATCACAGCTGTCATAAAAATCTTTTCCGAGATTTAAAGAATTATCTGTGAAAATATCGCTTGATATTTCTCTTAAATATTTTAGCCCCGCTTCATCTGTAATATACAGCACGGCGCTTTCTTCGGCGGCTATCATATTCTGAATTCTTAATTTCATACTATTTATCGTTTGATTATCGCTTTTGCCGGAAAAAGAGCAATTGATTATTTCCACACTGACTTTTTTATCCCCGTTGACATCGGGGCAGAGCTTTTCAAAATATCCTGCTATATAATCTGTCGTATCATCGGGAATATAATTTTCGTTTGAAAATAAAACTATTTTCATATCATAATTTTTTTTACCTGCACACTGCGAAATACAAATGGCCAAAACCACAGCCAAAGATATAACCGAAATTACTGCCCATTTATAATAAAACCAAAAATTCGAAATTTTTTCGCCAAAAGATTTTGGTTTTATTTCTTCATCGGAATATTTTGGTTCTGACGGAATTTCGCCGTTCTCCATCTTTTTGAGCTTTAAAAATTCTTCTTGAGCATACCTTTGCTGCTTAATTGTATCGCTGACCTTTTTCTTAGCCATTTTCATCCTCTTTTATAAATGCTTCAAGTCTGTAAATAGGTTGTCCGAGAGCCGTGAATTTTGCCTCGTATTCTGTTTCAATATTATTTTCATAATCGCTGTTATGTAAATCAAGCGATATATTTTTAAGTTGATATCCTTGATTTGAAAATTGCTCTAAAGAGTATTCAAAAAAGTGCATATTATCGGTTTTCTGATGAATTTCTCCGTTTTTCTTAAGCAGATTTTTATAAATATTTAAAAATCTCGGCGAAGTGAGCCTGTGAGATGCATATTTATTTTTAGGAAAAGGGCAGGAGAAGTTAAGAAAGATCATATCCGCCGAATTTTTCTTTATATGCCTTTCAAGATATTCTGCGGGGCATTCGAGAAATCTCAGATTTTTTATATTTCCCGCCTTTGCTTTTTCGCAGGCACTGACTATAACATTTGGATCTTTTTCCACTGCAAGGAAATTTATTTCGGGGTGGCTTTTTGCATATTCCGCCGCAAACTTGCCTTTCCCGCAGCCTATTTCCAGATAAAGCGGATTAGCACTGTTAAACCATTTCTCTATATCAAGATAATCTTTTATATCAACAGCGGTATTGAAATTTCTGTCCTCACATTTACTTATATATAAAATATCTTTAACATCTTCAAGCCTTTCGTCAAGATGTTTTTTCTTTCTCATTCTCATAAAGTTCACCAAATAAGTATTATTTTCTTAAAAAGGCTGCCTTTTGCGGCAGCCCGAAAATTATTATAATTTTTCTATTTTTTCAACCGCTTTTTTAAGCAAGGTTTCTTTGTATTCTGTAATAGATCCGTTGTCTTCCATTCTTGCATAATCGGAATTTATCGGAAGCTCCGCCAAAACTTCAAGACCCGTTTCCTCGGCGATATCTTTGTAATCTCCGAAAATATAATGCTTTTTGTTGCAATCGGGACATACAAAGAAACTCATATTTTCTATAAGACCTAGGATATTAATATTCATCATTTTGGCCATATTCACGGCTTTTTTAACGATAAGAGATACGAGATCCTGAGGTGTGGAAACGATAATTATTCCGTCAAGCGGGATAGACTGAAATACCGTGAGCGGAACATCGCCTGTGCCTGGAGGACAGTCGATAAGAAGATAATCAAGATCTCCCCATATAACATCTGTCCAAAACTGCTTAACTGCTCCTGCAATAACGGGGCCTCTCCATACGACGGGTGAATCGCTTTCGGGAAGCATCATATTTATAGACATAATTTTTATCCCGTTTTTACTCTCGGCAGGGATTATTCCTATTTCATCGGAATATGCTTTTTTTGTAATACCGAAAGCTTTGGGGATAGAAGGACCTGTTATATCCGCGTCAAGAATTCCGACGCTGTGGCCCTTTGCTCTTAGCTCTACAGCAAGCATAGAAGTAACGGTGGATTTACCAACGCCGCCTTTTCCGCTGACAACGGCTATTACGTGCTTGATATTATTAAATTCACCTGTTTTTTCAATAAAACTTTTCTTTTCCGCACAATCGGAACTGCAATTTGAGCAGTTACCGTTGCAATTTTCACTCATAATTAAATCACCTAAATTATTATACCCCCAAATAAGACTAAAATCAACAGTTAAATAAATTCCGTGACAATTTTCTTCATTGAATTTTTGGGAGAATACTCCCATTTATCAATATGAGAACCCGTGATAAAATATTTTGAGCAGTTTCTTATTTTAGGTTCAAAGCTTTCGATTACTATCAGTTTTACTTTCATTTTTTCGGGAATTATGCTTTTTATGTAAACGCTTGCCTGTTGTCCGATACTTACATTGGCTTTCGGTTCTGCAAGACCTGCTAAATTCGAGGTAAGCTCGATAAATATTCCGTAATCCTCTATGCTTCTGACAATTCCCGAAACTGTCTGCCCCTGTGAAAACAGATCGGCGTTTTCCTGCCAAGTTCCGAGTAATTCTTTATGGGAAAGAGTTATTTTGCCGTCGGGCGCAATGGATTTTATAATTGCCTTTATGTTTTCGCCGACTCTGAATCTGTCTTTAGGGTGTGAAATTCTTGATACGGAGATTGAATCAATGGGCAAAAGCGAAATATTTCCGCAACCGATATCGCAGAAAGCACCGAATGTTTCGAGGTGAGTGATCTTTGCGTTTATTATATCACCGGGAGTTAAATTCAGCAGGAATTCTCTTTTGCATATCTCTTGAGCCTTTTTCCTTGAAAGCTGAGCATAGAGCTTGCCGTAGCGGTCGGTTTTAATAGCTGTGACGCAAAAGCTTACAGGTCTGCCGACTCTTGAAATCAGAGCAATATCCCTCGTTGAGCCGTCGGATATACCGATAGCGCCGTCTTCTCTGGCGATTATTCCTTTCATACATCCGAGGTCCACGGTCATATTATGCTCCGCGTCGCACATTATCACATTCGCTTCAAGTATGCTCGAAGCGGACTGTGCCTGATAAAGCGCCGCAGGCGTGGACATATATTTTTTGTTTTCATAAGTAGTTCCGATAAAGCCTTCAGGATAAAATTCTTGCATTTTTAATCAACCTTTCATCTGTATTGTCTAAAGAATTATATGAAATGGATATTGGCTTTATAACAAGAAAACTGCCCGCATTTTTAAGGCGGACAGCTTTAATTTTATTTAAAAATCATAATCGTTGTTGTCAATTTTTTCTTTTAGGGACTTTTTAACCTTTTCTTTGTCTTCCTTGTATGTTACGCCGTACCATTTATCCTCGGCGACAAGCACATTTACTTTCTTTTTACCGCTTTCAATAAGCTTAGAAACAATGTTTGGAAGATAAAATTCCGATTTCGGAATATTTATCGAAGTGTTTAAAAATTCTTTCAGATCTTCTGTAACATATCCGAAAACATCGGGGAAAAATCCCCACATATTCATTGAAACGATCGTGTCGGGAGCAAGAACGATCCAATTTTTATCGTCTAAAGTATATTTGCAGTCCTGAATTTTCGTTCTTTCGATTATGTTTTTAAGATATCCGTTCTCAACATCGCAAACGCCTCTTGAAACCGTTCCGTTTTCGGTAAGCGTATTTGAAAGCCTGAAACCTACCATACAGTAATATTTGCTGTCTGAAGTTAAATGCTCGTAAATTTTTTTGAATGCTGTACTGCCGTAATAATCGTCTGCATTAATAACGGCAAATGGATTTTTAACTGTATCTTTACAGCAGTAGATTGCGTGACCTGTGCCCCAGGGCTTTTCTCTGTCGGCAGGGCAGATGTAACCTTCGGGTAAGTCGCTCGTTTCCTGGAAAACATATTTTACAGGGATCTGCTTTTCAATTCTTTTCCCGACGGATTCTTTGAATTCCATTTCGATAGAGTGCTTGATGACAAATACAACTTCTGTAAAGCCGGCTTTTTTCGCGTCGTAAACCGAGAAATCAAGCAATGCTTCTCCTCCCGGACCTATAGGTTCAATTTGTTTAAGACCGCCGAATCTGCTTCCCATTCCTGCCGCCATTACGACAAGTGTTGCTTCCTTATTCATTAAATTATGATCCTTTCTTCTCTTCGCTTTTTTCTTCAAAACCCTCTGTGCTTTCTTTCATAAAAAGCACTTTGACAGTTAAAATCAGCAGTTTGAGATCCTGCAAGAGGGAATAGGTTTCAATATAAATAAGATCCATATTAAGCTTGTCTTCCGGTGAAGTGTTATATTTCCCGTAAAGCTGAGCATAACCCGTAAGACCGGCTTTTACTCTGTGCCTTAAAGCAAATTCAGGGTAGGCAGTGGTGTATTCGTAAACGTTTTCTATTCTTTCCGGCCTCGGACCTACCATTGACATATCGCCTTTTAAAATATTAAAAAGCTGCGGCAACTCGTCAACGCGGCACGCTCTTATTATTTTTCCTACTCTAGTTATGCGGTCGTCGTCGTTAACGGCTTTTTTGGCACCGTCTTTTTCCGCGTCGGTCCTCATAGACCTGAATTTAAGAATATTGAATATTCGCCCGTTTTCCGTAATTCGGTTTTGCTTGTAAAATATCGGACCACCGTCGTCAAGCTTAATAGCTATCATACAGATGAGCATAAATGGGCTCGATAAAATAATTCCTATTAAGGATATTACTATATCCATAGCTCTTTTAATAAACCTCTGTTCGGGTGTAAGGCCACGGTTGCGGCTCATAAGAACAGGGGTGTCGCTTATCTGAATTTCATAACTGTTGTTTATAATTATATCCGTGATATCGGGAAGAAGATAAGTTCGCTTTTCATTCGTATAGCAATAGCTCATTATCTCTTTTTGCATATTCTTATCAAGGTCGCAGATAAGCACTGCCTCGTGGCGGTCTATCTGCTTCTTTATCTGCTCTAAAGATGTTCTCTCGGCGTTAAGTCCGCAGTTGATATGAAATCTTTCGGATATTCTTGACATTTTTTTAATAAGGTCAAGCCCTGCTTTATAATCGCTGAAAACTGCCACGACCTCTCTTGCAGGGTGCAACTCAAAATATATCGTGTTAGCGCAAAGAGCGCAAAGAGCCAAGGATATTATCTGATAGAACGATCCTATAAGAAGCGGCTTTACAGCCACCATAGATCGCGCTATAAGAGAAAGCTCAAGATACATCACAATATTTGTGAATATCACAGCGAGTGAAAAGCTGTAAATAATCTCGTGAATTCGATAAATTCCTATTTTAAAAGCATTGTAAAGAGAAGAAAGGGTGGTAAATATCAAAATATAGGAAAGAAGAACAACATAGTTACCTTTACTGCTGAAAACCGATTCGATATAATGAACATTCCATATTTCCGCAAACCCGAAGGTTGCAACCGCAATTATAAGAAGTTTCACAAAAAGCATAATGCTTTTGCGAAGTTTGACAGCTGTTTTCATTTAATTGCTTCCTTTAATTTTAAAATCATATAATAAGTATATATTTATTATTATACAGTTGTCAAGAATTTTATTAAATATTAATATTTGCTTGACTTTTTATTCCCGGAATAATATAATAAATATCAATGCGTATAAAATTGCATATTTAATTGACAGGGTGGTTTTTAAGTTGGCTAAAACTATTAAAATTACTGATGACGGTCTTAAAAAGCTCCAGGATGAGCTTGAAAATTTGAAAACAGTCGGCAGAGCCGATATTGCCGAAAAAATCAAAGTTGCCAGAGGTTACGGCGATCTTTCTGAAAACAGCGAGTATGACGAGGCTAAAAACGAGCAGGCAAAAATTGAAGCAAGAATTGTCGAGCTTGAGGCTATGCTTAAAAATGTCGAAATCATAGAAGAGATAAAAGGAACAGCAAAAGTAGTCAGAGCCGGCGTAAAAGTCAAGGTTTATGACGAAGAATATGATGAAGAATGCGAATACCGCGTCGTAGGCTCAACCGAGTCCGATCCTAAGAACTTTAAAATTTCGGATGAATCGCCGGTGGGAAAAGCGCTTATCGGTAAAAAGGTGGGCGACGAGGTAATTGTTGAAGCTCCCGAGGGTGAAATAAAACTTAAGGTTTTAGCAATTTCCAAATAATTTTTTCGGGCAGCTGAAAGGTTGCCCGATATGTGTTTTAATAAAGAAAAAGATTGGAGATAAATATGGGTGAAAATAAGGCGCAGTCTGCCGAACTTGATTTGAATGAAATTCTTAAGATCCGCAGGGACAAGCTTTCCGCACTTTGTGAGGCGGGGAACGATCCTTTTGAAAAAACCAAATATTCGGTTGATTCTTCTTCGGTTGAAATAAAGGGAAATTTCGAAGCTTTCGAGGGGAAAACCGTTTCGCTCGCAGGAAGAATAATAAGCCGCAGAATTATGGGGAAAGCAAGCTTTGTCGGACTTAGAGACGGCGACGGAGATATCCAGCTTTATGTCCGCAGAGATGATGTCGGCGAAGAGGATTATGCCGCGTTTAAAAAATGGGATATCGGCGATATAGTCGGAATAAAAGGCTTCGTTTTCAAAACGCAGACGGGTGAAATATCCGTTCATCTCGAGCATATTGAACTTCTTGCAAAATCACTTTTGCCGCTCCCGGAAAAATTCCACGGTCTTAAGGATACCGATACAAGATACCGTCAGAGATATGTCGATCTTATCGTTAACCCGGATGTTAAGGATACTTTTATCAAGCGCTCGCAGATAATGCGCGAAATAAGAGCTTATCTTGACTCCAAGGGATTTTTGGAGGTAGATACTCCTATTCTTCTTCCTATAGAAATAGGCGCTTCCGCAAGACCTTTTAAAACTCATCATAATACTCTTGATATGGATATGTATTTAAGAATTGAAACCGAGCTTTATCTTAAAAGACTTATCGTCGGCGGAATGAATAAGGTATATGAAGTAGGCAGAATTTTCAGAAATGAGGGAATGGATACAAAGCATAATCCCGAGTTTACAACCGTTGAGCTTTATCAGGCTTACACGGATTTTCACGGAATGATGGACCTTGTTGAGGAAATGAACGGTTTGCTTGCCGAAAAGATATGCGGAAGTAAAAAGATCACTTATCAGGGCACCGAAATAGATATGAGCCATTTTGAAAGGCTCACAATGATTGAGGCTGTTAAGAAGTACTCCGGCATTGATTATAACGATTGGGAGACAGATGAAGACGCAAGAAAAGCCGCCGTCGAAAAGGGCGTGGAAGTAAGTCCCGACGCGACAAAGGGTAATGTTTTAGCGGAACTTTTTGACGCCTTCGTTGAAGATAAACTTATTCAGCCCACATTTATTTATGATTATCCCGTAGAGATAAGTCCTCTCGCAAAAAGAAAACCCGAAGATCCTGCATTTACAGAGAGATTTGAATATTTTATAAATGCAACGGAATTCGGTAACGCTTTTTCGGAGCTTAACGATCCTATTGACCAGAAAAATCGCTTTGAAAAACAAGTTGCGCTTAAAAAAGCAGAGGATCCCGATTGTAAATCGGAGGTAGATTATGATTTTGTCACCGCGCTTGAATATGGTATGCCCCCAACAGGCGGCCTTGGTTTCGGAGTTGACAGACTTGTTATGCTTTTAACCGATAGCGCATCTATCAGAGATGTTCTTCTGTTCCCGACAATGAAACCCTTAGACAAATAAAAACAGTAAAAGCTCAGTGTTTATGCGGTTTTCGGGATTTAGGACAACCTCACAAAACCGTGATTTACATCAAACTTACATCATTTGATGCGTGAATTTGTGCAGACACGAAAAAATCGCATAATTTTCAAGATGAATGGGCAGTTCCAATCGGGATTGCCCATTTTCAAAAGTATAATGAAAGTCTAAAATGAAATTTGATAGAGTAGTTGCTATGAAAATTCGGAAAATCAAAGATAACAAAAAACAGTTTCTTTCATTACTGCTGTTGGCAGATGAACAGGAGAATATGGTAGACCGTTATCTTGAAAGAGGCACTATGTATGTGCTTGACGATAACGGTGTGAAAGCTGAATGTGTCGTCACCGATGAGGGCGACGGAATTCTTGAAATAAAGAATATTGCAACCGTTCCCGAATATCAAGGCAAAGGCTATGCAAAAGCCTTGATAGATTTTATTGTTAAAGAGTATGCCGATAAATATTCCGTTTTACAGGTCGGAACGGGCGACAGTCCTCTGACAGTTCCATTCTATGAAAAGTGCGGTTTTGTTCGTTCTCATATCATACCTAACTTTTTTACAGATAATTACGACCACCCGATATTTGAATGTGGCGTCAGGCTTTCGGATATGGTAATTTTTCAAAGAAATTTATAAACTAATTCATTCAAGCCCTTTGAGAGAGGAGAAATCTTTGCTCAAAGGGCTTTTTTTCATTTACGGATGTTTTCGCAAACTACAATAAAAAACCGAAACCTCATATACTCTAATCACAGAGGAAGCGGAGGTTTTGATACGAGTATCTGAAAACGTACCCGGTTTAGGAACATTCGAAACCTGTTTTCGCCGTTATGATTGGAACCTGATTGCTGTAAATGAGTCCGAAAAAGTTGTTTTGAAGCCTTTTTAAACGGCTTTAATGCCCGTTAGAACAACTTAATGCCGCAAATGAGAGGACCGCAACAAAAATCCCGACAATGAAACCCAAATGGCTTTTCAGATGAAAAAATAGCGATTGATTATGCTTATAAGTTAAATAAAATATAATTGTATTTAATTAGTCCTTTTCATATTTACTGTCTTATGATATAATAACTTCAGGCAGGTGAAAAAATGGATATAAAAAATGATAATTTTAAATTTATAACCATTGAAGATAAAAGCTCCGAAAATAAACTTATATATTTAAATTCCTTTGTTGCCGTAAATATCTTAGAGAAGGGGTACAGCGGGCGTTGGCATATTCACGACTGCTTTGAATTCGAGATTTTATCTAACGGCGAGGCGGAAGTGTGGCTTGATGAAAAAAAGGTTAATGCCAAAAAGAATTTTTGCTGGCTGTGTCTGCCGGGTTCTGCTCACAATGTCAGACTTAATACGGGCTCAAAGCTTTTAAGTGTCCAATTTTCAAGCGATTATATCGAGCAATATCTTGTAAAGGAAAGTATGGTTATAAATTCGGTTATTTCGGAACTGAACGATAGCGAATGTGAATTTTTGACCGACCTTATCTTAAACTCTGCCAAAATTGCGAAAAAAAGCGAGGCTTTTTCTAACCTTACTTTTAAAGGTCTGTTAGAATACCTCACGGCTTTTATTCTTTCAAGATCGGATTTTGCGGATTTTTCTGAGCAAAACGATATTGATATGACGGTTGTTAAAATAATAAGATATGCAAAGCTACATATAGCCGAGCAATTATCGGTAAAAACTCTTTCAGAAATTTTCGGATATACTCCGAATTATTTCAGCTATCTTTTTAAAAGTAGAATAGGAATGAACTTTACGGAATTCCTTACTCACGAAAGACTACAGCTTGCCAATATTCTGCTTAAAAACAGCAATATTTCCGTCAGCGATATTGCGGTGCAGACGGGATTTGAAACTTCCGCTTATTTTTGCAGAATTTATAAGAAAACATTCGGGAAAACTCCTAAAGAATTTAGGCGATCGTAGAAAAGTGCAATTAAATAAAACCTTTGTGTATTGAAATATATTGTGGCTTACGATATACTGAACACAAAGGTTTTCATTTTTTCAGGAGGATTATTATGGATTTTTTATTAGGCTGTAATTATTGGGACAGTGCAAGCGGTACCGATATGTGGAAAAATTGGAACGAAGGTGTTGTCAGATCCGATCTTGAAGCTCTTTCAAAAATCGGAGTAAAGCACTTGAGAGTTTTTCCTAATTGGCGTGATTTTCAACCGATTGAAAAATATATTCATTATGCCGGAGCACAATATGATTATTTCACTCCGGATGGCACCGAATGTGAGGCACCCGATTATGTGGATATGCGAATGATTCGCAGATTTAAAAAATTTGCCGAAATTGCCGAAGATAACGGGATGACTCTTACAGTATCCCTTCTCACAGGTTGGATGAGCGGAAGGATATTTTCTCCGCCCGCTTTAACAAATAAAAATCTTTTGACCGATAAAGAGGCTTTGGTTCTTACAAACAAATATATAACAAAGCTTGTTAAAGAATTTAAAGAGATAAATAATATTGTGATGTGGGATTTGGGCAATGAGTGCAACAGTATGGGGCAGGTAAGCGATAACCTTTCGGCATATATTTGGACTATGACTGTGAGAAACGCTATTCGAGCCGTTGATTCCACTCGCCCGATTTCTTCCGGAATGCATTCTTTGCAAGAAGACGGCGGAAGCGTATGGTCGCTTAAAGATCAGGGAGAGCTCTGCGATATGATGACAACTCATCCTTATCCTTCGCCGACTATAAAAAATGATATCGATCCGATGAACAAAATGCGCAGCACGATTTTCCCGACTGCTCAAAGCGAGTTCTATTCAGGTATTTCCGGAAAGCCGTGTATGATTCAGGAACAAGGAAGTTTTTCGGATCTTGCAGGCACACCGGAAATGTCTGCGGATTTTGCAAGAGTAAATATTTTTTCCGCTTGGGCAAACGGTTTAAAAGGATATTTATGGTGGTGCGGAATGGAGCACACTCTTCTTGAACAGCCGCCATATAATTGGTCTATGATAGAGCGAAGCCTCGGAATGGTTTATCTCGATAGAACTCCTAAGCCGATTGGAATTGCATTTAAGAAAGCTTCCGAAGTGATTGAAAAATTGCCGGAAACAAGAAACAAAAAAGTTGACGCGGTTTGCTACCTCACGGATTTTTCAAGGCAGGATAAAGCTATGGTTTCTTATGTCTTGGCAAAGCAGGCGGGAATAAATTTGGAATTCAGAGTTTTCGGAGATAAAATTCCCGAAACCGATTTGCTTTTTGTTCCGAGCTGTCACGGATCCGACTTTTTCAATAAGCAGATTTGCGATGATATCTTTGACAGAGTTAAAAACGGAATGACGCTGTTTATGTCGGCTTCGGCGATTCATATGTGCTTTTTAAAAGAAAACTTCGGCTTTATCTCCAAAGGAATGGTTAGATCCGGAAAAAGGCATACCGCTCATTTCCCGTTCGGTAATATTGATTATACTTGTGGCAAAGAAATTCTTATTGAGAGCGCCGGTGCACAGGTGCTTGCAGTAAATGAAGAAAATAACCCTGTGATGACAAAGTTTAAACTCGGAAAAGGATATGTTTATTTTCTTAATTTCGATATGGAAATCTCTTTGGCGACAGGTTTTGATGTATTTAATAAAAAACCGCTTTATTCCGATATTTACAGAATGATAGATAAAGTTAAAGAAAAAGCGGATGAATATTTGATTTCAACTGACGACAGCAGAATCGGAATAACCCAGAGCGAATGTGACGGTGGATTTATTGTAACCGCTGTTAATTACAGCGATGAAGATATTGAATTTAAATGCAAAATCAAAGACGGATTTGATATTTCTGTTTTATACGGAAGTTTGGATAAAATTCCACATTGCGATGCTGTAATAGTTAAATTTATTAAAAAATGACGAGGTGCAAAAAAATGGATATAAGAAAGCTGAAGAACGGATTTGTTATCGAAACTGAAAACACGAGCTATGTAATGATTTTCAGAACATCAACTATTGAAGGAACCGATGAAACAGTTACAACTGTTTGTAACGGATACTGGGGAGAAAAACTCTTAAACCCCGATGAGGTGCCTTTTGATTATTACAGCCTTGCCGGAAATGCCGGTTACACCGAACCTGCTTTTGATACTCAGGAATATCCTGCATACGGCGCAAAATATTTCGAAAACGAGGCTTTAAAGGTTAAGCTTTCAGACGGCGTGCGTGATTTAAGACTTACATACAAGAGCTATGAAATTTCCGATAAAAAGGATGAACTTTCTATCACTTTAAAGGATATATATTATCCATTTGAAGTTAAGCTCTGCTATAAAATCTATGAAGGACTCGATATAATCGACCGCCGATCGATTATAACAAATTCAGGTGACGGAGAAATCCTGCTTGAAACATTTTATTCCGCAAATTGGACAATTCCTTATAACAAAGACTTAACTCTTGAATATATGGAATCGGCTTGGGCTCAGGAATATCATATCAAAAAGCAGCCTCTTAATTCATCTACAATTTTGCTTGAAAGCAAAACCGGTGTTTCAAATTCCACCGTGTATCCTTATTTTGCAATCGGCGAAAACAACACAACAGAGAATTCCGGAAATGTTTGGTTCGGCTCTTTGCAGTACAGCGGAAATTGGCAGATAAAGGCCGGCCGCGACAGAAACGGCGCGCCGCAGATAGTGGGCGGAATTTCCGATTTTAATTCGGAGTACACCCTAAAAAGCGGCGAAAGCTTTATAACCCCTGTATTTTCAGGCGGATTTTCAGAACACGGTATCGGTGGAGCAAGCAGGCAGTTCCACGAATATCAGCGCAAAAATTCAAAGACTGTATGGACAAATAAGGTTATGCCTGTCATTTATAACGCTTGGGCAACCTTTGAGTTTAATTTGGATGAAAAAATGCTGATGGAGCAGGCGGAAAGATGCAAAGATTTAGGAATTGAAGCATTTTTGATCGACGACGGTTGGTTTGAAAACAGGAACGATGAAAAAGCAGGCCTCGGCGACTGGACCGTTGACAAAAAGAAATTCCCCAACGGGCTTAAACCTCTTATAGATAAAGTTAACTCTCTGGGAATGATTTTCGGAATATGGGTTGAACCCGAAATGGTTTCGGAAAAAAGCAAGCTTTATAAAGAACATCCGGAATGGATTTTCCATTTCCCCACAAGACAGCCTACCAAAAAGCGCTCGCAGTATGTTTTGAATCTCGGTCTTGAGGAAGTTTATAATTACACCGTTGCTTGGCTCGATAAGCTTTTGAGCGAAAATAATATAGAATTCATAAAATGGGATATGAACAGGTTTATTAACGAGGTCGGTTATAATGGGTTGACCGGCGAGTATGATAATGACGCTTCTATAAAATATGTGCGAAATCTTTATAGAATTTACGAGCATATTAATGAAAGATATCCCAAAGTTTTATTTGAAAATTGTGCTTCGGGAGGATTAAGAGCCGATCTTGCTATGACAAAGTGGTGCGCGAGGGTAAACCGCAGCGACAATCAGGACTGCATTGACGCGCTTAAAATGCACGAGGGATTTACACGAGTTAATCTCTCAAAAGCCGCAGGCGGCGGGTGCCATTTGCACCATAGAGGCACGGTTTCTCTTACAAAAAGAAACGAAACCGCAAAAAGAATGGCTTTCACGGGTATGCTCGGTTCGCTTTCAGTCGGATATGATTTGAGAAAACTCACCGAGGAAGAATTCAATGAAACAAAAGAATATATCAAGCTCTATAAGAAGTTGCGTGAAACTGTTCAGCTTGGAGATATGTATCTTTTGGCTTCTTCTTATGATGAAACCGCACCGGCAGTGATTTATCAGTTTGTAAGCAAGGATAAGTCAAAAAGTGTTGTATTCGTATTTAATAAAAATAAGGGATTTTTCGGCTGGTTGCCGGCAATAAAGCTTATGGGCCTTAAAGCCGACGCTGAGTATCAGATGAAATTTGAGGGAGCTGAAGAGGCAATAAGCTTTGATATTCCCGATATGTGCGGAGATACTCTTATGAAATTCGGATTGCCGTTTAAGAGAAAAAGAATGTTAAGCGCGGGCAGTGATTACGGCTGTTTTGCGATTATATTAGATCAAAAAAGGTAGTACTTGACTAATTCATAAAAAATCAGTAAAATAAAATCGATATTTTATTTTATCGGAGAGAATTATGAAAAAGATCGGAATAAGCGCGAATCATATAACCGCTTTAAGAATCATCGGCACTGCTTCGTTATTATTTTTTAGTATAAAAACTTCCGTGTTTTATATTATTTATGCTGTCACGGGATTTACAGATATTTTAGACGGTTATGTTGCAAGAAAAACCAACACTGTTTCAAATTTCGGCGCTAAGCTCGATTCGGTTTCGGATCTGCTTTTTTACAGCGTGATGATCATTAAATTTTTTCCGATGCTTTTAAAATCACTGCCGAAATTTATCTGGATAATCGCGAGTATTGCCGTATTTATAAGACTTTTATCGTATCTTGCCGCGGCGCTTAAATTTAAGAGATTTTCTTCTATGCACACTTATCTTAACAAAATCACAGGTCTTTGTGTATTTTTAATTCCTTTTGCAATGCTGTTTAAATTTAAGATTTATTACTTCGTTTTTGCAAGTCTTATGGGACTTGCGTCGTCTGCGGAAGAGCTTATAATTCATCTGTGGGCTATGGAATATAAAACGGATATTAAATCTTTGCTTACTTTAAGAAAGGTAAAAAGTTATGGTTAACAAAAAATGCTTTCCTCAACCCGATAAGGAAAGAAAGGAATGGCTGAATTTAAATGGGATTTGGGATTTTTCGTTTGAAAAGCCTGAATTTAACAGAAAAATAGAAGTTCCTTTTTCCTGGAGCTCTCCTCTTTCCAAAATAGGAGAAAACTTTTTCGGGACCGCATATTACAAAAAGTGTGTAAAATTCGATGCGTCAAAGGAAAGAGTTTTTCTTTGCTTCGGAGCGGTGGATTTTGAATGTGAAGTTTTTATAAATAATCACAGCGTTGCTTGCCATACGGGCGGATATGACAGATTTGATATCGATGTGACGGAATTTTGGAATAAGAGTGAAGAAAATGAAATTACAGTTCGCGTAACCGATACCGAATCGAGGAAACAACTTCGCGGAAAGCAGAGCTACGGTGAAGCTTCCGGGATTTGGCAGACTGTTTGGCTTGAGGCCAGACCTGACGCTTATATTGAAGAATTTTTCGTGAAAACAGCTCTTACGGGCGATATATGTTACGAAATCACTACGGTGAACGCTCCGAACGGATGTGAAGTAACAGCCGAGTTCGACGGAAAAATTTTCAGCGGAACAGTTAATGATAATTTTTCCGAAATCAAATTTAAAATCGATGATCCGAAACTTTGGTCGCCGGATTCACCTTATCTTTATGAAGGATCACTTAATATTTCATCGGATAAGGTTTACACTTATTTCGGAATCAGAGAAGTGGGCTCCGGAATTTTCGGAAAAAACAAGAGAAATTATATCACCTTAAACGGCAAACCGCTTTTTATAAACGGTGTGCTTGATCAGTCCTTTAATCCGCAGGGATATTTCACTCTTCCTTCCGATGAAGAATGCAAAAAAGAAATTGAGCGATTAAAAGCTATAAATATAAATTTGGCAAGAATCCATATTAAGGTGGAAGAGCCGTTAAAGCTTTATTGGGCGGATAAACTCGGATTGCTGATTATGGAGGATGTCCCGTGCTTTTGGGGCGCGCCCTGCGAAGAGGCAAAAGCGCAGTATGAGATAGAAATGGAAAGACTTATAAGGCGTGACCGCAATCATCCTTCCACAATTTATTGGGTTATATTTAACGAGTCCTGGGGACTTTTACACGATGATTTGCAGCCCGACGGAACAAACAAAAAGATTTATAAAGATGAAACTGCCGATTGGGTTGTTCATTGCTTTAATAAGGCAAAAGCTCTCGATCCTACCAGACTTATCGAGGATAATTCGCCTAACAGAAAAGACCATACTATTACTGATGTCAACAGTTTCCATTTTTATGCTAACGGCTATAAAAATGTAAAAAAAGATATGGATAATTTTTGCGATAATACTTTTCCCGGCACCTCTTACAATTTTCATGAGGGCTTTAAGTCAAAAGGAGAGCCCTGTATAAACAGCGAGTGCGGAAATGTTTGGGGAGTTAAGGGCAATGCCGGCGAAAGCGATATTTCTTGGCAATATAAATATA
Organism: uncultured Eubacteriales bacterium; assembly: GCA_934454845.1. Taxonomy (GTDB): domain Bacteria; phylum Bacillota; class Clostridia; order Oscillospirales; family Acutalibacteraceae; genus UBA737. Next base: position 26,517 of record CAKSGV010000008.1, on the reverse strand, counting down.
TGATGAATGAATTTCGTTTTCACGAATTGCTTTGCGGATTTGTTTTCACGGAATTTCACGATGTTGTAAACGAGTTTAACGGCTACTATAAGATAGATAATTCGAAAAAGGACTTCGGATATTCGCAGTATGGGATTTCCTTTGCCGATCTTCATTCGCAGGATTTTTTGGGCTGTGATTATCCGCCTATGAAAACCGTTAAGCCTTTTGAAAAGATCGAAGTTCCGCTGTTTGTTTCAAGCTTTACGGATAAAAACCATAATAAAAAACTTGAAATAAATTGGGAGCTTAATGTTATCGATTCTATCGATAATAATTCCTTTGTTTCAAGCAGCGGAAGATCAGAATTTGTAATTAAGGATTACGGACTGAGCGAGATTGGAATTATCAGCACCGATATTCCCGATATAAACGCCACAGCCATATTAACCTTTGAACTTTCGTCAGGCGGCAAAAAAATTATGAAAAACTGCGTCTGCTTTGATATAGAAAAGGAGAGGGAAGACGCTTTTGAAGCACAGCCTTCTTCTTTAAAAGGAGCAGGATTTGAGCGAGTGATAAAGGCTATTTCGGATAATAAGATAAGCGGAATTAAAAATGGAGAATTTTCGCTTACCGTCAATTCAAATGATATTCCGAATTTTAAAGATGCAAAGGAATTGGAAATAATTTTTGAAGCGTCTTCACGAAAGCCTATGGCTCACGATTTTGAAAACATCGGCGAAGAACACAGCGATCTTGAAATGTTCCAAGGCTATTCCTGCGATCCGGGAGAAAATCCGAATTCTTTTCCTCAAACTGACGAATATCTTTATGCTTCCGACGCGGAGCTTATAATAGATAATAAATCCGTTAAAAAATTCGAGCTGCCCGATTGCCCCGCTGATTCGAGTGGTCTTTTATCTCATCATTATCAGCCTGTTGATAATCTGCTTGACGAGGCCGGATCTTACGGCTATAAATGCTCAGCCTCAATTTCAGGCGAAGATTTAGAAAATCTTAAAGCAAAGGAAAGCTTTGAGCTTAAATTAAAAGAATCATCGGGTCACGGATTATCCGTTTTCGGCAGAAAGAGCGGAAGATATCCGTTCGGCATTTTAATCAGAGCAAAATAAAAAAATCTGTCTGCTTAAAGCAGACAGATTTTTTTATCCTCTATCCTTATAAATTTCGTTAAAATCGTAATCTTTTCCTTTTGTTTTATATCCGACCATTGTATCAAGGCAGACTTTATGAATACTGTTGAATATATTTCTTTCAATTTCGGGGTTGTCTTTTTTAAGCCTTTTTATAAGCGTCTTGATTTCCTGCCTTTTAGATCCTCCGCCGCCGTTATCGCACATAGTGCAGTTTTCGGTAAATCGGCAGGCGCATTGAATAAATTCGAGGTCATTATACCTTTTAAATGCCAAAATATCTTCTTCATTAATGCAATAAAGAGGTCTTATCAGTTCCATCCCCTTAAAATTCTTGCTGTGAATTTTAGGGGGCATTGCCTGGAGCTGCGAGCCGTAAAACATTCCGAGCAGTGTTGTTTCGATAACATCGCTTAAATGGTGCCCGAGAGCGATTTTATTGCACGAAAGCTCTTTTGCTTTTGCATAGAGATATCCTCTTCGCATTCTTGCGCAGAGGTAACAGGGTGAGCTGTCGGTATTATTGGCAATTTCAAAAATATCGGTATCAAAAACGGTTATAGGTATGTTTAAAAGCTTTGCGTTTTCGATTATTTTATTTCGGTTTATCTCATTATATCCCGGGTCCATAACGAGAAAAACAAGTTCAAAAGGAACATCGCTGTGGCGGCTCAGCATTTGCATTAGCTTTGCCATAAGCATAGAATCTTTACCGCCTGAAATACATATCGCTATCTTATCTCCGCTTTCGATAAGCTCATATCTTTTGACCGCCTCTATAAACGGATTCCATATTGTTTTTCGGAATTTTTTCTGAATACTTCTTTCAATGTTCTGATATTCTTCAAGCTGTCGTTTCATTTATATCACCGTAAATTTTTTCTAATAAGGTCGTCAAATATTTCTTTAAAGTCATAAATTTCTTCTTGCGTTGTAAGGTGGCTTAAACTTATTCTGAAAGAGGAAAGAGCGTTTTTTCTGTCGCGGCTTACCGCATACACCGCTCTTGACGGCATTCCGTCAGCCGAGCAGGCAGATTTAACGGATACGCACACGCCCCTTTCGCTTAACATCTGCTGAAATAGGGTTGCTTTGATATTGTTCACGCTGATATTGAGAATATGAGGCACGCAGTCTTTAGGACTGTTTATTCTAACTTCGCTGTAGGATTTAAAAAATTCTCTTAAATCGTCGTTTAATCCTTTTACTTTTTTATATCTTTCTTCTTTTTCTTTAAAAGCGATTTCGAGCGCCGTAAGAGTTGAAACGGCAAGGGATAGGGCAGGGGTACCGCTTCTGTAAGGAGTTGTGCTGCTGCCTCCGTGAATCAAAGGCTCAAATGTTACATTGTTTTTCTTTATTAAAACGCCGCAGCCGTTAAGCCCGTAAAATTTATGCGGAGCAAATGAGGCGGTGTCGCAAAGGCTGAAATCAAAGGGGATTTTTCCTATTGCCTGCGTTGCGTCGCAGTGAAAGCGGCAGTCGGGAAAGTCTTTTAAAATTTCGGAAATTTCAGAAATAGGCTGAATAGTTCCGAGCTCCGAATCCACCGCCGTCACACAAACAAGCACTGTATCGCTTCTGAGCAGGGATTTAAGCTCTTCGGTGTCTATCCTGCCGTCGCGCCCGATAGATAAAAGATCAATGTCATATCCCGTTTCCTGCAGATAAGTTAAGCACCCGCTGACAGACGAATGCTCAAGCGGAGTGGAAATTATATGCTTTCCTCTTTTTCTTGACATTCTCGCTATGCCTTTTATTGCCGTGTTATTGGATTCGCTTGCACCCGAAGTGTAAATTATCTGCGAGGGAGCAATATTTAAAAGTTTTGCGGTTTTATCAATGGTTTCCGCCATTTTTCCGGCGGCCTTTTTGCCTGAAATATGGTTTGAATTAGGATTTGCCGTAAAGCTTTTTTCCGTATTTACAAATGATTCTATAACTTTTTCATCTGCCGGAGTGTTGGCAGAATAATCAAGATAAATCATATTCCCATACCTCTTCCTTTAATGCCCGTGATATCCTTTACAACTTCCGAGGCGATTATCAATCCCATGACCGGCGGAACAAACGGGTTGCTGCCGGGTATCTGCCTTTTGGCGCTTTTTTCCTCGGAAATTTCTTTAGGTTTAAGCGGAAGCTCTTTAGAATATACCACTTTAAGCTTTTTTATGCCGCGTTTTTTAAGCTCTGTTCTCATAACCTTTGCAAGAGGGCAAACGGCAGTTTTGTAAATATCAGTAACCTCAAATGCGGTAGGATCAAGTTTATTTCCGGCTCCCATGGCGCTTATAAGCGGAACATTGGCGATCTTTGCGTTTTGAGCTATCAATATTTTAGAAGAAACCGTATCAATAGCGTCTATAATATAGTCAAACTCGGAAAAGTCGATTTCTTTTTCGGTTTCATTGCCGTAAAATAAGTTTTTGCAGGTTATTTCAGCATTAGGGTTAATATCCAAAAGCCTTTGCTTTGCGGCAAAGGTCTTATCAAATCCCAGAGTTGAATGCAGGGCAAAAAGCTGCCTGTTTAAATTGGTAAGACAAACCGTATCATTATCGATAAGAACGATTTTTTTAACACCTGCACGAACTAAGCTTTCCGCCGCATAACTTCCTACTCCGCCGATACCGAATACCGCAATTTTGGAATTATAAAGTTTATCAAGCGCATCTTTTCCGTATTCAAGTTCCGTTCTTGAAAATTGTGTTATCATTTTTCCTCCGATTTAAAGAACCTCTTTAATGGTTCCGCCTCCGACAATAATATCTCCGTCGTACATAACGACCGCCTGTCCCACGGTTATAGCGCGCTGAGGCTCGTCAAATTCTATTTTAACGGAATTATCGTTTATCGGGCTAACTGTGGCGCTCTGTTCAAGCTGGCGATATCTTGTTTTTGCTTTTACTTTTATAGGCTTTTCGCATTTATCAAATGCGATCCAATTAAGCTCATCTGCTATAAGAACCTTTTTAAAAAGCAAGTCTTCTTTACCGATAAACACTTCATTTGATTGCATATCTTTTTTATAAACGAACGCAGGCTCGCCTAATGCAATCCCGAGTCCTTTTCTTTGGCCGATAGTATATCTTACGGTGCCCTTATGTCTGCCTAAAACCTTATTATCGGCGCTCATATAATTACCTTCGGGGTATTTTTTACCTGTATAGTTTTCCATAAATTTTACATAGTCGCCGTCGGGAACAAAGCAGATATCCTGCGAATCCGGTTTATCGGAATTTGTAAATCCGTTTTCCAATGCTATTTTTCTAGTTTCCGATTTTGACATATTGCCGAGCGGCAATAAAATATGCTTTAATTGTTCCTGTGTAAGCGAGTAAAGAACATAGCTTTGATCTTTCGATAAGTCTTCGGCTTTTTTCAGAAAATATCGCCCGTTTTCCTGTTTTTCGATTTTTGCATAATGTCCTGTGACGATATAATCCATACCTTTTTCTTCGGCGAATTTTAAGAGTTTATCGAACTTCATATATTTATTGCAATCTATGCAGGGGTTTGGAGTTCCGCCGTTTTCATAAGTCGAAATAAATTTTTCGATGATTTTTTCTTTGAAATCAAAAGTGAAATCCAGAACTTCATAAGGAATTCCGAGAGAAAAAGCGACTTCGGAAGCATCATCGATATCTTTTTGAGAACAGCAAGTGTGAAAATTATTGAGCCCTATATCATTATTTCTGTAAAGGCGCATAGTTGTTCCAAAGCAATCATATCCCGCTTTTTTCATAAGATATGCCGCAACGGAGCTATCCACGCCTCCGCTCATGGCTATGAGCGCTTTTTTATTATTCATAATCGGTTTTAACCTCCGATAAAATTTCATTTCAAAATATTTTACCACAAAATAAGTATGTTTTCAATAGACAATACAATCAGGATACAATGCTTTTTTGAAGAAACGGCGCATTCATCGGCATTGTTGCCCTCCGCTCACAATACGACAGTATTCTTCGGTCGGGCGCCGCGCCGCTAAACAGCGCCGCTTTCTTACAAAATCTTCGACTCATAGCGAGAAAATTTTTTTGATTATGAAGTCGAGGAATGCAGAAATACTGCCGTATTTCAAATGACAAGACAATATAATCGGACAAATTTTCCGCTATGAGAAGCGTTGTATCCTGATTGTATTGTCTATCTCTTCCGATTTTCTTACACTATTGACTAAAAATCGACAAAAAGGTATAATAAATTATATAATTGAGAATTCAGTCGGATAATAAATTTAAAAAGGTTTGAGGAATTTGATAAATGTAAAAAAACAAATTTCAAACATTAAAGAGGAAAAGTTTTTAAAAATAGACTTTTTGTGCTATCTTTTTATGATTTTTATAATAGGCTGTTTTGTCGGCTGGGTTTATGAGGAGGCCTTTTATTGGGTAACGGAGGGAATGCTACGAAACCGTGGTGTGCTTTACGGTCCCTGGCTTCCGATTTACGGAATCGGTGCGCTTGGAATTTATGCTATGAGGCCTTTTAAAAAGCGGCCTTTAACGCTATTTTTACTCTGCGCAGGTATCACCGGTGCTGTGGAATATATTATCGGAATAATTTCGATAAAATTTTTCAATTTGAGATTGTGGGATTACCGCGGACTGTTTTTAAATATAAGAGGTTTAATCTGTTTTCGGAGTGTTATAAGCTTTGCAATCCTGGGCCTTTTATTTCATTACATAATCGAGCCAATCGCTCACAAACTTTTTAATAAAACAAATAAAAATTTAATAAGAATCATTAGTGCGTCGGCGTTGTTTTTACTTTTTATCGATATGATCTTTAGTTTGTTTTTCAGAAAACCGATAACTTACTGAATTTAAAAAAGAATATGTTTTTAAACGGGGACATAAAATTATGAAAGCCGAGATTTAAGGAGTGTCCTTATGAAACATATTAAAAAATTCACTTTTCAGTTTTCGATGCTTGCCGTTATATGCGTGCTTTGCAGCGTTTTTACAGTAGTTTCACAAACCTCATCTTCAAAAATCGAAAACGACACAAGGAAAACCGTGATAATCGATCCCGGCCACGGAGGTTATGACGGAGGCGCGGTAGCACAGGATGGAACTGTTGAAAAAAATATAAATCTCGCGATATCTCTCAAATTAAGAGATCAACTTGAATTCGGCGGCTATAAAACCGTTATGACGAGAAGCTCTGATGTGGATACCGACGAATCGGATTCTGATAAATATAATAAAAAAAGCGATCTTGAAACAAGGCTTGCGCTTATGGAAAAATATTCTGACGCTGTTTATGTCAGTATTCATTTAAATAAATTTACCGCTTCAACGGCCAAAGGCGCGCAGGTGTTTTATTCGCCTGATTTCAAAGAGGCGGCGGATCTTGGAAATTGCATTCAGAATTCGATTTCATCAAAACTCCAAAAGGATAACGAAAGAGTTATAAAAAAAGGCACTAAAAGCACGTATTTATTATATAATGCCAAAGTTCCCGCAGTGATAGTGGAATGCGGATTTATCAGCAATAACAGCGAGCTTAAAAAGCTTAAAAGCGAAGAATATCAATCTCAGATGGCTTTTGCCGTTTATTGTGGGATAAATGATTATTTTTCGGAAAAAAAAGAAAGGTGACTTAAATTGCCGGCAAAGACCAAAAATGTTTATATTTGTAACGAATGCGGATATGAAAGCGCTAAATGGATGGGGCAGTGTCCTAACTGTGGCACCTGGAATACAATGGAGGAGCATTTAAGCCGCCCTAAAAGCAAAGCGGCTTCTTCATCCGCTGTCAACTCAGTGAAAGCGACTGAGGCTGAAATTTTGTCAAAAATAGATTCAAGGGATGAGCCGAGGCTTGTTACAGGTATTTCCGAGCTTGACAGAGTGCTGGGAGGAGGAATAGTTAAGGGCTCGGTAGTGCTTTTAAGCGGCGATCCCGGTATAGGAAAATCCACTATTCTTCTTCAGGTATGCAATTCGTTTGAGGGAAAGAAAAAGATACTTTATGTTTCGGGAGAGGAGTCTGCAGTTCAGATAAGACTAAGGGCGGACAGGCTCGGAGTAACAGGTAAGACCACGGTCGTGATTTCGGAAACGGATACTCAGACAGTCTGCGAGTATATAAGTCAGCTTAATCCCGATATTGTTATGATAGATTCTATTCAGACTATGCAGATACCCGAGCTTTCATCTTCAGCAGGAAGTATTGTGCAGGTAAGAGAATCGGCAAATTTGCTGCTTAAAACAGGAAAAAGCTTAGGTATTCCGATTTTTATTGTAGGCCACGTTAATAAAGGCGGAGATATCGCAGGACCTAAGATATTAGAACATATAGTAGATACGGTTTTATATTTTGAGGGCGAAAGAAATCAGTCATACAGGATACTAAGATCAATTAAAAACAGATTCGGTTCAACAAACGAAATAGGCGTTTTCGAAATGACGGAATCAGGTTTGAGCGAGGTCGAAAACCCCTCGGCTATGATGCTTTCGGGTAGAATGCCGAGCGTCTCTGGAGGCTGTATCACCTGTGTGATAGAAGGGACAAGACCTATCCTTGCCGAAGTTCAGGGGCTTGTTTCTTCCACAGGATTCGGAAATCCGAGAAGAATGTCCACAGGATTTGATTATAACAGATTAAATCTTTTGCTTGCGGTCTTGGAAAAAAGGCTCGGTCTTTATTTTTCGAATTTTGATACTTATTTGAATATCGTGGGCGGAATTAAGCTTGATGAGCCTGCGGCGGATCTGGCTGTTTGTATGGCTTTGGTTTCAGGGCTCAGAGATATCCCGATAGACGAGCATTTAATAGCTTTCGGAGAAGTAGGACTCTCAGGCGAGATACGAAGTATTCCGAGGATCAAATCCCGCATTAACGAGGCGGCAAGATTAGGATTTAACAAATGCATTATTCCTAAAAGCTGTCTTAAAAGCTTGCCCGGGACTAATGACGGAATAGAAATAATACCCGTTAAAAATTTAAGAGAGGCTATAGCGGTTATAAAATAAAAATATCCGGAAAGATCAACTGTCTTTCCGAATATTTCTGAATTTAAGCGGCGTTAAACCGTATTTTTCTTTAAACTTATCGTAAAACCACGAAACATTTATAAATCCGCTCTCAAAGCAGATATTAAGTATATTAAGATCGGTGGTTTCGAGAAGTTTTTTCGAGTAGGTGAGCCTGATATCATTTACAAGCGAGGAAGGAGTCTGACCGTAATATTTTTTAAGAGTTCTCGAGCAGTGCTCGGGGCTTTTAGAGCAAAGCCTGAAAAAAGCGTCTTTTCCTGCTCGGAAATTTTCAGGTCTGTGCATTTTTTCAACTGCGCCTGAAAGCCATTCGGGTATAGAATTCACGGTGCTTTCATAATCGGAAAAATACTTTGTAAGCAAAGAAGTTATAAGCAGCCTTGTTTTCATTTTTATCGCTGATTTATTTTTATAATCTATCGATAAGATTTCTGAAAATTTATTATTTATAACCGTTGCTTCATCACAGCTTAAAGAAACACATGGAGATAATTCGGGATCAAGAATAACGCCTGAATTATAACCGTCGCCCAAAAAGTTCAAAATCATTTCAAAGGTTTCTTTATCGAAAGCAATATTATAAAATTCAAGATCTTTTGACGGGGAAAGATAATTATGCTCGTCTTCCGGTCTTATAAAAACAAGGTTGCCTTTTAAAAGAGGCTGGCATTGCCCGTTGATACTGTGAACGGCGCTTCCGTTTTTAAAGAAAAATATTTCAAAATAATCGTGCGTGTGAAGGATAAATTTCTCTGTAGGAGCTTTTATATGCCTGCAAAGACAGCCTGTGTTTTTATCAATATGATATTTAGAAAGCAGTTTTTTCATTTATATCACCTATATCATAATACCATAAAATATTTATCATTTCAACAAAGTTTTAGTTGTTTTTATATGTTACATTTAACTTGAAAATCTGAAAGGAGCTGTTAAAATGACATTTGTAGAAGAAAAGCTTAATTTTACAGAAAATGCGCTTAAATCACAGATCGCAACAGAAAAATTTCCGATAGAAAAAACAGAATTTATTTACTGCGGATATAAATCGGGAACAACTCCTCCCGATAAGGCTGCTGCCTGGCAGGATTTTAAAAACGTCGATGTGGATTTAGGTTATGACGGACATTGCTGGGTCCATTTCACCGCAGAAGTCCCCGAATGCAGTGAAATTGAGAGAACTTTCCTTTGCCTTGATGTAAAAGGATATAAAGGTATCTGGGACGCTACAAATCCCCAGTTCCTCGTTTATGTTGACGGTGAGGCGGAGCAGGCTTTTGATACCCACCATCATAATCTTCTTATCGGTTCCGGCTCAAAGGATATATATGTTTATTGCTATTCCGGAATGGAATATGACGATGATAAATGGAAGCTCAATTTAAAATTTTCAATTCAGAAATTCAACAGAAAAAGCGAATTTTTATATATGGATACCGAAACGGCAGGCGTTATGGCTGAACTGCTTACAGGAAAGGAATATCCTGTAAAAGAGCTTAACGACGGTTGGTATATAATAAACCTAAACCAATTCCACGATATTATTCCGGGATCTTCGGTTGAGCCGGTTTATGAAGTTTCTCATAAGCAGTACAGAGAAATTACCGAAATGGGCGAAAAGCTCATCAGCGAGAGATTAAGCGCGCTTAAAGAAAATATAGAAACCGACGGCGGTTATTTTGTTTATAACCCTACTTCATTTGAATTTTCGGGCGTTACTACCTGCGGCAAAGAAGAAATTTTCGTTAAAAATATTCCTGCTCACGGCTATGCGGTAGTAAAAGCAAATAATTATGAAAATTCGTTCCTTAAAGCTGAAAACGGAGTTATTGAAAACGATAAGCTAAAGGTTACATTTGATGAAAAATTCAATATAATTTCGATTTTAGATAAGGAAAACGAGCGTGAGGTAATTAAAAGCGGCGAAAAAGCAAACTCCCTTGAAATATTCGAAGATCACCCCCACGATTTTGACGCCTGGGATATAGACGAGCCTTATAAGCAGAAAAAATGGATAATTGATGATGTTTTTTCGGCTGAATTTTTTAAAAACGCACTTTCCTGCGGAGTTAAGATCAAGAGAAAATATAATAAATCCGTAATTGAGCAAAATATTATACTGAAAGAAGGATCAAACAGACTTGATTTTGAAACCGCGGTTGATTGGAAAGAAAGCCATATTCTCTTAAAAACAGCTTTCCCGTTTGACATTAATGCTATGAACGCCGAATACGAGATACAGTACGGTCATCTTTCAAGACCTAATCATACGAACACTTCCTGGGATGAAGCCAAATTCGAAGTCTGCGCTCAAAAATGGGCGGATCTTTCGGATAATAATTACGGCGTTGCTTTGATAAACGACTGCAAATACGGTTACTCAACAGAAGAAAATGTTATGAAATTAACTCTTCTCCGCGCGCCCAAATATCCTAACAAAAATGCCGATATCGGAACTCACAGATTTTCTTATTCTATTTTCCCGCATACCGGGAAAGATGTTGACGGAGGGGTTATAAAAGAAAGCTTTTTCTTCAATAACCCTGTTAAGGTTTCGAAAATCGAAAAGCAGTCGGGTAAACTTCCGTCAAGCTTTTGCTTTGCAAAAACTGACAAGGAAGCGGTCGTTATCGACGCTGTCAAGAAAGCGGAGGATCAAAACGGCGTAATAATCAGAGCCTATGATTCATTCGGCAGCAAGACAAAATGCAAGTTTGAGTTCGGAAAAGAAATTAAAAAAGTATACCTTTGCGATATGCTTGAAAACAATTTAAAGGAAATCGAAGTTAAGGATAATTCCTTTACAGATATTTTCGAAACATTCGGAATCAATACCTACAGAATTATTTTTTGATAAAAGGAGCAAAAATTTATGAACGATAATGCAATTTTCAGAATAAAAATAAGAGATTGCAGGCTCGGAACCGAGAAATTTCTTGATGATACTGACTTCACTGCCGAAGAAAACAATTATTACAGCTTTGATAAGCACGGATATAAAATATCGGTAAAAATAATTAACGATTCTCTATCCGAAGGCGCAAATAAGATCTATATAAAAACCGACGGCGATTTCACAGCCGAAGAGGTAGTTTTCCCGATAGTAAAATGCGACGATACTCTTATTTCCGATAATCTGCTTTTTTCAACTCCCTGGGGTGATAATGTACGTGAGCCTGCAAAAACAATAAGAATGTTTTATAACGGAAGAAATACCCGTACCGCTTCATCGGATTATATCAAATGCACCGCAGAAAATGAGGTGAGCTATATTTATCCGTCGGTAATGGCTATGCGCTATATTGTTTTATATAACGACTCAAAAAGCAGATATCTTGCTTGCTACACAACCGGCGACGACAGCATCGCTTTCAGAGCGAGAGCTTTAAACCGTTGGAATAACGATCTTGAGCTTTCCGTTGCTCATTTTCCTTTCTTAAGAAACGGCGAATGGACATCTCCTGTTTGCGAAACGCTCAATATCGACGGCGACTGGCATTCGGCTACCGATCTTTATATCGAAAGATCGGCGTCGGATTTTAAAGAACCTGACAGACCTCTTTGGATGACAGATAAGAATAACGGATTTAACGGCTGGGCGGAAGTTCCGATGAAATTTTTAGGAAAAGAGCCATTGCTTAAATTTACCGAACTTCCGTCGGTTTTCAGAGAAACCCGTGAAAAAACAGGTCTTAATACTATTCACGTTTACGGTTGGTCGGGCGACGGTCATGATACATTTTACCCTGATTTCGATGTTTGCCCGCAGCTCGGCACGGAAGAAGAGCTTAAAGCCGCCTGTGAAGAAATAAGAAAAGACGGCGGACACATTATTCTTTATCTTAACGGAAGACTTGTCGATCCGCAGAGCCGCTTCGGTAAAAAATACAAAAACACTAAAAATTGCGTTGACAGAAACGGCAACTACTATTATGAAAACTGCGTCGGCGGTCTTAAATTTAATATAAACTGCCCCTCGGAGCCTGAATTCAGAGAAGAATTGAACGCTGTTATAACAAGGTTAATTGATAAATACGGCGCGGGTGCAGTTCAGATAGATCAGATAGGCTGCAATTATTCCGAATTCTGCTATAATCCCGATCATCACCATTCAACACCCGCAAACAATTTTATTCCCGGTGTGAAAGCGCAAATGATAAAATTCAGAGAAAATTATAAATCAAAAGACCCTGATTTTTTCGTATGGTGTGAGGGTTGTAACGAGCTTTACGGTCAGTTTTATGATGTTGAGCAAGGGGTGGGAGAGTATAATCTCACCTGGCGCGTAGGCGAGTCAAAGCCGGAGCAGTATGGTTACTGCAATAAAAGAAGAGTTGTAACAGGCACAGCAAAATCTCTGCCGCAGGTCTGCTATACCTTTACCGAGGGAAGACCTTTTGATATTCCTTATGATACTTTTAAGGACTGCAAGGAAATATCCGCGCTTGTTAAAAGACTTGTAGAATTCAGAAAAGAATACAGTGATTTCTATTATTACGGTGATTATGAGGACAATAAATTTGTTCTTTCAGACACTTCAAACAGGGTTGGTGCTATCGTATCTGAAGATAAAAAGGAAATGCTTGTTGCAATAAATAAGCTTACAAACAATTCTATTGACGGCAAAAACACAGCATATTTAAAACCCGACAAGGAATGGGCGGATTCCGAATGTTTTGAAACGGATTTGGCAGATTGTAAAGTAATTAAGGACGGAAGTTTCGTTAAAATTGAGTTCACCGGACCTGTTACCGCAGTAATATTCAAAAAATAAAAATGCGAGGTAAATATCAATGCCTATAATATTTGATAAAATTCATAATACCTTTAAGCTTGATACTAAATCTTCAACCTATATAATCGGAATATATAAAGAAAATTATATTTTAAATCTTTATTACGGCGCTAAAATCAAGGAATCTTATGTTAAAGGCAGAGAATGCAGAAAAACAAATTCTTCATTCAGCCCTGCAAATCCCGAAATAGGAGAGGGAAAGTTTTCTCCGGACAGTGCGCCTATGGAATACGGCTGCTTTGGTGCGGGAGATTTCAGAATAAGCGCTTTGGCTGTTAAAAACAGCTTCGGTGACAGCGTGACCGATATAAGATATATCGGACATAAAATTTATGACGGCAAACCCGAAATCCCCGGATTGCCTTCTTCCTACGGCTCTATAGATGAAACGCAAACTTTGGAAATTTATGCCGTCGATAAGGTTACAAATATTAAAGTAACGCTTTTTTACACCGTTTTTTCAGATTGCGGAGTTATGACAAGGCGCGTCAGAGTTGAAAACTGCGGCGAAGAGTCTGCCGAAATCGAAAGAGTTTTCAGCCTTTGCGTTGATCTTCCGTCAATGGATTACGATATGATTTCGCTTTACGGAAGACATATGAAAGAAAGAAGCGTCGAAAAAAGGCCGCTCGCTCACGGAGTTCAGGGAGTGGAAAGTATTAGGGGCGCGTCAGGTCACTGCCAAAATCCGTTCGTTGCTTTAGCTGAGAGCGGAGCCGATGAAGAACACGGAGCAGTTTACGGATTTAATCTTGTATATTCAGGTAATTTCTCCGCGCTGGCTGAGTGCGATTATAATAAGACCACGCGCTTTATACTGGGAATAAATCCGACAGATTTTTCCTGGAGGCTTGAAAGCGGAAAATTTTTCGATTCTCCCGAAGCAATAATGGTTTTTACTACTGACGGTTTAGGTGAAATGAGCCGTATTTTCCACAGATTTTGCAATAATCATATAATCAGAGGAAAATATAAAACCGTTAAAAGACCTTTGCTTATCAATAGCTGGGAAGCCGCGTTTTTTGATTTTGATTCGGATAAGCTTGTGGATTTTGCAAGATCTGCCAGAGAAATTGGAATTGAAATGCTTGTTATGGATGACGGCTGGTTCGGCAAAAGAAACAGCGATGATTGCTCGCTCGGTGATTGGTATGTTAATGAAGAAAAAATCAAGGGCGGTCTTTCGGCTTTGATTTTAAGAATAAATGCCGAGGGCTTAAAATTCGGTATATGGTATGAGCCCGAAATGATATCGCCCGATTCCGATCTTTTCAGAGAGCACCCCGATTGGCTCGTTCATACTGAAAACAGGGAGCCGATGATAGGCAGAAATCAGTATGTTATAGATTTTTCACGCAAGGATGTCAGAGATAATATCTGGAATCAGATGTATAAATTATTGAGCTCCAATAAGATAGATTATCTTAAATGGGACTTTAACCGCAATATTTCAGATGCCGGCTCGGTACTTCTTCCTAAAGAAAGGAAAAAAGAATTTTTCCATAGGTTCATTCTCGGCACTTATGAAATAATGAATAAGCTTGTTACAACTTTCCCCGATATTCTCTTTGAAAGCTGTTCGGGAGGCGGCGGGCGCTTTGATCCTGCAATGCTTTGCTATTCGCCGCAAATCTGGTGCAGTGATAATACCGACGCTATTGAGAGAACATATATACAGTTCGGCACATCGTATTGTTACCCTGCTTCAACTGTCGGAGCGCACGTTTCGGCTAATCACCGCACAGGATATAAAACAAAGGGCAATGTTGCTTTATGGGGCACTTTCGGTTACGAGCTTGATCCGAGAAAGCTAAGCGATAATGAAAAAAGGGTCGTCAAAGAGCAGGTTGCATTTTATCATAAAACCTATGATCTTATAAGAAACGGAGATCTTTACAGGCTTGTTTCGCCGTTTGAAAACCGTTACAGAGCTGTTTGGGAAATCGTTTCAGAAGATAAAAAGCAGGCGCTTTTAACTCTTGTAACGATAAATAATGAGTTCCGAGCAACAATAATCGTAAAAATGCGCGGACTTGACAGCGATAAAATGTATCGCTCTTCGCTTGACGGCAATGTTTATTCCGGCTCGTATCTTATGAATGCCGGGATTGACTTTTCCGATCTTGCCTGCTACTCGGGCGACAGCATATCCGTTATCTTTGAAGAAGAATAAATCCAAAAAAATTTTTCTTGCAATTATGTTAGAATTATGATATAATTTATCAGCTGTGTTATTCGCAGTGAAAATATTACACACATTCCGTTTGATGTCGGCAGGTGCCGAAGCTGATACTTTTCGGTCGCCGCAGCGATAAGCGGGATGGAGGGAAAACCTCAGGAGGAAAAAATTATGGCAGTAGTATCAATGAAACAGTTACTTGAAGCCGGCGTTCATTTCGGTCATCAGACCAGGCGCTGGAACCCGAAAATGGCTCAGTATATTTTTACAGAGCGTAACGGGATCTACATTATCGATCTTCAGAAGACCGTTAAGAAGTTAAACGAAGCTTATATGTTTGTTCGTGACATTGCGGCTGAAGGCGGCGAGATCCTTTTCGTAGGCACCAAAAAGCAGGCTCAGGATTCCATTAAGGAAGAGGCAGAGCATTGCGGAATGCCTTATGTAAACGCTCGTTGGCTCGGCGGTATGCTCACCAACTTCACAACTATCCGCACCCGTATTGCGCGTTTAAATCAGCTCCGCAATATGCGTGACGACGGAACTTTCGATCTTCTCCCCAAAAAAGAAGTTGTTAAGCTTAACCTCGAAATTGAAAAACTTGAAAAATTCCTCGGCGGAATTCAGGATATGAAAAAACTTCCGAGCGCTTTGTTCGTTGTTGACCCGAGAAAAGAAAAGATCGCGGTCGCAGAGGCTCATAAGCTCGGCATTCCGATCGTAGGTATCGTTGATACCAACTGCGATCCTGATGAAATCGATGTTGTTATCCCTGCTAATGATGACGCTATCCGCGCAGTTAAGCTTCTTGCTGAAACTATGGCTAATGCTGTTATCGAAGGCAGACAGGGCAGTGAAATGGGAACTGCCGCAGCTGAAGAAGAGAATTCCGAAGAAGTTGCAGAAGAAGCTGCAGCAGCCGAAGAGGCTTAATTTCATATAATTGGAGGATAAAGTTATGGCTTTTACAGCTAAAGATGTTCAGGCTTTAAGAGAAAAGACCGGTTGCGGTATGATGGACTGCAAAAAGGCTCTTACAGAGTGCAACGGCGATATGGACGCTGCAACTGATTTCTTAAGAGAAAAAGGTCTTGCTTCACAGGCTAAAAAGGCAAGCAGAATTGCCGCTGAAGGCACTGTCTGCGCTTATACCGATAAAAATGTCGGCGTTGTAGTTGAGATCAATGCTGAAACCGATTTCGTGGCTAACGGCGAAGAGTTCAAAGCTCTTGCGCTGAAAGTAGCTAAGGTTATAGCAGATCAGAATCCCGCTGATGTTGACGCACTTTTAAAATGCACTGAAAACGGAAAGACCGTTGAAGAAATGGTTCAGGAATTATTCCTTAAAGTCCGTGAGAATATCAAGATCCGCCGTTTTGCAAGATATGAGGGCAAAATCGTTACTTATGTTCACGCAGGCGGAAAGATCGGCGTAATGGTTAAGTTCGATACAGAGCTTGAGTCCGATAATGCCGACCTTGTAGCTATGGGTAAAAATGTTGCAATGCAGATCGCAGCTATGAACCCCGGCTATCTTGACGAGGCTTCCGTTCCTGCAGAAGTTATCGAGAAAGAAAAGGAAATTCTTATCGCTCAGATGAAAGAAGATCCTAAAATGGCTAATAAGCCCGATGCAGTTCTCGGTAAGATCGTTGAGGGTAAGATAGGCAAGTATTATAAGGAAAACTGCCTTGTTGACCAGCAGTTCGTTATGGACGGCGAGCTTACTGTCGGCAAATATGTTGAAAAAACCGCAAAAGAGCTTGGAAAAGATATCAAAGTTTCCGCTTTCGTTCGTTTTGAAAAAGGCGAGGGTATCGAAAAGCGTGTTGACGATTTCGCAAGCGAAGTTGCAAGTATGGTTAAATAATATTTTGCATTTTTTAAAGCGCACCCGAATTTCGGGTGCGCTTTTTTGTCATATTTGAATTTTTATTTGCATAACTTTTAACAAGTTAAAATTAAATCGGAGGAAGATCGTATGTCAGGAACAAGCATTTATCAGGATATAGCTTCAAGAACAGGCGGAGATATATATATTGGAATTGTCGGCCCCGTAAGAACAGGAAAATCCACTTTTATTAAACAGTTTATGGAGAAAATGGTACTTCCTAATATAGACGGGGAATTTGAAAAAGAGCGGGCAAATGATGAATTGCCGCAATCATCCTCCGGAAGAACGATTATGACAACGGAGCCGAAATTTATTCCGGAAAAAGGCACAAAAATCAATCTCGACGGCAACACCGTTATGAATGTAAGACTTATCGACTGCGTGGGTTATATTGTACCGAGTGCTCTCGGATATATTGAAAACGATCAGCCGAGAATGGTTATGACACCGTGGTATGAAGAGCCTATACCGTTTAATATGGCGGCTGAAATAGGCACAAGAAAGGTAATAAACGAGCATTCGACTATCGGTCTTGTCGTCACGACCGACGGCAGTATCAGCGATATTCCCCGCGAGGAATACGAAGAGGCAGAACAAAGGGTAATCGATGAATTAAGGCAGATAAATAAGCCGTTTATAGTGTTGCTTAACTGCGTCGATCCTACAACTCCGCAGGCAACTCAGACGGCCGCCGAGCTTTCCGAAAAATATAAGGTGACGGTTATTCCCGTCAGCTGTGCGGAGCTTAGTGAAAACGATATTAAAAGAATTTTATCAAGAATTCTTTTTGAGTTCCCGATAAAAGAGATCACAGTCGATTTCCCGAAATGGATAAACACTTTATCTGTTGATCATCCGCTCAGAAACAATATCACCGAGGCGATCAAAAACGCCGTAAGCGGTTTTAAAAAGATCAAGGATATAAATTCCGCCGAAACCGCTTTTGATAATGTTCAGGATATCAGGGGCGCTAAAATCGATTATATTAATCTCGGCGACGGCAGCGCTAAGATCACAGTCGATGTAAACGGCAATCTGTTTTATAAAATACTCTCCGATTCCACCGGACTTGAAATCAACGACGAACAGGATCTTATGCAGACCGTCAAGGACCTCGCAAAGATCAAAAAAGAATATATGCGCGTTAAAGACGCTCTTGACGAGGTTGAAGCAACAGGCTACGGTATAGTAATGCCTACGACCGAGGAATTAAAGCTTGAAGAGCCGGAGATAGTTAAACAAGGCGGCAGATACGGCGTAAGGCTCCGCGCTTCGGCACCGTCGATACATCTTATGAAAGCAAATATCACCACCGAGGTAAGTCCGATAGTAGGCAGTGAAAAGCAAAGCGAAGATCTTATCAAATATCTGTTAAGCGGCTTTGAAGAAGATCCCGTTTCAATATGGGATTCGAATATTTTCGGAAAATCGCTTCACGATCTTGTCAATGAGGGACTTCATACAAAGCTTGCCCATATGCCGACAGACGCGCGAATGAGAGTTCAGGAAACAATAGAGCGGGTTATAAACGACGGCTGCAACGGCCTTGTGTGCATACTTTTGTAAATTTAATATAACTAAAACAGCTTCTTGTGTTTAGATTAAACATAGGAAGCTGCTTATTTTATTTTCTTATAAATTCTTTCCACTCTTCTATTAGCCGGTCGAGAGAATATGCGGCGTTGGCAGGCGAGGTGGAGGGGAGAGTTACATAATCGATATTTATAACGGGCGATAAATATTTTTTATAATATTTTTCGGCGGTTTTGCCGTTTAAAATTATCTTTTTGATATCCGAATTATCAAGGATAGGGCTTAAATCGTTAGGAATGACATTTTTAATAGTCGAATCGCCGGAGCCTTTTATATCACACTGCTTTATAACATCAAAAAGTGCGAGCTTGTTTTTTTAAAACAAGCTCCTTTTTTTCGTCTGTATTTTGCGGCAGCGGGGAATTAAAAACAGCGCTTAATACTTTCCAGAATCTATTTTGAGGGTGGGCGTAAAAGAATTCGTTTTCCCGTGATTTAACAGAGGGAAAACTGCCTAATATAAGAATTTCCGAATTTTTTGAATAGAGCGGGGGAATGGGGTGAATTTCAGTCATATTTTATCTCCGAATGTGATGAAGTTTTAATTTAAATAAACTTAAAACTTACTTTTTTCTTTCGCTTTAACCTTACTTAAAGGGTTTGCTTCGATAGCCGTTTTGACCTGCTCATCTGAAATATGAGTATATATCTGCGTAGTGCCTAAGTTTGCGTGGCCGAGAATATCCTTTAACACTCTTATATCGACGTGGCCGTGCTGATACATAAGCGTTGCGGCGGTATGCCTTAATTTATGGGTTGAAAATCCCATACCGCCGAGGTTTGCCTTATTTAAATAAGTTTTAACGATATGCTGAACAGTTTTATTGCTTATCCTGCGGTTAAACCGGCTTATAAAAAGAGCGTTTTTATCTGTTATTACTATTGAATCGTTAGGCCTTACAGCCATATACTTCTTTATTGCGTCGAGGCAGGCGTCATTTAAATATACTATTCTTTCCTTATTGCCTTTTCCGAGAAGTCTTAAAGTATTATCGGACCTGATATCGCTTAAATTTATTCCGCAAAGTTCGGAAAGTCGCATTCCGCAGTTTAAAAAAAGCGTGAGGATACAATAATCTCTTTCTTTATAAGGACCGTCTACCGCGTTTAACAGCTCCAAAGAGTCCTCTAAAGTCAAGTGTTTAGGAAGCCCTGATTTGACCTTGGGGGAGTCGAGCATTTCGGCGGGGTTTACTTCGAGCAGGTGTATCTGATTTGTCAGGTATTTGAAGAAAATTCGCAGAGTAGAAGTTTTTCTGGCTCTTGTTGCGGCATTATTTCCACGCTCATTTTTACAGAAAACTATAAAAGCATAAAGATCGGATATAGTAACTGATCTTATCAGCTCAGCATCGACATAATCTATTTTTATTTTATTAAACGGCGTGTTTTTATCCGCCTTGCCGCGGACTAACAGCAAGTATCTGAAAAATGTTCTTAAATCGCGGTAATATTCTTCTACAGAAAGGGCGGATTTACCCTTAATGGTTTCATTATATGTAAGAAAATCTCTTATTATCGGGGGTGATGACAAAAGTATTTCGTGTTTCATTTTTTTCTCCGTAAAAAAATCTTATCTATAATATACCACTATTCCGCACTTTTTTCAATCTTAAAGAATTCTTAAAAGATTTACCACTTTATTTTTAAAGTTCGGTTTGATATAATTTTATCGGAGGGTGAGGAAATGTATAACATTCTTGTTTGTGATGATGAGCGCGATATAGTATCGGCTCTTAAAATATATTTAGAGGCGGAAGGATATAAGATATTCGAGGCGGAAAACGGAACGCAGGCCATTGAAACTGTTAAAAACAATGAAATCCATTTAGTGCTTATGGATATAATGATGCCTGAAACCGATGGTATCACGGCTATGCTTAAAATCAGGCAGATATCAAATATTCCCGTTATTCTATTAACGGCAAAAGGCGAGGATACAGATAAGATATTAGGTCTTAATATCGGGGCTGACGATTACATAACAAAGCCTTTTAACCCCGTGGAAGTAATAGCGAGGATAAGGTCGCAGTTAAGGCGGTTTTTTATGCTCGGCGGCGGAGCGGAAATAAAATCGGATAATTCGATTATTATAGGAGCGGTTAAGCTTGACGACAATTCAAAGCAGGTATTCGTCGACGGGGAAGAGGTTTCGCTTACTCCCACCGAATACGAAATATTAAAACTGCTTATGAAAAACATGGGAAAGGTATTATCACCCAAAGAGATTTACGAGGCTGTTTGGAAAGACGAGCCGATAGGAGCTGAAAGCACGGTTGCCGTGCATATAAGGCATTTAAGGGAAAAGATCGAGATAAACCCGGCGGAGCCGAGATATGTTAAAGTCGTGTGGGCGCACGGATATAAATTTGAAAAGGATGTGAAGTGATGAAAAAACTGATGGGAAATGCCGCTGTTAAAATTTTAACGGTATTTTTATCCTTTGTTTTTGCTCTTTCTTCATTTTTAAGCGTTGTTGCGGCGTTCGCCGCTGTTGACAGCGATATGTATGTTAAATCGAAAGACGAAATTGAGATTAGTATCCTTGAATCAAAGCTATCCCAATATTGCGGAAGCGCAGTTGAAATTTATGAATTTAACGATACGGTTCAGCTTGATGATTTTTGCGAAACTAACGGAATTTATGTCACGCTTGAAGATGAAAACGGAGAATTTCTTTTTTCAAATTATAAAGGTGAAAAGTATCTCGCAAAATACGGATATATTACCACTTATTATATCTCGGGATCGGATGAAACAGAGCTGGAACCTGAAGCCGATACAAAGAGGCTTATAGATGTCACGGTATATGCAGCCGAGGATTTTAAAATGTCCCAGAGCCTGATGCTAAGATTAAAGACAGGCGGAATAGTATATACTTTGCGCTATGCGGTGTATTTTATAGGAATAATATCCGTGATACTCTTTATTCTATCTTTTTATTTCCTATGTTTATCCGCGGGAAGAAGACCCGACGGCAGCTTACTGCTCAATTGGTTTGATAAAATACCGTTTGATATAGTCGTTCTTCTAAACCTTGTATTAACATTTATTATATTTGACATAACCGAAACAAACTACGGATATGCTTATTATGTATTACTTGCGGTTTCGGCGGTTATTCTTTATTTCAGCTTTTTTGCGGCGGTTTTGTCAATGGTTACAAGAATAAAGACAAAAACTATCATCAAAAACAATGTTATTTATATCGTTCTTGCCTTTATATTTAAAAAATTAAAAAAGCTGTTTTCTTTCCTTTGGTTTATAATAAAAAATATGTCCGTAGTTAAAAAGACGGTTGCCGGAATACTTATTTGCGGAGTTTATCTCTTTATCGCGGCGATGATAAGTTTTGCGGCTTATTCGGCAGGATTTTTCATATTCGCTTCAATGCTTTTATTCGCGGTATTAGCGGTTTTTGCCGTTTATATCAGCATTTGCCTTAAAAAGATAAAGTGCGGCGGAAAGCTTATGGCAGACGGCGATTTTGAAAGCAAAATAAATTCTGAAAAAATGCCGCCCGATTTTAAGGAATTCTGCGATTATCTTAACAATATCAATGCCGCGGCTTCGCTTGCAGTGAATGAAAAACTGAAAAGCGAAAGATTTAAAACCGAGCTTATCACCAATGTTTCGCACGATATCAAAACGCCTCTTACTTCTATAATAAACTATGTTGATCTTATTAAAAAAGAAAACACGGAAAACGAAAAGATAAAGGAATATACAGGGGTGCTTGACCGACAGTCAAACAGGCTAAAAAAGCTCATAGTCGATCTTGTGGAGGCTTCTAAAGCTTCCACGGGTAATATCAAAGTCGAGCTGACAGAATGCGAAGTGGGAGTTCTTTTAAATCAGACAGTAGGGGAATTCAGCGAAAAATTCAATTCGGCAGGGCTTACTCCGATAGTTAAAATTCCCGAAAATCCCGTGAAAATTTTAGCAGACGGCAGATATCTTTGGAGGGTTTTTGAAAACCTGACTACCAACATCTGCAAATATTCTCTTAATAATACAAGGGTTTATCTTGAGGTAAAAGAAGAGGATAAGGTATATATAACATTTAAAAATATATCTTCTCAAAAGCTTGATATCGCTGACAGCGATTTAACCGAAAGATTTGTAAGAGGCGATACTTCAAGAAACACCGAAGGCAGCGGATTAGGTCTTTCTATAGCTAAAAGTTTAACAGAACTTCAGAACGGAAAGCTTATTATTAAAACCGACGGCGACCTTTTTAAAGTGATTTTGGAATTTGACAGAAAAGACTGATAATTATTATGGAAAGACAGACTTATATCAAAAGAAAAAAAAGAAGAAAAATAATACTTAGAAGATTTATTATTTTTCTGATGTTCGTATTTATGATTGTGAGCGGTACAATGCTTTTTAAAAGCTTTTTATCCGGCAGAATCGAAAAAAAGAGCCGCGAAGAGGCTAAAAACAGGATAACCGAATTAAAAAATGCGGAACTGCCAGAATATGTCGATTCTCAGATAATACATATTCATAATACTGCCAGAACGGGAACAAAACTTACGGATATAAAAAATATAGTAATCCACTATGTGGGAAATCCGAATACCACCGCACAGAACAACAGAGATTATTATGATAAGCCGGACACGGAAGTAAGCTCTCATTTTGTTATAGGATTAAACGGCGAAGTAATTCAGTGCGTTCCGCTCGATGAAAAATCCGCCGCAAGTAACAACAGGAATAAAGATACTATTTCGATAGAAGTCTGCCACCCTGATAAAACGGGCAAGTTTAACGATCAGACCTATGATTCGCTGATAAAGCTAACTGCCTGGCTGCTCGAAAAAACAGGCCTTGACGAAAACGATGTGATCCGCCATTACGATATCACAGGGAAGCTTTGCCCCTTATATTATGTAAATAATGAAAGCGCATGGGTTACGCTTAAAGCGGATATAAAGGAAAATCTTTCAAAAAAATAAAAAAAGGTCTTGACTATTTAATGGAATTATGTTATCTTATAACTGTACTATTTGATATAGAACGGTTGGAACGAATTTGATCGGAGGATAATTATGTTAGAAGCTGTTAATCTTTCAAAAATCTATAAAATCAAAAAAGGCGTGCCTGTAAAAGCGCTCGATAATGTTAGCATTAGATTTCCCGAAAAAGGAATGGTGTTTCTTCTCGGAAAATCGGGCAGCGGAAAATCGACTCTTTTAAATGTTCTCGGAGGCCTTGATAAATACGATTCGGGCGAGATAAGAATAAAGGGCGTAAGCTCGGGTAATTTCAAGCAGAAGCATTTTGATTCTTACAGAAATACCTATGTCGGCTTTATCTTTCAGGAATACAATGTGCTTGATGATTTCACCGTCGGCGCAAATATCGCGCTTTCTATGGAACTTCAGGGCAAAAAAGCTACCAATAAAGAAATAAATGAAATTTTAAAGCAGGTCGATCTTGAGGGAATGGGCTCAAGAAAACCAAACGAGCTTTCGGGCGGTCAGAAGCAGAGAGTAGCCATTGCGAGAGCGCTTGTTAAAAAGCCTGAAATAATTATGGCAGACGAGCCGACGGGAGCGCTTGACTCGAATACAGGAAAACAGGTTTTTGATACCCTTAAAAAGCTTTCCGCAACTAAGCTTGTTATTGTCGTTTCTCATGACAGGGAATTCGCCGAGAAGTATGCAAACAGAATTATAGAGCTTTCAGACGGTCACATCATAAGCGACGTTGAGCTTAATGAAAACGAAATTGAAAAAACAGAAAACCTTGAATTTTCTTCCGAAGGAATTAAAATAGCTAAGGACTACAGGCTTACGGAAGAAGACAGAGTTTTAATAAACGATTACCTTGATAAGGTGGCAAAAGGCGAGGTCAAGCTCACAGTCAATAAATCGGGCGCTTCTTCAAAGTTTGTTAAAACCGATGAAAGCAAGATTCCCGTAACATCAGGCGGATTTAAGCTTATAAAATCGCGCCTGCCTATGAAAAACGCTGTTAAGATAGGTGCAGGAGGATTAAAACATAAAAAATTCAGGCTTGTTGTAACGATTTTATTATCCTGCATAGCTTTCGGTCTTTTCGGTCTTGCGGATACATTCGGCTCATACAATCATATTAAGACCTGCACAAAATCGCTTATCGATTCTAATATCGATTACCTTTCTGTGGCAAAAGAGCTTAAGCTTTCAAAAAATTATTGGAGTTCCGGCTTTAATCTTAATTCAGAAGATATTTTAAAGCTTTCTTCAAAAACAGGGATAAATATGCACGGGGTTTATACTGCGGGCAGTGGGTTTAGCTTTGAGCAAAATACTAATCCCGATAAAAGAACCACAGAAACCGATTATGACATTTATTCAAAAAATTTCAGCGGATTCGGCGAAATAAATCAAAAAACTCTTGATGAATTCGGTTATAAGCTTGTTTGCGGAGCTTTGCCCGTTGAAAACAAAAACGAAATTGCAGTAAGCAAATATATATTCGAAGTTTTCAAACGGACCGAATATACCGACGGAACAAAAATCAAAAACGCCAAAGGGGAAGAAGTTTTAGTTTATCAGCCGATAAATATTTTTGAGGATCTTATAGGTAAAACCATTACTTTAAACGGCGAAAAATACACGGTTACCGGAATTATTGACACCAATTTTGATATTTCGAGATATGAAAGACTTGCAGTAAAGGTGAAAAATAAGTCAAAAGCCGATAAGGTTATCGATTATATACTTTACAATGAATTTATTTCTTCGACTTCCAGCAGTTATTCTTCCGTAGCAATGGTCGGCACTGCAAAGCTTTACGATATAATAGGAAAAAGAACACCGATAAACAAGATAAACCTGGGATATTTCGGTCTTAATAATGAAAATTCAGGATTCGGAGTAAACCCCGATTATCTAACTTCGCTCGATAAAATTGATAAAAGCAAGATAAAATGGGTAAACGGCGCAAAGACAGAACTTTCGGATAACGAAATAGTCGTTTATGAAGGTGCGCTTAATTTAAGTGATGAAAATTCAAACTTTTATGATGATAACGGAAATATAATCGCATCAAAGCTTCCCGAGCTTGACTCCTGGTGCAATCTTATAAAAAACGACGATCAGAAAGAACAACAGAATGCTTTTACAAAAATCGGATTAAACAGTAAGTTTAAAATTGTTGGTATTATTCCGTCGAACGATAAGCTTAACTATCTTTCATCTTCGCTTATTGTAAATGAAAAAGTTATCGATCTTTTGTGCGATAAAAATGACAATGGATTCGGCTATGCCGTAGGTCATCTTTCAAGTGATTTTAAAACTGTTCAGAGTGCGGTAAAATATTGCTATGAGTCGGGAGGAAATGTTAAATATCCTTTGCAGAATTCCGTTTCATTTGAGCTTGACGGCATTAACGATATGCTTAAAACACTCTCAAAAACATTCTTCTGGATAGGTATTGGATTTGCTGTTTTTGCTTCGATCATGCTTTCCAACTTCATTGCAACCAGTATAAATTACAAGAAAAAAGACATAGGCATTTTAAGAGCCATCGGTTCAAGAAGCAACGATGTTTTCAGAATTTTCTTCTCCGAAAGCGCGATTATAGCAGGGATAAACTTCATCTTGTCTTCAATAGGCGTAATGATAGTAACTATAGTGTTAAACGGGATTTTAAGAAAGAATTACGGAATACTTGTGACAATTCTTTCATTCGGAATAAGGCAGATAGCATTGCTGCTCGTTGTAAGTATTTTGGTAGCATTTATAGCAAGCTATATTCCTGTTAAAAAGATCGCGTCTAAAAGACCTATCGATGCTATAAGGGAAAAATAAATAAAAAATGAAGGAGTTTCTAAAAGAAACTCCTTCATTTCAGACTGTAGACAAAGCGGGTTGTATTTAAGCGATACAACCTGCTTTGTTGGAAAATCGGACCGAATTTTC
>CAKSGV010000007.1 GCA_934454845.1 uncultured Eubacteriales bacterium | reverse complement strand
AAACTACCTCTCGGTTCTAAGTGTGTTTTATTTTGCCGTTTATGCCTATTAGCAATCTCTTAACTTAATGACATTGCATAAAAAGGGAGATATTTTTTTATTTAAGAACCGAAATTGCGTCTTCAATGGTTTTTTCGAGAGCTTCTTTTCCGTATTTATCTACTTCGGTTTTGTTCCTTTCACCATGTGTAAGGCAACCGGCTCCTCCGATACAGCCTCCCACACACGCCATTCCTTCGATAAAGTTGGCGTCAAGCAGATTTTTGCTTTTTTTAAGCAATGCAACTCTGCACGCCTCAATTCCGTCACAAGCGCAGGCTTTAAGCTCAAAATCAGTCACATTATGTTCTTTAAGACCTTCTGCAACTGCATCTGAAAGTCCTCCGCTGCGGGCAAATATTCTTCCGAAATAAGAGGCATTGTCTAAAGTTCCCTCTTCAAGAGCGGTTATATCGATTTCTTTACTGTCGAACAATGCCTGTAATTCTTCAAATGTCATCGCAACATCGACAAATTCTTTTACCGACTCTTTTTTAACCTCGGCTTTTTTTGCCGTGCAGGGTCCTATAAAGATGACCTTGCAGGGGGCTTCGTGTTCCTTGATATATTTTGCAATTGCCGCCATAGGTGAAAGGTTGTGTGAAACATACTGTTTCATATTTGGAAACGATTTTTCTATATAGCTGACAAACGCGGGACAGCAAGAGCTTGTGAGAAATCCTTTTTCAACAAGCTCGCGGCTTTCGGCGTCAGCCACCATGTCGGCTCCGAGCGCCGCCTCTATAACGGTGTAAAATCCAAGTTTTTTAAGACCTGTTATGACCTGACCTAACTTAGCGTATTTAAACTGACTTGAAATTGACGGTGCAACAACAGCAAAAACTTTATAGTTTTTATTATTATCACTTTTTTTAATTATATCTATTGCATCTAATATGAATGATTTATCGCTGATAGCACCGAACGGGCACTGATAAACACAAGCTCCGCAAGAAATGCACTTGTTATTATCTATTGCCGCCGCTTTATTTTCTTTCATTGTGATTGCTTTTATTTTACAAGCATTTTCACAGGGTCTTCTCCTGCTGATAATGGCGGTATAAGGGCAAACCTTTGAGCAAGCCCCGCACTCTTTGCACTTGCTTTTATCGATTGAAGCAACATGATTTTCATCAAATGTTATCGCTCCGAACCGGCAAGCATCCTCACATCTGTGGGCAAGACAGCCTCGGCAGGCATTGGTAACCTCATAACCGCCCATAGGACATTCGTCGCAGGCAGTTTCAATAACCTCTATAACATTCGGGTTTTCGGAATCTCCGCCCATAGCGAGCTTTACACGGTCGCCTAAAATTGCTCTTTCTTTATAAACACAGCAGCGCATTGTGGGTGTATTGCCGGGAACTATATTTTTTGGAATTTCCAAAATATTTTCAAGCAAGGTATCGTTCCAGGCAAGCTTTGCTACTTCCCTTAAAACTTTATATTTAAGGTGCTGTACCTTTGTGTCAAATTTATACATATTTATTCTCCTTTAGAAATAGCTGACCTTTATCCTCTTACCCATTTTTTTAAGGCAGTCCGACAGTTCTTCGACAAGATTCATTTTTATATTGAAATTTATCGGAAGATCGGGGTTCTGATGTGCCGGATTTACCGCTCTGCCTACAAAAAAGTTTATATCTGTTGCCTCTTCAAATAAAAGCCTGCAAATAAGCGAAGCGCCGTCACGGCTGAAGCTCCAATGCTCATAAAGCTCGTTTTTATCAAGCGAATCTTTAGCGTATTCAATAACCTTGTTTATGGTTATAACACCCTCGGTAACCAAATCAACTCCCTCAATAAAAGCTATCGGCGGAACATCGCTTTTCTCAAAATTAAGACTTGTTGTAATGGGCTTATTAAGATATTTTGCCGCAATTTTAGAAGTAGTTCCTCCGCAAACAATGTGCTTTCCCTCTTTTGAAAAGAAAAGGGACATCATTCTGTCACAGTCATCAGGATTTCTCGGAGGGCCGAACAGAATATTCATCGGCTCCCTTTTCCTTATCCTGACGACGCATGCAGTCGCGTCATCGCCGGGGTGAAAGCCGTACTGCTTATCGCATTCATCAATAAGCATGGTGGATAATGTTTTTGCAGTGTAGCCCACATCTGCAATACCGAGCATAAACTGCGCGATATCTTCCCTTTTCCAGCCAAAGTTAAAAGCAATGCCTATACCCGCATGAGGACAACCGTCACTCATAGCCACAAATATATCATTTTCTTTAAGCAATATTTCAGACTTATAAATCACTTTCCCGCCAATATTCAGTTCAGATTTCGGATAATCATAAATCTGCCCGTCTCTGATCATAATAATAAGCGGATTATCATACTGAATAAGTTCAGCAAGAGAATTGTTTATCAAATGAATAATTGTAAAAGTAGAATAAGCAACTCCTCTGACAGAACATATTGGCAATGTGGCGGCAATTGTGGAAACACATTCTTCAAGCGCTATGCCCTCTGCTATCATAGTTGAAATAATTTTTGAGGTAAGAGTCGAAAGGATACTTGCTTTAACTCCGCTTCCGAGACCGTCCGCTAAAACAATAACGGTGGAATTATCATTCTGCTCTATAATATCAACGTGATCTCCGCAAAGCTGTTCGCCCTCGTGATTTATACTTTTATAGCCTATATCAGCACACAGATTATTCATTGCTGATCGACTCCTTAAGTTTTGTAAGTGCTATTTTTGTTTCCGCGGCAGTTTCACCGAGAAGCGAAGCGATTTCCTGCACTATTCTCATTTGTTTATCAACAACATTATCGGCGATTTCCACCGTTTGCCTGCTGATACTTTCTTTTTTTTCTTTTTGCAGTTCTTCATCTGTAACATCACGCAAAATACAAACAAGAAGCCTATATTCCTTATCGTAAACTATGGTTTCTTCTACATATTTTTCATATTCTGCAAGATACACTCTTTTATCGTGAATATTTCTGTTTTTAGTGAGCACGCTTAAGAAATCGCCGGGATCCATAATTCTTACAACCTGATCGCCTAAAATATCAGAAGCATAGCGGATATTCAGAATTTTAAGAGCTGCCTTATTTATTTGCTGAACCTCCAGCTTTTCATTTAAAACAATAAGACCGTTTGGCGTGTTTCTAACAATAGTATCGGAAAAGCTTTCCGCTTTATCTTTAAGGAACGGAAGGCACATAGAAACTTCTGCTTTTCCCTGACAAATCGCAATAGCCTTTTCCCTGCAGGAATCGTAACCGCAGGAGCCGCAATTCAGTTCGTCAGACGGCTTGACCTTTCCCATCTGTTTAAGCGCTTCTTTTATCTCTTCTTCAGAAGGCATAGGAAGCTTGTGGCAAATAGCCTCAAAGCTCTTTTTAAGCTCTGATCCTTCAGGCTGTGAAATATCAAAATCGTATTTTCCTGCAAAATCGGAAACTGCCGTATAATCCTTTACCGGAGAACGGTGAAATTTTTCCATAACAGGACCGCCCACGCAGCTACCGGCACAAGCCGACATTTCTATAAAGCACCTATGAATATTTCCTCTTTCAATGTCCTTAAGCGCTGCAATACAGTTGTCCACTCCGTCAATAGCGAAATAAGAATATCCGTTATCCGGCTTATCCATACTTTTAAGAATTCCGCCGGTGGTTGGGAAAAATCTAGTTCTGCCCGTCTTTTCCTCATCTTTTATGTTTTCAAGCGTGATATTTTCCGCTTTGAGCCAATCGGTAAGCTCGTCAAATGTCAAAACGGCATCAACATAGCCCTCATAATGCGAAGCTTCGTCTTTTTTTGCTACGCACGGACCTATAAAGACAGTTTTCGCATTAGGTATCCTGCTTTTAATATCTTTACAATGTGCCTGCATAGGTGATAAAATATCCGCAAGATAATCAAGAGAATCGGGAAAGTATTTTTGGATAAGAAGATTTACAGAATGGCAACAGGAAGAGATTATTATATCTCTATTTGCTTCATTAAGTATTTTTTCATATTCTCTTTTAACGATAGTTGCTCCAAGCGCCGTTTCTTCCACATCATAGAAGCCAAGCTTTTTAAGAGCACTTTTCATAGCGCCAATTCCTATCGATTCATAATTTGCGACAAATGAAGGCGCCATGCTCACTATTACCGGATCGCCTGATTGAAGAAGAACTTTAACTTTTTCCGTTTCGCTGACAATTTGTTTTGCATCTTGAGGACACACAACAAAGCATTGTCCGCATAAAATGCATTCATTCCCTATAATATATGCCTGATTTCCGGAAAATCTAATCGATTTAACCGGGCAATACCTTATACACTTATAGCAGTTTTTGCAATTGGATTTTTTAAGAGTAAGGCAGTCCAAAGTCAATTCACCTCAGCTTGGAACTTTTTTAAAATTTTTTCTTTAAAAAATTCATCAAATCTTTCCGGCGTAATCCCGGTGTAAACATCATCATCCACAGAAATGGTTACACCTTCCCTGTTACATCTTCCGGTACAGAAACTTCCTGCAAGAGTTATCTCATTATCAAGTTTATTATCCGCTATTGCTTTCTGAAAAAGCTCCACCAATTTTTCAGATCCTTTAATATGGCAGGCGGAGCCGACGCATATCTGAACAATCATTATTTCTCAACCTTTTTTAAAATATTGTTTTCAAAAAAGGTTTCGGCCGTTTCAGGATCAACAGAAAAGAAATTTCCGTCAACCGTCACACATACTCCTTCTTGGCATCTGCCCATGCAAAATGTCCCCGAAAGATCAATTTTATCAGAAACATTGTTTTTAACAATAAGATTCTGCAAAGTTTCAACAACTTGTCTTGAACCTTTGATATGACATGACGAACCGATACATACTGTTACTTTCATAAATTTTCTCCTTTTGCCGATTAAAATTAAAAATTTAAATTAGTTTATAAAGAATTTTTCTTTCCTCTTCTTTTGCCGATATGCTGAGCGAAGCCGCTACAACAGGGATCCATTTTTTTATGTAAGAAATTTCGGTGCCGCTTTTTTGGCTGTATAATTCAAGATATTTTTCTGCATACTCGTCTTTTCCTTTTATTTTGAAAAGAATATATGTCCTTGCGGCGTCAGCAGATGCGTTTCCGACTGTTGCGTGCGACCAATCAAGTATATACGGTATATTTTCTTCGGAAATAATGATATTGGTAGGATAAAAGTCACCATGACAGATTTTATTTTCATTAGGCATTTCTTCCAGCCTTAAATGAAGATCATATCTCAATGTTGCAGGAAGATCCGATTCGCAAATTCTATAATTTAAGCGATCTTTCAGCCTACTTAATTCCAAGCAGCTTTCTGAATTGATTTTTATTTGAATATCAGTGAAAATATTGAGATATTCATCGCATTTTTCAGAATTCTCTTCCATAAGAGAATATAAATTTTTGCCCTTAATAAATTCAGAAACGATTACATATTTTCCGTCAAGATATGTAACTTCCGAGATTTTAGGAATATTAAAGCCCTTTTCTTCCATTCGGATCTGATTAAGTGCTTCGCTGAAAACACCCGCTTTGGAGTGCTCCTCACAGAAAACTTTTAGACATCTGTCTTTATCTCTATATAAAGTCTTATTGTTTCTGACAGCGATAATCCTGTCAAGATTCATATTAATTAACTCCTTTTTTGACAAAAAAACCTTCTGAAATTTAATTTTATCAAATTAAATTTAAATTGTGTATTGCTCTTTTTTCATACCTGTGTTGCAATAAACTAATAACCATGACCGCTTATTATTTTTCTTTTTGAATAAACAAGCTTTTCGATAAAAAGCTTATCAAGTTTTGAAAGTGAATGATCTTTTTTATAAATAAGCATATCTTTATATATTCTGTCGCTTTTAACGGAATTCAGTTGAATCAAACCGTACCTTTCAAGCAAATCTTCCGGAATCGGGGATACCCACATAAAGGTATTTTTGTTTTTAGATAAAAGCTCGAACTGACTTGCCCTTTCAAAAACAAATATTCTGTTTTTTGCATTTTTAGAAAATTCCTCTTTTTTTACTTCCGCAAAAGGAAGAGAAGGAACATAAGGATCTGCGTGTGCAATTTCGGTGTATCCGCAAAGAATTTCATCATTTATATCGGATGCACTTGCCAATTCACTGCCTTTTCCGGCAATAAGATTATATTTAAACTCGCAAACAAGCTCGCAATTCAAGTTTTTTTCTTTAAATAAATCTTTATAATATTTATCATAAATTTCAGCATATCTCACAATGCCGAGCTTATAGTTTTCTTCAAGAACATTTTTAAGAGTTCTCATAGAATTTGTTTCTCTGTAATAAATTTCCGTGCTGCAATCATCATTCAAAGATTTTGAAAATTCTGCAAAAGCATAAGAAATATAACTTGCTCGCGGAGCAGAAACCGAAAATTTAAGCTTTTCGGTTTTTTCTTTTTTAAACATATTCTCGATCATTTCCACTCTTGCGAGAACATTTTCGGCACAATCGATAAATGTTTCACCTTCCGGCGTTAATTTCATTCCTTTTGCACTGCGCTCAAACAAATTTATCCCAAGGTCTGTTTCAAGCTCTTTTATAGCACGGCTTAGAGCCGATTGCCCTACAAAAAGTTCTTTTGCAGCCTTATTAATAGAATTCGTTTTTGCAACTGTTACGGCATATTTCATGTGCAAAAGGTTCATATTCTTCTCCTTGAAAAACTTATTTATAATTATTTTATCACATTTTTTTATAAAAGTAAAACATCTTTATGATTTTTGATGAAAAAAATAAAAAACCGCCGAAATCGGCGGTTTTTTTGTATAAAAATCAATCTTTAAGCGAGGTTTTAACGCTCTCAAATGTATCTGTTATCGATTTATCGGGAGCTTTGGTCAATAGACTTACAATGATAATAAATACAGCGCTTATAACAAAAGCCGGGAAAAGCTCATAAATCGCGAAAATTCCGCCGAGTTTTGCTATAACATATTTCCAGATAAATACTATTGCTCCGCCGCTTATAATTCCTGCGAGGGCTCCCCATTTTGTAGTTCTCTTCCAGAAAAGTGAGAAGAGCATAACGGGACCGAATGCAGCGCCAAAGCCTGCCCATGCAAATGATACTATTCTGAAAACAGATCCGTTAGGATCAAGTGCGAGAATTACAGCAATAACAGAGATAAAGATAACGCTTAGTCTTGCGATAACCATTTCCTTTTTTTCGGAAAGTTTCATTTTAAAGGTGTTTACAAGTATATCCTTTGTAACGCTTGAAGAAGCAGCTATGAGCTGAGAGTCCGCAGTGGACATTGTTGAAGCCAAAATTCCCGATATGAATATTCCCGCGATAAATGCCGGAATATATCCTCTTGTGGATAAAAATCTTGCGATATCAACAATAATCGATTCCGCGGAAGAAGCCGATTCATACTTATCGATTATTCCGTTATTTACAAGCGAAAGACCTGCAACGCCTATCAAAACAGCAATTCCTAAAGAAATAACCACCCAAACAGATGCAATTCTTCTGGAAGTTTTTAATTTTTTAGGATCATCGATAGCCATAAATCTTAAAAGAATGTGCGGCATACCGAAATATCCCAATCCCCACGCAAGGGTGGTGATAACAGAAAAAATTCCGAAATTTCCTGTTTTAGAATTTGCAACATCAAAGCCTTTAAACAAATCAAAATATCCGGTCATATTTTTAGCGGAGTCAAAAATACTGTCGAACCCACCGATAATGCCTTCGCTGAGTCCCAAAACAACAAATAATGCCACTGTCATAACAATACTTTGAATAAGATCCGTTATAGAGGCAGCAAGAAATCCTCCCATAGTGCAATAACCTACAATAACCACAGCACTTAAAATCATAGCTGTTTTATACTGCATTCCAAACATACTTGAAAAAAGTTTTCCGCAAGCCGAAAATCCCGAAGCAGTATAAGGAACGAAGAAAACAATAATAACCAAAGCCGCTATAACAGAGAGAATATATTTGTTGTCGCCGAATCTCTTTGAAAAATATTCCGGAATTGTAACTGCGTCTATCTTTTCCGAATATTTCCGAAGTCTTTTAGCGACAAAAAGCCAATTCAGATAAGTTCCTATCGCAAGACCTATTGCAGTCCAAGTTGCCTCTGCAAGACCGCACATTAAAGTAAGCCCCGGTATACCCATAAGCAGATATGCGCTCATATCGGAAGCCTCAGCGCTCATTGCCGTAACTAAAGGACCAAGCTTTCTTCCTCCCAAATAAAAATCGGTGGAATTTTTATTTTTCTTAGAATAATATGCTCCTACTCCGAGCATACCCAGCAAATATAACACTATTGCAACAATAGTGCAAATTTCTGCATTAGTCATAATAAACCCCCAAAATAAAAAAATACGAAATTATTATACTACAAAACTTTATTTTTTTCAACAAAAAAATCTCCCGATTCGGGAGATTTTAAAATTTTAAAAGTTAAGCTTTATAAAAATGCTCTTCTGTAACAGCGCATAAATAATGATAAACAGGCAAATGAAGTTCCTGAACTTTAAACGTTTCGGTTTCGGGAACTTTAATGCAAATATCGGCTACTTCGTTAAGCTTTCCGCCTTTTTCGCCCGTGAGAGCAATAACGGTGAGCCCCAGGGCTTTTGCAACTTTAGCTGCGGCATTACCGTTTACCGAATTACCCGATGTGCTGATACTGATAAGCACATCTCCTTTTTTACCAAGAGCCATAACATCTTGTGCAAAGATTAAATTAGGATCCACATCATTGCAAAAAGCAGTGTTAACAGCATTCAATGTTGTTAATGCTATTGCCGGAAGGCCATATTGCAATTTGTTTAATAAATCATCGTCGATTCCCGGACAATTATTTTTCATTTCAGCCTTTTTTTCATCTGTTAAGGGGCGCTTTTTAAGAAAGCCTTTCATAAGCTCACCTACTATATGGTCGGAATCGGCACAGCTTCCGCCATTACCGCAAATCAGAAGTTTGCCGCCATTTTCATAGCAGTTAATAAGTGCGTTTCCCGCTTTGATCAAATCATCTTTGCAGGAAGAAAGTTTAGGATATCTGGTAATTAATTCGTTTAACATATTTTATTCTCCTTATAATAATGCGGTTGCTATTGCGGCATAATCGCCGATCTTTTCCGAAAGCTTTGCCGGAACAACTTCGCAAACAGCCGCCGCTGCCGATAAAGCTTCTTTATCTATTTCTTCTTTGCAAGCTTCTGCCAAAAGATTTTCAGATCTTGCATAAATGCTTCCGATAACGATTTTTTGCGGATTAAGAATATCTATTAAAATACTTAAGCCTTTTCCCAAATATGTTCCGCAGGTTTTGTAAACATTTATTGCGGTTTCATCACCGGCATCGGCCGCATCGGCAATGGTTTTTGCCGTAACATCTTCTGCTTTCATTCCCGGTTTGAAATAAATTGGGTAATTTCCCTGCTGAACCTGTTCTAGAGCCATTTGATAGCCTAACTGCGCAAGACCTCCTCCGCTGCAGAAGCCCTCGAAAGATCCCGCCTTATGAAAACCGACAGGCCCGAATTTTTCAAGTCTTATATGACCGCACTCACCGGCATTGTCATTTGTTCCGGAATAAAGTTTTCCGTCAATAATAAGTCCTGCTCCGAGTCCGGTGCCGAAAGTAAGAAACACGGCATTATCGCAACCTTTAGCCGCACCGAATTTCCATTCTGCCACAGCACAGGCATTTGCGTCATTTTGAAGAAAAACAGGAATTTTAAAAGCATCCTTTATTTGCTTGACTATTTCCACATGATTCCATCCGATAAGATTCGGAGGACCTAAAATCACACCGTCTTTAGAGCTTAAAGGACCACCGCACGAAATGCCCGCAGCTTCAAAATCCCCGTTTTTCTTTAGAGATTTTGCAAGATCAATAAGAGTATCTATCATTGCTTCCGGAGCGACAGAAAGATCAGTGCTAATTTTTTTCTTATCGATTATTTCGATTTCACCATCGATAAAAGAGCCGGAAATAACGGCGCATTTTGTTCCGCCGATATCAAATCCAAGTAAATTCATTTAACCCCTCCGAGTGATATTTTTCTTTTCAATGTTATTTTACCACAACGAAAAAATTTGTCAATATTAACAGAAAAAACTATAGACTTTTTTATATATAAATATTATAATACACTTATAAACGGAGGGTCGATATGGATATTAAAAAATTAAACGAGATTTCCGATAAAAATGCTGTAAGACCATTTTGGAGCTGGAATGACGAACTTGAACTCCCGGAGCTTTTAAACCAGATAGAAGAAATGAAAAAATCCGGAATAAACGGGTTCTTTATGCACGCAAGAGGCGGTCTTACTACCGAATATATGGGCGAAAAATGGTTTGACGCTATAAATGCCTGCATAAAAAAAGCCAAAGAGCTCGGTATGGAAGCCTGGGCTTACGATGAAAACGGCTGGCCGAGCGGTTTTGCAAGCGGTGCGGTGCCTTCAAAATCAGTTGATTTTCAGCAAAAAAACATAGTTGTAGGCTATTATAAGCCGGACATGGAAATTAAAAACATAATAGGAATTTACAAAAAGACCGAAAAAGGGTTTGTTAAGACCGACAAGCCTGAAGAAAACGATCTTGTTTTATCATATTCTATAAACCCTTATTATACAGATGTAATCAATAAAGACGCAATCGCTTATTTTCTTAAAACAACCCATGAAAAGTATTATGAAAAATTCGGGGAAGAATTCGGTAAAGGTCTTAAAGGATTTTTTACCGACGAACCACAATACTGCAACAATGCACGCACTCCCTGGACATTTAAATTCCCCGAAATTTTTGAAAATTCTTACGGATATTCACTCGTTGACAATCTTCCTCTTTTATACTTCGAAGAAGAGGGATATGAAAAATTCCGAAACGATTTTTACTCTCTTCTTCAAAAAATGTTCAGCGAAAATTTCATTAAACAGATGTTTGATTGGTGTGAAGAGCATAACTGTATGCTCACAGGCCATTTAATGAACGAGGAAAACCTTATTACTCAGCTTGCTGCCACAGGCGGAGCAATGGCCTCTTATCAATATTTTCATATTCCCGGAATAGATTGGCTCGGAAGAGACATAAAAAATGTTCTTACTCCCAAACAACTCGGAAGCTACTGCGCACAATCCGGCAAAAAAAGCATAAGCGAAAGTTTTGCGCTTTGCGGATGGGATGTGAGACTTAACGATCTTAAAAAAATAGCCGAATGGCAATATGCAAATGAAGTAACATCACTTTGTCCTCATCTTGAAGGATATTCTATGAGAGGATTCAGAAAAAGAGATTATCCCGCTTCCCTTTTCACTCAGCTTCCGTGGTTCAAAACAAGCTACAAATATTTTGCCGATTATTTCACACGCTTAGGCGCTTTGCTTGATAATACCGAAACTGTGGTATCGGTTATGGTGCTTAATACGATAAGATCGGCTTTCATTACTTTTAACCCTCAAAACAAACCGAAAAGCTTTGAACTTAACAATGCAATTTTAAATTGCGATAAAGATCTAAGAGAAGCTCACATCCCATATCATTTCGGTGATGAAACCTTAATGCAGAAGAACACTTATGTTAAAGGCGGAAAGCTGCACATAGGTAAATGCAGCTATTCCGTTATTGTTCTTCCTCAGGCAATTTCAATCAGCGAAAACACATTAAGGCTCTTTGAAGAATTCAAAGAACAGGGCGGTAAAATCTTTGCAATAAAGAGCTTGCCTTATCTTGTTGACGGTGTTAAAAGCGATAGACTAAACGCGCTTTGCAAAGATATAAAGTTAATTGAAACTGCAAGCGAAATTAAGCCTTATGTCGAAAAAGACGCTTGTATAAGTGCCGGAACTAACGGCATTGAAAATCCCGACTTAACCGTTCTGATTAAAAAAACCGACGACGGAAGGTATATTTATTACCTTGTCAATCTTTCCGATAAAAAATTCACAGCCGATATTGAAATAAACGGAGAGTTTTCTCTTTCTTCAATCGATATGATTTCTCTCGAAGAAACTCCGGTTAAAAGCAAAATATCCGACAAAAAAACTAAACTGTCGCTTGATTTCGATGTTTATTCAAGTTATATTTTAATATCATCGGATAAATCGCAAGCAAAAAAAGCCGAAGAAACCGAAATTGAAAATATTAAGCTGAAAAAAGAATTTTCAATTGTTGAGAGCGATTATAATTCTTTAACACTCGATAAATGCGAATATAGAATAAACGGTTCGGATTGGCAACAAGAAAAAGCTGTGATTCTTCTTCAAAACGAGCTTACAGAACTTGGCAAGAACTGCGATATTGAGCTTAAATTTTCATTTTTTGCGGAAAACGAAAATTGCTTAAAAGATTTAATGCTTTGCCTGGAAACTCCCGAAAAGTTCGAAATTGAAATTAACGGCAAACCTTTTAAGTATAAAGATTGCGGAGAGTTTTTTGATTGGTCTGTTCGAAAAACCTGTATTGAGCAATATGTAAAATCAGGCAGGAATGAAATAGTTCTTAAAGGAAAATTTTATCAAAGTTCCGATGTTTTCAGAATTTGCAACGATCCTAAAATTTGCGAAACAGAAAGAAATAAACTCACTTTTGATACAGAACTCGAGAGCATTTATCTTTTTGGCAATTTCGGTGTGAATATGAAAGGCGAATATTCTCTTGGAGAAAGACATTCGATTTTCGGA
Source organism: uncultured Eubacteriales bacterium (assembly GCA_934454845.1). Classification (GTDB taxonomy): domain Bacteria; phylum Bacillota; class Clostridia; order Oscillospirales; family Acutalibacteraceae; genus UBA737. The sequence goes on along the minus strand of CAKSGV010000007.1, from coordinate 65,789 downwards.
ACAAAAGAATTCACCTTAACGGATAAAATCAAAGAAGTAGATATAAATAATATCACCGTTTCGGGATATTGGTTTTTTAGAGGAAAAATGAAGCTTCTTCAAAAAATCAATGTGGAAAAGAATCCCGAAAAGAAATATTTTATTTCATTCAAAAAGCTTAACTCCCCTGCCGCAATTGTTTATATTAACGGCGTTAAAGCAGGCGATCTTTGTTTCGCACCGTTTAAGCTTGATGTCACACAACTTTTAAATTCCGGTGAAAATACCATTGAAATCGAATTGCTTTCCGGCAATAGAAATTTACTTGGCCCTCATCACAAACCCTGCGGAGAAAGCTATTCCGTCGGTCCTTCAACATTTACCGATAAAAGGGGTTGGTCAGATGATCCGAATTCCCCTGCTTGGACTGAAAATTACAGCTTTGTGCTTTTCGGCGCAGAAATATGAAAAATCATAACCACCCGTCAAACGGGTGGTTATGATTTCTTATTGAGTTTATATATTCCACCGACAAGCGTTTGGGTCGTATTATTTACGGAAACGGTGTAATCGCAATCACGGATAATCTCTTCCGTAAAATCAATGGTGAGTTTTTCGCCTTTGATAGAATAAACATAAGTATATGTCACATCTTCTGCCAGTAGTTTTCCTGTACCGTCTTTTTCAAATACATATTGAGTATGCTCATTATATATCCAAGTCCCGACTAACTCATTGGTTTTCTTACCAACTCGGACTGCAATCACGATAGTAGATGCCACAACTATTATTCCTATTGTAAGTAAAGACAATCTCTTAGCGGTATGACACCTACACCTTTTGCGGGTTTACATTCGCTTCGACACACAGCGCTTTCATCTCCCGCCAGATATTCGTGCGGCTTAATGTTTTGCCTGTGCGTGTCACAAAAATCATTCCGCTTTTTATTCTTTGCTCTGCTGCGTAGCGGAGCAATTTTTGTTTTAATTCTTTTACAATAAATACCGACCGTGTTTTTGCCTTACAGCTTACAACCGCCTCGCCTTGTTTTACCGCTTCAACCGTAATAAATTGCAGTTCGCTTACCCTTATTCCTGTACCGCATATCGTTTGCAATATTAAATTCAATCGTTCGTTGTGCTTGCGTTCTGCTGCCCTGCAAAGCCGGGCGTATTCTGCCTTTGTAAGCTCCTTTTCTTCGGGGCAATAGACCTGCTGTTGCAGCTTCAGGGCTTTAACCTTCAAATCGTGCCAGCCCAAAAACGCAAACAAACTGTTTATACTTGCAAGCATAGAGTTAACGCTGCGCACGGCGTAATTCTCCTGCAATTGCTTTTTGTAAGCAATAACGGTTTCTTTTGTAATTGCTTCGCTTGCGTACATTGCAAACGCTTTTACATCCCGAATATACTTTTCAACCGTTGCTGTTCTTCTTTCTTCCAAAATAAGATATTCTTTAAATTCGGATATATTTCTTTCTGTTATATTCCGCTTCTTCATTTTATTCCTTCCTTCGGGTATTTTTAATTATTTTACCCGAAAAAGATTCACTTTTTATAAAAAAACAATTCGTAATTTTACATAGATTTAACATAAAAATAATAAGGATTTGATAAACATATGCTATATTGAATTTAAAATTAAAGGGGTGTAAATATTTGGATATTTTTAGCTTTTTGAATTTAATAGGCGGCCTGTGTCTTTTCCTCTTCGGAATGAATGTTATGGGTCAGGCATTAGAGCGAAGAGCCGGAAGTAAACTAAGCACGATTTTAAGCAAAATGACTTCAAATAAATTTGCCGGTTTCTTAACAGGCTGCGGAGTTACCTCGGTGATACAAAGCTCTTCTGCGACCACCGTTATGGTAGTGGGCTTTGTCAATTCGGGAATAATGACTTTAAAGCAAGCTATCAATGTGATCGTGGGAGCGAATGTCGGAACAACGATCACCGCCTGGATATTATCCTTAAGCGGAATCAGCGGCGACAGCTTTTTCATAAAAATACTCAAACCATCCTCATTTACTCCTATTCTTGCGCTTATCGGAACGGTTTTTCTCATGTTTTCTAAAAACTCAAAAAAGCAGGATACAGGAACGATTTTGCTCGGATTTGCAACTCTTATGTTCGGAATGGAAGCAATGTCCTGTGCTGTAAGCGGACTTAGCGAAGTTCCTGCATTCAGAGAGGCTTTTGTTGCGTTTTCTAATCCTATTCTCGGCGTGCTTGCAGGTGCTATACTTACTGCAACAATTCAGTCAAGCTCAGCATCGGTAGGAATTTTGCAGGCGCTTTCTGCAACAGGTCAGGTCACATTCGGAGCGGCAATTCCCATTATAATGGGCCAAAATATCGGAACCTGCATCACTGCAATAATTTCTTCTTTCGGTGCAAATAAAAATGCGAAAAGAGCGGCTTTTGTTCATTTATCTTTTAATGTTATCGGAACAGTTATTCTTCTTACGGTATTCAGTGTAGTAAAAGGGATATTTTCTCCCACCATTTTAGGCGATTCTATTTCCGGTTTTCAGATAGCAATTATACACACTCTTTTCAATGTTTTGTGCGTAATTCTTCTTATGCCCTTTACTTCGCTTCTCGAAAAAATCGCAACTACCGTCATTAAAGACGGTAAGTCGCCCGATAAAATTCAGGAGCTGGACAAGCGTCTTATCAAGACCCCTACCCTTGCAATAGAGCAGTGCCGAAATGTTGCCGAAGAAATGGCAACTCGCAGTGTAAGAGCGCTTAAAAACAGTATAAAATTATTTGAAAACTATGACAAAACTCTTTATGAAAAAATCAGGAAAGATGAAAATGCCACCGATAAATACGAGGATATGCTCGGAACTTATATAATCAAGCTGAGCGCACAGAAAATGAGCGATTCCGACTCTGAAACTTCCACAGAGATCTTAAAATGTATCGGAGATTTTGAAAGAATAGCCGACCACGCGCTGAATATCGCCGATTCTGCAGCAGAGCTGAATGATAAAAAGCTTAAGCTTTCCGATGTTGCAACCGAAGAGTTAAAGGTTATATTTAAAGCTGTAAACGAGATCGCAGTTATGACTTCAACCGCATTTATAAATTATGATGTAAAAACAGCCGAAAATGTTGAGCCTTTAGAACAGGTTATTGATGAATTAAAAGAAAGTATCAGAACAAGACATATTCACAGAATGCAGACCGGCATTTGCAGTGCGGAAACAGGATTTATTTTAACCGATCTTCTTACAGATCTTGAAAGAACTTCCGATCATTGCTCAAATATCGCAGGCTGCATAATCGATACTTCAAATCATAATATGAATATACATAAAACATTGCGATCTACCAAAAGCGAAAGCGAAGAATTCAGAACTAAATTTAAAGACTACGAAAAAGAATATATGGAAAAAATTCCGGTATAAAAAACAAGGTCTGCTATGTAGCCGTGTGGTTGTAAAACAGTAAAATCAAAAAATGTTGAAAACCTCGTTTTTTCAAGAGGTGACGCGGCTTTTGGTCGCGTCATTTCATTTTCATTCCCCTTCTCATCTGTCATAGTTTTCTCTTTCCGCTTCAGCATAACTTGCTTCACCTTTCTTAAATTTTTGGGTAATATAAAGCCCGCTGACTTTGCACACATGGTGTAGTCAGTGGGCTGGAATTCGGTATTTAAAAGTTAAACTCTATCTCCATTTTTCGTTGTAGTGTTCTTTGACCGTGTAGCATAGTACAGCAGCGGCGGCTGCAACTGCCGCGCCGCACAGCCAGATTATGCTGTAATTTTCGCTGGAACGGATGAAAACGCCTCCCAGCCATGTGCTGACGGAGCTGCCGACCTGATGGAATACCATAGCGATACCGGAAAGGGTAGGCATTTTACGATTGCCAAAGAACTTGTTGATCAGTAATGTTGTCGGCGGAACGGTAGCGTTTCCAACGAGGCCGAGGTCGATCACAAAGGCATACACAACCAGATTGCTTTTCGGCAGCATCATAAAAAAAACAATCAGTATCGGCCGCAGACCATAGAGTGTTCCCAGTACCAATTTCGGATTGACCTTTCCGCACAGGAAGCCTGCGATCACAGGCCCGATCATTCCCATAATGCCGTAAATTGTAAAGAGGAACGCGACCTTACTGCCGTAGAAGCCGTAGGAGATAAGCTGTGGGTAGAGATAGGTTTCAATAATTGCCATGAAAAATCCACAGGTAAAGAAAGCCAACGCAAGGTGCATGAATTGACTGCTGGTAAAAGCCTCGCGCAGCATTTCCAGAATCGTTGGGGCGCTTTCCTCCTTGATGTCTGCTGCCGTCGTGCTCCGTTCCCTTTGATTCAACCAGATACAAAGAAACACCACACAGCCTGATATGCAGGCAAGGCCGATCATCCCCTGCGGGAATAGGTTGTGATCCGTCATCGTCTGCAAATAGGGTGCAAGAATTGCACCTCCCAGCCCACCGCCGCCATTGATGATACCGGAGGCCACTGCGGCATATCTTGATCCGATTGCGGGAGTGGCTGCACCCATTACAACACCGAAAGCCAGCGCACCGGCGGCCAGCCCAACCAGCAGACCCAACGAAAGATAGAGCAGCCATGCACTACTGCTGAAAAGGATCAACAATAAGCCTGCTCCCAGCAGGATACCACCCGTTCCAAGCACAAAGGAATTGGATTTTCTCAGCGCCAGCATTCCGAAGAAAGGCTGCGAAAGTCCATATAAAAGCTGTGCAATAGCAACAGCAAAACTGATGGTTTCCTTTGGCAATCCGTTGTGTCTTTGAATTGCAGAAGAAATTAATCCAAAGTTTGATCGAACGCCATTGTTAAGCATAAAGAGTAACATACATGCCACCGTGACAAGCACTACCGTTACCAAAGGTGAAGATTCTTGCCTGCTTTCAATTTTTTTGTATGTATTCATTGACAGCCTACCTCTTTAATGATAAAATAAAAGAAAAGATTCCAATATATCGGATTTCCAATATAGAATACCATAAATCCAGTATATTGTCAATACCGAACGGGAGGAAATTAGATGGATGTAACAAACGTAGTTGCCGTCAACATAAAAGCTATCCGGGAACAAAAGAAGCTGACTTTGGACAATGCCGCAGAACTGACAGGCGTTTCCAGAAGTATGCTGGCACAAATTGAAAAGGGAGATGTAAACCCGACCATTTCTGTCCTTTGGAAAATAGCCAACGGCTATAAGGTCTCTTTTACCTCTCTGATAGAGAAAAATGCCGATAGTATCACTGTGATTAAACAATGTGACCGTAATCCGCTGGAAGAAGATGATGGACTATACCTTAACTATCCCATCTTTGCATTTGATGAAAAGACACTATTTGAAACCTATCGCATTGTTATAAAACCCACCGGAACACTGTCCGCGCAGCCTCACCTGAACGGTTCAGAGGAGTACATCACCGTATTTGCCGGAGAGGTTGAAATTGTAGTCTCCGATGAGAGCTTTTGCCTTTCCAAAGGCGATTCCATTCGTTTTTCTGCCAATGTTCCGCACGCTTATCGAAACATTGGCAGTGAAAACGCAGAACTCAGTATGCTGATCTTCTACCATAAATAGCAAGATCATATTTCTAAGGATTTCTCCAACTCTTGAATTAGAAAAGTGCCGCAATTTTTTGAGATTTTTCGAAAAAATCTCTGAACGAAAGAGACAGAATTGATTTGAGAGCATTATACCTGAAAGCTGTTAATAAATCCAACACTTTTCTTGAAAGCAAAAAACAGCAGGCATCCGGTGAACGCCGGATGCCTGCTGTTTTGCAGAACTTATTTTTTAAATCATCGGAATAAGTAACATTTTTTCACAATCTAACCTATCGGTATCCAAATCGTTTATCTGTTTAATTTCTTTAACGCTTGCGCAGTATTTTTTTGCTATGCTCCAAATATCTTCACCGCAGGCGGCAAAATAAACGGTCATTGCACCCTTTGACTTTTTCTCAACGGGTTTTGAAGAATCAAGCTGAACATCGGTTACGATTAGGCTGTTATTTTCTGAATAAATTCCTGCTTTAACGCAAACCTCAAGCCTTATCTCTATTCTGTCGGAAGAGGTTATGATATATGATCCGCTTGTAACCGTTACATTCGGCTCGCAATATAAAGCTTTTTCACAACAATCAAGCTCTTTGCTATAATCAAAAGGTACTTTTTTCTCTGCCACGCTTGAATCGCCGTCTTCATCGGTCACAATTAAAAATACATTTATATTGCCCTTAATCGAAAGTGTTCCGTTTTCTATAGAATGGCTTTGTATTTCGGAAGTGTACCACATATCCGCTACGCTTTCTATATTCCAATTTTCGTCGCTGATCGTATCTTTTAAATTAAGATTTTCGCATATCTCACAGCAAAGCTTGCTGAATTTTATATCGCATCTCTTGATATCGGCACAATATTTTCTTGAATAAGCGTCTGTTATAACCTCAACATCGTTTTCGCAGAAAGTTCTGCACCATACCAAAACCTTGGCGGTTGTTATAAAGCTTTTGCTGTCTTGATTTGAAGACGGTTTCACTTCAAGCGAGCACAGCTTGCAGGAGGAAGTGCACTTGCAGTCCTCATTTATTCCCTCGATATTTAAAAGCTGACTGAAAGGAATGGAAGTATTCATTTGTCTGCGCTTATTGTCGTCGGTAATGTATACAGTCTTTACACATAGTTCGCCTTTTATCATCGCTTTGTTCGGAAGCAGCTTGCACTCCTTTATATGCGGTACAGCTTCATATCGCAAAATACAATCTATGCTTTCCTGCGACTGACCTATATCCGTTTCTTCTTCGATACTTATATACTTTTCCGCATAACTCAAAGGTGTAGTTGCAGGTATCACGGCACGGTTTAATTCCACGGAATCATCGTCAATATCTGAAATTATCTCTATTGTTTTTTTCTTCTGCGCCTCAACTTTAAGAGTCAAAGCTCCGTGAATATCTATCTTTCTTGCGCTCACTGCCCTGCAATTGATATAGTCTGTTCTTGCCCCGGCAAATATATCCGCCCCGTCTACATTATCGTCGCACTCAAACACTTTATTAAACGGATACTGATATTCATAAGAATAAAGGGAGCTTTCGGGACTTATGTAAATAAGAGTTATCAGCACATTTCCGTCAATATTAATATTCTTTCCGTTTAAACCTTTAGAAATAATAAATATATCTGTTTTGCATTTGAGAATTTTAGTAATTTCCGGACAATAATCCGGCAGAGTGAAATCGGTATCAATCGGAATTTCCGTTGACTGTTTTAAAACGCTTTCATTGACCGTTACGGGTACTTTCAAATTCTTCTGCTCCATATTTTGTCACACTCTCCACTTTTTTTATTAAATAATATTATTTAAAATCGGAAAATATGACCTATAAAAAAGCCCTCTTTAAAAAGAGGGTAAAAAATTATTTAAGAAGCTCGGAATATCCTTTCCCGTATTGTACACAGCGCGAAACTCTGCTCAAAGTGGCAGAGGAAATATCGGTTTCTTCTATGACTTGATTATAGGTTTTCCCCTCAATTAGCAGCTTTGCTGCTTTAACGCGCTGTGCCATCTGCTCTATTTCTTTATTTGTGCAAAGATCGCTAAAAAAATCTTCGCACTGATTTTTATCCTTGATATTTAGAATGATTTCAAATAATTCCTCGATCATTTCTTGCGTAACTTTACTGTGCGACATATATTTCTCCTTAAAAGCTTTCAAGCGATTTATTTAAAAAGCTTTTCGTTTTTTCCGATTTCGGATAAACGAAAACCTCTTCGGGCGTTCCGTATTCCTCTATCACACCGTCTGACATAAATAAGACCTTATCGGAAACATTTTTTGCAAATTCCATTTCATGAGTTACCACAATCATAGTGCTTCCGCCCGTTTTAAGGTCTTTAATTACTTTCAATACTTCTCCCGTAAGTTCCGGATCAAGCGCACTTGTCGGCTCGTCAAAGCAAAGAATATCGGGTTCAAGAGCAAGCGCTCTTGCTATTGCTACTCTCTGCTGCTGACCTCCCGAAAGCTCACAGGGATAATTATTTATTTTATCTTTTAATCCTACCCTATTGATAAGATCCTCGGATCTCTTTCTTATTTCCTCTTCGCTTCCTCTTTTAAGTAAAAGAGGCGCAAGCATAACATTTTTAATCACGTTGTACTGCGGAAAAAGATTAAAAGACTGAAAAACAAGCCCGAAATGAAGACGATTTTCTCTGATTTCATTTTCAGTAAGTTTTTTATTGCTGTCCCCGTCAAATACAATCTTTCCGTTTACCGTTATCGTTCCGCCGTCAGCAAAATCAAGAAAATTTATACAGCGCAAAAGAGTGGTTTTTCCGCTGCCCGAAGAGCCGATTATGGAAAGCACTTCTCCCTTATCAAGAGAAAAACCTATATTTTTAAGAACTTCGGTTTTGCCAAAGCTTTTCTTGATGTTCTTTACTTCCAATACAGACATTTTTTCTCTCCTTACGCGTTAAAATAACTAAGCTTTTTCTCTATAAGCCCGAAAACAATAGTAAGAATTCCGCAAAACACAAGATAAAATATACCTGTGAAGAACAGAGGCCAAATTAAAGCTGCGCCTTTAATAAAGGTCTGACCGCTCCAGATAAGCTCATAAACTGCTATAATTCTGGCAAGAGAGGTATCTTTAACAAGAGTTATAATTTCATTGCTCATAGGCGGCACAATTCTTTTTATTACCTGGAGAAGAATTACTTTAAAAAATATCTGACTTCTCGTCATTCCAAGCACAAGACCTGCCTCGGTCTGCCCTTTAGCTATACTTTCTATTCCTCCGCGGTAAATTTCAGAAAAGTAGCAGGCGTAATTGATTATAAAAGCCGTCAGCACAGCAGTCATTCTTCCGCCGTTACCTCCGCCCCAAATATTATTATGAAGAATAAGTCCAGGTCCGTAATAAATAATAAGCAGCTGCAGCATAAGCGGAGTTCCGCGAATTATCCACACAATGGTTTTAACAAGCCCTTTAAGCGGCATAAATTTAGACATTGAGCCGAAAGCTATAATAAGACCTAAGGGCAATGCTCCGAGAAGCGTGAAGAAAAATATTTTAAGCGTAGTATCGAAACCCTCAAAGAGTGTTTTAAGTACAGTTTGAAACATAAAATTATCCTTTTATAAAAATAGCACAAAGCAGGCAGAGTGAAAACCCTCTCTGCCTGTAAAAAATTCAATTTAAATTATTTCTGCTCCATTACAGATTCCTGAACACCGTAAGTTTTAGCAATTTCAAGCATAGAACCGTCGGCATAACTGTCCTTAAAGAAGGCATTGAGTTTTTCTGTGAGATTTGAACCTTTTCTGAAACCTACGCCATAGTTTTCTTCTTCTGCAACACCTATCGTGTAAGCAAGGTTTTCATAGCTTGTTCCCTCGCCAACCATTGCGCCGGCCATAAGAAGATCGATAACAGCGGCGTCAGATGTGCCGGCATTTACTTCCATAAGAGCGTCAACCTGGGCGGTAACTGATGTGACATTGTATCCTAAATCTTTAAGAGCCTTTTCGCCTGCCGAACCTGCCTCTGCGGCAAATTTAAGATTTTTGATGCTTTCAAGCGACTGATATTTATCGGCGACATCCTTTTTAACTACAACTACCTGAGTATTTTTGCAGTAAGCATTTGAAACAGACATTCCTTTTTTAACTTCGTCTGAAATCGTCATTCCGTTCCATACGCAGTCAATACTCTTTGAATTAAGTTCCATAAGTTTGTTATCCCAGTCAATCTCAACAAACTCAACGTCAACTCCCAGGCTTTTCGCAAATTTCGTTGCCATATCAGCGTCAAATCCTATCCATTTGCCGCTGCCTTTTTCCTCTTCATAATCCATAGGATTAAAATCAGTGATTCCTACAACGATCTTGCCTTTATCCTTTATGTAATCAAGATCGCTTTTAGATGACTTTTTTGAACATCCTGCAAAGCCGAGAACCATAACGGCAGTTAAAACAAAAGCAATTATTTTTTTCATTTTTTTCATTTCCTTTCGGGTGGTGTTTTTTATTTGATGATGTTATTATACTTTATCGTATTAAAGTTGTAAAGTGTTTTTTTTGAATTTTTTAATTTTTGTGAGAAATTACAAAAAACGATACAGAATCATACGCTTTATTGCTTTATTTAACTAAAGCCGGAAAGTGAAAAAACATCTTTCTTAAAAGAAAGATGTTTTTTTTCTTACCTAAAAATTAAAATCCGGATTGTCACGATCGGTTAAATTCCATTGAACTCCGAACTTGAAATTCTTGGGAATTCCGCCGAAATTGCAATTAAAAGTATCTAAAGTTCCCAATACAAAATTAGTGTTAACTATCTCACTTGAAGAATTGCAATATCCAAATGAATTAAGTACTTTAAGTGAAGAATAAATGGTAGCCTCGCCGCCGACAAGCCCATGGCGATTATTAAACTCTTCCCCTTTTGAATTAATTTTGCAATTAACAAAGCAGTTTCTTATCGAGAGATTTGAATCACTTTTAATAAATCCGCATACTCCGCCGATATCCGCATAAATAGAATCTACCTGTAAAATTGAGCCTTTATAAATAAAATCGGATAAAGAAACCGCATCGGCTGCGTCTGCATATAAAGAGCCCATTATTCCGCCGGTATAAATCGTTTCACAACCACTTTCGAGATTTACTGAGGAGAGTAAATTTTTACATATGGTTTGATTGCTTCCGATATCCAGATTACCTACTATTCCGCCGTTCCACAAAGTATTGTTTGAAGATTTGGCAATAATTTTTCCGGTAGCCTTAATATTTTTTAAAGTAGCTGTACCTGTGCTTGAAAAATATCCTACAAGACCTCCTACAACGAGAGTAGTATTATATTCTCCGCTAACATTTATAGAAATATTATCAAGCTTTAGATCACTTATCTTGGCATTAAGCGTCGCACCGAAAAGTCCCACGGAAGTCATATTATCATTCCAGCCTATTGTTATTCCGTCAAGAGAATGGATAGTTAAATTTGAAATAGAGTGATTTTTGCCATTAAATACACCCTGGAAAGAGGTGTTTGAAGATCCGATCGGTATAAAATTAACTCCTGCAAGATTTATATCTTTTTCAAGTGTAACAGTAACACCTTTATAATTGTTTCCTTCATATACATTATTTGAAAATTCAATGAGATCTGCAGCGGAAGAAATTTTAGTTATTGGATCCTTTTCTTCAATTTCTTCTTCCGAATCACCCGAAGGAGTGGGATTTTTTACGGATTTCGGCGAGCCAACCGTGCTTTGTCCGCTTTTTGATGCTTTCTCTTTGTTTTTAAGAGCCTCATATTCTTCTTTGGTTATAGTTTTATTTCCATTCCGGGTAGCGGAGGATTTTTCTTTTTTTTCGCCTGATCCTTTTAGTTCCTTTTTATTAAAAGTGTTGCACGCACACAACGAAAATATCATAAATAAAGATAACAGTACAGCCGAAAATCTTTTTATTAATTTCATAAAATCTCTCCTCAAAAGGGTAATTACTACCCTTAATAATATATTACCATAATCCGGAAGAGATTTCAACAAATATTTATAAAACTTTTTGCGAATTTTGTCGAATAATTACAAAACATCGGTTCGATAGACCGAACCGATGTAATTTTTGTTATTTTCCGAGTTCTCTTGTTCTTTTATAGCTTTCTAAAACGGCGCAGATAACCGCAGACCTGAAGCCTTTTTCTTCTAAAGCTCTTTGGCCGCAGATAGTGCTACCTGCAGGACTGCATACCTCGTCTTTTAACTGAGCCGAATGCTTATCCGAGATTTTCATAAGCGCTGCAGAGCCGAGAATTGTCTGTACGGCATAATCGATTGCTTTTGCTCTTGTCAGCCCGCATTCCACTCCCGCGTCTGCCAAAGCCTCGGCAAAAGTGAAAACAAAAGCGGGTCCGCAGCCCGATATTGCAGAGGCGGCGTCTATTTTATCCTCTTCGATTTTATCGATTTCACCCGCAAATTCAAGCGCTTTTTTAAATTCGTTTATATCATCTTTTGTTATATCACCGAAAGTAGAATATAAAATCATACCCGAATTTGCAAGCACAGGCATATTGGGCATAATTCTTATAACTGGATAGCTTTTTTGGCAAAAGCCTAAAATTTTTTCAATAGGCATTCCCGCCGCCATAGAAACAAGAATAAATTTATCGTTTCTTTGACTTAGCTTTCCCTTAATTTCATTTATCATATCTTTCATCATCTGCGGTTTTACACCGAGAAAGATAAATTTCGAATTTTGCGCAATATCAATATTTGTTCCTACAAAACAGCCTGTGCTTAAAGAAAACTCCTGTGTTTTTTCTTCGAAATGGTCGGAAACTATTACTTGCTCTTTCCCTGCGGATTTTATTACCGCTTTAGCCAGCGCTCCTCCCATATTCCCCACACCTATAAATCCGAATTTATACATATTAATTCTCCTATCTGATGTTGCCGTTGCCAACAACAACATATTTATAAGTCGTAAGCTCCTTTAGTCCCATAGGACCTCTGGCATGGAGCTTTTGAGTTGAAATTCCCATTTCACAGCCAAGACCGAACTCTCCGCCGTCGGTAAACCTGGTAGATGCATTAACATATACTGCCGCAGAGTCTACGGCCTTTGCAAAATAATCTGCATTATTTGAATTTTCAGTTACTATAGCATCCGAATGATGAGTTGAGTGAAGGGATATATGATTTACCGCATCTTTAACATCGTTAACTATTTTTACAGCCATAATATAATCAAGAAATTCGGTATCAAAATCCTCAGGTGAAGCCTTAGAAGCTTTGATAATTTTAATGGTTTCTTCGTCGCCCCTTATTTCGGTTTTATGGACACCGCTTTCCCCGGAAAATGCCTTTTCCAGCATCGGAAGAAATTTAACTGCAATTTTTTTATTTACCAGGCAGACTTCCGCGGCATTGCATACCGACGGTCTGCTTGTTTTTGCGTTCACAACGATTTTAAGCGCCTTATCAAGATCGGCAAATTCATCAACATATATATGGCAAATACCCGTGCCTGTTTCAATGCACGGAACAAGAGCATTTTGCGTGCAGGCTTTTATAAGACCTTTTCCTCCGCGAGGAATAAGAAGGTCAACATATCCTACGGCTTTCATCAGCTCCGTTGCACTGTTTCTTGAAGTATCTTCAACAAGATTTATAAAGTTTTCATCAAGTTCAGCTTTTTTAAGACCGCTTTTAAGAGCTTTAACGATAGCGTAAGCGCTTAAAAACGCTTCTTTTCCGCTTCTTAGAACACATACATTTCCGCTTTTAAAGCACAGAGCCGCCGCGTCGGAAGTTACATTCGGTCTGCTTTCATAAATTATGGCGACAACACCAATCGGAACTGAAATTTTTCTTATAAGCAGACCGTCTTCTCTTCTTTTTTCGGATAAAATGTTATCCGTGGGATCGTCAAGTTTTGTCAGAGCCTTAATACCGTCAGCCATTGCCTTTATGCGGTCGAAATCGAGAAAAAGGCGGTCTATCATTACTTCGGATATTTTTCCTTTAGCCTCGGAAACATCTTTTTTATTAGCTTTAAGTATTTCATCGGAATTGTCTGTAAGGCTTTGCGCCATAAATTCAAGACCGCGGTTTTTCTCCTCGCTCGTAAGCATAAGTCCGCTTTTAGCCTTGACCGCCGACTTTAATATTTCAATAGTTTCTCTCATAATATCTCTTTTCCGTAAAATCTTGTGCCGACTTCTTTTCCGCCGACAATATCATAAAGTATCTCGGCGTTGCTGCCGTTTGCAATGACCATATCTATTCCGTTTTCCGTAACCAAAGCTGCGGCGTTAAGCTTAGTTTTCATTCCGCCCGTTCCGAGTTTACTGCCTGCAGAGCCTGTCATAGCTTTTATTTCGGGAGTTATTTCGGAAACATTATGAATAAGCTTTGCGTTACTGTCCTTATGAGGATCGGCGGTAAAAAGTCCGTCAATATCAGAAAGAATTATAAGAAGATCTGCTTTAACGACATTTGCGACAATAGCAGATAAAGTATCGTTATCGCCTATTACTATTTCGTCTGTAACAACAGTGTCGTTTTCATTGATTATCGGAATTGCGCCGAGTTCAAGCAGGCGGTCTAAAGTATTCTGAAAGTTTTGGCGCCTTAAGCTGTTTTCGATATCAGCGCCTGTGAGCAAAATTTGTGCGACAGTGTGATTATGCTCTGTGAAGATTTTATCATAGGTATACATCAGCTCGCACTGCCCTACCGCCGCCGCGGCTTGCTTCGTGGGAATATCATCAGGTCTTTTATTTAAAGAAAGTTTACCTATTCCCATTCCTATGGCTCCTGATGAAACAAAAATTATCTCGTTGCCGGCATTTTTAAGATCTGCCATCACTTTACAGAGCGATTCAACTCTTCTGATATTTATAAGCCCTGTGGAATGAGCCAAAGTTGAAGTACCGATTTTTATTACAATCCTCATTATATATTACCTACTTTTTTACAATTTGTATTATTATAGCATTTGTTTAATAGTTTTTCAACATTCTGTTAGTACACCTAAAAAGCCAAAAAAATTTATTTTAAAATAATAAGTAAAAATCCCGCCCACTAAAGTGGCCGGGATTTTTGGAGCGGGTGATGGGAATCGAACCCACACGACCAGCTTGGAAGGCTGGGATTCTACCATTGAACTACACCCGCATTTGCGACTTAAATATAATATCACAAATGCAAGGCATAGTCAAGTATTTTTTTAAAGAATTAAGAAAAAATCAGTAGACGGCTATTTCACCGTTTTCAGCGCTTACGGTAAGACACATAGGTTTGCCGTCGTTTCCGATTATAAGGTCTACGGCTCTGTTTTCAATCTTAGTTCTGATAATATTTCTCAGTTCTCTTGCTCCGCTTTTTTTCTCATCGCAAATATCAGCTAAAATTTTATTTACGCCGTTTTTTACGGTTACATTTATATCTCGGAGCTTTAATGCCTCTTTGAATTCATTAAGCATTATATCTGCGATCTTTTCAAGAGAATCTTTAGACAGGGGCGAGAATACCACAATTTCGTCAACTCGCGCCAAAAATTCCGGTCTTAAAAACTCGCTTAGAGCCTTTAATGCTTTTTCCTTTGAGGCTTCTTCCAATGTCTTATTAAATCCTAAAAGAGTATCCGTTTTTTCGCTGCCGGCATTGGAGGTCATAACTATTATAGTGTTTTCAAAATTGACCGTTCTGCCCTGAGCGTCGGTTATTCTTCCCTCGTCAAGAATTTGTAAAAGTACATTTAAAACATCGGGGTGTGCTTTTTCAATTTCATCAAAAAGCACTACAGAATAAGGCTTTCTTCTTACCTTTTCGGTAAGTTGACCTGCCTCGTCAAATCCAACATATCCGGGAGGTGCTCCAATAAGCCTTGATACGGAATGTTTTTCCATAAATTCAGACATATCAAGGCGAATAAGCGTTTCGGGAGTATCAAAAAGCTCCTCGGAAAGAGTTTTAACAAGCTGTGTTTTACCTACACCTGTAGGACCGACAAAGATAAACGACGCAGGTCTGTGAAGAGCGCTTGTTTGAATTCTCGAACGCTTTACAGCAGAGGCAACAAGATGAGTAGCCTCTTTTTGACCAATTATCCTCTCGTTTAATTTTTCTTCAAGCAAAGAAAGCTTTTTAAGATCGCTCTGCTCAACCTTTGCCGCAGGAATTCCTGTCCAAAGCTCAATGACCTTTGCAAGCTGTGCATCGGTAACAATATTCTTTGAGGCCGGCTCATAAAGCGACTCTGCTTTGGCTTTATATTTTTCGATATCCGATTTTATCAGGGCTATTTTTTCAAAATCGGGATCTTCCACATTGTTTTCAAGCTCTTCAAGCTTTTTGGTCTCCTCGGCTATATTTTTATTGGCGGTATAAAGCTCGTCAATCGCCTTATTTTCAAGACTTGTGCAAGCGCACGCCTCATCAAGAAGATCTATTGCTTTATCGGGTAAAAATCTGTCGGTAATATATCTTTCGCTTAAAATAACAGCTTTTTCGACTATTTCGTCGGGGATCACAACTGTATGATAACCCTCATAATAGGATTTAACGCCCTTTAAAACTTCTATAGTTTCTTTTATAGACGGTTCCTCTATAGTAACAGGCTGAAAGCGCCTTTCTAAAGCCGCGTCTTTTTCGATATATTTTCTGTATTCCTTAAAAGTTGTAGCGCCTATAACCTGAATTTCTCCGCGCGAAAGAGCAGGTTTTAAAATATTAGCCGCATTCATTGAGCCTTCTGCGGAATCTCCGGCACCTACAAGATTATGAATTTCATCTATAAACAGAATTATATTTCCTGCGCTTTTAACTTCTTCGATAAGTCCTTTTACTCTTGCTTCGAACTGACCTCTAAACTGAGTTCCGGCTACAAGCCCTGTAAGATCAAGAAGCATAATTTCTTTATCAAGAAGTCTTGCAGGAGCCTTATTTTCGGCAATTTTTATCGCAAGGCCCTCAGCTATTGCAGTTTTACCTACTCCGGGTTCACCTATAAGGCAAGGGTTATTTTTTGAACGGCGTGAAAGGATCTGAATTGTCCTTAAAAGCTCCTTTTCTCTGCCGATTATCCTATCGAGTCTTCCCTCTTTGGCTTTCTCTGTAAGATTAGTGCAGAACTGATCGATATATCTGCGCTTTTTCTTTTTATGTTTTTCAGCCGCTTGACTTGTTGATTTTTGATCGGAATTTTCTTTTTCATCAGTCTGATTTGAGCCAAACATATTTTTAAGAAAAGGAATGGCTGGTGCTGTTGAAAAATTAAAGGTATCGTCATTCATTTCGGCGTCGTCTTGAAGGTTTCCGTCATTTATCATATCCATAAACTGATTGCTCATCATTTCGATATCTTCATCCGAAACATTCATACTTTTAAGCATATCGTCAACCGGCTTTATACCGAGCGATTTAGCGCACATCAGGCATAATCCCTCCGGCTCGGCCGAGGGATTTGCGGGATTAGATATAAAAACTACCGCTGGCCTTTGTTTGCATTTTGAACACAATTTCATTTTGAGCAGAACTCCTTTATTTTATGAGGTTTTGAAAAATTTTAAAGAAAACGGATTTATCCGTGAGATCTTTCGATAATATCCAAATATTTTTATTCGCCGCAACGACTATAAAGTTGATAACAAAGCAGATTATAACTGCAAAAATCAACCCCTTTACTATGCCGAGAATTCCGCCGAGAATTCTGTTAACGCTCCCGACAACGGAAAAATTAAACGCCCCGTTAATAAGTTTAGAGAGAATTTTAATAAGGAAAAATAAAACAGAAAACATCACGGCTGAAATTATACCCGAAAGCGCTTTTACAACAAGCGGTTTAACGGTATTATCCGCAATTTCATCAGTCACCTCGGCTTTTTTGTCGGAAGAGGCTTTATTGGCAACATCGTCAAATTTTGATTTATTTATTCCGAAAAGGTCGGCGTGGTTCTTAAGATAATCGGGCAGAGCATCCCAAATAGCCTGAGCGGAATCGAGAGTGACTTCGCCCAAAGCGTCGTTAACCGAATTTTCAACTGACGAGGCGAAAAATTTATCATAGCAAAATGAGGCTATAGGCTTGCTCGCGTACATTGAGATAACAAGTGCCAGCATACAGCCGATAACTTCAACTACTGTTCTTACAAATCCTCGCTTTGCAGACATCAGCGCCACTAGTATTATAATTCCCAAAATTATAAAATCAAATATCAAAGCTTCGACGCTATACATATTATTTCTCCTTTTTAGGTATATCAAATTCTGTAATTTCCGAATCGGTTATAACAGCCACGGAGTAAGTTCCCGTAACAGAAAATCTTTTGCAACCGTAACCGCATGAGCCGTCACGCAAAAGAGTGCCGTCTTTAGAATAGACTGATACCTGAGTGTCGCTTATACAATAAATATGACTGCCGTAAATTTCAATATCACTTATTGTATTTTTTATCTTGAATTCCGACAGAATTTTTCCTGAATTATCAGTGTAAACGATAATATTTTCATTTTTATTATTTAAAAGATTAAAAACAAAAAGATTTTTATTCCCGGAATTTCTGCAAAAAGCAAGCTCATAATCTTTTTTTATCACAGAGCTTTTATGGCTTTTCCAATTAGTGAAAGAAACATAGCCATCGGAAGCGGCGGTATAAAAATATTTCCCGGAAGACTTCATGCTAAGTGTAACTTTTCCCTCTAAATCCTGCGTGAAAACAGGATCGGCAGAGTCAAAAGAAAGAACATAGGTATGTGTATCATACTTACCCGATGATACGCTAACTCCCGACACGGCGATATTTTTACCGTTATCCGAAACACAGATATTATTGATTATTTCCTTTGCGGAATTCCAGGTATAAAGTCTTTTTGATTTTTTATTAAAAACAGTAACTGTGGAAGCATATTCGCTTGAAGAGGTTACGACAGCATAAGTCCCATTTCTTCCAATATCCGCACAGATTATGGAATTATCGGATTTATATGTATTAGTCACCTTTTTAAGATTTGAAACGCTTAATTCGTTTCCGCCCTGATCATAGACAAGTGCTCTTGTTGCGCTTGTTTTTAAAACCGGATTTTCATATCCGCACATTCTGTGATATACTTCTTTCCCGCCTTTATTATAAGCCGTAAGACCTGTATCGGAAAGAATATAGTAAACTAAACCTGTGGACCTCGAATCAAGAGTTTGAAGTCCGCTTAAGCTTATAGGATAGCTGCCCGTACCGAACGAAGATACAAGATTTGTGATATTTTCAGCAAGTGAAACGGGCAAAACAAGAGTGAGCAAAATGTTTAAAGCGGTAAGAAAAGCGACGGCGGAAATTAAAATTCGAAGCTTTCTTTTCCTTTCATATTTTTTCCCTTTAACCACTCTTACCGGCTTATTTATACCGGTTATATTATCGTCAAAAATCAGATCATTTGATTTTTTTATCTTTTTCTCTGGAGATTTTTGTTTCTTTTTTAAGGATTTTTTACTGAAATTTTTCTTTTTGTATTCCGGCATTTTTTCACCGCCCGTCAGTAATAAACTTTTTCTAAAGTAAGACCTTGAGGAGGAAATGTAATTCCAAGATCATCGCGGTCAAGAGATATAAAAGCTTTATTTGCCATATCGGCATTTTTTGAACCGCAGCCTGCCTCATAGGCACTGCCTGCAATTATACGCACCATATTGTATAAAAACCCGTCTCCGGTGACCGTCAACTTATAATTATTTTCGATCTCTTCAAAGCGGCAGTCGTAAATAGTTCTGACAGTTGATTTAACGCTTCTTTTACTTCCCGAAAAAGCGATAAAATCGTGTGTTCCGATAATGCTTTTGCAAAATTTATCCGCAAGAAAAGGATCGGGTTTTCTTTTAATATTTACACTGTATCTTGATTTAAAAGGATTTTTTAATCCGTAATAAAAGTTATACACATAAGTTTTTTTCACACAGGAATATCTTGCGTGAAAATCATCATCGGCTTTTTCTGCGCTTAAAACAGCGATATCGTCAGGAAGCAGAGAATTAAGTCCCTTTAAAAACGCAATTTCCGGGATACTATCCTCACACAAAAAATGGCAAACGAATTCTTTTGCGTGAACTCCTGCATCAGTCCTGCTGCAGCCTGTTACGGAAATATTTGTTTTAAGCATTGTTTCAAGCGAATTTTGAAGAACAAGTTGCACGGTTCTGCTATTCGGCTGAATTTGCCAGCCGTGATAATTCGTACCGTCAAACGCGATCTTCAGCATAATTTTTTTCAAAAAAATCACCGATAATCAAAAAATTTTAATTCTGTTAATTAAAAGAACAGCCGAGCATACGATAAGAGAAAAAACAAAAGCATAAAGATCACGCAAAGAGTATTTCAGCTTTTTCATTCTTACTCTGCCCACTCCGCCGTTATAGCATCTGCATTCCATTGCCTCTGCAAGCTCGTATGCTCTTCTGACAGCCGATACAAGCAAAGGAATTAATATAGGAATAAGTGCTTTTAATCTTGCAGAAAGCTTACCGCTTTCAAGATCTGCTCCGCGCGCTTTTTGAGCATTCATAATCTTCTGCGTTTCTTCAACAAGAGTCGGAATAAAGCGAAGAGCTATAGTCATCATCATCGCAAGCGTATGCACGGCAACTGAAAGACCGATCAAAGATAAAGGCTTGAGCAGGCTTTCAATCGCGTCTGTCAGGTCATTCGGAGTTGTAGTATAGGTCAGCACCGAGCTTATGAGAATAAGCATTATTATCCTAAGCGCCATATATGCCGCCTGATAGACTCCGCCCGAGGTAACGCTTAACTTATAAATTTTAAATAAAACCTTTCCTTCATCATAATAAAACATATTTAAAACCGCAGTAAAAGCAACAATAATACTTACTGATTTAATGTTTTTAAGATACATTTTAAACGGTATTTTCGAAATTATCATTACTGCCGAAAAAGCTACAAAAAGGAAAAGCAGTGAAATAAGGCTTTTGCATAGGAATATAAAAATTATAAATAAAATAAGAAGCAAAAGCTTTGTTCTCGGATCGGTCTTATGTAAAAAAGATCCGCTTTCATAATACTGACCGAAGGTAATATCCTTAAGCATTTTTGATACCGCCTTTCAGTATATAATCAAGCGCGGCTTCAACTGTAAAGATATTTGTATCTGTATTATATCCGCATTTTTTGATAACCCTGAATATCTCGGTTACCATAGGCACGCTTAAGCCTATTTCCTTTAAATGCTCTGCATTTGAAAAAACATTGTATGTTGTATCAAAAGAATCTATTTTTCCTTTATTCATAACAAGGAGCTTATCCGCTAAGACTGCCATATCTTCCATATTATGTGAAACTATAATTACTGTGGCATTATAAGTATCCCTGTATTTTTTTATCAAGGATACCATATCCGCTCTGCCTTGAGGATCAAGGCCCGCTACGGGCTCGTCTAAAATAAGAACTTTAGGATTCATCGCCATAACGCCTGCCACGGCAACGCGCCTTTTCTCTCCTCCGGAAAGATCAAAGGGAGAAACGGATAAAAAGCTTTCTTTAAGTCCTATAAGCTCTGCGGATTCTTTTACTCTTTTATCAAGTTCACTACCCGTAAGCCCCATATTTTTCGGGCCGAACGCTATATCGTCATACACGGTTTCTTCGAAGAGCTGATATTCCGGATACTGAAAAACAAGACCTATTTTAAATCTTATATCTCTTATTTTTTTAGGGTCCTTAAAAATATCCTCTCCGCAAAAATAAATGTTTCCGGAAGTCGGTTTTAAAAGACCGTTCAAATGCTGAACAAGAGTCGATTTTCCGGAGCCTGTATGACCGATTATTCCGATAATCTCTCCCTCATTTACAGAAAAGCTTACATTTTTTATCGCGTCTGTAACAAAAGGAGTCGAAGCGTTATAAGTATGGGTTAAATTTTTTACTTCTAAGATTACTGACACTTATTTTCCTCCAAGAAAAGAGCATTTATAATTTCCTTTGCCGCCTCTTCAACGGAAATCGCCTGCGTTTTTACATCAAGACCGCTTTTTTTTAGATTATATAAAAGTTCGGTCGTCTGCGGAACGTCAAGACCTGCGGATTTTAAAAGGGAAATATCTCCGAAAACCTCTTTAGGAGTAGAATCAGCGGTTATTTTACCCTCATCTAAAACTATCACCCTGTCGGCATCCTGAGCCTCTTCCATAAAATGCGTTATTAAAATAACGGTTATATTTTTTTCCCGATTTAGCTTTTTAATTGTAGAAATTATTTCTTTTCTGCCTTTAGGATCAAGCATAGCGGTCGGTTCGTCAAGCACAATGCATTCAGGAAGCATAGATATAATTCCGGCAATGGCTATTCTCTGCTTTTGACCGCCCGAAAGATTATGCGGCGTACTCTTTTTAAAGCGGAGCATATCAACGGCTCTAAGAGCATCATTCACTCTTTTTTCGGTTTCTTCGGGAGCAAGTCCTAAGTTTTCGGGACCGAAAGCAACATCATCTTCAACTATAGAAGCGACAAGCTGATTGTCGGGATTTTGGAAAACCATTCCCACTCTTCTTTTGATCTCGATTTCTTTGTCTTCGTCTTTAGTATTAATTCCGTCTACAAAAACATCACCCTTATCAGGCTTATATAGTCCGTTTAAAAGCTTTGCCAAGGTAGATTTTCCCGAGCCGTTATGCCCGAGCAGACAGGTAAAACTGCCTCTTTCGAAGCTTATACTGAAATCTTTTATAACCGACCTTTTTTTATCGCCGTCATTATATTCAAATGTCACATTTTCAACTTTTATTATTTCGTTCATTTATCTTTTCCAAATCGTTGTATTGCCGCAGGGAAGAATTATATCTTTTTTTGTGACCTTTACCCCTATTTCTTCTGTATTAACACTGCCTTTAAGATTTTTAGGAATATGGGTTTTTAACATAAAGTTAAGTATCGATGGCGACAGTCCACCTGTATATGAATTAAGGAAGAAAAACAACGCATTATCGCTTAACAGCTTTGAAGTCACGCTAAGCAGTCTGTCAAGCTGCGCTTCTAACTTCCATATTTCGCCGGATGGTCCTCTGCCATAAGACGGAGGGTCCATAATTATTGCGTCGTATTTATTTCCTCTTCTTACTTCCCTTTCGGCAAATTTAAGACAATCGTCAACAAGCCATCTGACAGGTTTGTCGGCAACATTTGAAGAAACTGCGTTTTCCTTTGCCCACAGCGTCATACCTTTAGAGGCGTCTACATGAGTGACAGCCGCACCGGCTTTAAGGCAGGCAATCGTTGCGCCGCCGGTGTAAGCAAACATGTTAAGAACTTTTACATCGTTTCTTCCGCTTGATTTAATAATATCCGCCGCAAGCTCCCAATTCACAGCTTGCTCGGGAAAAAGCCCCGTATGCTTAAAACCCATAGGCTTTAAATTAAATTTAAGGTCTTTATACTCCACACTCCAGACATCGGGAACTTTTTTTAAATTTTCCCAATATCCGCCCCCGCTTTTGCTTCGGTGATAAACCGCGTCGGCATTATCCCAACGGCTGTCATCTTTTCCTAAATTCCAGATAACCTGCGGATCGGGCCTTATTAAAATTATATCTTTCCAGCGCTCAAGCCTTTGACCGGCGTCTGCGTCAATCAATTCAAAATCGTAAAAATCGTCAACTGTTCGCATTAAGCTTTTCCTTTAATTACATCTGCAACCTTTTTTGCAAGTTTTTTAATTTCACCGATATCCTCTCCCTCAAGCATTACTCTAATAAGAGGCTCTGTTCCCGAGGCTCTGACTAAAATTCTGCCTCTTTCGCCGAGGATATCTTCCGTTTCTTTAATGGCATTTTTAATATCGCAATCGGAATTAAGTGCCGATTTCATAGCAGGAGTAGCTGTAACATTTATCATAGTCTGCGGCAAAACAGTCATAACAGAGGCTGTTTCCGAAGCGCTTTTGCCCGATTTTTTGATAATTGATGCAAGCATAGCGCCTGAAAGCTGACCGTCACCCGTTGTAGCGTATTTCTTAAAGATAATATGTCCTGATTGCTCGCCGCCTATTTGATAGTTGTTTTTAAGCATATTTTCAAGAACATATCTGTCGCCTACCGCCGTTTGTTCAACATTTATGCCGTAATCTCTCGCAAAGTGCATAAATCCGAGATTTGTCATAACCGTTACTACAGCGGTATCGTCGGTTAAAACGCCTTTCTTTTTCATGTCGAGCGCAAAAACAGCTATCATTTTGTCGCCGTCAATAAGCTTACCGTTTTCATCGACGGCAAGGCAACGGTCGGCATCGCCGTCAAAAGCAAGTCCTAAATCAACATCGTGTCCGTTTACATAATCAATAAGATCGTCAAGATGAGTTGATCCGCAGTTTAAGTTTATATTTATTCCGTTGGGAGAATTGTGAATGAAAGTGCAATCCGCACCGAGCTTTGTAAAGAATTTTTCGGCAGTATAAGAAGCGCTGCCGTTAGCACAGTCAATAGCGATTTTAAGTCCGCTTAGATCGCAGTCGACCGATTCTAAAAGGTGATCTATATAAATATCGGCATAATCGTATCTGAAAAATACGCTTCCGAGATCCCCTCCTACGGGAAAATCAAGCACTGAAGAATCGTCAAGCACTATCTTCTCTATTTTATCTTCCATAGAATCAGGCAGCTTAAAGCCGTTAGAGTCAAAAATTTTTATACCGTTATATTCGCATGGATTGTGCGATGCGGATATCATTATGCCTGCGTCAGCCTCCCTGTCCTTAACTAAAAATGCAATAGCGGGAGTCGGAACAAATCCTACAAGCACTACATCCGCTCCCACGGAGCAAAGACCTGCCGCAAGCGCCATTTCAAGCATATTTGATGAAACTCTTGTGTCTTTTCCTATTAAAACTTTCGGCTTTTCCGTAGTTTTTTCCGTTAAAACATAAGCCGCCGCTCTTCCGATATTCATTGCGAGCTCGCACGTTAGCTCTTTATTTGCTATACCTCTTGCACCGTCAGTTCCGAATAATCTTCCCATAAAATTTTCTCCTAATCTTTAAAAAATGATTTTTGTGCAGAATCGGGCTTATAGCCTAAATGCTCATATGCCGCAGGAGTTACGCATCTACCTCTCGGAGTTCTGCTTAAAAATCCTATTTGCATAAGATACGGCTCATAAACGTCTTCAATAGTTACAGCTTCTTCTCCCACTGCCGCCGCCAGTGTTTCAAGACCTACAGGTCCGCCCGAATAATGCGTAATTATAGCGCTTAACATTCTGCGGTCAAAATCATCAAGCCCGAGCTCATCAATTTCAAATCTTGCAAGAGCGGCTTTTGCAACACTTTTGGTTATTTTCCCGTCATACTCAACCTGTGCTATATCCCTTACTCTTTTTAAGAGCCTGTTTGCAATTCTCGGAGTTCCTCGCGATCTTGAAGCAATCTCAAAGGCTCCGCCGTCTTCAATTTCAATACCTAAAATTCCTGCCGACCGCTTGACTATCGATTTAAGCTGCTCCGGTGTGTAAAGTTCAAGTCTTAATAAAACCCCGAACCTATCGCGCAAAGGAGCCGTAAGCTGACCCGATCTGGTTGTTGCGCCCACCAATGTGAATTTCGGAACATCAAGTCTTATCGATCTTGCCGAAGGTCCTTTACCTAAAATAATATCAAGCGAAAAATCCTCCATAGCAGGATAGAGAATTTCTTCAATATTTCTTGAAAGTCTGTGAATTTCATCTATAAAAAGCACATCGCCGTCATTAAGTGAAGTAAGGATCGCCACAAGGTCGCCCTGTTTCTCAATAGCGGGTCCAGAAGTGACTCTTAAATTCACTCCCATTTCTCTTGCGATGATACTTGAAAGCGTGGTCTTTCCAAGCCCCGGAGGGCCGTAAAGCAAAACATGATCCAAAGATTCGTTTCTCATCTTTGCGGCTTTGATATAAATAGATAAATTATCTTTTACTTTATCCTGACCTATATATTCGTCTAAAGATTTAGGGCGGAGCGTGATCTCGTTGTCTTCGTCGGAATAATTATACTCCGGGGAAACTATTCTGTTTTCAAAATCCATTTCCTGTTCGATCAATTTTTAAAACCTCCCCGCTAAGTTTTTAAGGGCGCCTTTTATAAGATCTTCGGCTTTGAGTGCAGGATCAAGTTTCCCAACAGCCAAAGACGCCTCGCTTTGAGAATAACCTAAAGATACAAGCGCCTCTATCGCTTCTTTTGATGAAGTATTTACCGACACATTTCCTACAGCCGAAATATTTTGAGATAATCCATCCGGCAAGGAAACAGAGCCGACTTTATCTTTAAGTTCAAGAACAATTCTTTGAGCAAGCTTTATTCCCACACCGGAGGCAGAAGTGAGCGCTTTTGCATCAGATGAGGCAATACACAAAAGAAGATGATCCGCGGTAAACTGCGATAACAGAGCGAGCCCTACTTTCGGACCCACTCCGCTTACAGTTGTTATTAGCTTGAATGCTTCAAGCTCCGAAGCAGAAGAAAAACCGTAAAGATCAACAGCGTCTTCTTTTACGGACATATATGTATAAAGAAAAACATTATCTCCTATCTGACCGCAAGACGCTAACACCGTTTGCGTTACGAAGCATTTAAACCCGATATTTGAACATTCAACGATTATGTATCCAGAGTCTTTTGCAAGAATTTTTCCGTTAAGCGAAGCAATCATTTTCTTATCTCCCGATTTAATTTCTGATAGCGGCTGAAAGCACTGTGAGCGTGGCAAAGAGCAAGCGCCAAAGCGTCTGCCGTGTCATCGGGTTTAGGTAAGCCTGGAAGAGAAAGAAGATTTTTTGTCATTTCCATAACTTGATTTTTTTCAGCCTTTCCGTAACCCGTTACGGACTGCTTAACCTGAAGAGGCGTATACTCATAAATTTCTAAACCGCTTAACTGCGCCGCTAAAATTATACAGCCTCTCGCCTGTGCCACATCGATCGCAGTCGTGGTGTTTGTATTAAAATAAAGCTTTTCTATAGACATACAGTCTGGTCTTAGGTTGGAAATGACGGTTTTCATATCTTCAAAAATAATTTCAAGCCTTTTTTCAAATGGGATACCGGCTTTAGTAGTTATGGCGCCGTAACCCGCGGTTTTAAATTTTACGCCATCGTAATCAACTGCTCCGTAACCTATTATCGCATAACCCGGATCTATTCCCAAAACGCGCATTTTATCCACCTTGACATACTAATTTTACAATCAATTTATTATACCACATAGTATATTTTTCTTCAACTAAAATATTTATTTTATGATTTTTTAAAAATTTGTCAATACTATAATCAGAGGAGTGATATAAATGAATACAAAAAACAATAATGATCCTTTTAAAAATTTCAAAACCGAAAGCAAAACAGAAACGTATAAGCCTAAACATTTGAACGAGGAAGAACAAACGGGAAAGGTTATAAGAAAAATCATAGAGTCTTATCAGAAAAACCTTAAACAGTAAAGTATAAAAGCCAAAAAACTACACAAAATAAGCATGAGCCGAAGATGTCGGCCGATAAGATCATTTTTTGGAGGTGCTCAGAAAATGTTTGATAAAATTTGCCTTATACTTGCTATTATAGGTACTCTCAACTGGGGGCTCGTAGGAATTTTCAGTTTTGACCTTGTAGCGTGGATTTTCGGCGGAAGCGACGCTATATTAAGCAGAATTATATATACAATTATAGCACTCGCCGGAATTTGGTGCATTTCTTTACTTTTCAGAAGCGACAGCGAAAAAGTTGTTACAACCGAACAATAAAGCAAAAATACTGCTGCGGATAAATTTTAATCCGCGGCAGTATTTTTTTGTTTATTCTCTGCTCGAAACCGCAAAGGAGAAAGCCCTGTTTTTTTCTTGAAAACCCTTTGAAAATTCACCTGAGTGGGAAATCCGCTTTTAAGGGCAATCTCATAGATTTTAAGGTCGATGGAGATAAGCAGGTCCTTTGCCCTATTGATTTTCAGATTATTTAAATATTCCGAATATGTAACCTGCATCTGATTATGAAAATAGTTTGAAAAATGACTGACATTATAGTGCGCGACCTCTGCCGCAGCTTTAAGCGAGGGATTTTCGGTAAAATGCATATTCAAAAAACCTAATACCCGCTTTAAGGCGACTGTGCTCCGTGTTTCGGCAGAAGTTTTTTCGTTTTTTCCGAAAGAAAGCACCATAAAACATTCAAGCAGCATTTTAAGCAAAGTTTTCGATGGCTTTTTTGAATTGAATTCGCAACTTAATGCCTTGAGAATATTTTCTGCGGTTTCAATTTCTTCTTCATTAAGAGTAGCTATAATATTAGAACCTTTAAGTGCAATCTGATTAAGCATAGATGCTTTAAGCATATCTTCGCCGAATGATAAATTTACATAATTTACGGGCTCCTCGCTGTAAACCATATGCATATCGGAGGGGAGCATTAAATAAACATCTCCTCTTTTGAAATTATATTTCACGCCGTTTATCGTGTTTTTACAGGTTCCGCTTAAAATGAGCTCCGTTTCGATATATTGGTGTTTATGAAGGTCACAGAAAACTTTTTTGTCGTTTCTGAAGCTTACGGACATTCTAAGATCTTCTTTTAAGTTTGTGTTCGATTTGAACATTTTAACGGAAGAATTTTTACTCATTACTCCCACCTCCTTTATTATTTTAAAATTAATTTATATAGTTTCAATTCTTATGGTATTGGTGTTGCCCGACTGCCCTGTTGTGGCTCCGCCGGTTATAATGATCTTATCATCGGGTTTCAATCCAAAAATTCTTTTTGCTGTTTTTTTAGCGTTATAAAACAGCACTTCGATAGAGGGATAAACCTCGCACATAACGGGAGTCACACCCCAGGAAAGAGAAAGCTGACGCCAGGTCCTCTTATTTACGCAAAGACCGATAATATCTACAGGCGATCTGAATCTTGATACCATTCTTGCCGTCATTCCCGATAACGAGCATACGACTATTCCTTTTACATCAAGATCGATAGACATTCCGCAGATAGAGTGGGAAATTGCGTCCATATCGTTTTTGATTTGGAAATCGCTTCTGTAAAATCTCTTTTTATAGTGTATTCCCTGCTCTGTGCGCTCGGCTATTTTAGCCATTGTTTTTACTGCCTCGACGGGATATTTCCCCGCAGCAGTTTCACCGGAAAGCATAATTGCGCTCGTGCCGTCATAAACAGCATTTGCAACATCGGAAACCTCCGCTCTTGTCGGGCGGGGATTATATATCATCGATTCGAGCATTTCGGTTGCAGTTATTACTCTTTTGCCGAGAAGCCTGCACTTAGTGATTAGTCTTTTTTGAATAGCGGGTAACTCCTCAAACGGAATTTCAACGCCCATATCTCCTCTGCCTATCATTATTCCGTCGCATTCGGAGCATATCTCTTCAATATTATCAATACCCGACTGATTTTCAATTTTAGCTATTATTCCTATACTTGCGGCAGTGTGAGAAAAAATAAATTTCTTTACATCGAGAATATCCTGCACGCAGGAAACAAACGAGCAGGCAACATAATCGATTCCGTTTTCAATTCCGAATAGTATATCCTGCTTATCCTGATCCGAAAGATAGACCTGTTTTAAAACCTTATTAGGAAAGCTCATACTTTTTCTGTCGGAAATAACGCCGCCTGTTATTATCTTGCACACGATGTCCGAATTTTCTATTTTTAAAACTTCAAAAGATAAAAGTCCGTTATTTACAAGTATTTTATCACCGACTTTTAAATCTTTATTTAAGTTTTTATAGCTAACGGATACCTTATCTTTATCGCCTATAACATCATCGGTGGTAAAAGTGAAAGGATCGCCTTCTTTTAGCTCTTCCTTGCCGTTTTCAAAAAGCCCTATTCTATATTCCGGACCTTTTGTATCAAGCATAATAGCTATTGGCAGATTAAGGTCATCCCGAACTTTTTTAACAGCATTTATTCTTTTTAAATGCTCTTCAAAGGTACCGTGAGAGAAATTAAGGCGCGCAACATTCATTCCCGCTTCGCACATTTTAATAAGAGTATCTTCATCTGAACAAGACGGTCCGATAGTACAAACAATTTTTGTTTTTCTCATAATAAATTCTCCTAAATTTTATAAAAAAGGCAGAACAACAGTGTCGTTCTGCCAAAAATCCCTATTAAATACATAGAGAATTGGTATAAATAGAGCTTTTGCTCTATGACAGACTCCACCGCTTATACCTTTATATTAACCTTTTAAATCGCAAAAAAACATCATTTTCAGGTTTTAATTCAAATTCCGAATAACATTTATTCCCCGGATTTATAAATCCTATTTTATAAGACCATAGAGCGATGTTATCAGCTTTGAAATCCGAACCATATCGCCTGTCGCCTAAAAGAGGCATACCTCTTGAAGCAAACTGCACTCTTATCTGATGAGTTCTTCCTGTATAAAGCTTTATTCTGTAAAGCGAGGCTTTATAGCCGCCGATATCCTCACTGCTGAGCTTTTGATATTCAAGCGAAGCAGACTTTGCACCTTTTCTTTCTTTTTTCACCGCATAAGATTTGTTTTTAAAGCGGTCAAAAAAGAGAATATCGTTCATTTGCCCTGTAACATTTTCCGTTTCGCCTTTTGCCGCGGCAAGATATTCTTTATAAAAGGAATGCTCGGATATCTGCTTAGAAAGCTCCGCTGCCGATTCTTTGCTGCGGGCAAACACCATTAATCCGCCGGTTGTTCTGTCAAGCCTATGCACAGGATAAATTTCCTTAGAGGTTTCTTTTTTTAAAAGAGATATCATATCGTCATCCGAATTTCCGCTTGCAGACAATATCCCGTAAGGCTTAACTGCGACAACGACAAAATCATCAAAATAAATAATATTCATATGCTTACAATAAGCAGGGTTGCCATTCCGAAATAAATAGCAAGCGAAATCGCGTCAACAATAGTGGTAATAAACGGGCTTGCCATAACCGCCGGGTCAAATCCGACTTTTTTTGCGAGTATCGGCAAAGTACAGCCAACAAGCATTGCTACCACGACAGTGCAAAACAGCGTCAGACAAACCACTGCGATCAATAACAGCACGGAGCCTATTTTTGCATTTCCGAATGTATTTAAAAGCAAATAATCGACCGCAAACAGCTTTACGGCATTCACAACCGCCAAAGCCGCACTGCAGATAACTGAAACTCTTATTTCTTTCCAAATAACTTTTAAAATATCTTTAAATTCAATATCTCCGAGAGAAATAGCGCGGATAACCGTTACTGAAGACTGGCTTCCGCTGTTTCCGCCCGTATCCATAAGCATAGGGATAAAAGCAATAAGAGCAGGAATCGTTGCAAGCTTATTTTCAAAACTAGAAATAATGGCGCCCGTAAAAGTTGCCGAAATCATAAGAAGCATAAGCCAGGGAATTCTTGCCTTAAAAGTTTCGATTATTCCCGTTTTAAAATAACTGTGTTCACTCGGAAGAATAGCCGCCATTTTTTCGATATCCTCGGTGGCCTCGTCTTGCATAACGTCAATAGCGTCATCGAAAGTAACGATACCTACAAGCCTGTTTTCTTTATCAACCACAGGAATAGCAAGGAGATCGTATTTATTGATCCTTGCGGCAACTTCTTCTTTATCGTCAAGAGTGTTGGCAAAAATTATGTTTTCATCCATAATATCGCCGATAACGCACTCTTTTTTATTAAGTAAAAGATCCTTTATCGAAACAATGCCTAAAAGCTTTCTGCTTTTGCTTATAACATAACAGCTGTAGATCGTTTCACTGTCAAATCCGATCCTGCGAATCCTGTCTAACGCTTCATCGATCGTCATATCCTTTTTAAGATCGATATACTCGGTAGTCATTATACTGCCGGCGCTGTCGTCAGGATACGCCAAAAGCTTGTTGATCATTCTGCGCCTTGCCGAATCGGTTTGGCGGAGAATTCTTTTTGCAACCGAAGCAGGCATTTCATCGATGATATCAACTGTATCATCCATAAAAAGTTCATCCATAACTTCTCGGAGCTCTTTATCACTGAAAGCTTCTATAAGGAGCTGCTGCATATCCGAATCCATTTCAACGAACACTTCAGCCGCAAGCTCTTTAGGAAGAATTCTGAAAATAACGGGAAGATCCTTATCGGGGATCTTTTCGAATATCACCGCAAGGTCGGCAGGGTTGATTTCCGAAAGGAGATTTTTTAGCTGACTGAATTTTTTTTCTTCGAAAAGCTCAAGAATTTTCTCTTCCAAAAAATCACCCTCTTTTTAATAATAAAACCTTGCTAATATAACGCGTCATTCAAACAAAAATGCTTAAGGATTGCACTTCGTTTTATATCCCGTGTTATATTAACAAGCATCCATTTAATATTATACTTTATATGGAAAAAAAGTCAATAAAATAAATGTTAAATTATTTTAAATCTTAATGTTTATAAGATGGGCAATCGACGGAATACTCTCACCTTGAAGAGATGAAGTCGGAGAAAGCAACGCGCCTGTTGAAACAAACAGAATATTTTTAAGCGAGCCTTCCTCCATTTTGTGAATGACATAGGAATTAAGAACTGCCGCCGAACATCCGCAGCCTGACGCTCCTGCGTGAACATCCTGCGTATCTGTGTCAAAAAGCATAAGTCCGCAATCTGAATGCCTGCACCTGATATCTATATTTTCAATTTCAAGCAATTCATATAAAAGATCAGAGCCGACCTGTCCTAAGTCCCCTGTAAAAATAAGATCATAATCATCGGGCTTTGAAGAAGTATCCTTTAAAAACGCTTTTATGGTGTCTGCTGCGGCAGGCGCCATTGCCGCTCCCATATTGTTTGCGTCTTTTACTCCCAGATCAACTATTTTCCCTATAGTGGAATAAGCAATATAAGGCTTATTATCTTCTCTTCCTAAAATGGTTGCTCCTGCGGCGGTAGCGGTCCACTGAGAAGTAGGAGTTCTCTGTGAGCCGTATTCAAGAGGGAATCTGTATTGCCGCTCGGCTGTGCAGAAATGCGATGATGTAACGGCGGCAGTATGCTCTGCCGCTCCGCTTTCGATAAACACTGCCGCCGCCGAAAGAGCCAAGGTCATAGTTGAGCAAGCACCGTATAGCCCGATAAACGGGATCTGCATATTCCTTATAGAGAACGAACTTCCTATGCACTGATCTAAAAGATCGCCGGCAAAAATATAATCCATATCATTTTCTGATAATCCGCTTTTTTTTAATGCGGTTTCCACAGCTATTTTCTGCATTCTGCTCTCTGCTTTTTCATAAGTTTCTTCCGCAAATCGGCAGTCGTCAAAAAAAGCGTCAAATTCATCTCCTAAAGGACCGTCTTTTTCTTTTTTGCCTACAACCGCGCCGTAGCCTATTATGCTCGGTCCGTTTTCAAACATTAAAGTTCTTTTGCCAATTCTTTTAATCATAAAAATATCACCGGATATAGTATTATCCTATATCCGGTGAATATTCCGTTTTATCTTATTTCGGTTACCTTGTATCCCGCCGCTTCAACGCAGTTTATTATCGAACTGTTTTCGATTTCTGACTTGCAAACGATTTCCGCTTTGTTTGCTTTGTGGTCAACGCTTACCGATTCAACTCCGCCAAGTTTAGAAAGCGCTTCTTTCACCCTTGCTTCGCAGTGTCCGCACTGCATACCTGAGATCATAATTGTTTTTTTCATAACTTTCAACTCTTTTGAATTAAAAGATTTAAAAGTATTGATTCTAAGCGCATTTGTAACAACGCAAAAACTCGAAAGTGACATTGCAGCCGCCGCAAACATCGGGTTTAAATTAAATCCGAAAAGACCTGCGGCTAAAGGAATACCTATAATGTTATAAATAAATGCCCAGAAGAGATTTTCTTTGATATTTAAAAGAGTTTTTCTGCCTAGCATAACGGCGTTTACAGCGTCAAGTATGCTGTTTTTAATAAGAACAACATCTGCAACGTCTATCGCTATATCCTTGCCGGCACCTATCGCGATACCGAGATCGGATGTGGCGAGGGCGGGAGCGTCGTTTATTCCGTCGCCTACCATAGCGGTTCTTCCGCCTTTCTTATATTCTGCTACGACATTTGCTTTTTCATTGGGCAAAACATCCGAAACAACTTTATCAATTCCCACCTGTTTTGCAATAGCCGAAGCCGATCTTGCATTATCGCCTGTGAGCATAACTGTTTTGATTCCCATTTCGCGGAATTTTTTAACAGCCTGTGCACTGTCGGGTTTAACAATATCCGCTATAGCAATAAAGCCTAGCAAAGTTTTATCGGAAACGAAAAATACCGGAGTCGCACCCTTATCGGCGTCTGCCGCTGATTTTTCTACAATATCATTTGGAATATCGCATATTTTTTGAGCGGATCTAAGATTGCCGGCAAAAATATTTTTTCCGTTATAAACGCCGAAAACTCCGACTCCCGGCTCTTCCCTAAAGTCTTTAACTTCTTCCGATTTTAAACCTTTAGACGAAAAATACTCGCTCACAGCCGTCGCCAACGGGTGCGAACTGCAGCTTTCAAGCGAAAATGCGGTTTTAGAAAATATGTCGCTGTCGATATTATCAGCGGCAACAAAATTTATAACAGACGGTTTGCCTGTTGTAACGGTTCCCGTTTTATCCATTATAACTGTTTTTATTTTGCCGGACATTTCAATAGCCGACGCGCTTTTATAAAGAATTCCGTTTTTAGCGCCTACTCCGCTCGATACCATTATTGCTACAGGTGTTGCAAGACCGAGAGCGCAGGGGCAGCTTATAACAATAACAGCTATGCAGTGCGAAAGTGCCGTCGAAACTTCTGCACCAATTAAAAGCCACACAGCCAAAGTGATAATTGCAATTCCCAAAACCACAGGAACGAAAATTCCCGAAACCTTATCCGCAATTCTTGCAATAGGAGCCTTTGAAGAGGAAGCCTCGTTTACAGTTTTAATAATCTGTGAAAAGATTGTATCCTCCCCGACAGCCTCGGCTTTGAATTTTACTATTCCCGAAAGATTGAGCGTTGCACCGGTGACTTTATCGCCGACCGTTTTATCAACGGGCAGACTTTCTCCCGTAACAGCGGATTCATCTGCAGAACAGGTTCCGCTGATTATCTCGCCGTCAACAGCAAAGCTTTCACCCGGCTTTGTAACAATAATATCGCCTGCTTTTATTTCTGAAACGGATACCGTTTTTTCTTCGCCGCCAATTATCACGGTGGCGGTTTTGGGAGCGAAATTCATAAGCCTGTTAAGCTCTGACGTGGTCTTGCCTTTTGAATACGCTTCTAACATTTTTCCGACCGTGATAAGAGTTAATATCATAGCTGCGGACTCAAAATACAGGCCGTGAAGATCTTTATGCATATTATTTCCGTTTATAATCATTTTAACGGAAATTACCGTGCTGTAAATAAATGCTGTGCCCGATCCTATCGCTACAAGAGAATCCATATTCGGCGACAGCTTAAAGAGATTTTTAAATCCGCTTATAAAGAAGTTGCGGTTTATTATCATAATTATAACCGTCAAAACAAATTCTATCGCCGCTACCGACCAAAGATTATTGCCGATAACCGAAGGGACAGGAAAATTCCACATTATATATCCCATAGAGATATACATAAGAAGAATTAAAAAACAAACCGAATAAACGAGCCTTTTTTTAAGCTCTGAAAATTTGTTTCCTTTGCCTAAAGAGTCGAATTCATTGTAAATTTCCGCACCGTATCCTGCTTCTTTTACGGCATTAATGATCTCCTCATCAGAGGCTGTGCCTACAGTTGTCATTGTATTCGTAAGCAGATTTACTTCGCAGTTTTCAATACCGCTTAAATTTGAAACCGCTTTTTGAACTCTCGCACTGCAAGCCGCACAGCTCATACCCGTTATTCTGAATTTTTTCATAATTCCACCACTCTTTATATAAAATTAATTTTTTTATCTTGAACTTGATTCCGTTTCGCTCGGAGCATCCGAAGAAGACGATTCTTCCGAAGAAGAAGCCTCCGAAGAACTCGATGAAGAGCTTTCCGATGATGAGGACTGCTCCGAAGAAGAACTAGAAGCACCGGAAGCCGAAACAGAGCCGGAAGAACTTTCTTCGCTTGAAGTATCTTCTGTTTTTGCAGAACTGTGCTGACCGTTACATTTAGCGGTGGGCACATAACCGGGAACATAATAGCCCTTAACTCTCTGACACCCGGCTCCGCTTAAATATCCTGTATAAGGACAATAAAATTCTTCCACAACTTCCTCATCATATTCAAAATCTTTTTCTTCAAGATTTTTGTGAACTCTCGTCATAACATCTTTCCAGATGTTTGCCGCAGAATTTGAGTTGTTTACATATTCTTTCTTATCAAATCCAAACCAAACAGAGCCTATATAATATGGCGTTCCTGCGACCATCCAAAGGTCGTTCTGCTCGCTGGTAGTACCGGTTTTTGCGTAAGCCTTCATTTTTGAAAATCCCGCAATTGAAGTACCTGTGCCGCGCCTGCCGTAAACAACGTTCTGTAAAAGTCTGTTCATAACAGTGGCGGAGGTGGATTTGATAATCTGCGTTCCGCTGCTGTCGTCTTTTAAAATTGTTTCGTTATTCCCTGCTTTTACAACTTTATAGTAGGTTTTCGGCTGATGGTATTTTCCGCCGTTACCGAAAACGGCGTACGCCGCCGCAGACTGCACGGTTGTAATTCCTCGGCTGCAGCCGCCGAGAGCTAATGACGATAAATTCTTATCTTCTTTATTAAGATAGGTAAGATGATATTTTTCCCTTAAGAAATCAAATGATGTGTCAATTCCGAGCTGATCGCGCAAAAGCCAGCACGGAATAGTATTGACAGAATGTTCAAGCGCATCTTTCACGGTCATTTTGCCGGCATAATAGCCGTACCACTCTTTAGGACCCTTTTTGCCGTTGCCGTAATAGTTATCAAGCGGAGCATCGGTATAAATCGATGAATAATTTATAGTTCCCTTATCTATAAGCTGACTGTAAACGCCGAGCGGTTTCATAGTCGAACCCGGCTGACGCGGAGAAGTGGCAAAATTTATTCCCCTGTTTATAGTCTTTTCACCCGTGCCGCCGACAAGTCCTACGATATGACCCGAATAATCCATAATAGTCATAGCGCTTTCGACGTGTTTGCTTTTATTCAGTTTTGATCTTTGAGAAAAATATTTATTCACATTGCCGTAAATATCTTCCATAATTTCCTGAACTTCGGTGTTAAGGCTCGAATATATCTTATAGCCGCCGTTATAAAGCATTGAAGAGGCAGTTTCCGTACTGCATTTATACTTTTCGGCAAACTCTTCTATAAGCTGATCGATAAGCGTATCGACAAAATAATTATTTATCGGAATTTCAAAATTGCTTTCCTGCGATTTATCGATAATTATATCCTTATCGTAATTATCGCCGTATTCCTGCATTGTTATTTTGCCGAGCTCAAGCATTTTTTTAAGAACATTAAGCCGTCTTTCCTTGTTTTTTTCGGGATACCTGTCAGGATTATAAAGTGATGGATTTTTGGTTATTGCGGCAAGAGCCGCGCACTCAACCAGACTAAGCTCGCTTACATCCTTATTGAAATAATAGTTTGAGGCAACCTGCACTCCGCAAATATCGCTTCCGAGCGAAATAGTGTTAAGATATGCTTCTAAAATTTCATCTTTGCTGAGCATTTTTTCGATACTTAACGCTCTGGTTATTTCCCTTAATTTTCTTGTTGCACTTTTTTCCTTATCATTGGTCAAATTTTTTATAAGCTGCTGAGTTATCGTGGATCCGCCCTGTTTGGTTGAATAAAGCTCAACTCCGGGTATAGAGTTTAAAAAAGCGCCTGTGGTCCTTTTCCAGTCAACTCCCGTGTGGGTATAAAAGCGCTCGTCTTCAATAGAAACAAAAGCGTCAATAAGGTTTTGCGGAACATTTTCTATCGGCACCCAAATTCGGTTTTCATTGCCGTGCAAGCGCTGATATTCCTGCCATTTCCCGTTTTTGTCTTTCACATATATAATGGAAGTCATATTGATCTCGAGATTTTTTATATTTTCAACGATATCGTTGCTGTTAAACGGGTCAAGCTTAGATGTGCTTTTCCCCTTTCCCGCTATAGAGAACATAAGCATTACAGACGATACTAAAAGCAACGCCGACATCACTATACAGGAAAATTTAAAAAATCGCTTCAAGAATTTATCCTCCGAAAATTTTGATTTTGTTTAACCCTGCCCATTATAGCACCTTTTTAAAGAATTATCAATTTTTTTACAAAAATTCACAATTTTGTTATAATTTCAGTCTATAATCTTATAAAAGGATTGGAGGAAATTATGCTCAACCTTATAAATATAGTTAAAAATTACGATGTCGGCGGTCAAAAGGTCACCGCTCTAAAGGGAATTGATATCGAATTTCGGAAAAACGAATTTGTTTCTATCCTCGGCCCGTCAGGCTGCGGAAAAACCACTCTGCTCAATATTATCGGCGGACTTGACAGATATTCAAGCGGCGATCTTATCATCAGCGGAAAATCCACAAAAGAATATAAGGACTCCGATTGGGATACTTACAGAAATCACACCATAGGCTTTGTTTTTCAAAGCTATAATCTTATTCCCCACCAAAGCGTTTTGTCAAATGTTGAGCTTGCGCTCACTCTTTCGGGCGTAAGAAAATCCGAGCGCAAAAAGCGTGCGCAGGAGGCGCTTATTAAAGTGGGACTCGGCGATCAGCTCGATAAAAAGCCAAATCAAATGTCGGGCGGTCAGATGCAGAGAGTAGCCATTGCAAGAGCGATTGTTAATAATCCTGAAATTCTGCTTGCCGATGAGCCTACAGGCGCGCTTGACAGTGAAACAAGCGTTCAGATAATGGATATTTTAAAAGAAGTCGCAAAAGACAGGCTTGTTATAATGGTTACCCACAACCCCGAGCTTGCCGAAAAATATTCAACAAGAATTATAAAGCTTTTTGACGGAAAAGTGGTCGGCGACTCCGATCCAATAAAAGAAGAAATTATCGAAGAAAAGGATAATAAAAAGCAGAAAAAGCCGTCAATGTCCGTTTTCACCGCGCTTTCGCTCTCAATTAATAACTTGTTTACTAAAAAGGCGCGCACTATCCTTACCTCTTTTGCAGGCTCTATCGGAATAATCGGTATTGCTCTGATTTTATCGCTCTCTAGCGGAGTTCAAATATATATCAACCGCGTCGAAGAGGACACTCTTTCAAGCTATCCTATTTCCATTGAGCAGACCGGCACCGATATAAGCGAGCTTGCTCAATCGCTTATGGGCAATAATAAATCGGATATCAAAAAGCAAAACGGCAAGATTTATTCTAACGATATAATGAGCGATATGATCACCTCAATGGTAAACGGAACAAGTAATAACGATCTAGCCTCCTTTAAAAAATTTGCCGAAAGCGGAAAAAGCGATTTAAAGGATTATACTTCGGATATAAAATACGGTTATTCGACCGTTATGAATATCTATACTGAGAGCGGATATAAAGTAAACCCATCCACAGTTTTTGAAGATCTCGGCTTTAAGCCCGAAACAACACAGTCTTCTTATTCTTCAATGAACGGATTTTATAACTCAAATGTCTGGAAAGAGCTTATCGATAACGATGAGCTTATGGACAGACAGTATGAAGTGATTACCGGAAGAAAACCGAAGAACTATGATGAAGCGGTCGTAATAGTAGACGAAAACGATCAGATAAGCGATTACACTCTTTATTCTTTAGGTTTAAAAGACTCCTCCGAGCTTAAAGAAATTCTTAAAAACGCTATGGAGGGCAAAACTCAAAAGGTAGAAAAACAAAAAACCACTTCTTATACCTATGATGAAATTTTGTCCCTTAAATTCAAACTCCTTTTAAATACAGATTATTACTCCAAAAATCCTGACGGCACTTATTCGGACAATTCTTCCGATGAACTTTATATTTTAGATAAACTTAAAAATTCGCAGGAAATAAAGATAGTCGGAATTCTGCGCTCAAAGAGTAAATCGGCGGCGCAGTCAAGCGGAAGCACCGTAGGATATTTAAGTTCTCTAACAGAGCATTTAATAAATGAGATAAACGATACCGAGATCGTCAAAGCGCAAAAAGAAAATGAGCAGACCGATATTTTCACAGGTATGCAGTTTCCTAAGTCAGACGGTTACACAATGGAAGAATTAAACGCGTATATCGCAACTCTCCCCGCCGATCAGCAGGCGCAGTTTACAGGATATATCGCACAGTTAAAAGCGCAGGGCCAGACCGACAGTCAGATAGTAGATAAGTTTTCTTCTTATCTCGCGCAGGCTTTCAGCGGCTCGTCTTATGACGAAAATATGGCAAAGCTCGGCGTTTCGGATATCGACTCTCCCTCAACGATAAATATTTACCCTAAGGATTTTGAGTCAAAGGAAAAAATCAGCGATATTATAAGTGATTATAATAAATCGGTCAAAGAATCCGAACAGATAACCTATACCGATTATATAGGTCTGCTTCTTTCCTCCGTAACCAAAATAATTAACGCTATAAGCTATGTTTTGATCGCATTTGTAAGCATTTCGCTTGTTGTTTCTTCAATAATGATAGGAATTATAACCTATATTTCAGTGCTTGAAAGAACAAAGGAAATCGGAATCCTGCGCGCAATGGGCGCCTCGAAGCACGATGTTTCAAGAGTATTCAATGCCGAAACTTTGATCGAGGGCTTCACATCGGGAGTTTTAGGAATAGGCATTACACTGCTTTTGCTGATCCCGATAAACGCTGTTATAAGGCACCTAACAAATATAGAGGAACTCGCGGCAATTCTCCCTGTTCAGGGCGCGATAATCTTAATTTTGATAAGTATGTTCTTAACCTTTATAGCAGGTCTTATCCCGTCAAGAATGGCGGCTAAGCGCGATCCCGTAACAGCTTTGAGAAGTGAATAAAGCAAAAAAGCATTCTCATTTTTTGAGAATGCTTTTTAAATTTATCTTTTAGAAAGTGCTGTAGCAACCGCTATTCTTACAGAATCGTTTTTATAGCAATACCAGATTATATTGTCTATTTCTTCAAATGTTAAATCTTCTTTTAATTTATTTTTTATTCTGTCTAAATAATCGATAAATTCCGTATATGGGCAACTTCCGAGCTTTTTGGAAGTTATTTTTGCAATTTCGAAATAATTAAGATAATAGGGTAAAATTGTTCTTACAACCGAATCATTAGCAGCAAAATTACTTTTTTTAAATTCCAACTCACAAAGATAAGCGCAGACTTTGCTTGCAAAGCTTTTTTCTTTGCGGATAAATCCGTCAATAGAAGATATTTCATCGATAATTTCTACATTTCCGCTTTCAAGGTTTAATAAAAAATTCTTTTTATTATTAAAAATATAATCGCTTAAAATATCTATGTTTATATTAGATGTACGAGTTGAATTTGACGAAGCAATTTCTTTAAGAATAGTTTTTATTTCTTCTTTCGAATAATCTTTAAGTTTTTTACCTAAATATTTATAATATTTTTTATAAGATGATTCCCCGTATTTGCTATCGTTTTCAATTAGATTACGCGATTTCTTTGCGTTTTCTTTTGTCAGTGCATACATATAATTCTGATCAAACGATAAATTGCTTTTTATTATTTCACTTTTAGCGGTCAGTTCAAAAACTTCTTTTATATCTTTGAAATTTGAATTCATTTTCCCTACTCCATTATATTTATTCTCTATGCCAATCATAGCTATATCTTTCAAATGTAATTTCTCGAAACCAGCGATTCGGACCTAAGTATCTACCTTCAATATATCTACTTAGCATTTTAGCTATCATTTTCTTATCAGTAAAATAATAATATTGAGTATCACTTTTATAAGAGGAATCGGTGTAAGAATAAGCATAAATAGTTCCGTCTTTTTTACTGCTTGAATAATCCGTATACCAACCATTGGTATTTTCAAATGTAGCACTCGTTAATTTATTATCATTCCAAAAAGCAAATTTTTTTATAGTTGTAACTTTAGCAGGAATAGTAATTGCTTCTAAAGAAATACAGTTTGAAAATGAATATTCTCCTATGGTTATTAAATTTTCAGGTAAAGTTATATTGTTCAATTTTGAGCAGTTGTAAAAAGCATAAGAGCCTATTTCCGTAACGGAATCAGGAATTATAATTTCTGTAAGCTTTGATAAGTTTTCAAATCCCGATTCACATATCTGCGTTATCGCTTTTCCGTTATATGTATCAGGAATAGTTATAACTGCCGTATTTTTAGCTTTTTCTCCGGCTCTTACTCCGTAAGTACTGTCTTCTAATTCAACAAATATTAGCTCTGTTTCCTCTGTACTGCTGCTCAATTTTCCGGCATTTTGCGAAGTTCCGTCAGTATAAGAAATAATAAGTTCACCGTTAATAATTTCAGTCTTTTCTATGCCTCTTCCGTCACTACCGTCCTTGCCTTTAACAACACCGAGAGATATATGCGTTTCGGTTTCAGAATATTTTACCAACAATTCACCGCTAACCGAATCAAAAGAAAGAATCGGGCTGTCGCCTTTATCACCCTTTTCTCCTTTTTGCAGAGTGAAATAATCGTCTGCTTTTGAAGAATCGGTATAGCTTATCTTTAGTTTGTAATCGCTTGTAAGCTCAATTGACTTTATTCCGTTTCCGGTCTCGCCTTTTGCTCCTCTTAGGGATTTTGTTATCGTTATTGTTTTTCCGTCGGAAAGGGTTACTACGAGATAATCATTATCGTCTATAAAAACATTTTCAACAGAATTTCCTTTTTCACCTTGTGCACCTGTCGCACCGGTGTCACCCTTATCTCCTTTGTCGCCCTTTTCACCTTGTGTGCCTGCTGCGCCGGTTTCTCCTTTCAAAGAATTCAGCCATTCTTTTTCAGCGCCTGAAAAGCCGTTGTCCTTTGCAATCTCATATGCAGACTTGCCGTTATCTCCTTTGGCACCGGTAGCACCTGTTTCTCCGATATCTCCTTTATCTCCTTTAAGGCTTTCTATCCAAATTTTCTCACTTGTGGCAGTTGTAAGACCTGCGCTCTTTGCAATCTCATATGCAGATTTGCCGTTTTGTCCCTGCAATCCTTTTAATGATTCGAGCCATTTTGATTTTGAGCCTGTAAAGCCGTTATCCTTAGCAATTTCATAAGCCGATTTTCCGTCTGCTCCCGTTAAACCTGTTTCGCCCTTTTCACCTTGGGCGCCTTGAGCACCTGTATCACCTTTATCTCCTTTATCACCCTTTTCGCCTTTAAGACTCGCTATCCAATCATCTTCCGTTTCGGCAGTCGTAGCTCCAATTAACTTTGCTATTTCGAATGCAGATTTACCGTTATCTCCTTTTTCACCCTGAGCACCTGTTGCTCCGGTGTCACCCTGATCTCCTTTAGGACCCTTAACATTAAATACATACTTTTTTGACGAATCTGTAAGAGTTATAGTCATCTTACCATTTGTATCATCTATTGTTATATCATTAATTCCTACTCCGTCATTTCCTTTTTTGCCGTCTGTACCTTTTAAAGAATTAAGCCAATCGGTTTCGGAAACAGAAGAATCAATTATCCCATTTCTGACCGCGAGCTCATATGCCGAATCGCCGTCGTCACCTT
The DNA here is from genome assembly GCA_934454845.1 of uncultured Eubacteriales bacterium. GTDB lineage: Bacteria > Bacillota > Clostridia > Oscillospirales > Acutalibacteraceae > UBA737. The sequence goes on along the minus strand of CAKSGV010000007.1, from coordinate 22,667 downwards.
TTGCCCCGGTATCACCCTTATCACCTTTATCTCCTTTTTCACCCTGAGATCCTGTCGCTCCTGTATCGCCTTTTTCACCTTTAGCACCGGTTGCACCTCTGTCACCTTTAGCACCCTTTAATGAGCTTATCCATTCTTCCTCTGTTCCTATAAATCCGTTATCCTTTGCTATTTCGAAAGCAGACTTACCGTTATCGCCCCTATCACCTGTATCGCCTTTTTCCCCTTTGGCACCTGTCGCACCGATATCTCCTTTACTTCCTTTAAGGCTGGCTATCCACTCTGATTCTGTTTCAGCCGAAGTAAGTCCTGCAAGCTTTGCTATTTCAAAAGCAGATTTACCGTTTGATCCGTCAAGACCTTTTAAAGAATTGAGCCATTCGGATTTTGTACCTGTAAAACCGTTTTCCTTAGCTATTTCATAAGTCGACTTTCCGTCTGCACCTTTTAAACCTGCATCTCCCTTTTCACCTTGTGCACCTGTCGCACCGGTTTCACCCTTATCTCCTTTGTCGCCCTTTTCGCCTTGAGCGCCCGTTGCTCCGGTATCACCTTTTAAACCTTGTTCTCCTTTTTCACCTGTATCACCTTTGTCACCTTTTTCTCCCTTATCACCTTTTGCTCCAACTGCACCCGAAGCACCGGTATCGCCTTTTTCGCCCTTTAGGCTTGTAATCCATTCGGATTCTGATGAGGCAGTCGTACTGCCTGTCATCAAAGCGATTTCATAAGCAGAATAACCTTTTTCTCCGCGCATACCCGTAATATTACCTAAATTTACTGTTTCGCCGTTAGTAAACTTAAGAATAAATTCTCCGTTTTCTATTTTTGCGTCAGAAATGCTTATTCCGTATTTACCATTATTTCCGTTTTTGCCGTCTGCACCTACAGCTTTACCTAAATTAATAACGGTATTATCAGACATTGTTATCAATAGCTGTCCTTTATCGTCAAAAGAAGCTGTTTTAATATTTACTTTATTATCTGCCAAATTTTTTACGGCTTCTTTATATTCTTTTTCCGAGCCTGAAAAGCCTGCTTCTTTTGCCGTTTGGTAAGCCGATTTACCTTTTAAGGATTCAAGCCATTCGCTCATATCACCTTTATAACCGCTTTTTACAGCCAATTCGTATGCCGACATTCCGTTTTTTATTTTTGTTACCGCAGTTACATTCCTTTTTCTGCTTACAATTAAAGAAGTAGCTACTGACGCACTTATAACCAGCACTGCCGAAACTATAATACTTATCGTGCGTTTTAAAATTGATGATTTCATCTAAATTCCTCGTTTCGCTTATATATTGGTGAACACTATTCACCACAGTTTTTTTGATTATAGCATATAATAAAGAAAATATCAACTGAAAATAAATGAGGAATTTTTATGTTTAAAATAAAAGCCTCTGACGGAACGAATAACATTACCGGCAAAAAAATTGCCGAAATCAGGCTATCTAAAGGTATTTCTCAGCGAAAACTTGCTACAAAAATGCAGCTTCTCGGTTACGATGTTGACCACTATTTTATCCGTCGGGTTGAAAACGGCGAAAGGTTTGTTACTGACATTGATTTAGTGATTTTTGCGCGTGCTTTAAATGTGGAAATTTCCGAATTATTATCTGCCGATAATAAAAACATTTGAATAAATACAAAAACCCCGTAAGTTACGAATCTACATAACTTACGGGGGTTTAATTTTACCTTTTTATTCAGTTTTAGTTTCTTCCGTTTTTTCGGGCTGAGGAGCGTCTAGCAGTTCTCCGCCGTGGGTCGTGCATGCCTCGGGGGAATTATTATCCGTATAATATCCTATATCCTTTGAGGGGCAGGCATTCGTTGCGAGCAAGCCGGTGGAAGTGCAGTAATAGCGCTTATGAACATAGGTGCTGTCCGTAAATTCCTTAGGCTCGAGGCCCTCGTGTACTTTTTGCATTACCGCTCCCCACATTCTCAGAGCTATCGTGCTTGTGGATATGCCCTGCTGCTTATCGTAACCGCACCAGCATGAGGCGACATAATAAGGCGTTCCGCCGACAAACCAAAGGTCGTTCTGATCATTGGTAGTACCTGTTTTTGCGTAAAATTTCATATTCTTGATATAATTCTTCGCCTGCGCGCCTGTTCCCTGCGCGCCGTAAACGACATTCTGAAGAAGCTTATTCATAATCGTTGCGGTATCTTCACCGATCGCAACGGTGGGCTTAACTTTCTTTTCGAGGATCACTTCGCCGTACTGATCGCAGACCTTAGTATAAAAAGTCGGTTTATAATAAAGTCCCTTATTTCCGAACACGGCGAATGCCGCGGCGGACTCATAGGTATTTATACCGCCGTTTGTACCGCCCATTCCGAGAGGAGATAAGTTTATATCATCAGGGGCATTGAGTGTTGTTATACCGAGCTTTTGCGTGAGAAAATCATAGCACACCTGAGGAGTAAGCTTATTTACAAGATATACAGGTATTGTATTCATTGATCTTTCAAGCGCAAATTTAACGGTTGTTTTGCCGCTGTAATAATTATACCAGTTTTTAGGAATCCAGCCATTATTATAAGCTGTTGCTTTATCTTCAAGCATTGTCGAATAGGTTATAAGACCGTTTTCCAAAGCGGGAGCATACGCCGCGATAGGCTTCATAGTTGAACCCGGCTGGCGCTTGGCGTCTGTCGCACGGTTAAGACCTTTACTACCGAGGTTTGTGGTTTTCTTGCCGATACCGCCCGAAAGACCTACGACGTTACCCTTATAATCTATAATCGTAAAAGAACCCTGCAAAGTCTGTCCGTCTTTTCCTTTTAATGCATATGAGGTATCTGTGAACACGCTGTCAATACTGTTTTGAATACGCATATCAAGATTCGAGTAGACCTTATATCCGCCGTTGTAAAATTTAGTTGTAGCCTCTTCAACGGTGCAGTCAAGTTCTTTAGAAAGATCGGTTGCAATTTCTCTTATAAGCGCCTCAACATAATATGAATTTACATCAGATTCGCTTATAGCCTCTTTTGAGGCTACTATTTTAACATCTTCCTTAAGCGCCTCTTCGTATTCTTTCTCGGTTATATAGTCCTGCTTAAGCATTTCTTTAAGCACGACTTCCCTGCGCTGTTTATTATTCTCGGGATTATCGTCAGGCGAATAAGTTGAGGGGCTTTTTGTGATAGACGCGAGCGTTGCGCACTCTAAAACAGAAAGATCCTTAACGGATTTTCCGAAATAATAGTTAGAGGCGACCTCTACGCCGTACATTCCGTGACCGAGTGCAATGGTATTTAAGTAACATTCCATAATAGTTTCTTTGGAATAGGTACTTTCAACATACCTTGCTCGCATAATTTCTCTTATTTTTCTGCTGGCGGTTTTCTCATTATCGCTCATTATATTTTTAACAAGTTGCTGAGTGATAGTCGATCCGCCGTAACTTGTGGAAGAATGGAGCGCCATATTAAGGAAAGCCTTGGTCGTGCGCTTCCAGTCAACACCGGGGTGAGAGAAAAATCGCTTGTCCTCTATAGCAACGAAAGCATTTACGAGGTTTTGCGGAATACCCGTATATTCTTTATCCTCCGCCTGAGCGGATTCTTGGTTATAAGACACCCAAATTCTATTAAACTCGCCGTGCAGGCGCTGATATTCCTGCCAATTCCCGCTTCCATCCTTAGCATAAACAGTGGTAGTGAAATTAAGTTTCAAATCATTGAGATCCTGGTCTATCTTACCGTCAACCGTGGTAAAAACATAAGCAACAAATCCGCCTATTAAAAGGCTGACTGAAATAACTGCAATCAGACAAACGGTGATGACAGTTTTAATTATTTCTTTTTTGGATTTCTTCTTAAAAAAATTGAATTTACCTTTTTTCTCGGGCTCCGGTTCTTCCGTTGAAAAGCTGTTAAGATCAAGTGATTTATTTTCATTATTATTCTCTTCTCCGAAAGAGCTGTAGCTGAAAAAATCCTTATCACTCATTTATTTAAATGCTCCTTTAAAAAATATACACAGCTAGTGTACCATATTTTTACTGTTTTTTCAATAGTGTATAAACTTTTTAAAAATTGCGCAAAATAATTTCGGTGATAAAAATGGTAGGTAAAAAGTTTTATTTTTTATTTATAACAATAGTTATGATTGCCTTTTTTTCTCTTTCCTGTGCAATTTTGCTTGAAAAAGAAAGCAAGACTGATCAAAAAAAGTATGTTTTGAAGGAAATCGGAAATAAAGTTGTTCTTACTGAAAACGAAAAAGTGATCCTTACGTATAACGAAATAGTTTTTGACACTCTCCCGTTAAAAGATAGAGCTGATCTTGAAAACGGTATCATTATAAAAAATCCCGAAGAGGCTGAAAAATTTATAGAAAATTACGACGGATAATAATAAACACTTGAAAGAATCAAAAAAATTCCTTATAATATATAAATGTAATATAATATAAGGAGTAATCGTAATTGGAAAACAATGCTTCCGGAGCCGGGGTAAAACTCGGCGGACTTTTTAACACTACTGATATAAAGATTCTTATATGCTATCTTCTTGCTACTATCAACGAGCCGATACCTGCAAATATGCTTGCAAATCTTCTGCATTATGAGGGAATTGCAAACGCCTTTGAGGTAAGCGACGCTATAGTAACATTGGCGAGAAACGGACAGATCGAGCAGTACGACGAAAAAGAAGATACATATATAATAACGGAATCCGGCAAAAACACCGCCGAAACCTTAAAGACTTCGATTTCTTATTCGGTAAAAGACAGGGCTTATGCAGCGGCTATTAAAATGCTTTCAAGATTTAAAAACGCTAAAGACACAAGCTTTGAGCTTAAAAAGGAAAATGGAAAATTATATTATACCTGCTCGATCTTAGACAGAAATATTCCATTTTTCTCCGTAACTTTACAGATAACCGACGAGGATCAGGCAAAGATAATCAAAGAGAAATTTTTAGACAATCCCGCTAAGATCTATTCACTTTTTATAGAAAACATAACAGAATAAAAAAGAGCTGAAAGGGTGCCCTCAATAAAACAGTAACATTGTTTTCGATGAAACGGCATAGTTTATTCTATGCCGTTTCGTCGTTTTTGTTAAGTAATGACATCGGCAATATTCCGACCAAATCATAGCAAATATCAATCTGTTGTGTGCGTTTTCCGTCAACGGTTTGCGGTGCGTGAACATACACTCGCTTTACCATATCATTTAAAACTGTGGGGGTTAATTCCTGCAAATCAAGATATTTATGTATCTTTGAAATAAACCGTTTCAAATTGTCGCTTTGTTGTTCGGTATCTGATATTTCTGCCGACAGAGAAACAATTTTTAATTCCAACTCCTGTTGTTCTTTTTCGTAATCGTCCGCAAGCATTTGAAATCTGTTTTCGCTCAAAACTCCATTGGTTTTGTCCTCATAAATGTTTTTGAAAAGCCTGTCCAATTCGCTGATACGATTTTCGCATTTTAAAAGCAGTTTTTTCTTTGAGGATATTTCTTTTTTGACCTCTGCTTTTTGCCTTGCACCCATGATTTCTCGAAATTGTTTTTCATAGGCTGAAACATATCCAATCACATATTTCAAATGTGCAAGCACGCCTTTTTCAAGGACAACGGCACGAATAAAATGAGTTAAACAATATTCCTTGCCTTTTCGTGAAGTTGAACACACAAAATGGTCTTGACGGCTTTCAAAATAATTGCTTGTGCAGTAATATAATTTTTGTCCGCAATCGGCACAATAGGCAATGCCGGAAAACATATTTGTTTTGCCTGTTTTTGACGGTCTGCATTTGTTCTTTCTCAGTTCCTGCACTTTTTCCCAAGTATCGGCATCAATAATTGCTTCGTGCGTGTTTTCAAATATAAGCTGCTTTTCTTCGGGGTTATACATTTTCTTTTTGCTTTTGTATGACTGCTTATAGGTTTTGAAATTTACCGTATGCCCCAAGTATTCTTTTTTGTCAATAATTCCCGCAATGGTATCTGCAGACCAATTATACGGATTTTCTGAGCACTTAAATACTTGTCCTTTAGTGTTCCAATATGAAAACGGCGTTAATACTTTTTTGTCTTTCAGTATTCGTGCGATTTGAGTTGTTCCGTAGCCTTCAAGACATAAATCAAAAATCATTTTGACAACCCGTGCAGCCTCATCATCAACAATCCATTTTGTTTTGTCATCGGGACTTTTCGTATATCCAAACGGCGGTCTGGTTGTCAAATACTTTCCCGATTCGCCTTTTGCTTTCATAACGGCTCTGATTTTTTTGCTTGTGTCCTTTGCATACCATTCGTTTATGATATTCAAAAACGGAGTGAAATCACTGTCAGTTTGATTTGAACTGTCAATGCCATTGTTGATAGCAATAAAACGGATATTTTTCTCGACAAACATTACCTCTGTATAAAACCCGGCTTTCAGATAATCACGCCCAAGTCTTGACATATCTTTTACAATAATTGTTTCGACTTTGTTGTTCTCAATAAGTTCCAATAATTCATTCCAGCCGGGTCTTTGAAAATTAGTTCCCGAATAACCGTCATCAACTATAAACCGCAAGTTTTTAAAGCCGTTTTCCTTTGCGTATTTGCTTAAAATATTTTTTTGATTTACAATACTGTTGCTGTCGCCTTGAAGTTCATCATCTCGGCTCAAGCGGCAATATAGAATTGTAAATTTTTCAGACTGTCTCATAAAATTTTTATCCTCCTTTTCGTTTGGACAGTCTGCCATAACAGAATTGCTTGCATTATTTTAACGCTCATTTTCTTATTTGTCAGCCCCTTCCGTAAAAGTTTTGTCGTTTTCGATAAGTTTTAATAGTTTTGCTGAAATTGCTCTGTTGCCTTCGTATGTTCCGGTAAAGATATATTCGGTTTTGCAATCCTCAAGTTTAACCACAATATCGGGCAATTCATAATCTAACACACTTTGGATTGACACTTTAAATTTGTTATCATTATTCATTTTCAAAACACCTTTCTTTCGTGATAATAAGTAATTTTTGAGAGTAGCAAGCAAAGCGAGTGAGTACCCACTCACCAAAAATCAAATTTGTTTTGCCTGCCATTCTTGTGGAATAGCAAGCAAAGCGTGTGCAGCCACACACGGCAAATTTGATTTTGGATTTTTGGGATATTCCCAAACCCTTTTTGATAAAAATTTTCAATTTTTCTCTCTATATAGGTAGTGCAGAAAATACTATTCCGGCAACTTCAAAATTAAAAATTCTTTATCTTATTTTACTCCTCATATAAGTAACAAATATAATGCTGAAAAAGCAACCATGTATAGAAAATTTTTTAATTTTATCTTTGTCATTACTACGGTCGAAAAAGTATTTTTGCCAAATTTTTTGTATAAACTTAATATATTTTTTTATTTTCATTGACTTTTGGAAAAGTAAATGTTATAATTTAATACAAGGATGTTTCGGGATGTAAGAGGCGTGATTATGAGATTTATAGGAAGTAAAATAAACTTGTTAAAAAATATTGATATGGTTATATCCGAAAACACAACAGGAAACGAAAAAATATTTTGTGATATTTTTTCGGGAACAGGAGCTGTTGCTCGTTATTTTAAACCCAAATATGAAGTACATTCAAATGATGTCTTGTATTTTTCATATGTAATACAAAAAGCAACGATTGAAAATAATACGAAACCATCATTTTCAAAGCTAAAAAATATAGGTATAGGAGACCCTTTTAAATTTTTAGAAGAAACCCAAATACAGATATTGAATTATAATGATGATAATTATTTTATAACTAAAAATTATACTCCGCACGATGATTGCGAAAGGATGTATGTGTCAAACAAAAATGCTGCGAGAATTGATTTTATACGAAATACAATTGAAGCATGGAGAAAGGAAAAACTGCTTACCGAATTAGAGTATTACTATTTGCTTGCTGGACTGATCGAGGGTGTCCCCTCTATTTCAAATATTACAGGAACATATGGAGCTTATCTTAAACATTGGGATAAACGCACCTTTAATGATTTGGAGATGGCAAGACTTGATGTTATTGATAACAAGCAAAAAAATAAAAGCTATAACAAAGATTCAAATAAGCTTATTGAAGAATTAAACGGCGACATTTTATATTTAGACCCACCGTATAATTCAAGACAATATGCTCCTAATTATCATTTACTTGAAACAATCTCTAAGTATGATTATCCCGAGATTCACGGAGTGACAGGAATGAGGCCGTATGATGATTTAAAATCTTCGTTCTGTATGAAAAATGAAGTTTCTGATGCATTTGAAGACTTGATAAGCAAAGCAAAGTTTAGTAATATAGTAATGAGCTATAGCACAGATGGGTTAATGACTTCTGATGAAATTGAGCGAATATTAAAAAAGCACGGAATAGAAGAAACATATAAAATGTATTCCATTCCATACAGACATTATATGAGCAAAAAAACAAAACAAAAAGAATGTTTATACGAATACATTTTCTTTATAAAAAAGAACATTCCTCAAAAATCAACATTTGATTTCATAGGTACACGCAGCGGAATAAATACGATTGTTTCCAATACGAAAAAATACATAAAAAGTCCTATGAACTATATAGGCGGAAAATATAAATTACTCCCTCAAATTTTACCGTATTTTCCTAATTATATAGGGACTTTTGTTGATTTATTTTCAGGTGGTTGCAATGTATCTATAAATGTAAATGCAAACAGGATTATCTGTAATGATATAAATAAAAAGATAATTGAAATGTTTGAAGTGTTTAAGAACACGGAATTATCCGAAATACTGCATCAAATAAAACTTCGTATAGCAGAATATAACCTTACAAAAGAAAACGAGGACGGTTTTAAAAAGTTCAGGGATTTTTATAATAAAACGCAAAATCCGATAGATTTATACACGTTGACTTGTTATTCTTTTAATTATCAATTCAGGTTTAATAATGATTTATTGTATAATAATCCTTTTGGCAGAAACAGAAGTCAATTTTCAGAAAATATGAAACATAATTTGATTTCATTTGTTTCAAGACTCAAAAAACTAAATATTGAGTTCTTAAGCAAAGATTTTACACAGATACCATTAGATGATTTCACACCTGAAGATTTAATTTATTGCGACCCGCCTTACCTGATAACAACCGGAACATATAATGACGGGAACAGAGGCTTTAAGGATTGGAAAACAGAACAAGAATGTGCTTTATACGATTATTTGGACAATGCAAATGAAAGAGAAGTTAAATTTGCTTTATCGAATGTTATAGAGCATAAAGGTAAAATCAATGAGATATTACTTGAATGGGCAAAAAAATATAAAATCATTGATTTAAACTATAACTATTCAAATTCAAGCTACAACACAAAGAAAGGAGAAAGCAGAGAAGTTTTAATAATAAACTATTGATTGCTGACGAAATATATGATTTCTGTAATTCCTACACACAATAAAAATTTTCGCACGTTTGGTTGGGTTCAGGATCCGAGCAATTTGCGCAGTCTTTGCGACGTTGTTGCTATATTCGACCCAAATTCACAAAAACATAAAGATTTAATAAGTGTTGTTATTCCCAAAATTGTTGAAAAACGAGATGGCCGGGACAATTTGATAAAAGCATTACGAAGAAGCCCTCTTAAAATTAAATATACCGAACTTGTAGGTACATCCTTTACGCCGAGAAGTATGTCAAGATGCAATGGCATTATACAAGCAACGGTTAAAGGTCAGGGAAGAGATTTTATAGGAGATTGGCCGGCTGACAATTATGTTCGTTGGGCTCACTGCTTTGGCTTTATAAAATACAATTATACAGATGATACATTTGAAATAACGCATAGAGGTTTAGAAATAACAAAAGTAAGAGAAACGGGGGACAAGTTATCTGAAAAAGAAATAGAGTTACTTATCAACTCCGCATTAGCATATCCGCCCGCTATCAGAATATTAAATTTGCTTTCGGAAACGGACGATACTCACCTTACAAAGTTTGAAATAGGTCGGCAATTAGGGTTTATCGGAGAGGATGGCTTTACAAGTATGCCGCAAAAAATATTCATACGATCGCTGGCAAATGCAACTCCAAAGGAACGCAAAAGTATGAAGGCTGATTGGGAGGGTTCGTCGGACAAGTATGCGAGAATGATTGCAAGTTGGCTTGAAAAGCTTGGACTCGTTGAGAAAATACCCAAAATGGTTACAGTTTCAACTGCCGGAAAAGAATATAACGAAACGATAGGTCAAGCATATGTAATTACTTCAAATGGAATTACTGCTTTGAGAAAAGCTGAGGGAAAAAGTAAACACAAAAGGATTGCAAAAAATGTATGTTGGGAAATGCTTTCTACTAAGGGTAAAGATAGGGAGTATTTACGTACTCGACGTGCCTTTATATTAAAATATTTGTCTGAAAACAAAAACAGTGTTTCGGTTATGGATATTATAAACTATCTTAAAACCGTTAATCTTACTGAAAATGAAAAAACAGTATCGGATGATATAAAAGGATTGCAGAATATAGGCATAAATATCATAGATAAAGACAATAGATTTCTGTTTGATGATATGATAAACGATTTCGTTATTCCTCTGCCTCAATCACTTGCAAAATCTGATTTGACAGAAACAAAGGAGTATATACGCGAAAAACTATTAAATCTATCACATGAGTATTTAGCACTTATAGACCTTGCCTATGACAGTAAACAAAATCGATTGTTTGAAATGAAAACTTTAGACTTACTGACAGAAGAATGCGATTATCAGGGACTTCATCTTGGCGGAAGTCGTAAGCCGGACGGTATAATTTATACAAGTGAAAATAAATGTAAATATGGTGTCATTATAGATACCAAAGCGTATTCCAAAGGATACAATTTACCGATATCGCAGGCGGATGAAATGGAAAGATATATTGGTGAAAATCAAACAAGGAATGAAAAAGTTAATCCCAATAAATGGTGGAATAATTTTGCCGATGAAATAAATGAGTTTTATTTTATGTTTGTTTCCGGTCACTTTATAGGAAATTTTAAAGCACAAATTGAACGGATAAGCAGAAATAAGTCTGTCAATGGAACTGCTGTAGCTGTTACAAATCTTATTTTACTTGCAGAAGCCTACAAGGCCGGTAGGTTTACACATAAAACAATAAAAAATGAAATGTTTAATAATTCAGAATTTATATTATAATCAGCAAAAAAGAACAGGTAAGTCAAGGGTAAATGTGCGAGCAACACCTTCCTATTGACAAGCCTTTTTTTTATTATGTATTAGTTAGAATTACTTAATTCAATTATAAAATTTAGTTTCTTTTTTTGACTGAAATTCCATATATTGCACAAGAGCGAGGGCTATGATGAATACTTGATATTTTTTCAACAACAGCTATTTGTGTTTGACAAATTTACTATTTTTATATTTTTACTTGACAAATTATAGATTATGTGCTAAAATTGTTTTGTAAAGTTAACGGAGGTGTTTATTTTGAAAATAGACTTCGATAAGAAAGGCGTTATTTCCGCTATTCAAAAAGGTTTATCAAATGCACAGACGGAAATATATAATAGCAATACAATAACAGAAAATCGAAAACATATGGAAAAATGGGACAAGATTAATACTTGTGTGTATGAGTTATTTCTTGAAAATGACAGGTTTTCTATAATACCACTCGACAGAGGTCTTTTTGAGTTAATAATGATATTTGATAATAAAGAACGTACATTATTTTCAATAATGAAAAAAGATAACTTTAATAAATTATTAAATAGAAAGTCATTGTCAAAAGCACATTATATAGATTCAATGTTAGACTATAATTACTTATATCAAGAAGTTCCTATGCAAATGTCTATTTTTGATGTGGAAAATATGTTTTCAGAGAGTGCAGAAAGACAAATAAAAGATTTACAAACTACTATCGAAAGTCTTTTATTAACTGACACTATAAAAAAATATATCACAGTTGTCGTAGATTTTAAGGGATTTACTTTGACAGAAGTTCGAGCAGTATTGGGTTCTAAATGGTTAGAAGTAATAGAAGCAGATGATTGGAGCGAATATATTAATCCTTCGTTTGATGATATTGAAGATAACGGAAAAAGAGATTATGTCCAGAGTACAGATTTAAAATCAAAAATATTAATAAAACCTTCTGTGAAAAAACAGCAAGAAATAGGATAATTGGAGGAATGAAAATGTTTTTTAACGGAGAAAGGTTAAAAGAAGCACGTATATTCAGAAATATGAGTATGACAGAATTAGCATCAAAAGTCGGCATAAAAAAACAGGCTATTTCTCAATTTGAAAATAATTTAGCAAAGCCAAAACCTGAAACAGAATTTGCAATAGTAGGCGCATTGGGATTTCCAAGAACATATTTTCACCAAAAAATCGAAAATATAGCAGTTAATAATACATTTTTTAGAGCCCTATCTTCCGCTAGTGCATTAGATAAAAAAACTCAAGAAATAAAAACCAAATTAGTAGTTCAAACATATAATTTTCTCTGTGAATATTTAGATATGCCAATACTAAATTTGCCTAACCTTGATAAGTTTAAAGGTGATATCGAAACGCAAGCTATGTCATTAAGAGCATATTGGGGTATTGGCGAAAAACCAATTGCTAATATGGTTGAATTAATAGAACATAACGGGATTATTGTATCGGCATTTGACGTTGATAGTGATAAAATTGATGCATTTACCCAAGTACACAATATATCTACATATCCTCAATATTGTGTTGTTGTGGGAAATAATAAAAAGTCAGCTGTGCGGCGTAACTTTGATATTGCTCATGAGTTGGGGCATATAATACTTCATAGCAATATTGAGAATTTAGAAGAATTATCTTTGGAGCAACAAAAAGAACTTGAAAATGAGGCGAATCAGTTTGCTTCAGCATTTCTTATGCCCAAAAATGCTTTTTACAATGATTTAATTCGGGCAAATGAATTAAGAGCTTACATTGCTTTAAAAGATAAGTGGCATGTATCCATTGCTGCGATGTTAATAAGAGCAAAAAATCTTGAAAGAATTAATATAAAAGAATATCAGTCTTTGATGAAATCTATGTCATATAGAAAATGGCGAACGCAAGAGCCTTTAGATGATATATTACAACTTTCGGCTCCCACTCTATTTTATAGTGCACTTGAAGTGTTATTTGAAAACAATATTATGACACCTCAATCTTTTATGGGACACCTGTCCAACTATGGATTGGCTATATATCCAAATGATTTGGAAATGTTATTATCATTGCCTAAAGGGACCCTAACCCCTACTGACAATAATAGTATAGTAAAGCCGATTATAAATATTAAAAGTTCTTATAATCGCTAGATTCCTGCTGTATAAAAATGTTTATTAATAGAAGTACAAAAGCCATTATCAATAAAACTGTTTTTTGCCGTTGTAAAATAGTTAGAAAATTTAAGACGAAAAAGGGTGTTGAGATTTTTTTAGTGTTAATTTCAGCATTTCGTAGAAAATAAAACTTCATTTTTGAGCAAAGTAATGGTTTTATATTACCTCGCCGATTTCAAGCCTTAAAAACCACATAAAACAAGGCTTTTTCGACCTTTAAATGCTCACATATATGTGTAGAACATATAGAAATTCTCGTACAACGAAAATCGGCATACCACTTGAAAAAGTGATATGCCGATTTTTTGCAATTCCGTTTGGCAGTCTGTCAGACAGATTACTGTTTTATCAATGACTGACAAAATTCAGCTCTTTTTTATTTATATTACTCTTGCTTTTATTACACCATCGATTTCTTCAAGCTTTTCGATGATGTGATCGGCGTCGACATCGGAAACATCAACCATTGTATAAGCATAATCTCCGCGCGATTTATTAAGCATATTTTCAATGTTTATATTATTTGTAGCAACAATTCCCGTGATTGAAGTTATCATGTTCGGAATGTTTTTATGAATAACGCATATCCTGTACTTTCCGCTTCGCGGAAGAGTGATTTCGGGAAGATTTACGGAATTTGTTATATTTCCGTTTTCAATATAATCCATAAGCTCGCTTGCCGCCATCTGTGCGCAGTTGTCTTCAGATTCCGGAGTGGAAGCACCGAGGTGCGGAATTGCCACAACACCGTCAACACCCAAAAGATCATCTGACGGGAAATCGGTGACATAAGAAGCAATCTTGCCGGACTGCAGAGCCGCTATAACATCAGTTGAATTTACAAGACCTCCACGTGCGAAGTTCATTATTCTCACGCCGTCTTTCATCTTAGCGATAGCCTCTGCATTTATTAGGTTTTTGGTGGAATCCGTAAGCGGAACGTGGAGTGTGATATAATCGCACTTTTCAAAAATATCCTTTATATCATAGATATGAACCGCATTATGAGTAAGATTCCATGCTGAATTTACAGAAAGATAAGGATCATAACCGTAAACCTTCATTCCGAGGTGATTTGCGGCGTTTGCTACTAAAACGCCTATTGCACCGAGTCCGATAACTCCGAGCTTTTTGCCTTTAAGCTCAGGGCCTGTGAAAGCGCTCTTCCCTTTTTCAACAAGCTTAGAAACATTTTCGCCCTCGCCTTTTAAAGTTTTAGCCCACTCTATCGCGGATATTACTCTTCTTGATCCGATAAGCATACCTGCGATCACAAGCTCTTTTACAGCGTTTGCATTTGCTCCCGGAGTATTGAATACTACTATTCCCTGACTTGTGCAGTCATCTATAGGAATATTATTCGTTCCTGCTCCCGCTCTTGCGATTGCAAGAAGAGATTTAGGAAACTGTGCATCGTGCAAAGACGCGGATCTGACTATAGCGCCGTCGGCATTTTCCACCTCGTCGCCTATAGTATATTTATCGTCAAATACTTCAAGACCGGACTTTGATATCTTATTATAGGTTTTAATTTTATACATTACGCATTTTCCTCTTCAAATTTTTTCATAAATGCAACTAATTTCTCTACACCTTCTTTAGGCATTGCATTATAAATGGAGGCTCTCATTCCACCGACAGATCTGTGACCCTTGATATTTACAAATCCGTTTTCCTTAGCTGCCGCGATAAATTTCGCGTCAAGCTCGTCGCTGCCCGTAACGAAAGGAACATTCATCAAAGAGCGGTCCTCTTTAACGACTGTGCCCTTAAAGAGCTTGCTTGAATCGAGGAAATCATAAAGAATTTTTGCTTTTTCCTCATTTCTCTTTTTCATTACTTCAAGACCGCCGAGCTTTTTAAGCCATTTGAAAACGAGACCTGCTATATATATATTGTAGCAAGGAGGAGTATTGAAAAGAGAAGCGCTTTCAGCGTGAGTTGCGTAATTAAGCATTGTGGGAGTGATATCCATAGCGTTGCCGATAAGATCCTTGCGGATAATAACTATCGTAACTCCTGCCGGAGCAACATTCTTCTGCGCGCCTGCATATAAAACGCCGAATTTTTTAACATCGATAGGCTCTGATAAAATGCAGCTTGAAATATCCGCAACCAGCGGAACATCGCCCGTATCGGGGATATAATTGTACTTCGTTCCGTAAATAGTATTGTTAAAGCAGATATGAACATAATCCGCGTCTTTATCAAATTCATCGGCATTAACCTTAGGGATATAAGAAAAGGTTTTATCCTTTGAAGAAGCAACTACTCTGGCTTCTCCGTATCTTGCGGCCTCTTTATAGGCTTTATTTGCCCACTGGCCTGTGATGATATAATCGGCCTTATGATTTTTATTCATAAGATTGAGCGGAACCATAGCAAACTGCGTGGAAGCGCCGCCCTGGAGGAAAAGCACCTCGTAATCATCGGGAATATTCATAAGCTCCCTTAAATCTTTTTCGGCAGTTTTTATTATCTCGTCATATTCCTTTGATCTGTGCGACATTTCCATGACCGACTGACCGGTTTTACCGTATTCCAACATTTCATCCGCCGCGGTTTTCAAAACCTCTTCGGGAAGCATCGAGGGACCCGCGCTGAAATTATAAACTCTTGACATTAAAATTACCTCCGAAGTAAATTGTAGTTTAATAACATTATATTTGCGCGGATATTTAATGTCAACAAGTTCGTTATGTTTTTAACAATATTTTTAAAAATATTTTGATATTATATTAAGATTTCGTTAAATTATTATCAATGTCAGGGTTTTTCTTAAGAAGTATAATTCTTTTCTTATAATCCGGCATATATTTTTCGATTAGTTTATAAAACCTTTTAGAATGATTATGTTCCTTTATATGCGCAAGCTCATGGACTATCACATAATCCACCGCTTCTTTCGGATAAAGCATTAATATATACGAAAAGCACAGCCTATTATCCCCGGAACAGGAACCAAACCTTGTTTTAGCCGAGGTTATTTTTATACTTTTAGGATAAAGATCCATAATTTTTGAAAATTGAAGCACTCTTTTCTTTATATAATTATCGGCGCTTTGTTTAAGAAAAGCTATCTCTTCATCGGTAAATTCTAAAAGTTTCCTTTTCTCCTCGGCGGATTCACAGTGCTTTAAGATCCATTCGTAATGATCCGCAACGAATTTTTCCGCCTCTTTTTTTGTTGCATATAAAGGGAGTCTTACTATTACCTCGGCTTTCGAGTTTACTTCTATAGCCATAGTTTTTCTGTTTGATCTGATAAATTTAATATTCATATTAAGTATTATATCACGAATAATTCATTTGTAAATAAACACAATAATAATAATTAATTATGATCGGAGAAATGAAAAGTGTTCACAGCTTTGATAAGGACCTTGTTTTTTTATCTTGTTATAACCGTGGCAATAAGGCTTATGGGGAAAAGGCAAATAGGCGATATGCAGCCTAACGAGCTAGTTGTAACCCTGCTTATATCCGAACTTGCCGCAATTCCTCTTCAGGATCTTAATCAGCCTATTCTTTCGGGCATAAGCGCAATTCTGTTTCTTGTAATAATAGAAATTCTCATTTCGATAGCTTCTCTTAAAAGCTTTTTTATGAGAAAGCTTTTAAACGGAAAGTCCGTAGTTATAATCAAAAACGGTATGATAGATCAGCAGGCTATGCAAAATGTCAGAATGACGGTGCTTGATCTCGTGGAGTTATTGAGAAGTCAAGATGTTTTTGATATTTCGCAAGTGGCATTCGCAGTTCTTGAAGTTAACGGCGAATTAAGTGTACTGCTTAAAGCAGAAGAACAGCCTTACACTAAAAAAGACGCAAATCTTCCTAAAGAAAAAGACGGTCTTCCACTTCCCGTCATTACCGACGGAAAAATTGTAACGGAATCTTTAAAAGCTCTTGAAATAAGCAATAAAAATATTTCCGACAGGCTTAAAAAGCAAAAGCTGAAGCCCGAAAATGTTTTTCTTATGACTTTAGACAGAAACGGAAACGAAAATATCGTAAAAAAGGAGTTGGAATAATTAATGAAAAGACTTATACCTGCGGCAGTTCTGACTATCATTCTGATAATTCTTTGCGTCTTTTCGAAAGCCACAGTTGACAAAGTCGGCAAAGAAACAAACGCAAATATTAAAGAATGCCTTGAATCTATTGAGAAAGATAATAAAGACTCCGATAAAAAAATAAAGAAGCTTGAAACCGAATGGAAGAAAAATATGAATGTTATGTCGCTGTTTGTAAACCGTGAAAAACTCGATCAGGTTTCGGGCAATATTCAGACCTTAAAAAAATACACCGACTCCCGTGATGAATTTGATGAGGCTTGTGCCAAACTAAAGGTTATGATAGACGATATTATCGAAGAACAATCTTTAAGCTTAATAACTTTCTTTTAAATAAATCGGAAAGGTTTATTCCTTTCCGATTATATGCATTTTTATTTGCATATTATGCATTAAGCGTTATTTTATGAATACATATTCAAACGGTTTTCAATGCGTTTTATAGGCTTTTTGTGCAATATTTATACTTTCTAAATTGAATAAAACTGCATATTTGTGCAAGATTTATTCATATTTATGCTTGACATTTTGCATAACGAGTGCTATAATACAAACATCAAATTTAAACACGCGGTTTTTTAAGACCGCAAGTCAAAATTAAAGAAATGAGGAAACAAAAATGAAAAACTTAAAGAAAATTGCGGCATTTATTTTATCTGCCGCCATCGTAGTCGCTCTTGCAGGCTGCGGAGCAAAAAAAGATTCTGGCAAAAGCTCATCTGAAAAATCCGATACTCTCGTTATGGGAACAAATGCTTCTTTCCCTCCTTATGAATATGTTGATGACAACAACAAGATCGTAGGAATTGACGCTGAGATCGCACAGGCTATCGCCGATAAGCTCGGTATGAAGCTTGAGATCAAGGATATGGAATTTGATTCACTTATTCCCGCCGTTAAATCCGATTCTATCGACGTTGTTCTTGCAGGTATGACAGTTACCGACGAGAGAAAGCAGTCGGTTGACTTCTCTGACAGCTATTCAACAGGCGTTCAGGTAATCATCGTTAAAGAAGGCTCAGACATAAAATCTCCCGATGATCTCAAAGGAAAGAAAATCGGCGTTCAGGCAGGCACCACAGGCGACTCTTACTGCACATTGGATTACAGTCAGGACAGCGTAAAGCAGTTCTCTAACGGTTCTCTTGCTGTTGCCGCTCTTGCTAACGGTCAGGTAGACTGCGTTGTAATCGATAATGAGCCCGCCAAAAACTATGTTGCAGCAAACACAGGTCTTAAAATACTTGATACAGAATATGTGACCGAAGATTATGCAATAGCAGTTTCCAAAGACAATCCGGATCTTCTTAAGAAAATCAATACTGCTCTTAAAGAACTTAAAGATGCAGGCAAGATTGATGAAATCGTCGGCAAGTACATAAAAGCTGAATAATTTAAAATCTAGCCTTAATATTAAGGGCGGCTGACTGCCGCCCTTATAATACTATTGTAAAGGAAGAAAAAATGGGAGTATTAAATTTTGCGACTTGGCTGTCAGACGCCCCCTCTTGGATAGGCAAAAGCCCCGAATGGATTCAGCAGCTGTTATTTCAGCTTTATCAGACGTTTGTCTATAATGATAGGTGGAAGTTCTTTACCGACGGTCTTAAAATCACATTTATTGTAACAATCGGCGCTTTGATTTTAGGAATTATATTAGGCCTTATAATCGCTATTATCAGAACAACGCATGACACGGTTTCCTCAAATTCAAATAAAAAGCATATCGGCCTTAATTTTATAAACTGGCTTTGCCAGATTTATCTCACAGTTATCCGCGGCACACCTATGATGGTCCAGCTCCTTATAATGGGATTTGTAATTATGGTGCCTAAAAGCGATACGGGTATGATACTCTGCGGTATTATAACCCTCGGAATAAACTCCGGCGCTTATGTTGCGGAAATTGCGCGTTCAGGTCTTATGAGCGTAGCAGTAGGTCAGACAGAGGCAGGAAGAAGCTTAGGCTTTAATTATATTCAGACTATGTGGTACATAGTTATTCCCCAGGCTATAAAAAACATCCTTCCTGCCCTCGGAAACGAAATGATTACACTTTTAAAGGACACTTCCCTTGTTTCCGTTATAGCTCTGCGCGATGTTACTAAGCAGGCACAAAATATTGTAAGTAAGACCTATCAGGCTTATGTTCCTTATGTAAGTCTTGCAGTAATTTATCTTGTAATAGTTATTATTCTCACAAAACTTCTCGGAATATTCGAAAGGAGGCTGCGCAAGAGTGACCGCTGACAGCAAAGTATTGATCGAAGTTAAAAACCTTGAAAAATCTTTCGGAGATATCGAAGTTTTAAAAGGAATAAATACCGATATTAAAAAAGGCGAAGTCGTAGTAGTTATAGGACCTTCAGGTTCCGGTAAATCGACATTTTTAAGAACTCTTAATCTTCTCGAAGCGCCCACGGGAGGAAATATCTCCTTTGAGGGAACAAACATAACCGATCCTAAGGTAAATATAAATCTTCACAGAAGAAAAATGGGAATGGTTTTCCAGCAGTTTAACCTTTTTCCGCATATGAATATTCTTAAAAATATGAGCATTGCTCCTATAAAGCTTTTAAACCTTTCAAAAGAAGAAGCAGAGAAAAATGCGCTTGAGCTTCTCGATAAGGTCGGCCTTAAAGACAGGGCCGAGGCATATCCATCACAGCTTTCGGGTGGTCAAAAGCAAAGGGTGGCTATCGTAAGAGCGCTTGCAATGAATCCCGATGTAATGCTTTTTGATGAGCCCACCTCCGCTCTGGATCCCGAAATGGTCGGAGAAGTTCTAAGTGTTATGAAAGATCTTGCTAAAAGCGGAATGACAATGGTTATTGTAACCCACGAAATGGGATTTGCAAAAGAAGTAGCCGACAGAGTGTTATTTATCGATGAGGGCGTTATCTGCGAAGAGGGCTCTCCGAAAGAAGTTTTTGAAAATCCCAAAAGTGCAAGACTAAAAGACTTTTTAAGCAAAGTTCTTTAATCTCAACTTTTATCCCTTGCAGTTTTAACAAACTGCAAGGGATTTTATTTTTATAAGTCCCGGCACTTACCTTTCCATAATTTCGGTTTTTTCGCTGACAGGTGCTGCGAAAAAACACCTTTTAAGCGAAAAACCGCGTATTTTTAGCGGTTTTTCAAGAATACAGGGGTGGTATTGGCGGGGATAGAGTGCAGTCAAGAAAATCTCTGATTTTCTTGCGAACGGCATTCCCGACCAAGATCGTGTCAATTTTTTGACACGATCAGTCGTGCAGTTTTAACAAACCGCACGGTTTTTCATATTATATATTGAAGTCTGTCTTCAATATATTTTAGGAGGAAATTTTTAATGGCTGATAACAAAACAAACCTAAACAGCGATGTCGGAAGTTTTAAAGAAGCTGTATGCGTAGATGTCGGCAGAGTTTATGATTCTTGCTGTGAACAGTACCGCGCCTTTTAGAGGACTATTCGTTAACTTCCGGAAGACCGGCTATACTCGTAAGTAAAGAAATCACTCCTGCGAGCAAAGAAGCGGAAATAACCACTTTCCAGTCGACCGTTGAAATCAGAGCCGAAGTGCCGATAGTGGCGACCGCAGTCTGAGCTACAGTCTTAATAGCACGAACACTCGCCGCTTTTATCCAACGCTTAAAGTTCTTCACTATATATCCCTCCTATTTCATAAGCTGATTAACTCTTGCCTGTACAGCATTATAGTCATATCCTGCAGCAGTCAATCTGTTCTTTCTGTCTGCTCCGTTACCCCAAAGTCCTTTAATAACTTCATGTGCTATTTCGTCAACAGATTTCTGTGTAGGCTTTGAAGCGCCTAACATTTCATCTACTTTTGACTGTATAGCGTTATAATTAAAGCCTGCAGCGGTAAGACGGTTAACCCTGTCCTGTCCGTTTCCCCATTCGCCACGAATCACCTCTTTTGCAAGCTCGTCTAACGATTTATCCGCGGTTTTAACAGGTGCGCTTGCAGGCTTTGCTATCGGCAGATCGGCGTTAAGATAATCAGTAGGATTTATTCGTTTGCCGTCTTTCCATACTTCAAAATGGAGATGTGCGCCGTAAGCATTTCCTGAGTCACCCATATAGCCTATTGCCTGTCCCTGTGCTACGGTCTGACCATTTGTAACATATACTTTGTTTAAATGAGCGTAAAGCGTTGCGTAGCCGCTGCCGTGGTCGATTTTTACGCAGTTGCCATAAGAAGCGTTACCCTTAGAACCTTTGGCATTTTTATAGCCTGTCTGACAAAAGATAACTTTACCTGCGGAATGTGCAATTATATCATCAAGCTGTGACGGTGCTTTTACAATGTCGACCGCATTATGTACCGATGAATAACCCTGCGTAATTCTGTGTTCTCCTGTTTTTAAAATTCTTGACATATTTATTCCTCCTATTTTATTACAAGCGCAAGTATAGCGCCTAAAACAACTCCGATAGTTCCGGTTATAATTCCTCCGATAATAAGCCGTTTATAATGTTTATAATCTTCAGTCGGAGCTCGCTCCAGCATATCCAAACGATTATTTATCCCGGCAACTCTTTCAGATGTATTCTTTGTCTGCTCTGCTATTTTTTCTACAGCCGAAGTAAGACGTCTGATATCTTTTACATCTTCTTTTATTTCGTCTAATTGATGAAAAATATTTTTATCCTGGGCCTCAAGCATTGCTACTCTTTCAATCAGCTCCTGCATTTTCTTCCTCCTCTGTTTCAAGCGGCATATCAGAGTTATTTAATTGTATAGCAGTCTGAATTTCAGCTAGATCCTCTTCTGTAAGAACACCTTTTTCATTCCAACCTGCAGCATTTAAAATAACTTGGTAATCTGCCATTTTCCCTACTGCTTTTAAAAAGCCATCTTTTACAAATTCCCTTAAACTAAACATTAAGTATTTCCTCCTGTTGATAAAATTGCGTTTGTAAGTTTTTCTTCAAGCTCCGCAAAAGCCTTATTAAGATCACGGTTATATTCACAATCGATTAATGCACCGCTTGTGTTTGAAGTAATAGTCATTTCCGGATATATACTTTTAACACCCTCTATACTGCCATCTGCATTCGGTGTGTATGTTTTTTCACCGATGGTTACATTGACTGCGGTTAAATCCGGGACATTAATATCAAAAGGCAAAACGCTATCTCCTTTGATAACCATAGGTTTAAATACCACATTGTCAAGAACGGCGTTTGCTCTGATAGTTATATCCACGCCTACTCTTA
>CAKSGV010000006.1 GCA_934454845.1 uncultured Eubacteriales bacterium | reverse complement strand
CTTGAAAATTCGGTCCGATTTTCCAACAAAGCAGGTTGTATCGCTTAAATACAACCCGCTTTGTCTACAGTCTGAAAGCTTTTCTTTAAGAAAAGCTTTTATTTTTATTATAAATGTAGTAAAATATCTTTCAGGTGAAGTTTAAATGAAGAAAATTGTTGTAATAGGAGCAGGACCCGCAGGTCTTATGGCGGCAATAAGCGCCGCACAAAACAAAGCGGAAGTCTTGATTTTAGAAAAGAATGACCGCCCGGCAAGAAAGCTTTTAATAACGGGCAAAGGCAGGTGCAATGTTACAAATAATTGCACTTTAAGAGAGCTTATAGACAATATGGCTAAAAATGAAAAATTCCTGTACTCCGCTTTTTCTTCTTTTAACTCCCAGGATACTATGAGTTTTTTTGAAAATCACGGCGTTGCGCTTAAAACCGAAAGGGGAAGGCGAGTTTTTCCTGTTTCGGATAAAGCGGTCGATATTGCAGACGCTTTGGTTTTCGCTGCAAAGAAACTAAACTGTAAAATCAAAAAGGGAAGAGCGGAAAAAATATTGACGGAAAATAATTCCGTAAAGGCAATTTTGCTTGAATCGGGTGAAACCTTTTTTTGCGATAGGGTAATTTTGGCTACAGGCGGTGCTTCCTATCCGTTGACGGGCTCCACGGGTGACGGATATAAAATAGCCGAAGACCTCGGAATTTGTGTTGAGCCGATCTTTCCGTCACTCGTTCCGCTTGAGTGCCTTGAGGGATTTTGCACTAAGCTTGCGGGTCTCACGCTTAACAATGTTGTATTATCGGTTTATGAAAACGATTCTAAAAAACCTGTGTTTTCAGAACTCGGCGATCTTCTTTTTACTCATTTTGGAATTTCGGGACCGCTTGTTTTAAGCGCTTCTGCAAAAATGAGAAAAAAGAATGCAAAATACACCGCATTTATAGATTTAAAACCGGCTCTCAGTTTTGAACAGTTAAACACACGGATTTTAAGAGATTTTTCTATGGAACAGAATAAAGAATTTTCAAATTCACTTTATAAGTTAATGCCGAAAAGTCTTGTAAGCGTGATAGTAAGGCTTTCAAAAATCGATCCTCATAAAAAAGTAAATCAGATAAGCCGAGAAGAAAGAGAAAATCTTTGTTCGCTTCTTAAAGCTTTAAAGCTTAATATTACTGCGTTTCGGCCTATTGAAGAGGCGATTGTAACTTCAGGCGGAATAAGCGTTAAGGAAATCGATCCGAAAACAATGGCTTCGAAAAAAATTGAAGGATTGTTCTTTTGCGGGGAAATAATAGATGTAGACGCTTATACAGGCGGGTATAATTTGCAGATAGCATTTTCGACCGGTTTTCTCGCCGGGGAAAATGCTGCTAAGTAAAGGAGATAATTTATGATATCAGTTGCAATTGACGGTCCTGCAGGGGCAGGAAAAAGCACAGTGGCGAGAGCCGCCGCACAAAAGCTTGGCTATATTTATGTTGATACAGGCGCCCTTTACAGAGCAATAGGTCTTAAATTCAAGGAATGCGGATATGATCCCGATTCCGACGCGGAGGTTGACGGAATTTTAGCGGATACCGATATTAAGATAGAATTTAAGGACTCTGTTCAGCACGTTTTGTTAGACGGCAGAGATGTTTCCGACCTTATAAGAACTCCGGAGGCTTCTATGATGGCATCGGCAATATCTTCAAAGCCGGAAGTAAGAGCATTTTTGCTTGAGATGCAAAGAAAGCTTGCAAGGGAAAACAATGTTATAATGGACGGCAGAGATATCGGCACAGTGGTTTTGCCAAATGCACAGGTTAAAATCTTTCTTACGGCCTCGGTAGGCGAAAGGGCAATGAGAAGATATAAAGAACTCACTCTTAAAGGAATGAATGTTGAGCTTTCGCAGATAGAAGAGGATATAAAACTAAGAGATTATAACGATTCTCACCGCGAAATAGCTCCGCTTAAGCCTGCACCTGATTCGGTTACGGCTGATACAACGGGCAAAAAGCTTGAAGAATCTGCAGAAATGGTAGTAAATATTATAAAGGAAAAATTAAGCCTATGAAGATCAATCTTGCAAAAAGAGCAGGATTTTGCTTCGGAGTAGACAGGGCTGTTAACACGGTTTACGACCTGCTCGCCGATAATAAAAAAGTTGCCACTTTAGGGCCGATAATTCATAATGAGCAAATGGTTGAAGAGCTTGCAAAAAAGGGAGTTGTTGTGGTAGATGATCCTTTAAGCACTCCCAAAAACCACACGCTTGTTATAAGATCGCACGGAGTATCAAAAGAGGTTTACGACAGGGCGAAAAAAAGCGGCGTGGAATTAAAAGATGCCACTTGTCCTTTCGTTTCAAAAATTCATAAAATAGTTAACGAAAACAGCGAAAACGGCGATGTGATATTTATAGCAGGGGATAGATTTCATCAGGAAGTAATAGGTATTATCGGGCATATCAAAGGAGAATATTATGTGTTCTCCGAAACATATGAGCTTGAAGAAATCATCAAAAATCACCCCGAATTAAAGGAAAAAAGCGTGAGCGCTGTTTCTCAAACGACTTTTAACGCAAAAAAATGGGAAAAAGCTCAAATTTTTTTAAAAAAACTATGTACAAATGCGAAAATTTTTGATACAATATGTAATGCTACTGCAATGCGACAGGAAGAAGCGCAAAGGCTCTCCGAATGTAATGATCATATGGTCGTTATAGGAGGCAAACACAGCTCAAATACTAAAAAACTCTTCGAGGTGTGCAAAGCGCTTTGTGAAAAAACGGTGCTTATCGAAACCGCTGATGAATTATCCGCGGATTTTTTTAAGGATTGTGAGAGCGTTGGAGTTGTCGCCGGAGCATCGACTCCGGCGGGTATTATAAGGGAGGTTATTAAAACCATGTCGGAAATTTTACAACCGGTAGACGAACAGATGGAGGGAAATGCAACTGTTCAAAAAAGCTTCGAGGAAATGACGGATGAGGAAGCGTTTGAGGCTTCGCTCAGCAACTTAACAGGAGATCAGAAAGTAACGGGAACCGTTCTTGCCGTTAGCCCCACTGAAATTCAGGTGGATATCGGAAGAGGTCTTGCAGGTTATGTTTCTGTCGATGAATTTTCTCTTGACCCCAATGTTAAGTTGGAAGACGAAGTTAAGATAGGCGACAAGCTTGATCTTATTATTATGAAGGTCAATGATCAGGAAGGAACCGCAATGCTTTCAAAGCGTCGTTATGATGCTATTGCCGGTTGGGACAATATAGTTGCCGCTAAGGATTCGGGAGAAATTCTCACCGGAGTTGTTAAGGATATCATTAAGGGCGGAGTTCAGGTTTATTCAAGCAATATCCGTATCTTTATCCCTGCTTCTCAGGCTACAGCTTCAAGAAATGAACCGCTTGAAGACCTTAAAGGCAAACAGGTTCAGTTCAGAATAATCGAGATCGGCCGCGGCAGAAGAGCCGTAGGTTCTATCCGCAGCGTGCTCAAAGAACAGCGCAAGGCAGCTGAAGATAAGATCTGGGCAGATATCGCTGTAGGCGATAGATTTACAGGCGTTGTTAAATCGCTCACTTCTTACAGTGCGTTTGTAGATATCGGCGGAGTTGACGGAATGGTACATATTTCGGAGCTTTCGTGGCAGCGCATTAAAAATCCGTCTGAAATTCTTTCTGTAGGCGATACTGTTGAGGTTTATGTTAAAGCTCTAGATCCCGAAAAGAGGAAGATTTCTTTAGGATATAAAAAAGAAGAGGATAATCCGTGGACTGTTTTCAATAACAAGTTCGCTGTCGGAGATGTTGCCGATGTTAAGATCGTAAGCCTCACTTCTTACGGCGCATTTGCAAGAATTCTCCCTGGGGTTGACGGTCTTATCCATATTTCTCAGATCGCTGATAAGCATGTTGAAAAGCCGCAGGATGAGCTTTCCGTAGGTCAGGAAGTTCAGGCTAAGATAATTGCTGTTGATCAGGAGAAAAAGAGAGTAAGCCTTTCTATCCGCGCTTTAATTGCTCCGAGTGAGGAAGAAGTTAAAGAAGAGGAAAAAACTGCTGATTCGGAAGAAACAGCTGAATAATTATAAAAAAATAAAGTGCATAACCGAGTTTTCGGTTATGCACTTATTTTTTTAGACAATACAATGTTTATTTTATTACTCCGCGCTTGCAGGCTTTAACGCAGGCCTTGCAACCTTTGCATTTATCATAATCTATCACAGCGAGATTGTCTTTAACATGAATTGCGTCAAACTTGCAGGCTTTTTCGCACATTCCGCACGCGATACACGAAACCGCACAGTTTTTTACTACAGACGGTCCTTTTGACTTATTTTTGCACCCGACACTTACCTTCGATTTTAAGGGTAAAAGATCTATAAGCTGTTTAGGACATACTTTAGCGCATTCTCCGCATCCTGTACAGAGATCTTTGCATACAATGGGTAAATTATTTTCAAATTTAATAGCCTCAAATTTGCACGCCTTAACGCAGTCGCCGAATCCGATACATCCGTATTCACAGGCAAGCGGACCTTTAAGTACCAAAGAAGCCGCTTCACAGGATTTGATCCCCTCATAAGAATAAAGGAGCTTTGAATTTTCCTCGGTTCTTGAGCAGCCTATAAAGGCGGCTTTTTTATCGGTTTTTATTTCAGTGCCTAAAATCTCGGAAAGCATCTGAGCGGTTTTGGCTCCGCCGGGAGCGCATTTATCCGGGGAAGCCTCGCCAGAGGCTATGGCGGCAGCATAACCGTCGCACCCTGAATATCCGCAGGAGCCGCAGTTGGCTCCGGGAAGACATCCTCTTATTTTTTCTTGCTTTTCATCATTTTTAACACCGAAGAAAACTGAGGCAAGCGATAATCCCACTCCTGCGATAATACCTATAGCGACAACAAAAACAACCGGTATAATAATTGAACTCATAATCATTAACCTCCGATTCCGGCAAATCCCAGAAATGAGAGGGAAACAAGCGCCGCCGCAATTAAAGTTATGGGAAGACCTTTTAAAAATTCAGGTACATCAGCCGTTTCGAGCCGCTCTCTTACTCCCGAGAAAAGGAGCATTGCAAGCAAAAATCCCGCGCCTGCCGCCAAAGCGTTTGTAAGAGAGAAAAGATAGAGCTTTGAAAATGAGTACTTTGCCGCGTCAAAATCAGTGGTATTGAGCATTGCAATACCAAGCACCGCACAGTTGGTCGTGATAAGCGGAAGATAAATTCCGAGCGCATGGTATAGAGAATTCATAAATTTCTTCATAAGAATTTCAAGCAGCTGGACCACTGCCGCGATAACAAGAATGAATACCACCGTGATAAGATATTCGAATTTGTTTCTTAAAACAAAATAATAAATAGGATAAGTCACAGCAGTTGAAATAAGCATAACAAGTATTACCGCAAGGCTCATAGAAACAGAGGTGGAGGTCTTTTTTGATACTCCTAAAAAAGAGCAGATCCCTAAAAACTTCGAAAGGACCATATTATTGCTGAGAATTCCCGCAAGCAGAATGGAGGCTAACATCACATAAGTGTTCATTTATTTTCTTCCTCCTTTTGTTTATATTCAGAGCAAACAGAACTTGCAGGGCAGTTCCTGCAGTCAAGGTCGCTTACAGGTTTTTTTCCGGATTTTTTAGCTAATGCATTAGATATTGCAACTAAAATTCCGAACACGAAAAATCCGCCGGGAGGCAAAAGGAATATTATCATAGGATCGATAATTTTTGAAGTTACAGGCAGTGCAAAAAACGTGCCGGCTCCAAAAAATTCTCTGATTATTCCCATAAGAGTGAGCGTTGCCGTAAATCCTATTCCCATTCCGAGACCGTCTAACACGCTTGGAAGCACCGGATTTTTTGAAGCAAACATCTCGGCTCTTGCTAAAATTATACAGTTTACAACTATCAGCGGAAGATAAATTCCGAGCGATTCGTCGATTGAAGGAGCATACGCTTTTACAAGTAACTGAACAATGCTTACAAAGCCCGCGATAATAGTGATATATGCCGGAATTCTGACCTTATCGGGAATTACTTTTCTAAGAAGAGATATAACAAGGTTAGAGCAAATAAGCACCGCTGTTGCCGCTATACCCATTCCTATACCGTTTTTGGCGGAGGTCGTAACGGCGAGCGTCGGGCAGGTACCGAGAACAAGTCTTAAAACAGGATTTTCTTTTATAAAACCGTTTGTGAGATATTTAATATTCTTATTCATTCGCCGTTTCCTCCTGTGTAAGCTCGTTCATATACTCAAGCGCTTTGTTTACCGCAGTCATTACGGCTCTGGAGCTTCTTGTCGCTCCAGTTACGGCGTTTATCTCGTTTTTATCGCTGTCCGCTCCGTTTTTAACTACGGTGATATTATCTTTAAGTTTTGAAAACTGCTTTAAAAAATCAGTTCGTTTGACATTTTGTCCGAGCCCCGGGGTTTCGTCGTCTGCGGAAAGTATTTTTACAGCTTTTATTGTTTTTTCTTGGTCTATCGCCGTCATCACGGAAATATCGCCGCCGTAACCCTTTGAGGAAGTGATGAAAATATAACCTATTTCATTTCCGTCTTTAACAGCCTTATAGCAGTCGGCATATCCGTCTTTTACCTGAAACGGGAATTCCACATATTCATCCGCAGGCATAACCTCGCTCATTGAATCGTTTTGCTGTTTTTTAGATAGCTTTTCGATTTTTTTAGAGGTCATAAGATTTGTTCCGCTTAACATCAGAGTTACTGTAAAGCAGATTATTACAAGCGTTAGAGTAGGGTATAAAAGATCCTTTTTAAAGCCCTGAGAATTATTTGTTCCGTTACTCATGAGCTTTCACCGCCTTTTTAAAGCCAAAAGGCTTTCTTAAAGTAAATCTGTCAATAAGAGGAGTTATAATATTCATAAGGATTATCGAATATGAAACGCCTTCGGGAAGAGATCCGAATTTTCTTATAATAAATGTTATTGCACCGCAGCCGATACCGTAAATAATTTTGCCTATAGTGCTTTTCGGGCTGGTAGTATAATCCGTGGCCATAAATATCGCGCCTAGCATAAGACCGCCTGTGCAAAGCTGCATAGCAACATTCTGATGAGAGACAAGGCTCAAAACCGCCACAGTTGCAAGAAAACTTAAAGGAATTGCAGGCGAGATGATCTTTCTTACAATAAGATAAATACCGCCTATGATTAAAAGGAATGTGCAGGTTTCGCCGATACAGCCTCTGTAAAAGCCGAAAAAGGCATATTTAAGGCTTACAGCCGCCGAGCTGTCGCTTAAAGGAGTAGCGCTTGTAACTGCTTTTGCGGCTTCTCCCACTGAAAAAACAGGATCTGAAAATCTGTTCATTGCAGATGGGAAAGAGACCATAAGAATAATTCTGGCGGCTATAGCGGGATTCACAAAATTATGACCTAACCCTCCGAACATCTGCTTAACTACTATAATAGCCGCAACAGAGCCTATTGCCGCCATATAAAGCGGAATTTTGGGCGATAGGTTCATTCCGAGCAAAAGACCTGTAAGCACAGCGGAAAGATCGCCTATCGTGTTAGGTTTTTTAAGAATAAGATTCCATAAAAATTCCGAAGCAACTGCCGCTGCCACGCAAACAAGCAGTACCAAAAGTGCCCTTACACCGAATAGGATACATCCGAAGATAGCGGCTGGCAAAAGCGCTATAATAACATCAGCCATAATTCCCCTTGTCGTTTCGGGATGTTTAATATGAGGAGAAGATGAAACCTTTAAAATTTCTTTCATTTTTTATTCCTCCTTAATTCTGCTTTTGCCGTTCTCATCGATTGTGTGAGAGGTATTGCGGCGGGGCAGATATATGAGCAGCATCCGCATTCTATACAGTAACCGACATAAAGCTGATCGAGCATTTCTTTATGATCCGATCTTAAAGCAGCCTCAACCTGTGCCGGATAAAGGCTCATAGGACATACTCCCGCGCACCTTTGGCAGTGAATGCAATTAGTCATTAGTTTTGAAGCTTTCGGCTTCATAACAAGAACGGCGTTAGTTCTTTTTTCTATGACCGCGTTGAGATTTGCAGCCGAAGTTCCCATCATAGGACCGCCTATTATAATGCTTTCACCGTCAGGATCGGGATTATCGGAAAAATCAAGCACCGCTTTTACAGAAGTGCCTATAGGAACCATTATATTTTTAGGCTCGGTTATCGCCGTTCCGTCAAGAGTTATTCTTTTTGCGGTGAGCGGTTTCCCCGAAGTTATAAATCTGTATAATGTTCCGACGGTCGTGATATTCATAACAAGGCATCCCACATCCGAGGGGAGCATACCCTGTGAAATTTTTCTTCCCGTTGCAGAATATACGAGCAGCTTTTCCGCGCCCTGCGGATAAGTATCCGGCAGCTGCATAACTTTAACCGAATCGTCTGCATCGCGGTGATCTGCGGCAACAAGCATAAGCTTATCTATAGCCTTTGGCTTATTTTTTTCTACGCAGATAATAACTTTCTGCAATTTGAGGATATCTTTGATTAAATATACGCCCTCGATAATATCGTTGAAGTTTTCAAGCGATTCTCTGTAGTCCGAAGTGATATAAGGCTCGCATTCCGCGGCGTTGATAATAAGAGTGTCAAGATCCGCAGAATTTGAATCAAGCTTTATATAAGTGGGAAATCCTGCGCCGCCTAAGCCCACAAGACCGCAGTTAAAAGCCGCGTTTTTAAGATCTTCGGGGCTTTTTACGGGGAACGGCTTAAGAGAGGGATCGTATTCCGATTTTTCGTCTGATTCAATAAAGACACTTAAAACCTGTCTTCCCGAAATATCGGTTTCTTTAACATCACTGACAGTTCCCGAACAGCTTGAATAAATAGGAGCGCTGATTTTTGAAACGCTTTTTCCTATAAGCGTTCCGATAAACACCTTATCTCCTTTTTTAACTGTCGGTTCGCAGGGTGTGCCGATATGCTGAATCATAGGAATACACAAAGTTCCTTTAGCAGGCATAAAAACGGTTTCAAAATCTTCTGTATTCTTAAAATGCTCTATCTCGGCTCCGCCGTGGAAGCGCTTTTTAGGCGAAAGAATACTTTCGGAAAATTTCATTTTTTTACCTCCAAATAAAAAGTAACATATATATAATACAATAAATTTAATATTTTTACAAGTAATTTAAAATAAAAGCGAATGTGATGATGAATTCATACACATTCGCAAAATAATTTTATTTTTTAAAAAGCTCTGTAAGCCTTAAGGCGGCTTCCTTAGTTTCTTCGCAGTCACCGAATGACGAAAGCCTGAAGTACCCCTCTGCGCATTTTCCGAATCCCACGCCGGGCGTGCCTATTATCTGCTTTTCTTCGAGTAATTTATCAAAGCATTCCCAGCTTGAAAGATTTTCGGGGCATTTAAACCAAATATAAGGAGCATTGGTCCCTCCGCAGTACCAAATATTTAAGCTGTCGAGAGCGTCTGTTAAAACTTTTGCATTTGATCGGTAAACATTAAGATTTTCTTGAATTTCTTTCTGTCCCTCTTCGGAAAACACGGCTAACGCCGCGCACTGCACGACATATGAAACACCGTTTGATTTTGTGGTCCTGTTTCTTATCCACATTTGATTAAAATTCATTTCGTTTCTTATTAAAGCCTCGGGAATTATCGTGTATCCGCAGCGAACCCCTGTAAATCCCGCTGTTTTTGACAGCGAACAGATCTCTATCGCGCATTTTTTACTGCCCTCTATTTCGAAAATGCTGTGAGGGATAGAACTGTCGGTTATAAATGCCTCATAAGCGGCGTCAAAAATTATAACCGCGTCATTCTTTAATGCGTAATCAACCCAGGCTTTAAGTTTTTTGCGGTCGAAAACGGCTCCTGTCGGATTGTTCGGCGAGCAGATATAGATTATATCCGCTTTTATACTCTCATCGGGATAAGGGGCAAAATGAGTCGAATCGTCAGCCGGGAGATGAATTATTTTATGGCCTGCGATAATATTTGAGTCCACATAGGCAGGATAAGTCGGCTCTATCACAAGAGCGGTATTGTTTTTAGAAAACATATCAAGAATATTTCCGAGATCGTCGCCAGCACCCGTGGAAATAAATATCTCGCTTTTTTTAAGGGACACATTTCTTTTTTTATAATATCCTTTAATTGCGCCCTTTAACTTATCCCAGCCGCATTCGGGCATATATCCGTGAAAGGTTTCTTTTTGCGACTGCTCGTCTACCGCTTTATGCATAGCTTTTATAACCACGCCGCACAAAGGGAGGGTAACATCGCCCACACCTAATTTAAGCAGTTTTTTATCGGGATATTTTTTCAAATATGCCTTCACTTTCTGCTCAATATCGTAAAATAAATAAGAGCCATTAAGTTTATCATAGTTTTCATTCGGTTTCATAGTATCATCTTCTAAGATTTATTTTCCGCTGTCACCGTAGTTAGAAAGAACCCTTGCCGAAGGATCGTCGACATCGCAGCCTTCCCATGACTTGTTCGGCATCCAGAAATCTTTTATCATTTCAGCCTGACCGGGATAATATTTTTCAAATATCTCTCTGTATAAGAGCGATTCTTTTGTAAACGGTGCGGCGTGCGTGTATTTTTTTCTTTTTTCTTCAAATTCCTTATCGGAATAATAGCTGTTTGCGTATTCTTTCATATAGTCTACCATTGAATGACCGACCGCGTCGGAAAACGCCGCTTTTTCACGGTATAGAATATCGTGGGGCAGATAATCGCCCTCAAAGGCATGCCTTAAAAGATATTTGCCTTTGTTGTATTTGTTCATTTTCATTTCGGGGTTAATTGCCATAACATACTTAACAAAATCGAGATCTCCGAAAGGGACTCTCGCTTCAAGCGAGTTTACCGAAATACAGCGGTCCGCTCTTAAAACATCATACATATGAAGCTCTTTTACCCGCTTTACGGACTCTTTCTGGAATTCCTCTGCATTAGGAGCGAAATCAGTATATTTATATCCGAAAAGCTCATCGGAAATTTCGCCTGTAAGTAAGACTCTGATATCGGTGTTTTTGTGAATCCATTTGCATATTAGATACATTCCCATACTTGCTCTTATGGTGGTGATATCAAAGGTGCCGAGAATTTTTATAACCTCGTCTATAGACTTAATGACTTCTTCTTTAGTCATTATAACCTCGGTGTGATCGCTGCCGATATAATCGGCTACTTCTTTTGCATATTTAAGATCGATAGCGTCGCCGCTCATTCCGACTGCAAAGGTTTTGATTTTTTCTTTGGATTTTTTTGCGGCGATAGAGCAAACAAGCGAAGAATCAAGTCCGCCGGATAATAAAAATCCTACCTTTGCGTCTGAAACGAGCCGTTTTTCAACTCCTGAAATTAGCTTTTCCTTTATGTTTTTGCAGACTGTATCAATATCGTCTTTTATTACTTTTTTAACCTCTGTTATATCACAGTAGGAAGTGAATTTTCCGTCTTCAAAATAGCAGCCGGGCGGGAAAGGCATTATTTTTTTGCATAGACCTATAAGGTTTTTAGGCTCGCTTGCAAAAATGTAAGAACCTTCAGAATCCTTTCCGTAATAAAGCGGCCGTATTCCTATCGGATCGCGGGCAGCAATATATTTTTTCTTCTTGCCGTCAAAAATTATCATAGCAAATTCCGCGTCAAGCATTTTAAACATTTCGGTGTCATATTTCTCATAAAGCGGCAGAATTATCTCGCAGTCGGAATCGCTTTTAAAGGTATAAGAGTCCGCAAGATCGGCTTTTAATTTTTCAAATCCGTAAATTTCACCGTTGCAAACCACATAACTTCCGTTTAATTCAAAAGGCTGCATTCCCTCGCTCGTAAGTCCCATAATAGCGAGCCTGTGAAAGCCTAAAAGTCCAAAGCCTGTATCTGCAATTCTTGTATCGTCGGGGCCTCTTGAAACAGTGAGATCAAAACCTTTTTTAAAAGCAGAAAAGGAGGCACCCGAATCACAATAACCCATAATTGAACACATAATAAATCCTCCGTAAATAATTATCAGCATTCAATTGGGCAAGTGCTGTAACTCGCTGTGCCACCAATCTTTGTTCTCATTATTTCCGCTGTAACGGGCGAAACCCGTATCACCTACTTTGAATATTCATTTCGGATCAAAGCTCGCCGGGGGTTATTTTAAAGGAATTTATCTTGCATGGCTCTCACCATCCCATACTCGCTGTAAAGAGTTTTCCTTTAAAACCTGTCCCGGCTCAATCGCTTTTAAACTATTTATTCCACATCCTGCAAAGCGTCATAACCCTCTTCGCCGGTTCTTACTTTTACGACATTTTCAACATCGTAAACAAATATTTTGCCGTCGCCTATGTGACCGGTATAAAGAACCTTTTTAGCGGTTTCTATAACGCTTCTGACAGGCACTTTGCTGACCACAATATCAAGCTGGATTTTCGGAAGAAGACTTGCTTCCACTTCTATGCCTCTGTAATATTCGGGTTTACCTTTTTGGGCTCCGCAACCTAAAACATGCGACATTGTCATTCCGGTGATTCCGAGATCCATAAGTGCTTTTTTAAGCGCTTCAAATTTTGATTCCTTGCATATTATTTCAACTTTTGTGAATTTAGGCGAAGTTTCATCGAATGATGGAACTTTTTTAACGGGTATCGCTTCTGCCGGAGGAACATCTCCGGAAACGACTGTAACATTTTCGTCATCCTCCGAAACAGTATCCGGAAGCATTGAAAATCCGGCATAAGCTGTAAGCAAACCGTGCTCCGAAACATCAAGACCTGCAATTTCATCCTCTGCCGAAGCTCTTAATCCTATAGTATGTTTTATAATAAGGAACACAACAGTGATTATTACGGCAACATAAGCCGCTACAGATAAAACTCCGAGTGTTTGAATTCCGAGGAAATGGAAACCTCCGCCATAGAATACGCCTTTTTCGGTTGAAACTCCGGTTGCAAAAAATCCTGTAAGTATCGTTCCCAAAGCACCGCAGACGCAGTGAACGGATATAGCTCCGACAGGGTCGTCGATCTTTGCTACTTTATCAAAGAACTCTACGGACAGCACAATTACGATTCCGAAAACTATTCCCATAATCGCGGCGCCTATAGGATCCACGGCATCGCATCCGGCTGTAATGCCCACAAGACCTGCAAGAGCTGCGTTATAAGTCATAGAAACATCAGGCTTTTTATATCTTATCCAAGTGAAAATAAGTGTTACACAACAAGCCACAGCCGCTGCGAGGTTTGTGTTGAAAAATATTCTTCCTGCGCTTATCATAAGCTCATCGGTATCCATTCCGACTGTGGAAGCACCGTTAAATCCGAACCAGCAGAACCAAAGGATGAAAACTCCCAAAGCCGCAAAAGTTAAGTTGTGACCGAGAATTGCTTTCGGTTTTCCTTTTTTATCATATTTTCCGATTCTCGGGCCTAATATAGCAGCTCCTATAAGGGCACAGATACCGCCGACCATATGTACTGCCGTTGAACCGGCAAAATCGTGAAATCCGAGTTTAGAAAGCCAGCCGCCGCCCCAAATCCAGTGTCCCGAAACAGGATAGATAAAAAGCGAAATAGCGGCGGAATAAATGCAGTATGCACTGAATTTAGTTCTTTCCGCCATAGCTCCCGAAACTATTGTTGCGGAAGTTGCACAAAAAACCGTTTGGAATATTGCATATGCCCAAAGCGGAACACCTGCCGGTAAAATGTGACTGTAATCTTTAGTAATTAAAGGATCTATCCAACCGAAAAGTCCTGTGCCGGCTCCGAACATTATGCCGAAGCCTACAAGCCAAAAGCAAGGCGTTCCGATACAGAAGTCCATAAGGTTTTTCATAAGGATATTTCCCGTGTTTTTGGCTCTTGTAAATCCTGCCTCGCACATTGAAAAACCTGCTTGCATAAAGAATACCAAAGCGGCACCAATCAGCACCCAAATGGTATTTACCGCACTGTATGTCATTTTTAATTCCTCCTTATTTTACTCCGAAAAGCAATTCTCCGTAAGTCGGGAAGGGCCAGTATTTTGATGCGGTGAGAGTTTCCGCTTCATCGCAAGGAACTCTGAGTTTTGCCATTTTATCAAGAATATCATCGCGGATGAATTTTGATTCTTCTCCCACATCTTCGATATCTTTAAGCTTCAAAACAGCGCTTTCGAGATCCGATTCGGCAAAATAAATTTCATCTGTCAGCACGGATAATTTCTTGACCGTGTCTTTTTCGTATGAAGAAGCAGAACCGGGAACTGCCGTCTGTTTAAGACTTATTGTTTTAGAAAGCTCTTTAATATAGCTTTCTATTGCAGGCAAAATTTCCTTTTTCGCCATATCTATCATTGTAAGAGCCTCGATATTTACCGTTTTGCAGTAATTCTCAAGGGTTATCTCATACCTTGATTTTATTTCCGCTTCAGTGAATATCTTGTGAGAAGTAAGCATTTCCACATTCTTTTTATCAAGGATTTTAGGAATCGCATCAGGCGTGGTGCGGAGATTTAAAAGTCCGCGCTTTTCGGTTGCTTCCTTTATCCATGAATCGTCGTAACCGTTGCCGTTAAATATAATGCGCTTATGATCTTTAATAGTTTTCTTAATCATATCGTGAAGAGCGGTTTCAAAATCTTCTGCGCCCTCTAATCT
This sequence comes from uncultured Eubacteriales bacterium, assembly GCA_934454845.1. GTDB lineage: Bacteria > Bacillota > Clostridia > Oscillospirales > Acutalibacteraceae > UBA737. The sequence goes on along the minus strand of CAKSGV010000006.1, from coordinate 65,174 downwards.
GTCTGCGTAAATTTTTAATGACTCTGCCACCGCGGCATTGAGCATAATATTTGTGCAGGCAATGCTGTTTGAAGAGCCGAGCATACGGAATTCGAATTTATTTCCCGTAAACGCGAAAGGCGAGGTGCGGTTGCGGTCGGTATTATCTCTTGTAAATTTCGGAAGAGTATGAACGCCTAACTTCATCACGGTCTTTTCCGTACCTGCATAGGGATTGTCGTTTTCAATAGCATCAAGCACTGCTGAAAGCTCGTCGCCCAAAAACATAGAAACAACTGCCGGAGGAGCCTCGTTTGCACCGAGTCTGTGATCGTTTCCTGCAGTGGCAACAGCAAGTCTTAAAAGATCCTGATAATCGTCTACTGCTTTAATAACGGCGCAAAGGAAAAGTAAAAACTGTGCGTTTTCATAAGGAGTTTCGCCGGGAGTAAGAAGATTTACGCCCGTGTCGGTCGCCATAGACCAGTTGTTGTGCTTGCCCGAGCCGTTCACTCCCGCAAAAGGTTTTTCGTGCAGCAGGCAAACAAGTCCGTGCTTTGCCGCAACCTTTTGCATAATTTCCATTGTAAGTTGGTTGTGATCGGTCGCGATGTTAGTTGTCGCATATATAGGAGCAAGCTCGTGCTGAGCGGGAGCAACCTCGTTATGCTCGGTTTTAGCAAGAATTCCGAGTTTCCACAGCTCTTCGTTAAGTTCGGCCATAAACGCCGCTACTCTGGGTTTGATCACTCCGAAGTAATGATCGTCGAGTTCTTGTCCTTTAGGAGGCTTTGCTCCGAAAAGCGTTCTGGAACAAAACTGCAGATCTTTTCTCTTTTCGTACATTTCTTTAGTTATAAGAAAATATTCCTGCTCAGGACCTACAGATGTTCTTACGCATTTAACATCTTCATTACCGAAAAGTTTTAAAATTCTTAGCGCCTGCTTATTTAATGCCTGCATAGAGCGCAATAGGGGAGTCTTTTTATCGAGCGCCTCACCGCCGTAAGAACAAAACGCGGTAGGAATGCAAAGCGTTTTATCTTTAATAAAGGCATAAGAAGTAGGATCCCAGGCGGTATAGCCTCTTGCCTCAAATGTGGCGCGAAGTCCGCCGGAGGGGAAAGAGGAAGCGTCAGGCTCGCCCTTTATAAGCTCTTTTCCGGAAAACTCCATTATAACTCCGCCGTCGGGGGAGGGGGTTATAAAGCTGTCGTGTTTTTCGGCGGTAATTCCGGTAAGCGGCTGAAACCAATGCGTGAAATGTGTGGCTCCGTGTTCGACCGCCCAGTCCTTCATAGCTTCCGCAACTGCGTTTGCTACATCATTTTTAAGGCTTGCGCCCTCATCTATAGTTTTTTTGAGCGAATCGTAAATATCCTTGGGTAATTTGGATTTCATCACACGATCGTCAAATACAAGACTTCCAAAGTATTCCGGTACTGTTTTCATAACTGACAACTCCTTTATAAATAAAAAAGGGCGGCGATTCCTTTCCTTTTTGATTGGAAAGGAGACGCCGTTGCCCCAAAATTACATATAAAATAAATAAAAGACGCCGTTAAGAGATTTTTCCTCTTAAGACGCCTTTGTCTTCTATGCGTGATATTATAACGCTTTGCAAATCACTTGTCAATGGTTTTTAAAAAAAATTAATTTTTTTATCTTTTCTGATATTTTTTCTTAAAAAAATAAAGCAATACGACAAAATCCGATAAATTTTTTAACTTTTATTGACAAAAAGATTTTTCGGTGCTATAATGTGGAAAAATCAAATGTTGAACAAAGGCGTTCATATTATAAGGTTCACCCTTATTAATATGAGCGCTTTTTTATTTTGAGAGGAGTTTTGCCTTATGAAATTGGAGGGAGAAGTCCGTATTCCTTCAGGGTGCGCTATTTCCGCTGTTATTTCTAAAGAGGGAGAAAGATTCAGCGGAGAAACTATAATTAAAAGTATGATCCCTATGCACGATAGGTCGAACGGACTCGGCGGCGGTTTTGCCGCTTATGGAATTTATCCCGAATATAAAGAGCTTTATGCCCTGCATATTTTTTATAATGATAATGAGGACAGGGTAAACTGCGAAAGGCTTTTAAAGGATAGATTTGAAATAGTGAAAGCGGAAAATATTCCGATAAAGAAAATTCCCGAAATAACCGACGTTCCGCTTATTTGGCGATATTTCGTCGCTCCTTTGTCAAGTATTTTATCAAGATTACAGCTTGATGAAAAAGAATATGTTGCAAGAACAGTTATGGATATTAACATAAAATATAACGGAGCTTATGTTTTCTCCAGCGGTAAAAATATGGGAGCTTTCAAGGCAGTGGGATTTCCGGAAGATGTCGGAAGATTTTACAGGCTTGACGAATACGAGGGCTATTCCTGGACAGCTCACGGAAGATATCCCACAAACACTCCCGGCTGGTGGGGAGGAGCTCACCCATTTTCACTTCTTGATTATTCTGTGGTACATAACGGCGAAATTTCTTCTTATGACGCCAACCGCAGGTTTATAGAAATGTTCGGCTATAAATGCACTCTTCAGACCGATACCGAAGTAATTGCCTATATAGCCGACTACCTTTTAAGAAAAAAAGGACTTACTTTAAAAGAAACCGCCGCTGTTATTGCGGCTCCGTTTTGGAGCACTATTGAGAAAATGGATAATGAGAAAAAAGAAATCTATCTTTATTTAAGAAAAATGTTTCCGAGTCTTCTTATCACCGGGCCTTTTTCAATTATTTTGGGCTTTTCGGGCGGAATAATGGCTCTAAACGACAGGCTTAAATTGAGATCAATGGTTACAGCCGAAAAAGGAGATAAGGTATTTGTCGCAAGCGAAGAGGCGGCGATAAGGGTTATGGAGCCGGAGGCTGAAAATATTTATGCACCGTCGGGCGGAGAGCCTGTTATAATAAAGGTCAGGGAGGGAAAATTCTGATGGCTGAAGATTATATTTTTCCGGATTTTGAGATAGTAAGAAATAAAGAAAGGTGCACTCTCTGCGGAATTTGCGTTAAGCAGTGCTCAATGGGAGTTCATTTTTTCGATGAAAAAACAAAAGCTCTTAAAAGCGATGAAACAAAGTGTGTGGACTGCCAAAGGTGCGTATGTATGTGTCCTGAACACGCGCTTAAAATAGTCAAGACCGACTGTGCTTTCAAAGAAAACGCGAATTGGAACAGCAGTACGGTAAAAGAGATATATAAACAAGCTCAAAGCGGCGGAGTATTATTATCATCAATGGGAAACCCGAATGAACTGCCGGTATACTTTGACAGAATTCTTATAAATGCTTCTCAGGTTACAAATCCTCCTATCGATCCGCTTAGAGAGCCTATGGAAACAAAAGTTTTTTTAGGCAAAAAATCAAGCGAGATCAAAAGAGATGAAAATGGGAAAATAATAAAGAAAATGCCCCCGCAGCTTGAGCTTTCGCTGCCGGTTCTTTTTTCCGCTATGAGTTACGGCTCAATTAGCTATAATGCGCACGAAAGTTTAGCTAAAGCCTCCGAGGCCTTAGGAATTCTTTATAACACCGGCGAGGGCGGACTTCATAAGGATTTTTATAAATATAAGGATAATACTATCGTGCAGGTGGCATCGGGCAGATTCGGAGTTTATGAAACCTATCTTAATGCCGGAGCCGCAATAGAAATAAAAATGGGTCAGGGGGCAAAGCCCGGAATAGGCGGCCACTTGCCGGGATCGAAAATAACAAGTGACGTTTCAAAAACAAGAATGATTCCCGAAGGGTCCGATGCCATTTCTCCCGCTCCTCACCACGATATTTATTCTATCGAGGATTTAAGACAGCTTGTCTTTTCGCTTAAAGAAGCCACGGAATATAAAAAGCCTATTATAGTAAAGGTTGCGGCCGTGCATAATATTGCAGCCATTGCGAGCGGAATTGCAAGAAGCGGAGCGGATATCATAGCGATAGACGGCATAAGAGGAGGAACGGGCGCCGCTCCTACAAGAATTCGCGATAATGTGGGAATTCCTATAGAACTTGCTATCGCCGCAGTTGATACAAGACTGCGCGACGAGGGAATAAGGGATAATGTTTCGCTGATTGCGGGAGGAAGTATAAGAAGCTCGGCGGATGTTATAAAAGCTATCGCTCTCGGAGCTGACGCCTGCTATATTGCCACTGCCGCGCTCATAGCTATGGGCTGCCACCTTTGCAGAAACTGCCAGTCGGGAAAATGCAACTGGGGAATTGCAACTCAAAATCCCGAGCTTGTTAAAAGGCTCGATTCCGAAAAGAGCTGCAAAAAGCTTATTAATGTGATTTCGGCGTGGCAGTATGAAATAAAGGAAATGCTCGGCGGAATGGGAATAAATTCTATAGAAGCCTTAAGAGGAAACCGATTGATGTTAAGAGGAATAAATATGACTCAAAAGGAACTTGATATCCTCGGAATATCTCACGCAGGAGAATAAAAGCAGGTGAAAAAATGAAGATAAGTGCAGAAAATAAGAATTTTTCGGAGCTTAATGAAGCTATCAGAAATGAAAAGGATATAGAAATAGATAACTGCTTGGGGCAAAGATTTTTATGCGCGGGAATGAAAGACGGAAACGTAACGCTCAAAGGAATTCCCGGGAATGCTTTGGGAGCTTATTTAACAGGCGGCAAAATAAAGGTTTTCGGAAACGCACAGGACGCTGTGGGAGATACTATGAACGACGGCAAGATAATTATTTACGGCAATGCGGGCGACGCTGTAGGTTACGCTATGCGCGGAGGAGAAATTTTTATAAAAGGTAATGCCGGCTACCGTGCGGGAATACATATGAAAGCTTACGAGGAAAAACAGCCTGTTATAATGATAGGCGGAAAAGCAGGCAGCTTTCTCGGAGAGTACCAGGCGGGAGGACTGATTATAGTATTGGGTCTGACAAATGGCAGCAAGCCGACTGTCGGCAATTTCCCCTGCACGGGAATGCACGGCGGAAAAATGATTATCAGAGGAAATATCGATAATATTGAGTTTCCTAAGCAGACGACCGTTAAAAAAGCAGATAAGAAAGATATGGATGATATTCTTCCTGTTTTAGAAAGATTTTGTTCGATTTTCGGGTACGATTTTGAAGAAGTTATCTCGGAGGATTTTTATGTTATAACACCCGACACTAAAAACCCTTATAAACAGCTTTATGTCGCCAATTGACAGTTGACAACGGAATATAAAGAAGGTAAAATTAAAGCAGTGTGTTTTATACACTGCTTTAAATATTTTCAACGGTGGTGCTTTGAATGCTTAAAATTAACGGACTTTCTAAAAGTTATGGCGATAAAAAAGTCTTAAAAGACCTTACACTTCACATTTTACCCGGCGAGATCTACGGTTTTATCGGACATAACGGTGCCGGAAAAACCACAACTTTAAAATCTGTTGCGGGAATTCTTGATTTTGACAGCGGCGAGATTTTGATCGACGGTATTTCCGTAAAAGAAGATCCGCTCGAATGCAAAAAAAGGATCGCCTATATCCCTGATAACCCTGATCTTTATGATTATATGACGGGTATGAAATACCTTAATTTTGTAGCGGATATTTTCGGAGTTTCAACTGATGAAAGAAAAGAAAAAATTGAAAAATATGCCGATGTTTTTGAACTTACGGCCGATCTTTCTTCACCTATATCCTCATATTCTCACGGAATGAAGCAAAAGCTTGCCGTGATATCCGCCTGGATACACAGCCCGAAGCTTATTATAATGGATGAGCCTTTTGTAGGACTTGATCCTAAAGCTTCGCACCAGCTTAAAACTATGATGAGAGAATTCTGCGATAACGGCGGAGCAATATTCTTCTCCACCCATGTTCTTGAAGTTGCCGAAAAGCTTTGCGATAAAGTCGCAATAATTAAAGAGGGCAGCCTTATAAAATCGGGAACTATGGAAGAGGTCAAGGGCGATTTAAGTCTTGAAAGTGTATTCTTAGAGCTGGAGGGATAATTAATGCTTAAAATTCTTCTTAAAAAACAGCTTTATGAATTAAATCAATCCTTTTTTTATGACAGAAAAAAGGGTAAAGCAAGATCAAAGGGCGCAAGTATAGCGTTTATCGCTCTTTTTGCGCTGCTTGTTTTGGTCGTTCTCGGAGGAATGTTTATAGGAGTGTCCTACCTGCTCGGCAGTGCTTTGATCCCGGCAAAACTCGGCTGGATGTATTACAGCCTCCTTATCGGAGTGGCGGTACTGCTCGGAATTTTCGGCAGTGTTTTTAATACTTTTCAGAGTCTTTACTGCGCTAAGGATAATGATCTTTTGCTTTCCTTACCGATAGATATAAAATATGTTATTATATCTAGACTTCTCGGCGTTTATTTAATGGGATTTCTTTATTCTGGAATAGTTGTAATCCCTGCGGGATTAGTGTATATGTTCATAGGCGGATTTTCGCTTAAAGCCTTTTTCGGCGCTGTATGCATTACGGTTTGCGTATCCGTTTTCGTGTTTATCCTTTCCTGTGCATTAGGCTATCTTGTCGCTAAAATAACTAAAAAATTAAAAAATAAATCGCTCATCACTGTTTTAGCGTCGCTTGTTTTTATAGGAATTTATTATTTCTGCTATTTTAAAGCAAGCTCCGTTATAACCAAAATTCTTGAAAATGCCGTAACGATAGGCAATAATCTGAAAAATAATTTCTATTTTGTTTACTTTATCGGAAAAGCCGCCGAGGGTGATATAACTCAGGCTTTGATAATGATTTTAGTTATCGCTCTTACGCTTGTTCTTACCTATTTAGTTATAAAAAAGAGCTTTTTAAAGCTTGCTTTTTCAACGGCGAATGTTAAAAGATCAGGTAAAAAGGAAAGAATATCGGCAAAAATTTCTATCAAAAAAGCTCTTTTCAAAAAAGAATTCACAAGATTTATGTCAAGCCCTGCTTATATGCTTAATTGCTCAATGGCATCTCTATTCCTTATCCTCGGAGGAGCGGCACTCCTTATTAAAGGCAAAGCTGTATTGACTGCTTTAGACGGGTTAGACGAATTTATAGGTGCAAAAACCATATATTTTTCTATAGTGGCGATAATCTGCCTGATAGCCTCTATGAATGATATCACCGCACCCTCTGTTTCTTTGGAGGGCAAAAATATTTGGATATTAAGATCACTGCCGATAAATGAAACGGATATATTAAACGCGAAATTAAAGCTTCATTTAGCCCTTACTTCCGTACCGCTCATATTTTTCGGCACCAGCGCAATAATCGTGTTTAAGCCCGATGTTTTAAGCGCAGTTTATATTCTTGCGGTTCCGCAGGTGTTTATGCTGCTTTCGGCGGTTTTCGGTCTTTATCTTAACTGTATTAAACCTAATCTCGATTGGGTGAATGAAACTGTAGCCGTAAAGCAGAGTATGTGCGTTATGTTTACAATGCTCGGCGGCTGGGCTTACGATATAGCAGTGTTCCTGCCTTATTTCTTTATTAGAAAATCTGTTTCGGCGCCCGTTTATCTCGGAATTGTCACTATAGTAACGGCGGCTTTGTGCCTCATTTGCTATAAAGGCTTAAAAACCGCGGGTGTTAGAAAATTCAAGGCGCTTTAATATGATTCTTATTGCCTTTAAAAACTGTGAGGATAACGCCATTTCCCGCCACAACACGGGAGTATCTTTAAGAAATGCTTTATTAAAGTCGGTTTTCGGAAAGGATATGGAAAATAAAATTTACTTTTCTGAAAAAAACCGACCCGAGATCGATTTTAAATCCGCGGATTTTTCGGTTTCCCATTCAAAACATTTTGCCGCCGCAGCATTAAGCTTTGATTTTGAGCCTGTATCTATGCCTGAACTTAAAAATCTGATAAAACTTGATGTCACCTGCGATAGGATAGGGCTTGATATCGAGGAGGTTTTGGGAAACGAAAAAAGCCTTAAAAAAATATCCGAAAAATATTTTTTTAAAGAGGAAAACGATTTTCTTATTTCTTTGCCCGATAAGGATTTTTTAAATGAATTTATTAGGATATGGACTGTTAAGGAAAGTGTTTGCAAAGCGAGCGGAAAGGGAATAAGCGAGCTCAAAAGCATAAATTCCTTTAAAAAAGAAATAAGCGAAAATGTTACTTCTTATCCTTTATATTTTAATGATGAAAAATATTATTTAAGTATTTTCAGGAGTAAAAAATGAAAGAACTGTATAATAATGTTCCTTTTTATAATGAGGAATTTTCTAAAGAACCCGTGCTTTATTCGGGGCTTGAGCCAATGATAAAAAATTATCCTTATATTTCCGAATTCCCTGTTAAAAATCCTAAAGGCGCAGTGGTGATATTCCCCGGAGGCGGATATTTTGCCAGGGGCGACGCGGCGGCTTTCAGGGTCGCAAAAAAGTTTAATTCTTTAAATTATTTTGCATTTGTTGCTCACTATAGAGTGGGAAACAGGGAAAACCCCGAGCAGGGTTACAGAGGAAACGCTATTTTTGCAGACGGTATAAGAGCCGTTCAGTATGCAAGATATAAAGCTAAAGAGTACGGATATAAATCGGATAAAATCGCCGTGTGCGGATTTTCGGCAGGCGGGCATTTAGCTATGTCGCTTTCTTTGTTTGACAGACCCGGATTTTGCGCCGATGATGAAATAGGCAGGCTTTCTTCTCTTCCCGACGCCTGCGTTCTTTGTTACCCTGTTACAACTCTTCTTTCGGGCACTTTCGGAAATATGCCCGAGATCCTTGATTTTGATGATGAAAAAAGAAATGAATTCACAGGCATAAATTCCGCAAAAAAATCCACTCCGCCCACTTTTATATGGTTCGGCGAAGAGGATAGTGCAGTCATACCTGAAGAAAACAGTATTCCTTATTATAATAAGCTTAAAAATATAGGAGTTTTCTGCGAAATGGAAAGCTTTAAAGAGGTAGGCCACGGCGCAGGCCTTGCAGAAGGCACCAATGCCGAAATATGGTCTGAGCGTGCAGTTGAATTTCTCAATAAGGTATTTTAATAAAAAGATTCCCAAAGCAGCATTAAGCTTTGGGAATCTCGCTTTTTAGAGGCTATTTAAGATTATCTGTGTAGTTTTCAAATTGCTCATCAAGAGATAAATTGCTGTCGGAATCATATAAATTAGACTGAAAATAACTCTTGAGTGCAGCTCTGTTATAAAAATAATAAGCATTTTCACAGGTTATATTGATAAATTCCGATTCGGATAATCCGTTTTCTTTTATAGCTTTGGAAAGAAAATCATAATATTTTTTTTGTGAAGAATCGGATTTAAGATTTTTGAACTCTTTTTTCGCTGCTTTTTTGGCATCGGATTTTGAAATCAGGATTTTTTTATCTTTGCAATCGGAGCAGATTTTAAGATCTGTTTCAATGTCTTTTTTTGCATCCTTCTCATTTTCGGAAAGAATAGTTGCTTTTTCTTCGGATCCTTCTGCAAAAGCATAGTTGAAAAAATCTTTTTGAGCAGCATTTGTAACCTTGTTGTAAATCACACGGTTTTTTACTTCTTTTTCACTGACGGCGGAATTTTTTGTTTGACACCCGCAAAAGAGAAGTCCAATGCATAAAACGGCTGCCGCAACGGATATTATCTTTTTCATAAATTTCCTCCTAAAATTATAAATTTATATTTGTATCAATTTCAACCTGCCTATAAGGGAATAATGATGCGTCTAACATCAGAGTTGATAAAACAGAAATAGCAGTACCTTCGTCTAGACAATACAATCTTTCGCTTGTTCTTTATTCATTATAATAACTCCTTTTTTCTTTTTTTTCAAGTTTTTTTAATTGAACACGTCAAAAGTTTTTTTGTCTTGTAAATAGACTTTATGAGCCGTGAAATCGTCAAAAATTGTTTCAGATATCTCCCACAGTGCTATATCTTTTTGCGATATTTCAGAAGGGCAGTAAGGTTTCCACTCTTCCCACTTTTATATGGTTTGGCGAAGAGGATAATGCGGTAATTCCTGAAGATAACAGTATTCCTTATTATAATAAGCTTAAAAATATAGGAGTTTTCTGCGAAATGGAAAGCTTTAAAGAGGTAGGCCACGGCGTGGGGCTTGCAGAAGGCACCAATGCCGAAAGCTGGTCTGATCACGCAGCGAAATTTTTAAATAAAGTATTCAAATAATTTTAAGTCCACGATTTTTAATCGGGGATTTTTTAATATTGAAAAAATTTCTGAAATATGATATATTATTTAAAAATAAAAGCCCGGAGGAAATATGGAAGATTTCAGAGAAACATTAAAAAGTATAGTATTTTCAAAAAATCTTTGGGCAAGCATAGCCGTTGTTGCGGTGGCGGTCGGGCTGTGGTTTCTGATAAAAAAGCTTTTCATAAAATTTCTTGAAAATAAGGACCGCAATGCTAAAACCAAAACTCACACAAAATTCATTGCTAATCTTATTAAATATCTCATTCTTATTTTTTGCGCTCTTACTGTGCTCCAAATAAACGGGGTGAATGTTTCCTCGCTTCTCACAGGTCTCGGAGTTGCAGGCGTGGTGGTAGGCTTTGCGCTCCAGGATATTTTGAAAGATATCATTATGGGCACTAATATTATTATGGATAATTTTTTCAGCGTCGGAGATGTTGTGAGATACGGCGGAATAGAAGCAAAAATAATTTCATTTAATATTAAGGTCACTAAAATGCAGGATGTTGACAGCGGAGATATATTAACCGTGTCCAACAGAAATATTTCCGAGATAACAAAGGTTTCGGAGCTTTTGTGCGTTAGCGTGCCGGCGTCTTATGAAGTGCCTGCCGATAAAATGCGAAATATCTGCGAAGAAATAAAAGATAGGGTAAATAAGCTTAAAACTGTTAAAAAATGCACTTTTGAGGGCACCCAGGAATTATCGGAAACAAGAATTTCCTATATGCTGTTTATTTACACTAAACCTGAAAACAAGAAGCCTGTTATGCGCAGTGCAAACGAAATAATTCAGGATGTTTTCTCAGAAAACGGTCTAAAAATTCCGTCAAGCTCGCTTTATAAAAATTAAAAGCAAAATAAGGGGAGAGAAATGGCAAATTTTACGAAAAAAGCTATTAAAGCTTCATTTATTAAACTTTTAAACGAAAAACCGCTGTCCAAAATAAGCGTCAAAGATATAGTGGAGGATTGCGGGATAAACCGAAATTCTTTTTATTATCACTTTCAGGATATTCCTTCTCTTATAGAAGAAATTATCACAGAGGAAACACAAAGAATAATCGAGCAATTTCCCACAATTAATTCTATTGACGAATGCTTTAATTATGCATTTTCATTTGCGCTTGAAAATAAAAAAGCCGCACTTCATATATATAACTCGGTCAATCGCGAGCTTTTCGAAACAGAGCTTATGAAAATGTGCGATTATGCGGTAAAAACTTATGTTAAAACCGTATTCGCCGACGACGAGATAGACGATGAGGATCGCAATGTAATAATCAACTTTATAAAATGCGAATTTTTCGGACTTGTTATTCATTGGCTTATGTCGGGAATGGAAGATAAAGCGATAAACGATCTTTTAAGGCTTACATCTCTTTGCAAAGGAATGTCCGCAGAACTGATAGAAAGAATCAAAGATGAAAAATAAATCCGGTTTTTAGGCAAATTATGCCTAATGTCTGAAAATTCATCAAAATTAAAAAACCTGCCTATTTATCGGGCAGGTTTTTTTGTATATACTGTGTATCGTGGATAAAGGAGGTAGAGATAAATGAAAAACTGTTCTAAAAGCCCGATGTACACAGCAAAGGCAGGATATATAATAATATCTGTTCTTCTTTGCGTTCTGGGACTTTTCGTTGTGTTCAAGCCCGATTTTTCGCTTGGCCTTTTGGGTATCCTTTGCGGAATTCTTTTGTTGCTTTTCGGAGCGATTAAAATTATCGGATACTTTTCTAACGATATTTACAGGCTCGCTTTTCAGTATGACCTCGCTTTCGGAATACTGCTTGCGGTTTTAGGAGTGCTTATGCTTGCTAATCCCGACAGATTTGCAAAGCTTATAGGTCTTATTCTCGGAGCGGTATTTTTAACAGACGGTCTTTTTAAAATTCAGATCTCGCTTGATTCAAAGAAATTCGGAATAGGGAAATGGTGGATCATCTTAGTGCTTGCGCTTATAGCGGCGGGCTTCGGCCTTGCGGCGATTATAAACCCGAATGCAGGCAGCAGAATTCTGATGATACTTTTAGGCGTTTCGATGTTCTTTGAGGGCATTTTAAATTTATTTACGGTCCTTGCGGCAGTTAAAATTGCCGAGGTAAAAAGGCCTGCTGATTATGAAGCGGATTATTCCGACGATAACTAAAGGAGGAAATAATATAAAATGCGTTTTTCAAGAGCAGTTGTAAAACACAGAGTGGCAATTTTGATAATAGCCGTGGCTCTTATGGTGCCGTCGCTTTTCGGAATGCTCTCAACAAGAATTAATTACGATATGCTCAATTACCTGCCCGACGATATGGATACTGTCATCGGTCAGGATGAGCTGATGAAAGATTTCGGCAAGGGTGCATTTTCGTTCATCGTGGTTGAAAATATGCCCGATAAAGATGTCGAAAAAATTGTAAACAAAATTGAAAAGGTCGACCACGTTGAAACAGTCCTTTGGTATTCTTCGCTTGCCGATATTTCAATTCCGAAAGAAATGCTACCGGATGAGATCTATGAAGCGTTCAATACTAAAGACGCAACAATGATGGCGGTATTCTTTGACAGCGCGACTTCAGCCGATGTCACAATGGACGCTATAAGGGAGATACGTAAGGTCGTAGGCAAACAGTGCTTTGTTTCGGGAATGTCGGCACTTGTTACTGACCTTAAAGACCTTTGCGAAAAAGAAGAGCCGATATATGTGGGAATAGCGGTAGCTCTTGCTTGCGTCGCAATGCTTATCCTGCTTGACGGCTGGCTTGTTCCGTTTGTTTTTCTGGCGTCTATCGGAATGATGATTCTTTTAAATCTCGGAACAAACTACTTCTTCGGAGAAATATCATATATAACCAAAGCGCTTTCGGCTGTTTTACAGCTGGCAGTCACAATGGACTATTCAATATTCCTCTGGCACAGCTATAACGAGCAGCGCGAGCTTTATGATGATCATAAAGAAGCTATGGCGGTCGCAATTCATAAAACTCTTACCTCTGTAGTAGGAAGCTCTATTACGACGGTTGCCGGATTTGCCGCTCTTTGCTTTATGTCCTTTACATTAGGTAAAGACTTGGGAATTGTTATGGCAAAGGGCGTTATATTCGGAGTTATAGGTTGCGTTACGGTTTTGCCGGCACTTATCTTAGTGCTTGATAAACCGCTCCACGCCACGCGCCACCGCTCGCTGATACCTGATATGACAAAGCTTTCTAAAAAGATTTGCAAGGTTTATCCCGCATTTTTAGTTGCTTTTGTTTTGCTTATCGCCCCTGCTTATTATGGCTACTCGAAAACCAACAGCGAGGTTTATTACGATCTCGGCGAGTGCTTGCCAAAGGATATGGATTATGTAATAGCAAACTCAAAGCTTTCAGATGATTTTGATGTTGCTTCAACGCATATGCTCTTAGTAAACGCCGACCTTTCTTCAAAAACCGTTAAGCAAATGTCAAAGGAAATGGAAAAGGTAGACGGTGTTAAATATGTTCTCGGTCTTGACTCGGTTATCGGAAGCAGCGTTCCCGAAGAGATCATCCCCGATGAACTTAAGGAAACCTTAGAAAGCAACAATTGGAAGCTTCTTCTTATAAATTCCGAATATAAGGTAGCGAGCGATAAAGTCAACTCGCAGATAGATTCACTTAATAAGATACTTAAATCTTACGATAAAACAGGAATGCTCATAGGTGAGGCGCCTTGTATGAAAGATATGATCGAAACCACCGATCACGACTTCAAGGTTGTAAACGCCGTTTCAATAGTTGCGATATTCATAATAATTGCGGCTGTTGAAAAGAGTATCACTCTTCCGTTTATCCTTATAGCGATCATCGAGTTCGCAATATTTATAAACTTAGGTCTTCCGCATTATCTCGGTCAGTCGCTGCCTTTTATAGCACCTATCTGCATAAGCACTATACAGCTCGGCGCCACTGTCGACTATGCGATACTTATGACAACTCGTTATAAAACAGAGCGCATAGGCGGAAAGAGCAAGCGTGACAGCGTAACAGAGGCTTTATCGACTTCTATTCCGTCAATTATTGTCAGCGGTTTCGGACTTTTCGCGGCAACATTCGGAGTTGCGGTTTATTCCGATATCGATATTATAAGTTCAATGTGTATGCTTATGGCGCGAGGCGCAATAGTAAGTATGATATGCGTTATTCTTCTTTTGCCGGCACTGCTTATGCTGTTTGACAAAATCATCTGCAAAACAACGCTTGGTATGGGAAATGTAGGCAAATCAAAAGAAAATAAAACGGAGGCAATGGTATGAAACATCTTGATAAAAAAAGTTTAATAAGACCTATTTCCGCTTTGCTCGGTGCGGCAGTTGTGTTGAGCAGTGCCGTCACCGCAATAGCGGTAACTTCGGGAAAGAAAAATGATACCGAAAAAACTGCGGCCGCTACGGAAGAAAAGGCTGAAACCTTATCTTCAAAAGCCGAGAAAAACGAAACTGTTTATGTTATTGCAGGAGCAGACGGCAGCGTTGAGAAAATAATTGTCAGCGATTGGATAAAAAATTCCTTGAATGCCGCAAAGCTTACGGATAAATCCGAACTTAAAGACGCTGAAAATGTCAAGGGCGATGAAACTTATACTATGAGCTCCGATAATATGAAAGTATGGGATGCTCAGGGCAACGATATTTATTACAAGGGCAGTATAGATAAAGAGCTTCCCGTTAAGCTTTCGGTTTCCTATAAGCTTGACGGCAAGGAGATCTCTCCCGATAAGCTCGCAGGAAAGAGCGGTAAAGTAACCGTCAGGTACGATTATTCGAATAATCAATATGAAACCGTTAATATCGACGGCAAGGATGAGAAAATCTATGTTCCTTTTGCAATGCTTACAGGAATGCTTCTTGACAACGATGTTTTCACAAATATTGAAGTTACAAACGGCAAGATCATAAACGACGGCGATCATTCCGCCGTTGCAGGTATTGCATTCCCCGGACTTCAGAGTAACCTCAATATTTCAAAGGATAAACTCAATATTCCCGATTATGTTGAAATCACAGCCGATGTGAAGAACTTTAAAATGTCTAACACCGTAACCATAGCGGCTAACAATCTTTTTAATGAGATCGATACTTCTAAGGTGAATTCCGTATCCGAGCTTGAAGAACAGCTTTCAAAGGTAACCTCGGCTATGACACAGCTTACCGAAGGTTCCTCACAGCTTTACTCCGGTCTTGTTACACTTCTCGGCAAATCAGACGAGCTTATTGCAGGCGTAAATAAATTAGCCTCAGGCTTATCCGAGCTTACTTCGCAAAACGGCAATCTTACTTCCGGTGCAACCCAAGTGTTTAACGGTCTTCTTGATAACGCTTATCAAACTATTACCTCAAAGGGTATCACCATTGATAATCTTACTATTGAAAACTACAATTCGGTTTTAAATAATCTTGTCGCTTCGCCTAACGCCACTCAGACTTCACAGCTTGTAGGAATAGCAAAAACATCTTTAAATAATGCTCTTGCAGACGCGGGAGTGCCTGACAGCTTATATGATGTAGCTACTTTTGTACTCTATCAGCAATATGCTTCAAATCCTCAGATAACTCAGGCGGAAGCAATAGAAGCCGTTAAAGCGGTTATGCTAAACGATACGCTGCGCAATCAAGCAATACAGACTTTTAATGCACTCGGCGCTCAGGGACAAATGGCAATAAACGGTCTTCGCCTTACTCTTGCAAAATCCACTTTAAAACCCGAGATAGATGCGGCATTAAGTAAGCTTGACGGATACAAAGAGCTTTACGAAGGAATATATAAATACACCGCAGGCGTAAGTCAGGTTCAGAGCGGAGTAAACGAGCTTTCTTCAAAGCTTCCCGCTTTAAAGAGCGGTGTCGGTCAGCTTAAAGACGGTGCCGGAAGTTTAAACGACGGACTTAAGCAGTTTAACGAACAAGGCATCAAAAAGATCACCGATCTTGCAAACGGCGATGTAAGGAATCTTGTTGTAAGAGCGAAAGCCACGGTTGATGTTTCAAAGAATTATAAATCTTTCTCCGGTATTTCGGATGAAATGGATGGAAGCGTTAAGTTCGTTTATAAAACCGATTCCATTAAAGCAGATAAATAGTTTCTCATTTCTTTAGCGCCTGAGATTACTTTCTCAGGCGCTTTTCTACTATCGGTAGAAGTAAATCCGCCAATTCTACTCAATAATAATTTTCAGTATAGGAGATAAATTCTTTGTAGGTTTACTTTTTATAAAACAGGCGATTATAATATAAAAAAACAAATCAGGGAGGAAAGTTATGTCAAGAACAAAGCTTTCGGACAGAAAACTGCCCGATTACACAAAGGGTGAGGAAATCTTTAATATGGTATCGCATATTGTCGGAGGAGCTTTCGGCTTAGCGGCATTGGTGCTTTGTGTTATAAAAGCGGCGATCGTTTCAGACGCGTATGCCGTGGTATCCTGCAGTGTATACGGAGCGAGTATGGTGGTATTATATACAATGTCAAGCGTTTATCACGGACTTATAAAAGGTATGCCTAAAAAGGTTATGCAGGTGATAGATCACTGCACGATATATTTTCTTATCGGCGGAACTTATACGCCTATCGCTCTTTGCGCCGTAAGAAAATATTCCATGGCTTTAGGGTGGACTTTATTCGGGCTTGTTTGGGGATTTTTGATCACTGCCTGCGTTTTTACTGCGATCGACCTTAAAAAGTATTCCGTGCTTTCTATGATCTGCTATATTCTCACCGGCTGGTGCGTGGTCTTTTTTGCAAAACCCGTTATTAAAACTGTTGCTTTGCCCGGCCTTATTTTCCTGCTTCTCGGAGGAATTTCCTATACCGTCGGTGCCGTGCTTTACGGTCTCGGCTCAAAGCACAGATATATGCATTCTGTATTTCATATTTTTGTCGTAATAGGAAGTATACTGCAGTTTTTCTGTATTTTCTTTTATGTTATATGATTGAATTTAACATTTTTTTGTGATAAAATATATTCAGTTTATGTTATAAAGGAATTGAGATCTTGAAATTTTCGGAATTTCAAATAAAAGACTGTGAAAAAGTAAACGGATTTTTATCCTCATTTAATTCGGACTCCTGCGAAACCTCTTTTATAAGCTTTTTTGTCTGGCAAAATTTTTTCGGGATAAAATATGCCGTGAAAGACGGGGTTTTAATAGTCCGATACGGAAAGAAAAAAGAAGATTATTTGTATCTTCTTCCGCATTATTCCACAGAAAGCTTTGATGTTATTAAAAGCGCGGCAGAAGAAGAATTTCCCGATATTAGGGCGATAGAGGGAGAGAATTTTGAAAAATTCAAAAAAGAGTATAAGGATCATTATCATTTCGCTTATACACCTGATAATGACGATTATCTTTATGCCGCTTCCGATCTTGCTTTTTTAAATGGTAAAAAATATCACTCAAAAAGAAACCATATTGCGAATTTTTCTAAAAATTACAACTATCAATATGAAAGCATTTCATCTTCTAATGCGCCAGATGTGAAAAAATGCGCAATTTTATGGTTTGAGCAGAATAATTATAAATCGGATGAAAAGCTTATCTGCGAGCGTGAGGGTATTTTAAAAATACTTGATAATTTTGATAAGCTTCCCGTTTTCGGTGGTCTTATAAGAGTAAAAGGCGAAGTTGTTGCATTTACAATAGGCTCGGCTTTAAATGAAAAAACAGCCGATGTTCATTTTGAAAAAGCGCTCAGTGAATATCAATCGGGCTATACAGTTATAAACCGTGAATTTGCCGCGAGAGAAATATCGGATTTTAAGTTTTTAAACAGGGAAGATGATATGGGATTGCCGGGGCTTAGAAAAGCAAAGCTTTCTTATCATCCTGTTAAAAAAATCAAAAAATATTATTGTTTTAAGAAAACAAATTCAAAATTCGATGAATTTATCGATCTTTATTGCTCCGCATTCGGCTGGGATAAGGAATATGATCCATTGCTTTTTGAATATTTCGGTGATAATATCAAATCGATAAAAATTAATAATTTGCCCGTATCAATGCTTTTTGCGATAGACTGCAAATTGATATTAAATAATAAGGAATATAAAGCCGTTTATATTTACGGTGCTGTTACAAAGAGCTCCGAGCGGAACAAGGGATATATGCGAAAACTTATTAAAGACTCGATGCGAAATGAAGCTGTTTTTGTTTTTTTAAAGCCTGCAGATGAGGATTTAAAAAAATTCTATGAAAGCTGCGGCTTTAAAGCAGCTGATTCTGCGGAATTAAAAGGCAATGCTTATATAGAAATATCCGATAAGCACAAAGAGCTGCAAAAGCTTTGTAAAAAACCGGAAGATAAATCAGGATTTATGTATTTCGCAAAGTTTCAAAGCGAAATAAAAGAATTGTATTTTAAAGATACGCTTGAATGATTAAAACGCGGTTTGAAAAGATGTTATCTTTTCAAACCGCGTTACTATATATATTATGTTATCAAGTTGTCATATACAATATGTAGTTATTATATACAATTTAATATGAAACGTTTTGTCATATATGATGAAATAAATAAAAATGTTTTTTGACTATTGAAAATTTCATAAAAAGTGGTATAATAAATTCACTTGACAATCAATAAGTAGTGATATGCTGTTTTTAAAACCACAATATTTAGTGTCCGGGAGGAGAAACTGATGAAAATCATTAAAAGAAGCGGCGCGGAGGTCGAGTTTGACCCATCAAAAATCATTGTTGCCGTAACAAAAGCAAATGAAAGTGTCGTTCCGAGCGAAAGAATGAGCGAGCTCCAGATAAAAAGAATAGCCGAAGATGTTGAGCTTGCGGTAAGAAATGTGAATAGAGCGCTTGGAGTAGAGGAAATTCAGGATATTGTCGAAAATCAGATAATGAATCAGAGGGCTTTCTCGGTTGCAAGAAGATATATTACTTATAGGTATAACCGTCAGCTTATCCGAAAATCCAACACGACTGACGAGCAGATTCTTGCCCTTATCGAGTGCAACAATGAGGAAGTAAAGCAGGAAAATTCTAATAAGAATCCTACTGTAAACAGCGTTCAGCGCGATTATATGGCAGGTGAGGTAAGTAAGGATATCACAAAGAGAATCCTTCTTCCCTCAAATGTTGTGGAGGCTCACGAGCAGGGTCTTATCCATTTTCACGACGCGGATTATTTCGCTCAACATATGCATAACTGCGATCTTGTAAATCTTGAGGATATGCTGCAAAACGGTACCGTTATAAGCGGAACTTTAATCGAAAAGCCACATAGCTTTTCAACTGCCTGCAATATAGCAACTCAGATAATAGCGCAGGTTGCTTCGAGTCAGTACGGCGGACAGAGCATTTCTTTAACCCATCTTGCGCCTTTTGTTCAGATCAGCCGTGAAAAGATTACTGTGTCTGTCAAAGAAGAGCTTGAAGAGGTAGGATGCACGGATAAGGATAAGCTGGAAAAAATCGTGGAAAAGCGTTTGCGCGAGGAAGTCCGCAAGGGTATTCAGATGATCCAGTATCAGGTAGTGACCCTTCTTACTACTAACGGACAGGCTCCTTTTGTAACCGTATTTATGTATCTTAACGAAACAAAGGATCCGCAGGAAAAAGCCGACCTTGCTATGATCATAGAAGAAACGCTCAAGCAGAGAATTCAAGGCGTTAAAAATGAAAAGGGAGTATGGATAACGCCTGCATTTCCTAAGCTTATCTATGTTCTTGAAGAAGATAATATTTCCGAGAACTCCCCTTATTGGTATTTGACAGAACTTGCCGCCAAATGCACAGCTAAGAGAATGGTGCCCGATTATATTTCCGAGAAAATTATGCTTGAAAATAAAATCGATAAAAACGGCGAAGGTCACTGCTATACCTGTATGGGCTGCCGCAGCTTCTTGACACCTTATGTCGATGAAAACGGCAAGCCGAAGTATTACGGCAGATTTAATCAGGGCGTTGTCACAGTCAATCTCGTTGATATCGGTCTTTCCGCACAGAAAGATATAAAGAAATTCTGGGAGATTTTCGATGAAAGAATGGAACTTTGCCACACAGCTCTTAAATGCCGCCACGAAAGGCTCACCGGCACTTTGTCAGACGCCGCACCTATTCTTTGGCAGCACGGCGCGCTTTTAAGACTTAAAAAAGGCGAAACCATTGATAAATATCTCCACGGCGGATATTCAACCCTTTCTCTCGGATATGCAGGCCTTTGGGAATGTGTGTATTCTCTTATCGGCAAAAAGCTTACCGAAAAAGAGGGCGAGGAATTAGGTCTTGAAATAATGAAAAAGCTCAATGAATACACCGCCAAATGGAAAGCGGAAGAAAATATAGACTATTCTCTTTACGGCACGCCTCTTGAAAGCACGACCTATAAATTTGCAAAATGCTTGCAAAAGAGATTCGGTATCGTCAAGGGCGTTACTGATAAAAACTATATAACAAACAGCTATCATATCCACGTAACGGAGCAAATAGACGCATTTAAAAAGCTTGAGCTTGAATCGAAATTCCAGGCGCTTTCTCCCGGAGGAGCTATTTCGTATGTCGAAGTTCCCGATATGCAGAATAATATCCCGGCAGTTTTAAGCGTTATGAAATTTATTTATAACCATATTATGTATGCCGAGCTTAACACAAAGAGCGATTACTGCCAGGTTTGCGGATATGACGGCGAAATGCAGATCAAAGAGGATAAAGACGGTAAGCTTATTTGGGTCTGCCCCGACTGCGGAAATACAGATCAGGATAAAATGAATGTTGCAAGAAGAACCTGCGGCTATATCGGCACGCAGTTCTGGAATCAGGGAAGAACACAGGAAATAAAGGAAAGAGTTCTTCACTTATAAAAGGAAAGTTTTATGCATTACGGTGAAATTAAAGAAAGGGATATAGCAAACGGTATAGGAGTTCGGGTTTCACTATTTGTTTCCGGATGCACAAATCGCTGTAAAGGTTGCTTTAATAAACAGACCTGGGATTTCAATTTCGGTGAGCTCTACACTCAAAAAACGCAGGATAAGATAATAGAGCTTTTAAAGCCTGATTTTGTAACAGGACTTACTCTTCTGGGCGGCGAGCCCTTCGAACCTAAAAATCAAGAAGAGCTTTTAAAACTCACAAACAGGGTAAAAAACGAGCTCCCTAAAAAAAATATTTGGTGTTACACCGGATTTACTTTAGAGCGGCTTTTAAGCGAAGAAGATTATTGCCATTCACAGTTCACTTTAGAATTGCTTGATAATATCGATGTTCTTGTTGACGGGAAATTTGAAGAGGATAAAAAAAATATCCGCCTTAAATTTCGTGGCAGTGAAAATCAAAGACTTATTGATATGAATAAGACAAGGTCTATGGGTAAAATAATGCTTTTAGAGCTATAAAAGGAGAAAAATCGATGAAGATAAGAATAAAAAAACTAAAAAACAACGCGATAATTCCCACCAGAGGCTCTTTGCAGGCGGCAGGATATGACCTTTATGCCTGTCTTGATTCAGAATCGGTTGAGATCGAGCCGCATAAAACCGTTAAGATAGGCACAGGACTTTCCGTGGAAGTGCCCGACGGTTATTTTGGTGCAATTTTTGCAAGAAGCGGTCTTGCCGCAAAGCAAGGCCTAAGACCTGCAAACTGCGTGGGAGTTGCCGATTCGGATTACAGAGGCGAGTATATCGTCGCTGTTCATAACGATACTGACGAGCCTAAAATAATAGAAAACGGCGACAGAATTGCCCAGCTTGTTATAATGCCTTATTTAAGCGTTGAATTTGAAGAGGCACAGGAGCTTGACGCTACCGAGAGGGGTGCCGGAGGTTTCGGAAGCACAGGGAAATAATTATAAAAATAAAACCGTTGCGTGAACTGATTTTTCAGTTCACGCAACGGTTTTTTTAATATTCTGCGCGGAAAAATTTATTCGGTTGTATTGTCTAATCTATCTTTAAAATCAATAAAATATGCAATAATTTATTCTATCGGCAAGACAAGGCGGTGGCAGTATCGGCGCGTTTCTATCTCACGGCCGGTGTATGGCGCGACTATACCTAAAACACGCGGAAAATCTTTTACTTTTAACCCTCTCGATTTAACTTCTTTGCCTAAAGTGAGCCAGGCATTGTCGATTTCTTCGTATCCGCCGCAATATAGCACGGAAAGTGCTTTGCAGGCAGGTAAGGTTACCGCTTCTTTAGGAGCTTTTTCTTTTATCATCGGAATGCCCACCCAAAAAGGATATGGAGTATCGCCGATATATCCGTCAAGATAATCGCAGCGCTCTGAGATAGAAAAGATAGGTTCACTCGATAATTTAAACCCTTTTCGAATACACTCGCTGTAAAAATCATACATAGCGTCATATTTTTCTTTTATCGTGTGTCCCTCACATTTTCTCATACAACATATCACTTCGGGTAAATTCATTATATGAACTGATATGCTGCCGCTTTTTTCGGCTCTTATCCGCAATTCTTCCACACTGCGCGTAAGATCGTGAAGTTTGTTTTCAAGAATTTTAAGCAGATCAGCCGCCTCGCCTCCGCGATTAAAATATTCTATTATATCTGCGGTGCTAAGTCCCATTATTTTAAATTTTTCGATCTGCAATATCCGTGCGATATTATGGTTATCATAATATCTTCTTCCGTTTTCGGGAGAAATGTAGATAGGTTTTAGCAATCCTTTTTCTTCCATTCGCATAATAGTGCTGCGCGAAACTCCGCAGGATTGAGCCGCCTCGGATATCTGAAAAAAATTTTTTGTATTCATTAAAATTTTCTCCTTTTTGCTCTTGATTCGTTCAGGGGTGAACGTGTTATACTCTTATTATAGTGAACATAACATACTGTTGTCAAGTTAAAAACTGCGGTAATTTGGAGGGCAGCTGATAATGGAAAATGAGAAAAAGAAAAGTAAAAAGCGCCGGATTTTGCTTTTACTGCTCTTGTTGCTTTTGCTTTTTTTATTCAGTGTAACGGTTTTTGCAATGTTTTTTAAAAAATCAGGGAAGTCATCATCTAAGCTTACTCCCGATAAAGCTCCTAAATCTTCCGAAATCAGCGCAGAGCCTATAGGCGATGATAATTCTTCTAAATTATCGGCGCCTAATGGCGGAGGAGCGGTATCTTTGACATATTCAAAAGCCGTCAGCATAGATCTTTCGGATAAAAAAGTAGCTTTATTGTTTGCGAACCCCTCTAAATCGACGCACGATGTTGTATTACAGCTCGTTATAAAAGACACCGTTGTTATGAAATCGGGTACTCTTTCTCCCGGTAATAAAGTAACTAAGCTTGACCTTTTAAAAGGGACTGAAAATTTATTGCAGGCAGGGGAGTATGAAAGTAAATTCGTTATATCTTATTTTGACAGGCAAAGCGGGGAAGCGGCAAAAGTAAACACCGAAATTCCCGTGACGGTAACTGTTGCCGATTAAGTAAGATATTGACCGCATAAGGCTCCGGCAAAGGCGGCGCTTTAAAGGCGGATTAATATAAAAAACCGATTTTTTCAGAAAGGAAGAAAGATTATGAAAAAATATTTAGCATTAGTTTTAGCTGTGGCGATCGCTTGCTCTGTAAGCTCTTTTTCAGCATTGGCCCTCACTGCAGGCGAAAGTGATTCTCACAGCGTAAAGGCGAGCTATCAGGCTGGTTCGTCAAGCGACACTATTTACAGTGTTGACATCACCTGGGAGGAATTAAGCTATACTTTTAAAGACGCCTCTGAAGGTCAATGGAATCCGGAAACTCATTCTTATACAGGCGCAACTGCCGGCAGCTGGAATTCAACCGGCAATAAGATCACCGTTAAAAATCACTCAAATGCCGCGATAAACGCTAACTTTACCTATGATAAAAATTCAGGCTTTGAAGATGTTAACGGCTCTTTTATGATAAGCGGAACTGAAAAAACTTCGTTTGCGCTCGGATCTGCGGCCGAGCTTGCTTTAGGAAATTATGATAATGCGCCTTCTGAATCTGCTCAGTTAGTTCTTTCGGGCAAGCTTTCAAAGGATACTGCTGACAATACTGAAATCGGAACAGTAACAGTAAAGATCGACTAAAAAATATCGGTTACAGGTAAATTTTTACCTGTAACCGATTGCTTATCGGGCAGACTGTTCTGAGGAGTGACCATTTCTCCCGCCTTTGACAGTACAGATCTATATAAAAAAATAATGATAACTGATCCGTGTTCCGTATATATTTGCGGAATACAAATGAATTATCAATAAAAACCCGGCAAGTATCTTTTGATACTTGCCGGGTTTTGTGAAGAAACTACAAAAAAGATATTTTTGTCCGATTATGCGGAGAGCGAGATATTTGAAGTCTTGCAACATTTAATAAAAAAATTTATGATATAATTTTATACTCAAAATTCGGAGTTTCTTTATGAACATCATCAAAAACTTCTAACATCAATTTGCATTCATCTTGTAATTCTTTTTTCATGGAATAAAATCCGTGAAGTTCTGCAGAGAAATTTTCACGTTCATAAAACAAACCGTCCAAACAATCCCAAAGAGCATCCCAATTTTCCCCGTAATATTCGGGCAAGCCAAACTTTTCTTTAAGCATTAGGTGAATTTCGCCTAAATATTTGCATTCGGAAAAATCCAATATAATGGGATTTTCTGTTATTTCTTTAAACTTATAATAATCATTGTAGTTCATTTTTTCCTCCTATACAATTTCAAAAAATGTTTGATAATGGTCATACGAAACAAATATTAATCCATCATTGGAATATATTATTCTTTGACCGTCTCGAAATCCGCCTTTATAATTGATATCAGCTTCATACCAAATTCTACCTTGTTTACTTGGTAAATGACCATTACGATTCTTATATACACCTCTTGTTATCATGCGGTCAGGTACCACTACACTTAGATTACCTAAAAAGTTTTTAAACCCTAATTTTTCAGCTTCCTTATATTCGATATAATAATCAGGTAATTTTGATTCATGTTTGAGCGTCCAGTCTGCACCATCTTTTCCATTAATTGTAGCAGTTCCGGATTTCACTGTTTTCATAACAAGTATACTACATCTGCACCTATTATGCAATGGTGGTTCTTTATCAGTCTCTTCATTTATCAACCAAATCTTTCCATGGCGACTTCTGCATTCATAGCATGTCTTTAAATCTAAAATGGCTATCCAATTTTTATATTTACTACTTTCGGCAAATTCCGGATTCCAATTTGAACCGTTAATTATTTGTAACAGTAGATAAGCAAAAATATCCATTCCCATTATATCACCTCTCTTTCGTTCGGGCAATATAATTATAGCTGTTTCAAATACGACATTCACCGACATTTTTAAAATCCTCATTTAATTAATGAATACTTAAAAATGAAAATTTAAAACTGAATAATACAAACAAAAAATCCGCTCTCAGAAGAGAACGGATTTTTGTTTGGTGCGGATGAAGGGACTTGAACCCCCACGATGAAATCACCAGATCCTAAGTCTGGCGCGTCTGCCAATTCCGCCACATCCGCAGAATATTTATTATTTTACTTTAAAACAATTAAAAAGTCAAGTTAAAACGCCGATTTGTAACATTTTTATTTAATTTGATTATAATGTTATTAGTCGGGGGGGCTGTGAATGCGACGCGGTAAAAGCAATAAAGGAATTGTGGCGATAACCTTTGCTGTCGGTTTGCTTGTAAGCTGTTTTTGCCCGCCGAAGTGCTTGATTGCAATACTTGCAATCTGGGTTATTATACTCGGTTGCTCGTGTTCAAAAAGATAAACCGGGAGGTAATTTTATGAAAGTGGTATTAATTAAAAGTCCTAAAATTTTATGCGGTTTTTTAAGAATGATTTTCGGAATAAAAAAAGACGCTACATAAAATAATAAATACGGAGCATTTTAAATGCTCCGTATTTATTATTTTATTATTCTGAATCCTCTTCCTCATCTTCATCGCCGGGAATTTCTAAGCCAAGGTTTCTGCGAAGCTCGATATCGTCGTTCGGGTGCTCCTCATAATATGGATCTATCATATATTTTTTGATTGCCGGGAAAGTGCAGAACTGAATAAGCAAAAATCTGAACGCCGGCAAAAAGCAGATCGCAAGCACTGCGGTGACCGCAACGGCGAGCGGGAAATTTACAAGTGATATAAGTAATAAAACACCTACAAAAAGCGCATAAACCAATATCATTGAGAAAAAGCAGATAAAGTTATTCTTAAGATTTATAAAAACAAATTTAAAGCTGTTTTTATAAATATTTTTTATCGAAAGCTTAAATGTTATAAGCATAGTCCACATATAATACTGCATAACGGTAAAAACAAAAGCCGCGAAAATGCAAATTCCGAATCCGAGCGAATCGGTGAAATTTATCGCTTTGTTTTTTGACTGATGAAAATAATAATAGTAAGATCCGTAGGATATCAGCACAGTTAAAATCAGATTGAAAATTCCGACTATCAAACTTTGCTTCCAATTCTTTTTAATGGTTTCAAAGTAATCGCTTAACCCGAAGGAATGTTTATCGCGTGCTATATTTCTTGTTACATTTGTTATTCCGGCATTAGCAAGACCTACGGAAAGAACAGGAATACAGCACAGAATATAAACTGTATTTAAAGTTACAAATCTCCAGGCATTCCTGAAATATGTTTCGAAAAAAGCGAAAAACGGCTTTTTTTTAGGAGCGTTTTTACTGATTCCGGGACCTTCTTTTTCGTAATTTCCAAAGCCTAAAAAGCCAGCCATTATTTTTTATCTCCTTTTTTATTAACATAAACGAGTTTTTCCGAAAGTGAGAAATTTTTAAATCCCGAAATATAAGCAAGAGTGCAAATTACAGGGATAATAAGCTGTATCAGAAAAAGCACAAAATATTGAGTGCCTGAAACATTTGCCGCCGTAACTTTTCCGGAGCCTAAGACCAGATCTAAAGGCGCGTAAAGGTAGCAAACCGACCATTTATAAAAGGTCATATTAAAATCCTTAAGAGCGGAATTTTTAAGAGCAAAAATAAGCAGCAGAAAAATAAAATTCGGCACATTTGACATAAGACCTATCTTTAAGCCTTTTAAAATATCCTTCTTTTTTCTTCCGCAGGAAAAAAGATTCTGATCCGATAATCCTATCTGCTTGATCTTAGGGTAGGCGAATCCGAAAATAACCGCAATATTTATAGCTCCTACAGCAACTGAAAAAATAGCATAACCTGTTTTAGTCAGCTTATTATTTGCCATAGTTGTGATGGTGTAGCCTTTATCTTCGTATTCATTTTTAAGGGTATCCTCACCGTCAGAATACCTATATTCGTAAAGCTTAATGGTATTTTCGCCTTCGCTTTTAACGCCGTAAGCCGTGTAACCTATTTTATCAACGAAAAAATTATTGCAAAGAAGGCTTATTCCCAAAACTGCGAAAATGCAGAATACAGAAACAAGCAGCAGCTTAAAAAACAATTTTGCCGAAACCAAAATATCCCGTTTCATAAAAAACTCCGTTTTTTCTTAATAATATACAAAAAATTTTATCATAAATAAAAGAAAAATGCAAGGTAATTTAAAAATTACCTTGCATTTAAGAAAATCAAAAGAAAATAAGCGCTCCCGCGGCCGTAATAATAATTCCGCACATTACAAAAAGCAAAACCTTGACCCATTTTTTAAGTCTTACTCTTTTTCTCGGAGATCTTTTATTAGCATTTTTATCGCTAAGACCTTGCGCAAAGGCTGACGCAGCGTTTTCAAGCTGTTTTGCGCTCATATTTCCGAACTGAGAAGAAACATAAAAAACTACTTTTTCAAAAAAAGGACTGCCGGTATCATTGATCTCGATAACTGTTTTATTAACTCCCTTTACCATCTGAAAACCTCCGTAATTTAATGCTATTTTGTACTAAATCGTAAATTTTTATTCAGGTTAACATAAAAATGTGGATAACTCGGTGGAAAGCTTTAAAAACTCCCTGTTTTAAAGCTGTTTTTTATCCACCGTTAACTAAATGTCGAATTTATGTAAATTGTTGACAAAGAAATGATCCTTTGATAAAATTTAAATCAAGGAGAATGAAATATGATTTCAACAAAATTTGAAAAAGACAGAACAATTCTTAAAAATGTCAAAAATTTCGATTTAAAGCAGACCTTTGACTGCGGACAGGCTTTCAGGTGGGAATATCTTGAGGATAAAAATGCCTGGGGAGCGGTTGTTTATAATAAATATATTGAGGTTTTAAAATCCGGCGAAGACATAATATTAAACGGTGTAAATGAGGAACTTTTTTCTTCGTTTTTCAGCGATTATTTTGATCTAAGCAGAGATTATTCGGCAATAATAGAGGAGATAAGCGCCGATCCGATATTAAAAAAAGCCGCTTCTTTCGGAAGCGGCATAAGAATTCTTAATCAGGAGCCGTGGGAAACGCTCTGCTCTTTTATCATTTCTCAAAATAATAATATTCCGAGGATAAAAAAAATAATTTCAAGACTTTGTGAAAATTTCGGCGAGAAATGTGAAAACGGATATACTTTCCCCTCAGCTTCAAAATTAGCGGATCTAAATCCCGAAGACTTATCCGTTTTAAGAGCGGGATTCAGGGCAGGGTATATTATAGACGCGGCAAAAAAAGTTGCCTCAAAAGAAATAGATCTTTTAAGTCTTAAAAATACGGATATCAACTCTGCAAGAGAGCAACTTATGAAAATAAAGGGCGTGGGCCCGAAAGTTGCCGATTGCACATTGCTTTTCGGGCTTTCCCATTTTGAGGCCTTTCCGAAAGATGTTTGGATAAAGCGCGCAATTAATGACCTTTACGGGGGCGAAATTCCTAAATTTGCTTTAAAATACGGCGGAATAGTTCAGCAGTATATTTTTTATTATTACAGGGATCTGTCAGGTAATTTTTGACTTCGGCTTAAATATACATTTTAAAAGGTCCTTATCCCTTGCTAAAATTTCTCTTATTTCCCTGTAAACAGCGCCTTTATAAAGTCTTGGAGCGGGAACTGAGCCGTAAGCTTCTATTCCGAGATTTTCAGCGATATAAAGAGCCCTGTAAATGTGATACCTTTGAGTTACCACTATTATTTTTTTAGCACTGAACAGATTTTTTGCTCTATACATACTGTCATAAGTAGAAATTCCTGCGTGATCCATATAGATATCGGATTCTTTAACTCCGTTTTCCACAGCGTAAGTTTTCATCGCGCTCACTTCGTCATAATACTTATCGGTGTGATCGCCGCTCATAAGCAGCTTTTTGCAAACACCTGAATTATAAAGCTCTATTGCGGTGTCAAGTCTGTCGCGAAGCATATCGCTGGGTTTCCCGCTTTTAAGTCCGGCTCCCAAAACGAGGATATAATCGGCGCTTTTAACCGAGGATAAGTCTTTTTTTATCCTCGCGGAGCCTATAAGTCTAACATAAAAATTAGGCAGTAAAACAATCAGCAAAATAAGAGTCAGTATTATTATAATTAACTTTTTGATTTTTTTTAAGAATATCATTATAAATGCCTTTCGGTTCTTTTCGAAGAATATTATAAGCCTCTGCGGCTTTCAAGTCAATTAAAATCGATTGACTTTTTTTTCGCTTTTGTGTATAATATTTTAAGTTTATAAGTATGCTATATTTTTCCTGTAAAGGATGGTTTGAAATTTGGGAAATTCTAAATTTTTAAATGACTTTAAAAGATATCTTCCGCTTTTGAAAAATCTCGTTTCAAAAGATTTTAAAATTAAATACCGCCGTTCTGTTTTAGGCGTTGCCTGGAGCGTTTTAAATCCGCTTCTTATGATGATAGTTCTTACCAATGTTTTCCGTATGCTTCTTAGAATAAGCGTGGAAAATTTTGCGACTTACTATATCATCGGCGCCGCTATGTGGAACTTTTTTGCGGAGGCTACCACCAATTCGCTCACCGCGGTAATAGGAGCTTCCTCGCTAATAAAAAAGGTATATATTCCTAAATATATTTTCCCGATAGAGAAGTGTATTTTTTCACTTATAAATTTCCTGTTTTCTCTTATTGCCGCTGTGGCGGTTATGCTTATTCAGGGTATTTATCCCACTTTCACGGCGCTTCTTTTCCCGCTGCCTATTATTTACTGCTTTATTTTCTGCTGCGGAATGTGCCTGATATTAAGCTCCGTTACAGTGTATTTCAGAGATGTTGCTCATCTTTACAGCGTGCTTTTAACGATGTGGATGTATCTTACTCCTATCCTTTACTCCGACGAGCTTTTAGAGGGACATGATTTTATCAAAACAGTCGTTCACTTAAACCCGATGTATTATTATGTGACCTATTTCAGAGATGTTATAATGTACGGCAGAATTCCGGGACTCTCTTTTAACCTTATTTGCCTTGGCTTTTCTGTCGGTGTGTTTGCTATAGGCTGTCTTGTATTTAGTAAATTAGAGAGAAGATTTATACTTCATATCTAACTCAAGGAGAAGTTTATGAATAAAGAAAATGCGGTTGAATTGCACGATATTGAAATGCATTTCAATATGAGCAAGGAAAAGCTCGAAAGTTTAAAAGAATATTTTTTAAAGCTGGCAAAAAGAAAGCTTTTATTTGAAGATTTCGTAGCGCTTGACCATGTATCCTGCAATATCAAAAAAGGTGATGTTTTCGGTATTGTCGGACTTAACGGAAGCGGAAAAAGCACAACCCTTAAGATAATTTCCGGTATTTTAAAACCCACTAAAGGCACAGTCGAGGTCGACGGTGTTATAGCTCCTCTCATCGAGCTCGGCGCCGGCTTTGACATGGACCTGACCGCGAGAGAGAATATCTATTTAAACGGTTCTGTTCTCGGATATTCCAAAAAATTTATGGACTCTAAATTTGACGAGATCGTCGAATTTTCCGAAATGCAGGACTTCCTTGATGTTCCGATGAAGAACTATTCTTCCGGTATGGTGGCAAGAATAGGTTTCGCTATCGCCACGGTTACAACGCCGGATATTCTGATCGTAGACGAGATACTTGCGGTCGGCGATTTTCTTTTTCAGCAAAAATGTGAGGAAAGAATAAACAGAATGATGAATGACGATACGACTGTTATTATAGTTTCCCACTCTATCGACCAGATCGAAAGGCTCTGCAAACATTGTATGTGGCTTGAAAAGGGTAAGGTTAAAATGATAGGCGAAACCGCGGAAGTTTGCAACGCTTATAAAAACAGCGAGAAATAATATCAAGAGGAAGTTTTAAAAAAGTGAGCGAAAAAAATTTTGAAGACAGCAAATGGCTGCTTGAAGCCAATAAAAAGCAGTCCGAAGAAATAGAAAATCTCAATGCTGAGATCTACAGACTCAGAAATAAAAATTTAAAAAAAGATAAGGAATTGAGCGAATTAAGAGCCGAATATAATTCCGTTGTTTCTTCTTCCTCCTGGAAATTCACCGCTCCGTTCAGAAAGCTTTCGGCTTTTTTAAGAAGAACGGTGCTTAAATTTGCTTTTATCAGACTCCCGCTTAAAGCGATAAAGCTTTTATTCAAAAGCGGATTTAAAAGCACTTTTCTTATGGTAAAGCATAAGCTTAAATCGATGAGGTCTTTCGATTATTCTCAAATCACAAACGAGAGAAGGCAAAGGGAAGAAAACACGAAATTCGATAAAGAAATAAAATTCAGCGTGCTTGTTCCTCTTTACAATACTCCCGAAAAATTCCTGCGTGAAATGATAGAGTCGGTTGTAAATCAGACCTATAAAAATTGGGAGCTGTGCCTTGCCGACGGAAGCGACAGCGAGCATAACGACGTTGAAAAAATAGTATCGGAATACTCTTCAAAAGATAACAGAATAAAATATAAAAAGCTCGAAAAGAATTTGGGAATTTCAGAAAACACAAACGCATGTATAAAAATGGCTTCGGGTGATTATCTTGCGCTTTTTGATCATGACGATTATCTTCACCCCTCGGTGCTTTTTGAGAATATGAAAGCTATTTGCGAGCACGGAGCAGATTTTCTTTATACCGACGAGGCGACTTTTTTAGGCGAGGATATAACAAAGATCCACACTTTTCATTTTAAACCTGATTTTGCTCCTGATAATCTTAGGGCGAATAACTATATCTGCCACTTTTCCGTATTTTCGAAAGAACTCCAGCAAAAAACCGGATATTTCCGCCACGAGTTTGACGGCAGCCAGGATCACGATATGATCTTAAGACTTACTTCTAATGCAAGTAAGATATGGCACATAAGAAAGCTCCTTTATTTTTGGAGATCGCACCCGAATTCGGTAGCTTCTGATATCAATTCAAAAACCTATGCTATTGACGCGGGTATAAGAGCCGTAAAAGCAAGTCTTGAGGTAAGCGGTCTTACAGGCTGCACTGTTGAAAGTTCAAAAATATTTCCTACTATCTACAGAATAAGTTATCCTATTAAAAATGATCCGCTTGTTTCAATCATTATTGCAAACAGCGATCATAAATCCGATCTTAAAAAATGCATAGATTCTATCATTTCTAAGGCGACTTATGATAATTATGAAATAATAATCGTTGAAAACAACTCAAAAAGTAAGGATATTTTTGATTATTATAAAACTCTTAAAGAGCATAAAAATATCCGCGTTATAAATTTTGAGGGTGAATTCAATTATTCGGCTGTCAATAATCTCGGAGCTGAAAATGCAAAGGGAGATTATCTCTTGCTTTTAAATAACGACACCGAGGTCATAACGGAAAACTTTATTGAAGAAATGCTTATGTTCGCGCAAAGAGAAGATGTCGGAGCAGTAGGCGCAAAGCTGTATTATGAAGACGATACAATTCAGCACGCCGGAATTGTTTTAGGCTTGGGCTCCGATAGAATAGCAGGTCATAGCCATTATACTTTTCCGCGCGAGCATATCGGATATATGGGCAAGCTTTTTTATGCTCATAATTTAAGCGCCGTAACAGGCGCCTGCCTGATGGTCAGAAAAGAAGTTTTCTTTAAAGTCGGAGGACTTAATACCGAGCTTAAAATCGCATATAACGATATTGACTTTTGCCTTAAACTCAGGAATCTCGGATACTTAATAGTATGGAATCCTTATGCAGAGCTTTATCATTATGAATCAAAAAGCCGCGGCTTTGAGGATTCAAAAGAGAAAAAAGAAAGATTTAAGGCGGAACGTGAAAAATTCAGAAAATTATGGGGTAAGACAATAGAAAAAGGCGATCCTTATTATAATCCTAATTTTTCGCTTGACGCAAATTATCAGATAGACTTTGACGAGCTTGCTAAAAGCTGCAAGGAATAAAAGATACACGGTACGGAATAAACTTTCCGTACCGTGTTTTTTCACTTTAAAACACTATTGAAAAAAATGTCGAAAAGTGGTAAAATATAAAGAAAAACTCTAAAATAAGGGGGCTTTTAATGGCTGTGAAAAAGTGGAATATCGCACGGCCCGACCGCACACTTGCAAAAAATCTTGCTGCCGCTTGCGAAGCGGATCCTTTTGCCGCCCTTATAGCCTCCACAAGAGGGATAAGCGACCCTGCCGAATTCGATCTTTTTTTAAGTGACGAGCCTGTTCTTGCAGACCCCTTTATACTTGCAGATATTGAGAAAGCAGCTAACGCAGTGAATTCGGCTATAGAGGAAAATAAGAAAATAGCCGTGTTCGGAGATTATGACTGTGACGGTGTTACATCTACGGCTATGCTTTATGATTATCTACTCTCAAGAGGAGCAAACGCAGTTACTTATATTCCCATGAGGATCTCCGAGGGCTACGGGATGAATAAATCCGCAATAGATAAGCTTAAAGAACAAAATGTGGAGCTTATTATAACCGTTGATAACGGAATTGCGGCAATAAATGAAATTGAGTATGCGAATAAATTGGGGATAAAAACGGTCGTTACGGATCACCATATCCCACAGGATATTCTCCCCGAAGCCGAGGCAGTTGTCGATCCGCACAGGGCTGACGATCCGAGCGGTTTTAAAGAAATATGCGGCGCTGCGGTCGTATTTAAACTTATTTGCGTTACAGCCGACAAGGAACCCGAGCAAATGCTTAAAATTTACGGCGACCTGCTGGCGCTTGCAACCGTCGGCGATGTGATGCCGCTTGTTGATGAAAACCGCTGTATGGTAAAATACGGTTTGAAAATGATAAAAAATAATTCCCGCCCGGGACTTAACGCACTTATAAGCGTTGCAGGGCTAAACAGAAAAGATATCGATTCTTTAAAGCTCTCTTTCGGTCTTGTGCCGAGAATAAATGCCGCAGGAAGAATGGGTGACGCAACTAGGGTGCTTAAGCTCCTTTTATGCAAGGATAATATGCTTTCCATTTCTCTTGCGAATGAAATAGACGCTGAAAACGCGCGCCGCCAGGAGCTCGAAAAAAGGATATCTTCAAAAGTTTTTGAAATAATTGAGCAAAACGGATTCGATCATAACCGAGTGATAATAGTCAGCGGTAAAAATTGGCACAGCGGAGTGCTGGGCATTGTTAGCTCCAGAGTGACGGAAAAATACGGCAGACCGAGCATTATTTTAACCGAAGAGGGCGGAATATGCCACGGATCGGGGAGAAGCTTTAAAGGCTTTAATATTTTTAAGTCTTTGGAAGGCTGTTCCGATCTGCTTATGAAATTCGGAGGTCACGAGCTTGCCGCAGGCGTGACACTAAGCTCCGATAATATCGAAAAATTCAGAAAAAAAATAAATGAATATGCGAGTAAGTGCGATATGGCGGTGCAAAAACTTAATATCGATCTTAAATTAAACCCGGCGGCGCTCAGCGTCGATATGGCTTATGCTTTAAAAGCTTTGGAGCCGTTCGGACAGGGGAACCCAGTTCCTATGTTTGCCATAACCGATTGCGTGATAGACAGGATTATCTCTATAGGCTCCGGAAAGCATTTAAAGCTTATGCTCAGAAAAAACGAAACGGTATTCCAAGCGGTGATGTTCGGAGTAAAAGCGGAGGATTTTTGCTTTGAGTGCTCGGATAAAGTAGATATCGCCGTTACCGTGGGACTTAATTATTATAAAGGCGAATATAATTTAACCGTTCAGATAAAAAATATAAGACCTTCTGATTTTGATGAGGATTCTTATTTCAAGACTCTTTTTGAACTTGACGATTACCTTTCGGGCTACAGTAAAAATACGGCTTTAATTGTTCCCTCAAGGGATGAAGTGGGTATAATATATAAAAATATTCTGAATAAAAAAATAAATAAGGAACGAATTATATTCAGCTTTGTCGGTACTCTCGGAATTGCAAAGACCTGCGCGGCGCTTTCTGTGCTTAAAGAATTAGGCCTTGCAAAATGCGAAAATAATAGGTACACGGCTGTAAACACAGGAGTTAAAACAAGTCTTGAGAACTCTGAAATATATAAAAAATTAAAGGGCGGTGAGCGGATTGAACAAAGCTGAAACCGAAAATTATAACAAGCTTGAAAAGCTTATGCGAGAGCAGGGCGGAGAGTATGACTATGAATTGGTTAAAAAGGCTTATGAATTTTGCGTAAAACACCATGCCGGTCAAAAAAGGTTAAGCCATGAGGACTATTATATTCATCCGTTTTATGTCGCTCAGATTATCGTAACGCTCGGTATGGACAGCTGTTCGATAGCAGCCGCTCTTTTGCACGATGTTGTGGAAGACACCGATGTAACTTTAGAGGACTTAAGAAAAGAATTCGGCTCGGAGATAGCGCTCCTTGTTGACGGAGTTACGAAGATAGGAAAGCTTTCTTTTAATTCAAAGGAGCAGCAGCAGGCGGAAAGCTTAAGAAAAATGCTCATTGCCATGGGCAAGGATATAAGAGTAATTATTATCAAGCTTGCTGACAGACTGCATAATATGCGTACTCTTGACGCAATGTCCGAGCAAAAGCAGCTTGATAAATCGCTTGAAACCTTAGAAGTCTATGCGCCTATAGCTCACAGGCTCGGTATCCGCGCCGTTAAAGAAGAGCTTGAAGATCTTGCGATAAAGCACCTTGACAGCGTGGCATATAAAGAAATTTCCGCTTTACTTAAAGAAAGAAGCAAGGACAGGGAAACTCTTCTTGACGATCTGAGGACAAGAATCGAAGAGAGATTGAGCGAAGAAATGCCCGGCGTTAAAATGTCGTTTCAAAGCAGGGTAAAATCAATTTACGGCATTTACCGCAAAATGTATCTTCAAGGAAAAGATTTTGATGAGATATATGATATTTATGCTATAAGAATCATAACCGACACTGTGCCCGACTGCTATAATATCCTCGGAATAATGCACGATATGTTCAGACCTATTCCTAACAGGTTTAAGGATTATATATCTACTCCTAAGCCGAATATGTATCAGTCGCTCCACACCACGGTCATAAGCCGCGAGGGAGTTCCTTTCGAGATACAGATCCGCACTTTTGAAATGCACCACACCGCGGAATTCGGAATTGCCGCGCACTGGAAGTACAAAGAGGGTATAAATTCGGGCGATAAAGGCTTTGAAAACAGGCTTGCCTGGATCAGACAGATACTAGAGGATCAAGACTCCTCGGGCGATGCTTCGGAGCTCGTAAGAAGTATAAAAGTCGATCTTTCGCAGGAGGATGTTTTCGCAGTTACGCCTAAAGGCGATGTTATAAATCTTCCCGTAGGATCAACGGTGGTGGATTTTGCTTTTGCCATTCATTCTGCCGTGGGAATAAAAATGGTCGGCGCTAAGGTTAACGGAAAGATAGCTCCGATAAACCATATTGTTCAGACAGGCGAAGTTATCGAGATAATCACCACCAATCAGGCAGGCCACGGCCCCAGCAGGGATTGGATGAATATCGCCGTTACAAACCAGGCTAAATCAAAGATAAGATCCTGGTTTAAAAAGGAAAGAAGAGCGGAAAATATCGCTGAGGGCAAGGAAATGGTCGAGCGCGAATTCAGGCGCAATTCCATTAATCTGGGCGAGGAAGAACAAAATAAGTTTATCGATGAAATAGCAGAAAGACTTCACCTTAATAACAGGGATGAGTTTTATGCCGCTTTGGGTTACGGCGGATTGCTCTTATCAAAACTTATGCCGAGAATAAGAGAGGATTATAATAAGCGGACAAATGCCGTTAAGCCTCCTGAAATAATTCCGCAAACTGTAAAAAAAGGCAGCGGCGAGGGCGTAATAGTAGAGGGTATCGATAATTGCCTTATTAAGCTTTCTAAGTGCTGTTCTCCGCTTCCGGGTGATGAGATAATAGGATTTATCACAAGAGGCCACGGAGTCTCAATCCATAAAAGGGATTGCTCTAATGTGCCTGTAGATATTTCCTCTTCTTCTGAGCCCGAACGGTGGATACCGGCACATTGGAATAAGGGCGTGAGCGAAAGCTTTGTTACCACTCTGCAAATCGGCGCTATCGACAGAGACGGTCTTTTGGGCGATGTTATCGGAGCGCTCAATAATATGCGCGTAGCAACTCACACGGTAAACGCCAGACAGACAAAGGGCGGCAACTGCGTAATACTCTTTTCTATCAGTGCTGAAAGCGTGGAGCATTTAAGGAGCATTATTGCAAGGATAGAAAAAATAAAGGGAATTTACAGCGTTGAAAGGATAGGAAAATGAAAGCTCTGATTCAAAGGGTGAGCGAAGCCTCGGTCAAAGTCGACGGCGAGCTCAAAGGCAGCTGCAAAGAGGGATTTTTGATTTTATTTTGCAGTGTTTTTGATGATACCGAGGAAGATATTTCGGTACTTTCAAATAAGATATCAAAGCTAAGAATTTTTGAAGATGAAAACGGCAAAATGAACAGGTCTGTCCTCGATATCGGCGGGGAAGTTCTCTGCGTTTCGCAGTTTACTCTCGCCGCCGATACCAAAAAAGGCAACAGGCCGTCATTTATAAACGCTAAGGAGCCGAAAACCGCAAAAGAATACTATGACAAATTCTGTGAGGAACTTAAAAAATCAGGTATAAAAAGAGTGGAAAAGGGCGTTTTCGGGGCGGATATGAAAGTATCGCTTATAAACAACGGACCCGTAACAATTATGCTCGATACCGAAACTTGGAGAAAAAATGAAACTTGAAACTGTGATTTTAGGGCAAATGCAGACCAACTGCTATCTTTTAAATTCGGATTCAGCCGCCGTGGTTATCGATCCGGGCGGTAAAAGCGAAAAAGTTAAGAAATTTTTGCTTTCGGCAAAAAGCAGCAATAAAAGTTCACTTATTTTGCTTACTCATTGCCATTTTGATCATATTTCGGCTGTAAATGAGCTTAAAAATAAATTTGATGTAAAGGTCGCCGTGGGGAAAAATGACGCCGATGGAATAAATAACAGTGCTGTTAATTTATCCGCACTGTTCGGAGTAAAAACCGAGCCTTTTATTCCCGATATCCTGCTTGAAGACGAACAAATTTATAAAATAGGCGATATTGAAATAAGATCCGTGTTCACCCCTGGGCATACTAAAGGCGGAATGTCATATTTTATATCAGGTAAGCTTTTTTCGGGAGATACGCTTTTTTTTGAGAGCATAGGTAACGACGGATTTTTAGGCGGCGATAGGGAAGCGCTTTTAAGATCGGTTAAAAAGTTGGTTTTAAGTTTTCCCGATAATACAGAGGTCTTTCCCGGTCACGGAAGAGCGACTACAATAAAACACGAAAAGGAATATAACCCGTTTTTGAATTATGATAACTGTTTTTAATATAGGTCATTCTTTTGACTATGAAGTGCAAAAGCTTATAGGAATATTTTATCCTTATGAGAAGCTTAAAGTTTTAAATGATAATGAAAATGTCAGCGGTCAGTCAATAGAATGTAAAGTTGAAAACTCGGGCGGAATTATAAATATCAGCGTAAAAGCAGACCTTTTAGACGGATTTTCCGAGTATAACACTACTGCTTTGTGTGCGGTTTCCGATAAAAAATGCGAAGAGGCTTTATGCGGTGCGCTTTTTAAGTGCTTAAAAGATATCACCGGATATTCTCCGGCCTGGGGAATGCTTACGGGGATAAGACCTGCAAAACTTTTTTTAAGGCTTTCCGAGCAGTTCGGAGAAAAAGAGGCAGAAAGAATTTTAAAAGAAGTCTATTTTGTAAAGACAAGCAAAATAAGCCTTTGCAAAGAAAGTTCTCAAAGAGAAAAAAAGATAATAGAATTATCAAAACCCGAATCTTTCAGCCTTTACGTTTCTATTCCTTTTTGTCCCACAAGGTGTTCTTATTGCTCTTTTGTTTCGCATTCTGTTGAGAGTGCGGCGAAAATAATTCCTTTGTATGTTGAAAAACTATGCGAGGAAATTAAAAAAACATCTGAAATAATCACTCCTTTAGGACTTGTTCTCGAATCGGTGTATATCGGCGGCGGCACGCCAACCTCGCTTTCGGCCGTTCAGCTTGAGGTGATTATCAAAGCATTAAAGAACAGCTTTGATTTTTCAAATTTAAGGGAATTTACTGTAGAAGCGGGAAGACCTGATACGGTGGATGACGAAAAGCTTTCTGTTTTAAAGAAAAACGGGGTAACAAGGATAAGCATAAATCCTCAGTCGATGAACGACTCTGTCTTACAAAAAATAGGAAGAAAGCATACATGTGCGCAAACTGTCGAAGCTTATAATTTAGCAAGAAAAATGGGATTTGATAATATCAATATGGATCTTATCGCAGGTCTTCCGGGCGATACTGCCGAAAGCTTTAATGAAACAGTTGAAAAAGTTATAGCTTTATCCCCGGAAAGCGTGACTGTACATTCACTTGCTTTTAAGCGTGCGAGCGAGCTTACGAAGAAAAAAATGTTTTCAGGCACATCTGAAAGCATAATTGCAGGCGAAATGGTAGATTATGCCCGAAATGAATTGACAAAAAGCGGGATTTTGCCATATTATATGTACAGGCAGAGTAAAACAGTCGGCAATCTCGAAAATGTGGGATATTCAAAGCCGGGTTTTGAATGTCTTTATAATGTTTTCATTATGGATGAAACACATTCTATATTTGCCGTGGGCGCAGGCGCGGTTTCAAAATTAAGAGAGCCGGGCGGCGGACTTATTGAGCGAATTTTTAATTTTAAATATCCGTATGAATATATTAATCGCTTTGAAGAGCAGATTTTAAGAAAGGAAAAGATTTCAGAGTTTTATGATAAATACTATAAGCGAAATAAATAAATATCTGAAAGAAGACGCAAGAGCGTTTGTCAGGCAAAACGAAGAAGAATATCAGAAAATTGTATCCGATCTTGCACGGCTTGTATCTAAAGACGATGATATTAGAATAGTGTCTATCGCAGGTCCCTCTTCTTCCGGTAAGACTACGACCGCTTATCTTCTTAAAAAGGAACTTATCAAACTGTCCGAAACGGTTCAGGTCGTTTCATTGGATGATTTTTATCTTTCGGGTGATAGGCTGCCTGTCCTTGAAAACGGTGAAAAAGATTTTGAGTCGGTAGCGTCGCTTGATACCGAGCTTTTGGAAAAATGCTTTAAGGATATAATTTCCTGCGGCAAAGCGAAAGTTCCCGAATTTGATTTTATGAATAAAATCAGAAAAGAAAAATTTAAGAAGATCGATATCGGGCAAAAAGGTATAGTTATAGTTGAGGGGCTTCACGCTTTAAATCCCGTTATAACAGACCTTGTTGACAGAAAGAATATTTATAAGGTCTATATATCAGTAAATAAATCTGTTGATGACGACTTCGGTAATAAATTGATTTCAAGCAGACAAATAAGGCTTATAAGAAGAATTTTAAGAGATGAGATATTCAGAAATTCCTCGGTTTTGGATACGCTTTTAATGTGGAAAGGCGTAACAAAAGGGGAAGAGCAAAATCTCTTTAAATTTAAGCCGAGTGCGGATATGCATCTTACCACATTTCACCCTTATGAATTAGGTCTTTATAAAAACAGATTTTTAAAGCTTTGTAAGTCTGCTGATCCTTCTTATCCTTTTTATGATGAGATAAAGTATCTCGAAGATAAGATATCGGAGTTTGAAAGCGTGGATAGATCGTTGGTCCCGGAAAATTCACTTTTGCGTGAATTTATAGGATAATTATTAAAGGAGGAAATATATATATGGAAAAATTTAATGATGTTTTTGACAAAGCAAAGCAGGCTGTGGATATTGCCTGCAAAAAAACAGGCGAAATAGTAAACACCGAAAAGAAAAAATTCAATATTGCCGCAGTTAAAAACGAGAGAGATAAGCTTTATTTAAAGCTCGGAAAAACTTACTTTGATTTTCTCGGTGAAAGCGAAGCTTGCAATGATGAAGCAAAAAGCATAGTTGCGGCTATAAAAAACAAATCCGAAAAAATCGGGCAGTTAGAAAAGGAAATGTATAACAGCAAGGAAAAAGTTATCTGCAAAAACTGCAAAAAAGAGAATTTAAAAGGCTCGACATATTGCAGCAACTGCGGAATGAAGCTTGATTGATGATGAATAAAATAGGACTTTTAATTGCCGATAAAGACGAGTATATCCCTTTTGTTTCTTCGCTTTCGGATATCGGATATAAAAAAATTGATTATCTTGATAAAGAGGGCGTGAAATTTAATATCGGCTGTACGGAAGTGACGTCAATTTTCTGCGGAGTAGGGAAAGTCAATGCCGCAGCAGGAGCAATGCACCTGATAGATACGGATTGCAAAATCGTGCTTAATTTCGGAATGTCAGGCGGGCTTTCCGGCATAAAAAGGGGAGCTTGCACTTTTCCCGAGCTTTTTTTAGAACACGATTTTGATCTTTCCGAAATCGGATATAAACCATATTTCAAGCCCGGACAAATCACTCCTTGCTTTGCGGACAAGTCTTTGCTCGCGATTGCCAAAAACACGGGATTTGAAACTTCGAGGCTCGCTGTCAGCGGAGATAGATTTATCTGCAATGATAATTTGAAAAATAAGCTGATTAAAGAATTAGGTGCCGATTCCTGCGATATGGAAACGGCCGCCGCCGCCGCTGTATGCAATGCGGCAAATATACCCTTTTGTGCACTTCGCAGAATATCTGACAACGGCGGAAACGACGCTTTAAAAAACCACCGCGAAATGAATTCTTTCGATAATATGAGCCTGCCTAATATTTTTTTAACATATCTGAAAGAAGTTATAAAAAATTATGAATTCTAAGGCTCAAACGTTTGAAAAAGGAGCGTTTATCCTCATTCTTTCCACGGCGCTGGTCAAGATAATAGGCGCAATATTTAAAATTCCTATCTCAAATCTTTTAAGCGACAGAGGTTTCGGATATTTTTCTCTTGCCTATGATCTTTTTTCTCCTGTTTACGCGCTTTCGTCTGTAGGTCTCCCCGTTGCGGCGGCGCGCATTTTTGCAGAGGGAAAAGGAAAAATAGGAATAAACAATATCGAGAAGCCGTTTTTTAGGATAGGAGTCATCTTTACTTTGGCGGTGATGTGCGTCGCCGCGTTAGTTATGCTGATAAGCAGAGATTTTAAGGGATCATTGTGCTATCTTGCACTTATGCCGGGTATAATAGCAAGCTTTTGCGTTTCCGCTTACAGGGGATATTTTGAGTTTAAAAGAAATATGATTCCCACAGCCGTTTCCGATATAATTCAGGCGCTTTTCAAGCTTGCGGCAGGCTATGGTTTTGCATATTTCATTTTTAAACTTACCGCTAGATCTTATCTCGGAGCGGCAGGAGCAATTTTAGGAATTTCACTCGGAGTTATCGTATCGCTGATTTTTATTAAAGGCGATTATCGAAAAAATAAAACATCCGATCCAAATGCCGAAGAGAGCTTGATCAATGCAAAAAAAGTATTACTTATAACTCTTCCGATAGCCACCGCGGCACTTTGCTCTACTATGACAAATCTTATTGATTCAGTCACTGTTAAAACGGTGCTGTCGCTTAAAAGCGTATCTTTTGATATCAATGCGGTTTACGGCGTAAGAAGCAAGGCTTACACTCTATTTAATTTTACGGTTTCGTTTGTTTCGGTTATAGGAATCAGCGCTTTCCCTATAATAATAAAAGCAAATGAAAATAAGGATTTAAAAAAATCAAAAAAAGCTTTGCTTTCCGTAATGAAATTAAGCTCTGTTTTAGCTGTTCCCGCGGCTTTAGGGATGATCGCTATGGCTAAGCCTATAATGAGGCTCCTTTTTACGGGAGAAATGTCTGAAACTTTCGGAGCAAGAGTTTTAGCCCTTTTTGCACCTGCGGCACTTTTTGCAGGTCTTGCAATTCCGCTTATATCGGTGATGCAGGCCTATAAGCTTGAAAAATTTGCCTTTAAAGCGGTGGCAATCGGTGCGGGATTTAAGCTTGCTTTAAATATTATGCTTATGGCTGTTACTTCTTTTGAAATTGAAGCGACTGTTTTAGCCACTGTTTTTTGTTATCTTTTTATACTTTTATATTTAATTGTAATTTTAAAAAACAGAAATATAATAGATTTAAAAGATATTTTGATTTATTTGAAACCTGTAATACCTGCGATTGCAAGCGTATCGACGGCATATTTTATTGAGAAACACACAAATTCTTCTTTGTTTTCGGCACTTTCTTTTGCGGCTGCGGCAGTAATTTATATGATTATAATAATAACATTCGGAATTGTTTCCAAAGAGGAAATTAAAAACTGCATAAAGCGATGATTTGTATAAATCAGTTGTAATTTGTTGAAAATCGGGAAATCTTATGGTTAAATTGACTAAAAAATCTTAATTTTTTTGAACAAAATATAAAAAGTAGCGGAAAACAGTTGATTTTTACTTTAAAATATGCTAATAATATATGTAGCCAACAGATTTTAGGCTTTTTTAAAACATACTTAATTTTTTGGAGGACTAACAATGAACAAGACTGAATTAGTTGCAGCCGTTGCTGCAAAAGCAGATCTTTCTAAGAAAGATGCTGAAAAAGCTGTTGCAGCTGTTGTTGAGGCTGTAACCGAAACTCTTA
This sequence comes from uncultured Eubacteriales bacterium, assembly GCA_934454845.1. GTDB lineage: Bacteria > Bacillota > Clostridia > Oscillospirales > Acutalibacteraceae > UBA737. Next base: position 21,179 of record CAKSGV010000006.1, on the reverse strand, counting down.
AAGAAAACGGAAAGGTTCAGCTTGTAGGCTTCGGAACTTTTGAAGTTCGTGAGCGCGCTGCAAGAACCGGTATCAATCCGCAGACAAAGCAGACCATTAACATTGCCGCTTCTAAGAATCCCGTATTCAAAGCAGGCAAAGCTCTTAAGGATGCTATAAAATAATTTTTTAAATTTTAAAGCCGCCTTTATGGTATCAGATCATAAAGGCGGCTTTTTAAAGGTATTTTTATGAGACTCGATAAATTTTTAAAAATTTCAAGAATTATCAAGCGCAGAACCGTTGCAAACGAGGCGTGCGATAAAGGAAGAGTAACGGTCAATTCAAAAATTGCCAGAGCCTCTTATGATGTGAAACCCGGGGATATAATAGAGATTGCTTTCGGAAACAGAAATGTTAAAATTGAAGTAACTGAGGTTAAAGAGGTAATTAAGAAAGAAGACTCGGATAACCTTTACAGAATAATAGAATAAAACTTTTTCCTCCCGAATATAAATTTTTATCGGGAGGGATTTTTTTGGAAGATAACGCATATATACCTCACAGTATTGTTATTGATGAACGCGAAAAAATCAGAGTGAGCGGAGTTAAAGACGTTATTTCTTTTGATGATGAAACTTTGCTTTTTAACACGGTTATGGGAAAAATTACGGTCAAGGGAGAGAATCTTCATATAGAAAGTTTTGATAACGACACCGGTGATCTCACCGCCGGCGGAAAAATTTATGCCGCAGTTTATATGAATGAAGTAAAATCTTCCGGCGGACTGCTTTCAAGATTTTTCAGATAACATGTGGGAGATCAGTAATACCGATCAGATCCTTACCGTTTTATATTCTTTCGTTTTAGGAATATTATCCTGCCTTTTTTATGATATTTTCAGAAGCATAAGAAAAAATGCCAGGTGCAAAAGTTTGGATATTTTTATTCAGGATATGTTTTTTTGGGCGATATCGGCATTTTTTTATTTCCTTTTTTTCTTTGTCAGAACAAACGGTGAAATAAGAGGCTATATTCTTATCTTCGCTTTGCTCGGCGCGCTGTTTTGCAGAGTGACTTTTTCAAAGCCGTGGTTTAAACTTGTTTCTGTGATAGTTAAAGCGGTAAGAAAAGCCTTTGTTTTTTTAATCAAAAAAACCGATAAGTTTTGCAACTTTGCCGCAAATTCAACCGATAAGATGAAAAAATCGGTTAAAAGTTTTGCCAAAAAAACAAAAAAAGCTTGAAAAAACCGTGCTATTGTTATATATTAGATTTGTAATGTTGATAAGACTGCCGTTTTATCCTATATAATTTTAAATTATGAAACGGAGAAATCTGAAATGGCAAAAAAGGTAAGGCGCAGAAAAAGCGTTTTGTTGCGGCTTTTGGTTTTGCTTGTGTCGGGTTATATGGTTATCACGCTGGCAACTTTGTGGAATAAACTTTATGATCTTAAAAAAGAAGAAAAGCAGCTTGCGGTTTCAAAAACACAGCTCAGCGAAGATATAAAAACACTTGAGGAATTAAACTCGGATGAAGCTCATAATAAGCTCATAGAAAAAGCGGCCCGTGATTATTTCGGGTATATTTATTCAAATGAGGAAATTTATGAGGATATTTCCGGTAAATGATTTGGGGAGGATTTTAAATTTCTATGCAGCTTAAGGTAGGAGATATCGTCGAGGGGAAAATAACCGGGATCACAAATTTCGGTCTCTTCGCAGATATCGGTGACGGAAAATCGGGAATGGTCCATATTTCCGAGGTGGCAAAAGCTTATGTTAACGATATTCACGATTTTGTCAAAGAAAATGATGTCGTGAAAATGAAGGTTCTTTCCATTGGGGAAGACGGAAAAATTTCTCTCAGTATCAAAAGAGCGGCAGAGCCCGAGCAAAAAGCAGAGGGTGAAAGAAGGCAAAGACCGCCTAAAAGGCAATTTTCTTCGCCTAAGCCTGACGGATCTTTTGTTTGGGGTGCTAAAAAAGAAGAGCCTGCGAGCTTTGAAGAAATGATGAATAAATTTAAAGCTACAAGCGACGATAAGTTTTCCGACCTTAAAAGGAAAAATCCCGACGCTCACAGAACCAAGCGCGGGGGAAGACAATAGAGAAATCAGACAGCGCTTTTTTTAAAAAAGCGCTGTTTTTTGAACAAGGGAGATAAATATGGAACAATTAAAAATGGCGGCGCCGTGCCTTTTCGGAACTGAAAGCATTGCCGCCGATGAATTCCGCAGAATGGGATTTGAGGATGTTTCTGTGCAAAACGGAAGAGTTTTACTTTCCGGCGGATATGAAATGCTTGCCAGAGCCAATATCAATTCAAGGTTTGCAGAAAGAATACTTATTGTTGTAGGGAACTTTAAAGCGGAAAGCTTTACGGAGCTTTTTGATAATGTTAAAGCTCTCGAGTGGGAAAGATTTATCGGAAAGACAGACGCATTTCCGGTTACGGGTTCAAGCATTGATTCTGCACTACACAGTATACCGGATTGCCAAAAAATAATAAAAAAAGCTATTGTTGACAGGTTAAGCTCTAAATATAAAATAAAATGGTTTGAAGAAACAGGGGCTGAAGTAAGAATTAAATTCACCGCTCTTAAAGATGAATTCTCTTTGATGATAGATACTTCCGGCGAGGGTTTGCATAAAAGGGGTTACAGAAAAAATTCAAATGACGCTCCTTTAAAAGAGACGCTTGCCGCCTCTATGTGCGATCTTGCAAGGATTTATCCCGATACTAAAATTTATGATCCTTTCTGCGGCAGCGGAACTATACTTATAGAAGCGGCACTTATGGCTACCAAAAGAGCACCCGGACTAAACAGATATTTTGCTGCCGAGAGATACTCTTTCTTTCCCCGAGAGGCTTTTAGAGAAGAAAGGGTAAGAGCGCAGGATCTTATAATCCATAACGCCGAATTTGAAGCTATCGGATCGGATATCGATAAATCCTGCATAGAGCTGACTTTGGCTAATGCTAAAAAAGCCGGAGTAGAAAAATATGTAAAAGCCCATATCGCCGATATCCGCGATTTTAAGCCTGAATTTGACAGATGCATAACCATCACCAATCCGCCTTACGGCGAGCGGCTTTTAGATGTTAAAGCGGCAGAAGAACTTTACGCCGTTATGGGTAAAAGATTTATCATGGAAAAAGGCAAAAAGTATTTTGTAATAAGTCCGCACGATGATTTTGAGAAAATCTTCGGCAGACCTGCCGATAAAAGAAGGAAACTTTATAACGGAATGATAAAATGCCAATATTTTATGTATTTCAAGAATAACGGAGAAAAAAGATGAGATACATATTTATTATCAATCCCGCGGCAGGAAAAGGCAAAATTCAAAAAGATATCTATAATAAAATAAAAGCCTGCTTTCCGAAAAGGGAAGAAAACAGTGCGGTTTATTTTACCGAATTTAAGGGCGAAGCCGTAAATATAGCAAAAAACGAGGCAAAAAAAGGCGGAGAGATAAAAATCTTTGCCTGCGGCGGCGAGGGAACTGTATTTGAAGTGTTAAACGGGATAATTGGTTTTGAAAATGCATCGATCGGCGTTATTCCCTGTGGCTCGGCTAACGATTTTCTGAAATTTTTCAAGTCCTCGGCTCCCTTTTCGGATTTGGCCGCGCAAATAAAAGGTAAAAGCGTTAAAATAGACGCGATAAAGGCAAACGATTTTTATTGCCTTAACGGATGCTCAATAGGAATGGATGCGGTCGTGGCGAGAGATATGCAGATCTATAAACGCCTGCCTTTGGTAACGGGTCCACTTGCATACAATCTTGCCATTGTTAAAACATTTCTCGGTAAGATAGGAATTTCGGCAAAGATTTCGTTAGACGGTAAAAAATCGTTTTTCTCAAACTGTCTTTTTGCCGTTGCGGCTAACGCTCCTTTTTACGGCGGAGGATATATGGCAGCTCCCAAAGCCGATCCTTTTGACGGTCAGCTTGATTTTACGCTTGTTGAAAAAATATCTAAATTAAAAATACCGAATTTTTTAAACAAATATAAAAAAGGCAAACACGCGGAATTTGATTACTGCGTTTTAAAAACCTGCAGGACTATGGAATTTTCTTCGGAAAAACCGGTACCTGTAAATCTTGACGGTGAGATATCGGAAATTTCAAAAATGAAATTTGAAATAGCCCCTAAAGCGGTAAATTTTATTTTGCCTGAAGGTGTGGAAGTCGAAAATGTTAATAAAAAATTAAATGTGTTTGACTTTACTTGACTTTTTAGAAAATAGTGCTATAATATCATAATGTACGGTGATGAAAAAAGCACCGATCATATTTTACGGAGGAATAAAAATGATTATTAAACCACTTGCGGATAATGTCGTTGTAAAAGCCGCTAAAACCGAAGAAACCACTAAAAGCGGTATCGTTCTCACATCCGCTTCAAAGGAAAAGCCTCAGATAGCTGAAGTTGTAGCTGTAGGCCCCGGCGGTGCGGTTGACGGCAAAGAGGTTAAAATGACAGTTAAGGTAGGAGATAAGGTTATCGCTGCCAAATATGCCGGTACTGATATAAAAGTTGATGATGAAGAGTATTCCGTTCTTCATATAGCGGATATTCTTGCAATAGTTGAATAATTCGGGAGGAATAGTTTATGGCTAAAAATGTTATTTTCGGAGAAGAAGCCAGAAAATCGCTTCAGGCAGGTGTTGATAAGCTTGCAAATGCCGTAAAGGTTACTTTAGGCCCTAAAGGCAGAAATGTTGTTCTTGATAAAAAATACGGTTCTCCGCTCATTACTAACGACGGTGTAACTATCGCTAAAGAAATCGAGCTTGAAGATCCTTTTGAAAATATGGGCGCACAGCTTGTTAAAGAAGTTTCCGTTAAGACTAACGACGCCGCAGGCGACGGTACTACCACAGCCACAGTATTAGCGCAGGCTCTCATCGCCGAGGGTATGAAAAATGTTGCCGCAGGCGCTAATCCGATGGTAGTTAAAAAAGGAATTAAGGCTGCTTCTGATGCGGCTATCGCAACAGTTATTAAAAATTCCAAAAAAGTTTCCGGAACAGAAGAAATCGCAAGAGTTGCAACCGTTTCTTCAGGCGATGAAGTAATCGGAAAACTTATTGCAGAGGCTATGGAAAAGGTTTCAGCCGACGGTGTTATCACAGTTGAAGAATCAAAAACCGCCGAAACCTATTCGGAAGTTGTTGAAGGTATGCAGTTCGACCGCGGTTACATTACTCCTTATATGGTTACCGATTCGGATAAAATGGAAGCTGTGCTTGATGACGCTTTGATCCTTATCACCGATAAAAAGATCTCAAATATCCAGGAAATCCTTCCGCTTCTTGAGCAGATCGTTCAGGCAGGCAAGAAGCTCCTTATTATTGCCGAGGATATTGAGGGAGAAGCTCTTTCAACTCTTATTGTAAATAAACTCCGCGGCACTTTCACGTGCGTTGCTGTAAAAGCTCCGGGATTCGGTGACAGAAGGAAAGAAATGCTCCGTGATATCGCTATTCTTACAGGCGGTGAAGTGATTTCCGAAGAACTCGGTCTTGAACTTAAAGATACCACTATGGATCAGCTTGGTAAAGCACGCCAGGTAAAAGTTACCAAAGAAAACACCATTATTGTTGACGGTGCAGGCGACAAGGCCGCTATTAAAGACCGTGTAGCACAGATCAAAAATCAGATAGCCGTAACAACCTCTGATTTCGATCGTGAAAAACTGCAGGAGCGTTTAGCTAAGCTTTCGGGCGGTGTTGCCGTAATCAAAGTCGGCGCTGCAACCGAGATCGAAATGAAAGATAAAAAGCTTCGAGTTGAAGACGCTCTTTCGGCTACCAAGGCGGCTGTAGAAGAGGGTATAGTTGCAGGAGGCGGAGTTGCGCTTATCAATGCTATCCCCGTAGTTTCTGAGCTTGCCGCAAAAGCAGAGGGCGATGAAAAAACAGGTGTCAATATCGTTCTTAAAGCTCTTGAGGCTCCTATCCGCCAGATAGCTTTCAATGCAGGAATCGAAGGCTCCGTAATTATTGATAAGATAATTAGCTCCAAGAAGATAAATTACGGATTTGACGCTTATTCCGAAAAATACACCGATATGATCGAAGCAGGGATCGTCGATCCTACAAAGGTTACAAGATCCGCTCTCGAAAACGCGGCAAGCGTAGCTTCTATGGTTCTTACCACCGAAAGCCTCGTTGCCGACGCTCCCGAAGATAAGGCCGCTGCAAACGCAGCTGCAGCAGCTGCCGCGGCTCAGGCAGGCGGAATGTATTAATCAAAAAATTCCGATAATTTTTTAAGACCGCTTTTTAAGCGGTCTTTTTTTATTTTTTTGTTGACAAATTTTAAAGTAGGTGTTATTATATTAGAGTATGTGAAATTATGGCGTATTGTGCCGGTTTCGCGTATAAATATTTGAGAAAGGAGAGATGGTAAAAGTGCCAACCTTTAACCAGTTAGTTCGCAGCGGTCGTGAAACCGTGGAGAAGAAGGCTAAAGCTCCTGCTCTTCTTAAAGGCTACAATTCTATGAAGCGTCAGCTTACAGATAATGATTCGCCTCAGAAGCGCGGTGTTTGCACAGCCGTTAAAACTTCTACCCCGAAAAAGCCGAACTCCGCTCTTCGTAAAATTGCGAGAGTCCGCCTTTCTAACGGAATCGAGGTTTCATCATACATTCCGGGCATAGGCCACAACCTTCAGGAACACAGTGTTGTTCTTATCCGTGGCGGCCGTGTTAAGGATCTCCCCGGTGTGCGTTATCACATCGTAAGAGGAACTCTTGACACCCAGGGTGTAGCAAACAGAATGCAGTCCCGTTCTAAATACGGAGCTAAGCGTCCTAAAGCAGGTGCAAAGAAGTAATTTAATTTTTAAGACGAAATCTCTGCTGTAAAACAAGCGGGTTTATATATTTATTTATATCAGCCTTGCTTGGTGCGACGGGAATTTGTCACTCGAGTACCTATGATATCATCATTATGAAGGAGGGAAGTAAAGTGCCAAGAAGAGGCTTTATTGCAAAACGCGATGTACTGCCGGATCCTATCTATAATTCTAAAAAGGTTACCCGTCTTATCAACAACATTATGCTTGACGGTAAGAAAGGCGTAGCACAGAAGATAGTTTATGGTGCTTTCGACATCATCAGTGAAAAAACGGGAAAGGAACCGCTTGAGGTTTTCGACGCGGCAATGGAAAACATTATGCCGCAGCTCGAATGCAAAGCTGTCCGTAAGGGCGGAGCTACCTATCAGGTTCCGTTTGAAGTCCGTCCCGAAAGAAAACAGACTTTGGCTTTGCGCTGGCTCACGGCATTCAGCCGTCAGCGTTCAGAACGCACAATGAAAGAACGTCTTGCAGCCGAAATAATGGATGCAACGAACGGTCTTGGCAATGCTGTTAAGAAGCGTGAAGAAATGCACAGAACAGCAGAAGCTAATAAGGCTTTTGCTCATTACAGATGGTAATTTACCGGATTATTTAATCGCTTAATGCGAAATGGAGGATAATATGCCGAGAAAAGTATCTCTTGAAATGACAAGAAATATTGGTATTATGGCTCATATTGATGCCGGTAAAACTACAACGACAGAGCGTATCCTTTTTTATACCGGTATTAACCGTAAATTGGGTGAAACTCATGACGGCGCTTCCACAATGGACTGGATGGAGCAGGAGAAAGAAAGAGGTATAACAATTACCTCCGCTGCTACCACCTGTTTTTGGAAAGACCATCGTATCAATATTATCGACACTCCCGGACACGTTGACTTCACAGTTGAAGTTCAGCGTTCACTGCGTGTTCTTGACGGTTCCGTAACCGTTTTGTGCGCTAAGGGCGGTGTTGAGCCACAGTCTGAAACCGTATGGCATCAGGCTAATGAATACCACGTTCCGCGTATGATATTTGTAAATAAAATGGATATTATGGGCGCGGATTTCTATCATGTTCTTGATATGATCAAGGACAGATTTAACTGCAACGCTGTTCCGATTCAGCTCCCTATAGGCGCTGAAGATACTTTCAGAGGAATTGTCGACCTTATCAATAATGACGCCGAGATTTATTATGACGATCTCGGAAAAGATGTAAGGCGCGAAGAAATTCCCGAGGATATGAAAGAACTTGCTGCAAAATACCGTACTGCTCTGATCGAAGCTGTTGTTGAACAGGACGACGAGCTTATGGAAAAATATTTTGAGGGTGTTGAGCCTTCTGTTGAAGAAATCAAGCGTATAATCCGTAAGGCAACAATAGCCAATGAAATGGTTCCTGTTACCTGCGGTACAGCTTACAGAAACAAGGGCGTTCAGCCTTTGCTCGACGCTATAGTTGACTTTATGCCGGCTCCTACCGACATTCCCGCTATCAAGGGTACAAATCCTGATACCGGTGAAGAAGAGGACAGGCATGCGTCAGACGACGAGCCGTTTTCTGCTCTGGCTTTCAAAATTGCGACCGATCCGTTTGTCGGAAAGATCTGCTACTTCCGCGTTTATTCAGGTACTGTTGCCGCAGGCGCGGGCGTTTACAACTCAATTAAGCAAAACAGAGAAAGAATGGGAAGAATTCTTCAGATGCACGCTAACCACCGCGAGGATCTCGAAGTTTGCTATGCAGGCGATATCGCTGCAGCCGTAGGTCTTAAGAATACCACCACAGGTGATACTCTCTGCGACGAAAAACACCCCGTTATTCTCGAATCAATGAACTTCCCCGAGCCGGTTATCCGTGTTGCTATCGAACCTAAAACTAAGGCCGGTCAGGAGAAAATGGGTATCGCTCTTGCAAAACTTGCAGAAGAGGATCCTACCTTTAAATGCTATACCGACGAAGAAACCGGTCAGACGATCATCGCAGGAATGGGCGAGCTCCACCTTGAAATCATCGTTGACAGACTTCTCCGCGAGTTCAAGGTTGAAGCAAATGTCGGCGCTCCGCAGGTTGCTTATAAAGAAAGCATCCGCAAGAAAGTCGATCATGAAACCAAGTATAAGCGTCAGTCCGGCGGTTCCGGTCAGTACGGTCATGTTAAGATGATCGTTGAGCCTAATGAGACCGGAAAAGGCTATGAATTTATTAATGCCGTAACAGGCGGAACAATTCCGAAAGAATTTATCCCCGCTGTTGACGCCGGTGTTCAGGGAGCATTGCAGGCAGGCGTTCTTGCCGGCTATCCCGTAGTCGATGTTAAGGTCACTCTTTATGACGGTTCTTATCATGAGGTCGACTCTTCCGAAATGGCATTTAAGATAGCAGGCTCTATGGCTTTCAAGGAAGCTTGCAGAATTGCAGATCCTGTTCTTCTTGAGCCTATCATGAAAGTAACCGTAATCGTTCCGGAAGATTATATGGGCGATGTTATCGGCGATCTTAACTCTCGCCGCGGTGAAATTCAGGGATTTGAAGACCGTTCCGGTCTTAAGCAGATCAATGCTCGCGTTCCTCTCGGAGATATGTTCGGTTACGCAACCGATTTAAGATCCAAGACTCAGGGCCGCGGACAGTATGTTATGGAACCCGACGGTTATAAGGAAGTTCCGAAGAGCATCGCAGAAAAGATTATTTCTTCAAGATCCAAGAAAGATTGATTTCTTGATTAAATAATACTTGAAATTTATTCAATAATTTGGTAAACTATTAATGTATACTAACAATTAGTATTCTAAGGAGGAAATTTATAATGGCAAAGGCAAAATTCGAACGCAATAAGCCGCATGTTAACATTGGTACTATCGGACATGTTGACCACGGCAAAACCACTCTAACCGCAGCTATCACTAAGTATCTTTCTTTAATGGGCCAGGCACAGTTTGAGGACTATGCAAACATCGATAAGGCTCCTGAAGAGAGAGAGCGTGGTATAACAATCAATACTGCTCATGTTGAGTATGAAACTGAGAAGCGTCATTACGCTCACGTTGACTGCCCCGGACATGCTGACTATGTTAAGAACATGATCACCGGTGCTGCTCAGATGGACGGTGCTATCCTCGTTATCGCAGCTACCGACGGTCCGATGGCTCAGACAAAAGAGCATCTTCTTCTTGCACGTCAGGTTGGCGTTCCGTCAATAGTTGTATTTATGAATAAGTGCGACCAGGTTGACGACGAAGAGCTCCTTGAACTCGTTGAGATGGAAATCCGTGAAACTCTTGATAAATATGAGTTCCCCGGCGACGATACCCCGATCATCAAGGGTTCTGCTCTTGTTGCTCTTGAGTGCACTTCAACTGATCCTAACGCTCCCGAGTATGCTTGCATTAAGGAACTTATGGACGCTGTCGATGATTATATCCCGACTCCTGACCGTAAGGCTGATATGCCGTTCCTTATGCCTATCGAGGATGTTATGACCATTTCCGGCCGCGGCACCGTTGTTACCGGCCGTGTTGAGCGCGGAAAGCTCAATGCAGGTGAAGAAGTTGAAATCATCGGTCTTACCGACGAGCGTAAGAAAACCGTTGTTACTTCAATGGAAATGTTCCGTAAAACTCTTGATTACTGTGAGGCAGGCGACAATGTCGGCGCTCTTCTCCGTGGCGTAGGCCGTGAAGATGTTGAGCGTGGTCAGGTTCTTTGCAAACCCGGCTCAATCAATCCCCACACTAAATTCCACGGTCAGGTTTATGTTCTGACTAAGGATGAAGGCGGCCGTCATACTCCGTTCTTTAACAACTATCGCCCTCAGTTCTATTTCAGAACTACCGATGTTACCGGTGTTGTATCTCTTCCCGCAGGCACTGAGATGTGCATGCCCGGCGATAACGTAGAGATGGATGTTGAACTCATCACTCCTATCGCTATTGAAGAGGGACTCCGCTTCGCTATCCGTGAAGGCGGTCGTACAGTAGGCTCCGGCGTTGTTACTAAGATCAACGGCTAATCACTGTATATAAAATTAAGGTGCAGCAGAATTTTCTGCCGCACCTTTTTTATTTTTATGATTTTATTTAAGCTCGCTTGTGCAGTGAGGACACCGTGTAGCATCAATGTGAATTTCACTTTTGCAGTAAGGGCAGGTTTTAACAGTCACGGGTTTTTCTTCGGTATCCTTGCTGTGTAATGAAACGAGATAATTGAGTCCTTTAACAAGTAAAAATAAAACCAGTGCTATAATAAAGAAATTAACAACCGAGCTTATAAACGCCGAAATAAACGACAGAATTTCTTCTTTTGTGTAAAGAGCAGGGTGCGCTCTTGTCACAAAATCGAGAATGGGCTGGATAAAATTGCTTGTAAGAGATGTAACTATTCCTGTGAATGCCGTACCTATTATCATACCTACTGCAAGATCGAGTGCATTCCCTTTAAGGGCAAATTTTTTAAATTCTTCAAAAAATTTCTTCATTTTAAAAACCTCCGCTTTTAAATCGCTTTTTTCTACTTTCAAAGTATAACACAATTCGACATTATAGTAAACAAGATTTCAAAAAATTCTAACAAAATGACAATATATGTCAATAGATTAGAATTTATTTAAAAATAATTAATATTTTTTTAAAATTATTTTTACAAAAAATCGCTTATTTAAAGGATTTTTAAATTAACCGACAAATTTTAACAAAATATAGCTAAAAAAGATAGAAAAAACCCGTTGTCAAAATTTAGAAATTATGATAAAATTCTTAATAGTTACTTAAGGAGGTTTTATTATGGAAAATAAATTAAAAGTTGTAATTGCGGATGATTCTACGGAATTTAGTCAAAATTGTGCGAAAACTCTGCAAAGCTATTCTATAGAAGCGGTAAGATGTGAAAAAGACGGTCTTAAACTTCTCGAAAAGATAGAGAGCGTTGAACCGGATATAGTTTTAGCAGATGTTTTTATGCCGAATCTTGATATTATCGGTGTTCTTAAGAATATTGAAAAATTAACTCCCGATAAAAGACCGCTTGTTATGGCGATGTCTGCATTTGACAATCAAATGCTCGAAAAGGAAACCTTAGAAGCAGGTGCGGTATACTACTTCTTAAAACCTTTTGATATCGATGCTATGGCAGAAAGAATAATAAAGCTTTCGGGATTTAAAAAGGAAAAAACGGCTAAAGAGGCAGCGGAAATCGTAAATGCCAATAAGCTTGAGCTTATGATAACCGAAATTCTTCACCAGATCGGCGTTCCGGCTCATATTAAAGGCTATCATTATTTAAGAGATGCGATTATGATGGCGGTAAACGATACGGAGGTTATAAATTCAGTAACTAAGCTTTTATATCCTTCGGTTGCAAAGAAATATCAAACCACCGCTTCAAGAGTTGAGAGAGCAATCCGCCATGCAATAGAGGTTGCTTGGGACAGAGGAAATGTCGATGTTTTCGACTCATACTTCGGTTATACTATTCAAAACAACCGAGGCAAGCCTACCAACAGCGAGTTTATTGCAATGATAAGCGACAAATTAAGACTTCAGATAAAACAGGTGATTTAATACTGATTTATTGACTTTTTTGATAATTTGTGATAAAATATTAAGGAAAGAAGGAGGTATTTTTATGGGAAAAATCATAACGATCGGGCGTCAGTTCGGAAGCGGAGGAAGAGAACTCGGAAGAAGACTTGCGGAAGAACTTAATATAGAGTATTACGATAAAGAGATCATCACCGAGATATCTAAACATACCTCGCTTTCCGAGGAATATGTAAAAGAAGTCGTAGAGCATACTCCGCACAGCCTTTATCCTATCACGGTAGGTCAGAGTTTTGCTTATTTTGAAGATTATACTTCAAAGCAGCTCCGTTCGGTATATGACGCACAGAACAAAATAATAACTGAGCTTGCAGAAAAATCAGACTGCGTTATAGTCGGTAGATGTGCCGACTACATATTAAGAAGCAAAAAGCCTTATAAAATATTCGTTTATGCTGATATTAACAGCAGAATAGAGAGATGTAAAAAAAGATCGCCTGAAAACGAGCATCTTACGGACAGGCAAATGAAAAAGAAAATAAAAAATCTTGATAGGGAACGCCAGAGATATTATGATTTTTACACCGGCGGAAACTGGGGAGATCTTATGACTTATGATCTTTGTGTTAACACTACCGATACTGTTATAAAAGAAATAGTTCCGGCTATTGCCAAAATGTTCAAATAATTTCAAAATTTACTTGACAAAGGCACCGCACGATTATATAATATACTTTGTGACATTTCGGGTACTTTTTGTGAGGTATATTTATGGTACTTGATCTGAAAAATATATTTGCGGCAGAGAATTCCGAGCTGCAAATAGATTATAATTATGATATGTCAGGCGTTGATGTTTCGGGCGTTTTTCCGCTCAAAAATCCCGTAACAGCCAAAGGCCTTGTATCAAATCGGGCGAGTGTGGTATCGCTCGAAATGGAGATCAGGTATTTATATAGCTCCGTTTGTGACCGTTGCGGAAAGGATACGGACCGTGAATTCTGCCTTAATATCGATAAGATACTTGCCCCTTCTATTGAGGGGGAGGACAGCGACACGATCGTTGTGATTCCGGGAATGAAGCTTGATCTTGATGAGTTTATTTATTCCGAGGTCATTTTGAGTTTACCCACTAAATTTTTATGTCAGGAAAGCTGTAAAGGAATTTGCCCTAAATGCGGCAAGGATCTTAATGAGGGCGAATGCGGCTGCGATTTCAAGGAAATCGATCCAAGGCTTGCAAAGCTCGCCGAACTGCTTGAAAAATAATTTTATATAATTCTTTAAGGAGGTGCTGAAAATGGCAGTACCAAAGAGAAAAACCTCTAAAGCAAGACGCGATAAGAGAAGAAACAATTTATGGAAAATAGAAGCTCCGGCATTGGTAAGATGTCCGAACTGCGGAGAGTATAAGCGCCCGCACAGACTTTGTCCTGCTTGCGGCAAATATAACGGCCGAGAGGTTATTAAAGTAGCAGATTAAAATCCGAAAGAAAAAGAGGAGGAGCGATCCTCCTCTGTTTTTTACACCTAAGAAGAAGGGACTGATAAGTTTTGGTTAAACCGATAGTGGCAATAGTAGGAAGACCGAATGTCGGAAAATCCACGCTTTTTAATAAGCTGATAGGGAAAAGGGTTTCTATTGTTGATGATACACCGGGAGTTACTCGTGACAGGATCTATGGCGACACCGAATGGAAAGGCAAAAAAATAATGCTGATCGATACAGGCGGAATAGAGCCGGATTCCGATGATACCATTCTTTCGGGAATGCGCGCTCAGGCAGAACTTGCAGTCGAAACAGCCTCGGTGATAATATTCGTTACCGATTTAAAAAGCGGCGTTACCGCGGCTGACGAAGAGATTGCCGCTATGCTTCGAAAAAGCGGAAAACCAATCCTTCTCTGCGTGAATAAATGCGACACTGTAGGAGATATGCCGCCCGAATTTTATGAATTTTATAATCTCGGGCTTTCGGAGCCGATAGGCGTTTCATCGGTTCACGGTCACGGCACAGGAGATCTTCTTGACGCGGTTATGGAAAATCTTCCCGAAGAGAGCTTTTCAGATGAAGATCCAGATACTATAGAAGTGGCTGTTATAGGTAAGCCCAATGCGGGAAAATCTTCGCTTGTAAATAAAATCTCTGGTGAGGAAAGGTCTATCGTTTCCGATATTGCGGGAACCACGCGCGACGCGATAGATACGCTTGTTGAAAATAAATTCGGCAGATTTAATTTTATCGATACCGCCGGGCTTCGAAGGAAAAGTAAGATAGAAGATAAAATAGAAAAATACAGTGTTTTAAGAGCAAAAATGGCTATTGAAAGAGCCAATGTGTGTGTTATAATGATAGACGGAACCGACGGATTTACCGAACAGGATTCCAAAGTTGCCGGTCTCGCTCTCGAGCAGGGCAAAGCGTGCATTATAGTTGTTAATAAATGGGATATTGTTGAAAAAGACGGGCAGACTATGGACTCTTATAGGAAAAAGCTTGCTGTAGACTTCTCGTTTATGTCCTTTGCACCTATTATCTTTATTTCGGCTAAAACCGGTCAGCGGATAGACAAGCTTTTTGAGCTTATAAAATATGTTTATGCGCAAAACGCTATGCGTATTTCCACAGGCAAGCTTAACGATATTCTTGCCGACGCCACTTCGCGCGTTCAGCCGCCCACAGATAAGGGCAAAAGGCTCAGAATTTATTATATGACTCAGGCTTCGACCTGTCCGCCTACCTTTGTATGCTTTTGCAATAATAAAGATCTTTTCCATTTTTCATATCAGAGATATCTCGAAAATCAGATTAGATCGGTATTCGGTCTTGAGGGCACGCCGGTTAGATTTGTTATTCGGGAAAGAGGAGAAAAATAATGGCGTTTGCAGTTATCGGTACAATTTTAGCCGCTTATTTTCTCGGAAGTATAAACTTCGCGGTTATTTTTACCAAATGTTTTACTAAAAACGATATAAGAGATTTCGGCAGCGGAAACGCCGGTGCTACAAATGTTTTGAGAGTCGGAGGAGTAGTACCCGGTATTCTCACATTTTTGTGTGACGCTCTAAAGGGCTTTGCCGCCTGCCTTATAGGAAAGGCTGTTTTCAGCCAAATTTTAACAGCTGACCCCACGCTTTCGTGGGCGTATCCGATTTACGGCGCATATCTCTGCGGTCTTTTATGTATGATAGGACATGTTTTTCCGCTGTTTTATCAGTTCAGAGGCGGAAAAGGAGTTGCGGTAAGCGTTGGAATTTATGCAGTCTGCTGCCCTAAAGCGATCATAATAGGTTTGATTGTTTTCGCTCTCATTACGCTTTTATCTAAAACTGTTTCTATAGGTTCTCTTGTCGCCACAGTGGTAGTAATATCGCTTTCGTTGATATTTAATAACAGCCCTATCGGTATTTTCGAAAATCCGCTTGATCTTAATGCGGCTGTTATTCCGCAGGCGCTCCCCAGTATCTGTATGGGAATTATAATTATTATTAAACATATTCCTAATATAAAAAGAATAATTTCAGGCGAGGAAAAACAAATTAAAGTCAGGAGAAAGTGATTATGTCTAAAATAGTTGTTTTAGGTTCCGGCGGTTGGGGAATAGCTCTTGCTATCAATGCTTTTGAAAACGGTCACACCGTTACTTTGTGGTCGCCTTTTGAAGAAGAAGTCGAAATGCTTAAAACCAAGCGTACTAATGACAAGCTTTTAAACGGTATAATCATTCCGAATGAAATAAATATAACTTCAGATTTAAATTGCGTTGCAGACGCGCTTATAACTATTATCGCTGTTCCGTCAACTGCCGTGCATTCGGTTGCCTGCTCGCTTAAAGAGCATAAAAAAAGCGGAATAATCGTAAGTGTATCAAAAGGTCTTGAAAAAGGAAGTCTTAAAAGACTTTCTCAGGTGATTTCGGAAGAATTGCCAGAGGCGGATATTGTTATTCTTTCCGGTCCCTCACACGCAGAAGAGGTTGCGAGAAAAATGCCTACTTCTATCGTTGCGGCTTCGGAGTGCGCCTCTGCCGCAGAGGTCGTTCAGGATCAGCTTTCTAATAAGTTTTTCAGAGTTTATACATCTGATGATGTGATAGGGGTGGAGCTTGGCGGAGCGCTCAAAAATGTTATTGCAATATGCTCGGGAATGTGCGCCGGATTAGGCTATGGCGATAATACAAGAGCTGCACTGATCACTAGAGGTCTTGCGGAAATGTCAAGACTCGGGGTCGCAATGGGCGCCAAAGCTTCCACTTTTTCCGGACTCACCGGAATAGGCGACCTTGTTGTAACCTGCACTTCTATGCACAGCAGGAATAATAGGTTCGGGATTCTGGTCGGAAAAGGCATGAGCGTCAGAGAGGCTTTAAAAACCGTCGGTACAGTAGAGGGTTACTATGCCGCTTTAATGGCTCATCAGCTTGCAAAGAAAAATAAAATCGAAATGCCGATAGTGGAAGAATGTTATTCTGTACTTTATGAAAACGCTGATATCAAAACGGTCGTAGAAAGTCTTATGACAAGACCAAAAAGATCGGAAATATAAAAATTTCAAAAAACATAAAAAAATGCTTGCATTTTAAGCTGTTTTCTGTTATTATAGTACTGTTGTATAGTTAGGTTTAATTATAAAACCGCTTTTAAAGGAGGTTATGAATATGGCAAAATGTGATATTTGCAATAAAGAAATTGCTTTCGGTATAAAGGTTTCTCACTCACACAGGCGCTCTAACAGAACTTGGAAGCCGAATGTTAAAAAAGTAAAGGCAATAGTTAACGGTGCGCCCCGTCGTATCAACGCTTGCACCCGCTGCCTGCGTTCCGGTAAGGTAACAAGAGCTATTTGATATTTCTTTATTTTAAATTAACACGGAAATCTGTTCTGATTTCCGTGTATTTTTTTGAGGTAAAAAATGTTTAAAAGTTATAAAAGTACTAAAATTGCTTGTTATATAGGTTGTGTCGTTCAGGCTATTGTAAATAATTTTCTTCCTATTCTTTTTGTTGTTTTGCAGAATGAATATAAATTAAATTATGAAAAACTCGGCAGACTTGTTTTCATCAACTTCTTTGTTCAGCTTATCGTGGATATGCTGACTCCATCAATCGTTAAAAAAATAGGCTATAAAAACACTGCGCTTATTTCTCATTTAATGGCGACGACAGGTCTTTGCCTGCTGAGCATTTTACCCGGTATGATCGGCAACAGCTATCTCGGAATCATTATAAGCCTTATTTTCTATGCAAGCGGGAGCGGAGTTATAGAGGTCGTTATCAGCCCTATGATAGAGCTTTTGCCGAGCGATAATAAGGCTGCAAATATGGCTTTTCTTCATTCCTTTTATTGCTGGGGCCAGGCTTTCACGGTGATTGCAACAACTGCGTTACTTGCTTTCTTTAAAGCGGCTAATTGGGATATTATTCCTCTTATATGGGCGGCAGTTCCGCTTTTTAATCTTTTTGTTTTTTCTAAAGTTCCCGTAGTTGAGCCCGAAGAAAATGAGAAAAAAGTAACAGCTAAGGAAATGATATTATCTAAGGATTTCTTTTGTTTTGTTATGTTTATGCTTTGCGCGGGTGCCAGCGAGCTTGCTATGTCGCAGTGGGCATCAATGTTTGCTCAAAAAGGACTTGGCGTCAGTAAAGTGGTAGGGGATATAATGGGCCCCTGCGCTTTTGCGATCGCAATGGGAATAGGCAGAGTCGTATTCGGAATTTTTGCAGGAAAATACTCGCCGAAAAAAGTCCTAGTTATAAATAACATTATTTGCTGTGTATGCTATCTTGTAGTCGGTCTTGTAAATGTTCCCGCTCTCGCATTGCTTGCCTGTGCGCTTTGCGGTTTTTCGGTAAGCTTTTCGTGGCCCGGTACTTATTCCATGGCGGCAAAAAGGTTTGTCGGCGGAGGAACTTTGATGTTTGGTATATTCGCTCTCAGCGGAGATATCGGCTGCTCTATAGGACCTTGGATATTAGGTCTTGTTGCAAATTCTAATGGACTTAACGCGGGATTTTTAACAAGTATGATTTTCCCGCTTGTAATGGTGCTCACAGCACTGTTTATTTATAAAGAAAATGATCAGGCAATTTAAGGAGGCAGAAGCTTGTGAAAAGAGAAGATTATCTTTCCTGGGATGAGTATTTTATGGGTATTGCGGTTTTATCCTCTTTAAGAAGTAAGGACCCTTCAACGCAGGTCGGAGCGTGTATTGTGGATAAAAACCACCGAATTTTGTCGGTCGGGTATAACGGGATGCCTTTTTGCAGTCATAACGATAATGACGAAGAATACTTCTGGGGCAAGTCAGAAGGTCTTAAATCAAAATATCTCTATGTTTGCCATGCCGAATTAAACGCGATTTTAAACTGTCACACAGGCTCGGTCGCAGGAAGCATCGTTTATACAACTCTTTTTCCGTGCAATGAATGTGCAAAAGCAATAATCCAGTCGGGGATAAAAGAAGTGGTGTATTTAAGCGATAAATATGCCGATACTGACGGCGTTAAGGCTTCAAAAAGAATGTTTGACCTTGCCGAGGTAAAATACAGAGCTTTTGGTGCCGATAAAAAAAGCATTGAATTAAAGCTTAATTAAAATATTTAAAGGCTGAGATAATCTCAGCCTTTTTAAAATAATTCTTGACATTTTTGTGTTATTATAATATAATAATTTAGTCGCAATAAGCGATATGCTGCTATGGCTCAGATGGTAGAGCGCGTCCTTGGTAAGGACGAGGTCACCGGTTCAATTCCGGTTAGCAGCTCCATCATTACTCCACGATGTGGAACACACTTTGAAACCCCTTGATTTTCAAGGGGTTTCAGTGTTTTTTGCTCATCTTTCTAAATTCACTTTTCAGGGCAAACAATTTGTGGTTTTCTCGGTATAACAGGACTTGAACCGTCGAGACTGCTTTAAATCGTGCCCACAGAGGTAAAGGAAGCGTCTTTTCTTACGAATTCTAAGAAGGTAAGAGAAGACGCACTTCTTTTATCTGAAAAACGAAACGGAAGGTGCTATTTATGAGCGAAAAATTGAAAAAAGGACAGACTGCCCCCCTTGGAAACCGATATCAGAAAAATCAGTATTAATTTGATTGATGGTTTTCCGAATCACCCGTTCTATGTTTTCGATGATGACGAAATGTCGGACCTGACTGAAAGTATCCGGAGAAACGGTTTGATTTCGCCGGTTATTGTACGAAAAAAAGCTGATCGGTTTGAGTTGATTTCCGGGCATCGCAGGAAACATGCCTGTGAGCTTTTAGGGCATGACGAAATAGCCTGCCACATTGTAGAAGCAAGCGATGACGAAGCGATTATTATGATGGTCGACAGCAACTGTCAACGAACAAAGGTCCTTCCAAGCGAACGCGCCTTCGCCTACAAAATGAAACTTGAGGCTATGAAAAGGCAGGGAAAGCGTTCTGATTTAACTTCTGCGCAAGTTGCACAGAAGTTGACAAGGAAGACATCACGGCAGATCCTTGCTGAGCAGGAAGGACAAAGCCAGGATCAAATTCGCAGATATATTCGATTGACGAGCCTAGTTTCGGAACTGTTGGAATTTGTTGATCTGGAAAAAATCAAACTGTGTCCCGCAGTGGAACTATCATACCTTGATGAAGAAGCACAAAGGGATGTTGTCGATCAGATTGATGAAACGGCTGCTTTTCCGTCTCATGCCCAAACAATCCGTATGCGCAAGGCTTTTGAGCAGGGAAAACTCAATTATGATTTGGTCAAAGCAATTATGAATGAAGAAAAACCAAATCAAAAGCCTAAATACAGTTTTTCTTATGAGCGATTATCCACATACATTCCCAAAGAGCTACAGAACGATCAGGTTGAAGAGTTTGTGGTTGAAGCGTTGAAATTTTACACAAGTCGAAGAAGGGGGAGGAAAAGTACTGCTGCTGGAAAAGGGTGCGATGTTGCTTCTTAACTTGATGTGCTTTTAAGATAAAATACGGCTCTTGCTTTGGCAAGTAAAAAAGGTACAACACGGCGGTATACATCATATCGCCGTGTTGTTGTATTGGTAGATTTTTCACGATTCGGTGTGATAAATTAAATCAACGAATGATTTTTGTTGCTGATGTTGCAAAAGAAGCCGGCGCAAGCAAGAAAGATTCTAAAGGATGCTGTCAACAAATAAAAGCAATAGGGAGCTCTTGATAAAAAAGGAATCGTGCATTTATCCTGTGGTGCCGTTCCGGCACTTCGGTTATAGGCAAAAAGAAAAATCGCTCCGTGAAATAACGGACGGTGGGACAGTCGATTGGTTTGCGGCTGCCCCGCTTTTTTCACATCTTTTCTCGAACAGTTCTTGAATTCGACACAAATCTATGTTATACTATATTTAACTGATTAGTTAGTTAGCAAGAAGGAAGTGGCGTATATGAGAGCAACAGAGGAACAGCACAACGCACGCAAGCGCGAAATGATGGAAAAATGCTTTGAATGCTATGCCGAAAACGGGCTGACGGGTACGGGCATCAAGGCTTTGGCGGCAGCCTGCGGCTGTACAACGGGGAATTTGTATTCCTACTTTAACAGTGTGGACGAATTGATTATTGAGTCGACCGCATACTGCATGGAAAAGGTCGAGGACGACTTTATGGAGATGGCGCCCACCGACCCGAAGGATGTCGTCCGGTTTGTGAAGGAGGTGCCTTATTGGACCGCAAAAAAGCACGGAAAAAAATACCGGCTGATGTATCAGATCTATACGCACCCGAAGTATATCGAGCACGGCAAGAAATTCTTTGAGGGCGTGAACGAGCGCTATAC